>DATKFW010000045.1:0-41623 GCA_035511075.1 Vulcanimicrobiaceae bacterium
AGTCTCCATGACTGCCAGCGTTAAGGCCGGTCAGAGGGTTAGGCAGGAGGATAGGTCCAACACAAGTGAACTGTCGTAAACACCGTGAAACGCATCAAGCCAAAGACGCTGACAGGCTTGCGCCAAAAGGCAAAGCAGTCGGTTGCCCCACTACGAGCCTGGGGTACACGGACATTCAGGACTGCCGGTGAAAAGACAGGGACTAATTCCTTCATGTTACTTGATCGGAACACGGTAAACCCGACAACTCGCCCCGTTCTTGTTCGCAAGCACGGGGTAGGCGTCGCCGCAAGGTGCGCTGAGGAGTTGGCGGGCAGAGGATGCTGGAAAAAGCCAATGCCGTCCGGTAATCGGGCGGATAGGGGTTGCAAAATTATCCCACCGCACAAGCGGGCTGACTTCCAGCGGGTCATTCGTGACGAGACAACTCGTAGAACCTTCGCAGGAGGAAATCGCAAATGAACATGGATTCGTCCATGTGTGCCTCCTCCGGCGACGCGCCACCCTGGGAACAGCTTGACTGGCCTCAGTGTGAACGCCACGTCAGAAGGCTGCAAGCACGCATCGTCAAGGCAACACAGGCTGGCCGCTGGGGCAAGGTGAAAGCCTTGCAACGGCTGCTGACCCACTCGTTTTCCGGCAAAGCCTTGGCCGTGAAACGAGTGACGGAAAATCAAGGCAAGAGAACACCCGGAGTGGACGGGGCAATTTGGGAAGCTCCGGGAGTCAAATACAAATCCATCGGATCGTTACGACGACGCGGGTATCAACCTCAACCGCTGCGCCGCGTTCACATCCCGAAAGCCAACGGCAAGTTGCGTCCACTCGGTATCCCGACGATGAAAGACCGCGCCATGCAAGCACTGTATTTGCTGGCGTTGGAACCTATCGCCGAGACGCTGGGGGATTCACACTCCTACGGTTTTCGCAGGGGGCGCAGCACGGCGGATGCGATTGAGCAGTGTTTCAGTGTGCTCAGTCGGCGGAACCATGCGCCGTGGGTTTTGGAAGGCGACATTCGCGGCTGCTTCGATTATCTCAGCCACGAGTGGATGCTGCGCCAAATTCCCACCGACACGGAAGTTCTGCGGCGATGGTTGAAAGCTGGCTACGTCGAAAATCGAACCTTGTTTCCCACGGAGGCAGGCACGCCGCAAGGCGGCATCATCTCGCCGACGCTGGCGAACATGACTTTGGACGGATTGGAGCAACTCCTGAAAGTGGCCTTTCGCAGGCGGCGTGACGGAGCCAGGCAATACCGGCTCAAGGTCAACCTCATTCGTTACGCGGATGACTTCATCATCACCGGCCCGGCCAAGGACGTGCTGGAAAACGAAATCCGACCGCTGGTCGAGCAGTTTCTGCGCGACCGTGGTTTGCAGCTCTCGCCCGAGAAAACCTGCATCACGCATATCGAAGAAGGGTTCGACTTCCTCGGACAAAACCTCCGCAAATACGACGGCAAGTTGCTCATCAAGCCGTCGAAGAAGAACACGCACAACTTCTTGGAGAAAGTCCGAACGATCATTCAGGAGAACCGGACCGCAACGCAGGAGATGCTGATTCGTCAACTCAACCCCGTCATTCGGGGCTGGGCGAACTATCACCAGTCAATTGTGGCCGCAGACACGTTCAACAAGGTGGATCATGTATTGTGGCAAAGTCTCTGGCGCTGGGCCAAACGCCGACACCCGAACAAGTCTGGTCAATGGTTTATGCGCAAATACTGGCATACCATTGGTCAACGAAGCTGGGTGTTTGCGGTGGACACCGGCGACCGAACACCGAGCGACCAAATCGTTTGGTTGAGGTTGCGACAGGCAACCGAAACCAAGATACGGCGACATCCGCAGATCAAAGGCACGGCCAATCCGTTCGATCCGCGCTGGCACCGGTATTTTGAAGATCGTGCAGTTCTCAAGCGATTCGGCATCCATCGGGGGGAAGCTGGGACTAAACCGTTGTGAACACTGGCTCTGCTCACGCAGGGCTTTGAAATGGCTTGAGCCGGATGAGGCGAAAGTCTCACGTCCGGTTCTGAGGGGAGGGGATGGCGGCAACGCCATCTCCTTACCCGACTCCACCGACAGCGGGCGTCCCTCACCCCGCCCGCCCCTGTCCGTTCCAGTCGCCAAAACGCGCGCTCGTCGCGGCCCCCCCAGGCTTCCGTCTGGACTTGCGTCGCGGCGTTCTGCTACGGATTCCACCCCTGACGCCCTGTTCCATCGCTCCGCTCCACTACCCGCGCCACAAGTCCAGACCGAAGCACAGATTTTCGGCCCATTCGGGGCGCAGGAGTCCATTAGGACAACTTTCCGCCTGCAAATTTGCGATAGGAGCGCGTTCACTTGCAATTCGCACCTTGGAACCACACCATTAGGAAACTGCGGCTAATCTGAGAGAAGCCGAACATAATGATTCCCGAAGAAGGACAAACGGTTGAACGGAAAGAGTCGTTGAGCCTGTGGCGCGACATTGTGGAAACTTGTGCCGCGTTTGCCTCGGCACAGGGCGGGAAGGTTTTTGTAGGCGTGGCAGACGATGGCCGCATCACCGGCGTACAGATTGGCAAAGGCACTTTGGAAGACTTGGCCAACAGAATCGCACAAAATACCACGCCAAAGGTCGTGCCGGCCATTACGACCCAGGGGCGACCGTCATTATTGTGGACGTGCCGGAACACCAAACCAAGCCCGTTACCGCATTCGGACGCCCGTATCGCCGGGCGGGACGCACCAATCAGGTGTTATCGGCCAGTGAAATTGCCGAATTGTATCTCGCGTCGAGAGGGCTGACGTGGGATCAGACCGTAGAATCTGACGCGAGCCTCAGCGACATTGACCCGGAGAAGGTTCGCAAATTCCTGGGCCGCGCCATAGCGGAACGGCAATGGCCAATTGACCCGCAGACGCCTGTGCAACAGGCGCTCAATCAGTTGGACCTAATACGCAACGGGCAGTTGACGGTAGCCGCCTTGCTGCTCTTTGGCCAGAGGCCGCAACATTTTCTGGTGCAAGGATACCTGCGATGTGCCCGGTTTAAAGGAAACTCAGAGGTCGAATTTCTCGACATGAAAGTGATTGAAGGGGACATCGTTGCTCAGGTGGAGGAAGCGATGGCGTTCGTTCAACGAACTATCAGAATGGCGGCGAAAATCGAAGGACAACTAGCGCGCAAAGAGCGCTGGGAATACCCGTTGGACGCCGTGCGCGAGGGAATCATCAATGCCGTATGCCATCGGGACTACGCCGATAGCGGAAATGTGGTGGTCAAGATTTTTGACGACCGGCTCGAAATTTGGAATCCCGGCAGCCTGCCACTCGATCTGACGGTGGATGACCTGAGAAAATCCCACGAATCGAAGCCGCGCAATAAACTGATCGCGCGTGCGTTTTTCCTGATTAAATATATCGAGCAGTTTGGGACCGGCACGGGCCGGATGATTAGCAATTGTCGAGAGGCTGGCGTGCCGGAGCCGGAGTTTGAGTCGAGACCAGCCTCCTTTCGGATAGTTTTTAGCAAACCAGTGTCCCTAGTGGAAAAATTTGCGGGGCTTCATTTGAACGAGCGTCAAATGAAGGGCATCCATGCGGCCATTCAGAATGGAAAAATTACCCGGAGGGATTATGCAACACTGACTGCGACAACGCCAGCGACTGCGAAACGCGACTTGGCTGAATTGGTGGCCAAGAAGATTCTCGAACCGAGAGGACGAGGGCGAAGCGTTAGTTATATCCTTTCGGCTCAGATTATGAGCCGCAAACGAGCCGATTAAAGCCCTCATAATCAAGGCGATCCACATAAATGAGCCGGAACGTGAGCCGATTGTGGCGCGATTGGCCAGGGCCGAAGCACTCGCTTCATTCCGAAAACGAGGCGGGAATAATCCATCACTTTTCTACCACCAATTTGCCGAAATCTATCACCGGAAACCACGTTCGCCAGGACTTCACAGGCTAGTCACGCGCTGCCTCTATGCCTTTTCGCAACCGTCAAATAGTTCCTCCCACTGACACCGAAGTGCGGCGCGTAAACGCACCAGCGTTGGCAGACTTGGGAAATATTCCCCGGCTTCAACGCTTTGAATGTAACGGGTGCTCGCGCCGACTTTCTCGGCGAGTTTTTCTTGAGTTAACGCCCGACGACCGCGCAACGCCGCGACGTTCTTCCCGAATCGTGTTCGGTGCGGACAATCTTTGGGTTTGCGCGAAGGCATACCCAAATCCTCTCGAAAAGAACCCGCGCAAAACACGAGGCTTTACTTCGTGCCAGTTCTTCGGCACCTTCCGGGCTATGAACAAAATGCTCCAGTTTGGCTTGTCAGCGGGATGTAACGCATCGCCGTTGTTGGTGAATCGGAATTTCACGCTCCGGTTTTGTTTTACAGCCAGCCCCCAATCTGGTATTTCTGCACAGTGAAAAACCCGCAGCCAACGGCCATCGTTTTGCGTGATCGGTCAGGCGACCGTGATGGCGTCCTCTGTACTCCGCCGTTCGCTGCCTTCGTAATGAAAGGCACCCCATGAATGCGTTTGACGCTTTTGGCCATTCCGACCTGGCATCACCCGAACCCGCTGGCCACGGTTTATTTGACCAATTCCATCAAGCCGCACCGCAATCCGGCGGAACACCGACGGACGACGCCAAGGACTGGATACATCAGACTACTGACTTCACCTGCGCGGTAGTTTCCCAGGAAATGATTCTCCACGAATTCGGCGTGGATGCCAGCGAAGCTCAACTGGTACACGAGGCTGACGCGCACGGCTGGCTTTCGGACGGCGGCACTTCGGCGGAAGATTTGGGCAAGTTGCTGGAATTGAACGGCGTCTCGTGCCACACAAACATGCACGCCTCGGCAGCCGATTTGGAGAATGAACTGATGCACGGCCATAAGGTCATTGTCGGGGTATTCGCGGATGGCCTATGGCAACAAAATCCCGTCGAGACTGGGATTCGAGAGCTTTTGGGCCTCGACGAAGCCAATCACGCGCTTGTATTGACTGGCGTGGACATGTCAGACCCGCAGCATCCTCGCGTATATGTCAACGACCCAGGGGACCCGAACGGAGGGGGGAAGGCGTATCCATTGGATCAGTTTTTGGAAGCTTGGCATGGTTCGGAGAACATGTATGTAGCGACGGATTCGGCCCCGCCGCACTTGGCGGATCATTCGTTATTCGGCGCGCATTACAGTCCCGCGCTGGGCGCATACAAAGACTGGGTAATTTGGGATCCCAGCTCAGGGCATCGCACGTATGTGACATCTACCGGCCCGACGTTGTCGGAGAGTGCCACGCAGTCTCCACCGCTCGCCTCGGCAGAAGGTCTGTTTTGATTTGAGAGGCGGCATTGAATGTCGAACACGACAAATCTTGACGAGATTGATGCCAAGCGAGCGGCGCAAGGATTTGTTCGATGGCTTCTCCCGGATTTGGCGCAGGAATTCGGCTTTGACGGAGCTGTCGTGCCACTATCAGCCGATGACTTGACGCGTTTAAGGGCTGAAGGCTGGTTGACTCGCAACGAAATCTTGGACATCTGTATTTTCAGTCACGCCGCCGCGTGCGTCCAGCCGCATCTTGCCTCCCAAGTCAAAGCATTGCGGTTGAAAGCCGAACTGCCAGAGAGATTTGAGCAGATTTGCGCTTCCGAGCTTCCGGGGGCCGTTCGCGAGTGCGGCCAATCATTGCAATTAAAAGACTTGTTCCTACGTCCGCCTGCTCCTTTGGGCAAGGCGATTGGGCGTGTTCGTCAACTTTGGGGAGCGGAACTTCGCTTAATCCCGCGTAAGAATCTTGTTGGGGTGCGCTCGATCATATTCGAGCATCCATCGGATCGAGCCACGCTTGCCACGTTAAAAGCCATTCCGGGAGTTGGTACTCTGACGAGCAAAGCTGTTGATTTCTTTAATAAGTCTGACGCGATGGCCCTGTTGGGCGGCGCCATCCTGGCAACTCCAGCTTCCATGCCAAAAGTTTACAAGGTACTGGCGGAAGCTTGTCAGATATTGGATGTTGCCCCTATTCCACCTCTTTACATTAAATTTGGTTCGCTGGAGGCTCATACGCTGGGTGCAGACGAGCCATACATAGTCCTAGCCTCGATGGTGCTCTCGCTTTGCAACGACGACGAACTGCTTTTTGTGCTCGGACACGAGTTGGGCCACATCAAAGCAGGCCATGTCCCTTATCACACCCTGGCCAAGGGGATGAAGGATTCGGCGGCCTTGGCCTCGAATATAACGCTAGGCTTGTCACAGATTCTCTTCGACGTAACGGTATCCCCCGTTCTTGCCCGGTGGTCGCGCCGCTCTGAGTTTACGGCAGATCGGGCTGGCTACTTGGTATGCCAAGATCAGGATGTGGCATTGCGGGCTTTAATGAAGCTGGCCGGGTATTCGCCTGCGTCTTACAAGGAAATGCACACGCGGAGCATTGTGGCGCAAGCTCGCCGCTTTCATGAACGTTTATCAGATCATACAACCGACCGTCTTTTCAATGTATCTAACCTATGGAGTGCTTCCCATCCGTATCCTGTTGCCAGAGCGTACGAACTGCTGGAATGGCTCCAAGAGGGCGGCGACGAACTTCTAAGAATGAGTCAGGGGGAACGGGAAGATTACGCGAAGCTGATTAATATTGACCCACACATGGCCGAATTGCAACAGGCCGTAATCCGCGCCGTCGCCGACTGGGCGCACCAGAATTTCCAAGTCCACCGCAGCACGGCTCGCCGCCTGGCGCGGCAAATGATTCTTGGCGCTTCATCGGGGAAGCACACCGAATTGGAGCGAATCCTCCAGATTCAATTTTCAGTGAAAAAAACAGGGGCAAATGCCATTGAGCACCGCCTTTATATTTTGGCGAACCAAAATGGTAAACCAGTTCGTGTCACAGTCCCGCTGGATAACGACCCCTCTTGGGACGCTCTCCCGGACGAAATCAGGAGGGGATTTATCCAGTCAGGAAAGAAGGAAATGAATTTGGATTTGTATCATGTGAAATGACACAAACCCCATTATGGAACCGATTACAATTACAATCGCAATTATTGGGAGTATTCTGGTGGCGTCCTGTTGGCCGTACATTGTCGATTTTTTCAGCACCAAGATAATTCCGTGGCTGCGTGAGCGAGTTTCAACGACACTGGCAGATATTCTCGCCGAAGCCCTCGTTTTCGCTGATAAGGGAATTACCCCCGTCCGAAGAACCGTCAAGAATATCTGGAAATATTTCCAACAAACCCTACTCGGAATGAAAATGGAGGTGCGGAAGACCAGTGCCACAACGGCAACCGCCAAAACGACCACAATCGTCCGCGACGAAAATGGCAAATTAGTCCAATCCACCATAACGGAGGAACTGAGTTGGGATCAGTTGCCCCGTGAAATCCGGGAGGAAATGACGCGACAAAACACCACCGCCGCTTCGCTAGATTTGAAAAATGCCTTGGCTGAGAAATTTCGGAAGAACGCGCAGGATCAAGGAGTGGTTCTTGAAATGGCGAATTGATGTATGAAAACATCTACTGCCACCTATGGACTTGCCGCTGTGATATTGGCGGTGCTCGCTGCTTACATCATTCATCGGCGGCGGAATCCGGGGAAAGATTCGGATCAGTTTGTTGGCCAGTTGCTCACCCTCTCAGCCCAACAGATTTCCAAGGCTCTTGCCTTAAATAATGCCGACGTCGAAAACGCCCTGTTGCGATGCCGGACGGGCTATACCAACGACTTGGCTCGAAAACTCAGTGCGCGGATTGATTGTTCCCTCAAGAAGGTCTCGGCCAGCAAGCTGGCAGTTGTCCTATCCGTGGCTTACCAAAAAGATGGCAAGCTGATGGTAACGCGAATTGACCAGGAGGTTTCATGGGACGATTTACCCGGCGAAATCCGTTCGCGATTCATCACCGAAAATCCGGCGGAACTGTGCTACGTGATTGTGGAACACCCCGGCGTAGTTGAAACCGAACAACCCACTCCAGACTGAATATGATCCATCACCTTCTCAGATACATTCTTGAAGGCGTCGCCGGAGCGGTCGCCGCGGATTTCGTAGTCAACAAGACCACGGGTAAACATATCCATGAACACCTTTTTGAGTGGTGGTGCGAGGTGCGTGATTACATAGCGGGATGGCTGCGGGAACACGCGAATTTGAAAGTTCAAAAGCTTGGGGTAGCCATACTGGACAAACTTGACGGCGTTGTCGTCAATACGAAGCGCATGGTCGATAGGCTCACCCTCGGTTGGTTCGCGGTCACTTCCGACGAGCAAGGCCATGAAATTTGCACACGGGAGGTCTCAGCCGAAGAAGCAATGGCCCAATTTCCCGAACTGCGTTCCAGCCCCATTCTTGTCCAAGAACTGTGCTAATATGTCAGCTAATGCTTCATCATTTGGAAGGGCAATCCCGCCGGAGAAATCCATTCAAAATCTAACCACAGCCAGTCCTGGAACAAACTCCAAACCTGAAAAATCGACGGATGCGATGGGGAAACTGGCGACGTTTGAAAGTCGGAAACCAAAATTTAGGATGGACGAAGTAATCCTTCCCGCATCCGTCCGTCAGGAAATCACTACGTTAAAAAGCCGCATTACTAATCACGAGTTGATCTACCGGCATTGGGGCTTTGAGGCGATAGATAAGAAGGGTGTCAACATGGCCGTCAATCTTTACGGACCTCCGGGCACTGGGAAAACTATGTGCGCCGAAGCACTCGCCGCTGATTTCGGGAAGCCCATTCTGGAGGTCAATTATGCCGAGATCGAATCCAAATATGTCGGCGACACGCCCAAGAACATAGTGGCTGCATTTAAGGCTGCCAAACAGGACAACGCTCTTCTTTTCTTTGACGAAGCTGATTCCATTCTTGGGCGGCGATTAACGAACGTGACCCAATCTGCCGATCATGGCGTCAACGCTTCCCGGTCGGTAATGCTTAAGCAATTGGATGAATTCGACGGCATCGTGATTTTTGCCACCAACTTGGCCAGAAATTACGATGGCGCTTTTGTCCGCAGAATTCTGATGCACGTCTTTGTGGCCCCGCCGGACGAAAGCTGTCGGCTGCTATTGTGGCGGAAAATGATTTCGTCGAAGGTTCCAGGGGCTGATGCGGTCGATTTTGCCGCGCTCGCTAGGGAGTCCGATGGATTGACGGGCGGACTAATCAAAAACGCCACCCTGCTTGCATTATCTGAATTGGCGGAGCAACCATGCTCGGAGCGCCGTTTCAGCACCGACCATGTCAGACGGGCGATGGGAACCGTGAGGCGCGCCCACCAAGAGGTCGGTTCATCACCCATTGTTGCACACGCGGTCATGTCTTCCATTTCTGGCGTAGCAACCGATTCCTAGTCCAACTCACGGTTTGCCAATTCTTTCCATTGTTCGACGAGATTGACGATCAGTGCCGAGGCAATTTATTATCATTCCGACTATGAGCGCCAGCAATAATGAATCTCGGAAGTCCGGCGGTGAAGTCCTTGTAAGCCGGCTTGTCGTGGCAATCCGCGACGGTGTTCTCTCGACTATCAACGATCCTGAAGGTGTCACAGCCCTCACGGGAATTCCCAAGCAAGAATTGGGGCCAATTGACGATTTGCGAGATGACCAAAGGGCTGCGCTTGCGAAATTGATAGCATGGTCCGTGGATGTTGGAATCGCGCATTTTCTCAGTGGGCTTGACGACGAGCCGGATGGACTCGAATTGCATTACAACGGTGTCTGCGTCAACGACGGCTCGTGCAGCCTGCCAGACTCCAGCGTCGCTATAACGGACTGGAGCAGATTCGACCGCGACGGTGCTCCAAAACCAAAGAAATGAACCCGGAGGTACAACACCTTTCACATTCGTTCCGAACAGACGCGGCTCACTTAATCACGAAAGCCCGTTGCGCCAACGACCCCACCAAGGCTCCGAACCAACGCACATCCTATATCGCCAAACTTATCATTGACGCCTACATGGCTTGCGAGTGCGCTTTGAAATCAATGATCGCCTCGTCCAACGCGAGTAAGACCGGCGTCGAAGTTTATCGGATGATTCGGCACTCCGGACATGACTTTCGACGTTTAATTAAAGAAGCGAAGCCAAAAAAAACCAGCCGAGCAGACCTGGATTTTTTAAGACAAGCCTCCAAACGCGGTGTAAATCTCCGATACAGCCTCGACCTTTTTTCACTTAGCAACTGTTCTTTCCTTCCAAATGATAGCGTGGGTTTTCACCCCGACCAACCGTATCTTTTGGAGTTTTTGAGAATTGCAGAGGTTCTGAGAAGCGAGGCTGATGAACATCACTTCGCCTTGGGTACGACAGTAACGCTCAAATCTTCGCGAGAACTGCTAAAATATGTCCAGCGATTGCGGAAAATCACCGCCAAGGAAAAGCAGAACAAATCGCGATCACACTGACTTGCTTCAAACCACTGTGGTTGCGCCGTCGTTGCGAATGTGTTCCATGCGACCCCTTTCTCCCTTTTGCTTTTAGGGTGGTGTTCGTTCTGCGTACCAGCCTGCTCCGCGAGCCATGAAAGTACAGTGTGTCGGCGGGCGCGTGTGGTGCGAGTCAGTTGCTTCTGCGCTCTCAGGGTCCGCGCGGCCCCATTGCGATTGCTTCCCCGTCACGACCCGCAAGCAATCGCTGCGGTTCGTGCCGCAACACCTTCGAGGTTGGGTTTTGGGTGCTTCGTTGGCGTCCGGGGAATAGGGCTGCCAATGGCAGTGAAAAACAACCGCACGGACAACAGATTCTCAGGCTTGCTCGAACGACTGATTGCTTCCGAGGAAAACCGACAATCGGACTGCGACCATCTTAGTTGACCATTGACATCTGTGTCGTCGCGCATCCGGGGGAAGAGAAAACAGGTTGAAAATGGGGGCTGATTTTGGCGCGAAAGGCTCCGTCATGGTACGGCCTGTCTGCGCTTGTCAAGGTCGTGCCCCCGTCTCCCGCTGCCTCCACCTTGACAATGCTCGACGGGCCTGGAGACTTTGCTCTTAGGATTTCGCGCCGGGAATACTGCCAAGAACAGGGAAGCCGCAGTCGGACGGATGACCCGAGCGAAGGATTGACCACCCCAACCCGCTCACGAAAGTTGTAATGCCTTCGTTACAACCTGATTCCCTATTCTCTGCAAATCTGTGCTCATGGTTCAGGCCGTACATCGGGTCGCCGAAGCAGATTGTCCGCGTCTGGGAACAAAGTTTTTCCGGCTGTGCGGTCCCGTGCCATCTGTGAGGGAAATTCATCGTGAAATGGCCGCCGAAAACATCCGGCAGGTTGTTCAGAAGACCGAACAACTCGATCCCGCATCGTCTGGCAACATGACGACCGTAAGAACGGCTGTTCATGGCGTGGAGTCGGCCAGCAGTGACAACGCATTTTGTGTTCCTGATACACCTCGCGGCTCTGCGGTGGTGCCAGGATGAGGCAATGAAAACGCTTGTTCATGGTTAGCGTGAGCACAGGGCGGCCTGATAAGAAGGTGGCTTGAGTGAAAAAGTTGAATTTAACGGGCAGACTGGTCAACAAGCTCCGAAACGAGCGCGGATGGACCCAGGATGAATTGGCCGACCGGCTGCAAAAGGCCGGTTGGATGATCTCGCGCAGCGGCGTTTCAAAAATCGAGAGCGGCTTTGTTTATGTCCACGATTTTCAACTCCATTATTTCGCCGACGTATTTCGTGTTCAGGCGGTCGCTTTCGTCCCTACCCTGGACCTGAGCAAGCCGATTGACGAGACCCTAAGCCGTCTTATTTACAATCAGAAGCACGGCCTTGCGCCGAAATCGAACAAGATGTTTGACGCAGCCTTATTCGCCGCCAAGGACAAAGCTGCTTGATTGAATACCAACTAATCTTCGGGAGGGTTTCTCAAAAACAATAACCTCGTGCAACCCAGTAATGCCAATCTGCCAAAACTTGTCGGGTCAGTTTATTTGACTGCGTTGAGGTTTCCAATTGATCGAGGGGAACAGCCAACTGCTCCCCTTGCCACTTTATCAGAACCATCAACTCATGCGCGCAGTCATCGGTGTCGGCCATGCCCGTCACCTCGACTGCCTCTCCGACCTTGAGGGGCGATGCCGCCCGTTTTGCCGAGCACTGAGCTTTGAAGGGAAAAACGATGTTGTCAGCGGCATAATAATACCAGCCCATCGCCCGTTCTTCCTCGCCGTAAGCGTCAACGACCACTTCCTCCATAAACCGATCCTCTCGGTCTTTATTTTCCGGAGGTCGTTTCATGTCTTGCCCATCGGGCCTTCTGCGCCGCTGCGATTTTGGCTCTGGCGGCGGCGCTCAATTTCCGAACTCTCGGCTTGTCGCGGTCGGCTGCTGCCTTGATTTTCTCCCATCGCGCTCGTGCCGCTGCCGCGATCTTCGCCCGGGCCGATGAACTTATTCTTCGGCTGGCCTTTTTCGGCGGCTTTGTTTTCGGTTCTTGAATGGGCACCGGAATAGGTGTCTGGTTTTTTGCATCAACGGACTCGTGAGCCTTCCCGGTCGATTGGACAGGTGTTGGCGTGTCAGCCAATTCGATGCCGAAGACGTCCGCAATTTCCGCTTCGCTCATCGCAGCCGCGCCTTCCGCACGGGCTGACTGGCGCACGGTTTCGGCGGCGGATGCCTGGCTGATCAGATCAGCGGGGTCCACGCCGCGAAGTAGGAAAAGCAGTTCGGGGCTTTTATCCAGCCGCGCACCGACGCCATAGAGCGAAGCGGCGACGTGCTTGCAGAGATCAGCCCAATCCGGGCAGCAGCAGTCCAGTTCGATTTCTTTGGGTGTCGGGAAGAGTCCACGTTCGGGCCGGGTCACGATTTGCATGACCGAAGAGGAAAGTTTGCCTTGGAGCAATTCAATCAGGGAATCAATTTTCCCGGCGCATTCCGTTTGGATGGATTTCCAGAGGCTCGGCGCCAGTGGCTTGATTTTGATTTCGATTTTGTAAAGGCTCGATACTGAAACACGGGCGATCACTTTGCCCTGGCTGACTTCGAGATGGACCACCGAGCCGTTCCGAACATAGGTGCGACCGCGCGGCAGGCGGTTGGCATAGTCGCTGTAAGCCTCCAAATTGTCGCACCATGCTTTGCCCCAGAAGGTGCTGGCGATCTTGCGGCCGTCCAATCGGACCGGCGACGACGCTTGACCGTGCTTTTTGGCCAGTTTTGCCAATTCACGCGCAGCTTTGGCACGGCGTTCCGCCACTGGCACGTAAGGCCGGAACCCATAGGAATTCCAACTCATATTCTTTTTTCAAAAAGGGTTATGGGCATTCGCCAAAACTACTAATCTTCGGCGGCGGCTTTTATATCCAGTGCCACAAAACGAAGCAATTCAGAATTGTTCATTTCCGTCATCAATCGTTCAGCGCCTTCGCCTAGAATGTCGTCGGCCAACGCGCTCTTGCCGGCGATGATGTCGTGGATTCGTTCCTCAAGGGTGCCGCGACAGGTGAATTTGTGGACCATCACGTTGCGCTTTTGGCCGATGCGGAAGGCGCGATCCGTGGCTTGGTTCTCGACTGCTGGATTCCACCAGCGGTCAAAATGAATCACATGCGATGCGGCGGTGAGGTTGAGGCCGGTGCCACCGGCTTTGAGCGAGAGGACAAAAAAGGGCGGGCCTCCGTCGCGTTGAAAGGCGTCCACCAACTCCTTGCGCTTGGAAACGGGCGTTCCGCCGTGGAGAACCACGCCGGATAGGCCAAAGATAGATTCCAAATACCGCGCTAACGGGTCAGTGACTTCGCGGTATTGAGTGAATACCAAAACTTTCTCCTGTTTGGAGGCAATTTCCTCGCACAATTCGCGTAGGCGATGAAATTTGCCGCTGTCCGCCGGAGCATAGGCCCCATCGCCAAGCCATTGGGACGGGTGATTGCAGATTTGTTTGAACCGGGTCAGGAAGGCCAGGATGAGGCCACGGCGCTGGATGCCTTCGACCTCCGGCGCATCGAGGCGCTCGCCCAGTTCATTGACCGATTGCTGATAGAGCGCGGCCTGGCGACGGGTCAGCGGGCAAAACGCGGTCATCTCGGTTTTGTCTGGCAAATCGCTGATGATGCGCTTGTCTGTTTTGAGTCGGCGTAAAATGTAGGGCCGCACCAACCGACGCAACGGGACGAACTGATTTTGATCTTCCTGCGACCGGCTTTTGACGAACGCCGCAAAGTCCCTGGCCCCTCCCAGCAAGCCGGGACAGAGGAAGTCGAAAAGCGACCACAAATCGGAAAGACGGTTTTCGATTGGCGTGCCGCTGAGCGCGATGCGGTGCCGACAACGCAGTTCCTTGACCGCGCGGCTCTGACGCGCTCCGGCATTTTTAATAGCCTGAGCCTCGTCAAGAATAACGATGTTCCACGGCGTTTCCTTGAGCCAGCCCAGGCGAACCGCCATTGAGTAGCTGGTGATGACAAGGTCATTGCCAGCCAGTGATTTTGCGGCAGCCGCGAGTTCTCCACCGGGACTTTCCGATGGATGCGCATAGAAAACCGACAAGGACGGCGCAAATTTCTGGATTTCGGCTTTCCAATTGGCGATGAGCGAAGCGGGCACAATCAGCAAGCTCGGCCCAACCGCCTCGGCGGTCTTCGACGCACACCACCCACGCCTGAGCGCCAACAGCAACGAGATAACTTGAATGGTTTTGCCCAAACCCATGTCGTCGGCCAAACACGCGCCCAGACCGAGCTTGTTCATGAACCAGAGCCAATGCGCGCCTTGACGTTGATATGGACGCAACTCCGCACGCAATTCTTGTCCAGGGTCGGACTCAGCAGAAACGTCCGGTCGTTGCATTTCATCGAGCAGTTTTTTCAATTGCTCGCCCGCCACCACGCTCGACCAATCGGCGCGCGCCGTCTCGGCTTCCGCTTCGACCACTTCGCCCGGATGAAACCCCGCCAAGAGCCGCAGTCCCTCCAATAGCGGCAAACCGTCCGGCCCGGTGGCGGATTGAACCTTCTTCCAGTGGTCGAGCACTTGCTGAAGTTTGTCCTTGTCCACTTCGACCCATTTGCCCTTGAGCAACGTTAGACCGCTGGTGGATTGCAGAATCGCTTTCAATTCTGATTCCGTCAGCGGTTCTCCCTCCAGCGAAATGTCCACTTGGAAATCCAGCAGACTGTCTTTGCCAACGAGATTCCCTTTGGCTTCGCCGATGCGCACGCTGACTTGGGGCCGAGGCGGGCGGCCCGCCTTCCACCAATCGGGAATGCGGACGACTAAACCACTTTGCTCAAAGAGCGGAATCTCCTTCAAAAAAGCGAACGCCTGTTCCGGCCGCCAAACCTGCGGATGAAAAATGGCGCGGGAATCCAGTAATTGACGCGCGACTTTGCTCTGCTCGGCCGCGCGCTGGACCGGCGAAAGCAAGGCCGTCAGCGCCGCCCGGTTTTTGGCCCCGGCGTATTCCTCCAAAGCCCGCCCCAACGGCAAATGTTGTGCCTTCCCTTGCTCAGAAACCCGATTTGTATAGGTGGCGAGAAAGGCGAAGGGTTGAGCTGGATTGCGCTTGTTTTCGGCCAGATGAAACGTCACACGCCCCACTGTGTTCCACGTCGGGTTACAACTTTTAAGATAAGCCATCGCCCCGCCTGCGTTTCGGACAATAGCAGCGTGAGCGTGAGCGTCCAATTCATCCCATAGCCGGCCCAATACTGCGCCGCTCAAATACTCCAGGCCCCTCATCGGCGGCGCGGTTTCTGCCAGCGCGATCCAATCGTTCTCGCCGGACCTCGTAACGCTCAGGCCGGCGGCGCTGTCCAGATTCGGATTATGGCAAAGGGCGGTGAAATAACGCCGGGCCAGCTCGCGCCAAAAGCCAAATGTCGGCGGCAGCGGCTCGTGCAGAAACTCTGACACGAGTATCTCCAAGCCGCGCGCTCCCGACGCGGTGAACGCCTCGGTCAGTCGCGTCGCGATGGCTGGATTGAGCTTCGGCTCCGCCTGTTCGTCCGGCTCGACAAATAAATGTCCGCCGGGAGATAATGCCAATGCGTGTGACACGCCTGCGAATATACCGTGCCGCCGTGCAACACCGAGCGAAAAACAGCAACGCCCTTCCCTCACGGGTAACAGTTACTTTTGGCGTATGGCGCAAAGTCACCAAACCCGAGGGGCGCGGGTAGTGTCTTAACGCCATGGACCGCCCGGGCTCCATGAAGATCCGAATGGTTTTCCGGCAGCGATGGCTTGGGTGGGTGGCAGCAGGAAAACTCCAATGAATTTGACCACTTCGCCCAAAGGCACTTCAGTTTTTGTGCGGGTGTCTTTCCTGCAAAAGGCCCGCCATTGTGTGAGCTTCGTCGGGTTGGCGGCAAACTCATTGGTCAGTGCAACCGGCAAATTCTGCGGCAGCACCGACGAGCGTCGGTTAAAGGTTGCTTGGATGGCGGCACATAGCCGGTCGCCATCAAATGCCATCGTGTGCGCCAGATAAGACAAATCATAAAAGTCCTTCATCCGGCTGTTGGCCATGTCCAGACGAACCATTGCTTCAAATTTTTCCGCGACCACCGTTTCCACAGGATAAGCCCGCAGCTTCGGCTTCGGAAAATCAAGCAGAGTCGGGAACTCCACTTCCTTTGGCGGCGGCGTAATTTGGTCGCCAAAACCAATATCCACCCCGAGCGGAATGACGGCCCGCTCCAGCACGACTGAAACATGAAGCCGAATACCGCCATACTCTTGCAGTGCTCGAATGGGTTCACCGGAGATTTTTCCAAACACCAATCCATCGTCGCCTGCGGACACTGCGCAAACTTGGCGGAACACGGTCACCAAACGCTCAATGCTGTTCTCGCCAAAGCCTAATAGATCAAGATCGCGTGTTTGACGGTGCGGGAACCCCTCCCAAAGTGTAAAGAGCGTCGCGCCTTTCAAAACAAAACTGCCTGCGTGCTGGGAAACAGAGAGTCGAAACAGCAGGCGTTCGATGGCGTAACTGGTGAGCACCTGCTGAAAATCATAGCCCCGCCGGGCGGCCAATTGGGTCAACCGCGCCCGGACTGAGGCGGCCATATTTTTTGGCGGCGGCTTCAAGGGAGCGTTTCCAAATAAGGCATCATGACCCGAGTCATACGATATACCTTTGCGTACTGTGAAAGGTCTTTCATCGTGAATTGCTTCTTGCGCCAGGCGTCTTGCAGAGCTTCCACCGCCACATCGGTGCCGATCTTGTTCCGAAATTTGAAACAATCAACAACGGTGTGGGCCACGTTGGTCACGGGAACCGACACCCCTTCGACCTGGTGGGTCTCAATCCCTGTAATCAAAGCTTTGCGAGAGAACTGGACGATGCGCAGGCGCAGGCCATCTGATTTTGGCTGCCATGTGCCGCGAGGTATGGCTACCCAAACCTCAGTCGGATTCTGCATCGTCAGCCCGTGGAAGCGAAGCGCTGAAATCAGGCAAATGACACCGCGCGGCACCCGTTTGAGTGCCTCCGCGTAAGAATGGTTCTCCGTGATGGGCGCATTTGGAAGAATGTAAATGCCCCGCCCTTGGCGTGTGACTACCCCTTCGCTCGCCAGTTCGTAAAGCGCCCCGCGCGGTACTCCAGCCCGTTCCACTTCACGCGGGCGAACAAACCCATTGCGCCGGAACATCGTCACGAGTTGCTTGCGCTTCTCAGTTATCATGCCGAAATATACAATACATCACCATTTATACGCAAGTGATTATGTTTTGTTTATGGCTGGCCTCTGGTTGATACGGTGGAGCATTACCGCAAAAACCATTGAAAAACTTGCACCCGCCTTGTAACCCAATTTTAAAATTTGGGATTCTGTGAGCGTACATGAGTCCAGATATAGTTGTTGCATAACATATTTCAATTACGGAACTTGCAACGAAAATAAAGGCTGGAAAAAGTTAGCTAAAAATAGTCAAAAAAGACCGTTTTATAGTGTGAAGGTAATGCTCTACCGCTGAGCTAAGCGCGCTAAATAATTTCAAACAAGAGAGTTGCACACCGTCATTATTTCTACCGTGCTAACCGCTAAAACCCCTTCAATGTCCCCTCAAATCTGGCAGATTAGCACAATTTTCATGACGCGAGAACTCGTCCATCAGACGGTCAAACATTACCGGGCGTCCATTTAACAGGCAAGGTTTTTTGGAATCGGCATTCACCCCAACGCCAATACAAGCTGCGCGACAATCCGTCAGACGAATTGCAGAAAAACAGACTCCGATTTGCGAACCACGAGACTTCAACCAACGGGTTTTCGCGCACCCTTGGAACCGCATCGAACACCCCTCAGAGCGGCCCTTTCGTAATATTTGACTCAAGCGCCAGGGCAAGAATGCCGACAATACTAATGTGCATGGATGCCTCGACTCGCGCATGGGGAATCCTGAGTCGATCCATGCATCCAATTCAACATGAGATGCCGCCCGTTATTCTTAAATCGGGGGATGCTGGTGGTGATCATCCTCACCGCCTGTGCGACAGCGTTTGGGCAAAACTCGAACAGCATCGCGCGGCAACTGGACGAATTACGACAGCAGAATCAAGCGCTGGAAAGCCAGTTGCAACAGCAGCAACGAATGATCGATCAGTTGACCAGGCAATTCTCCAATCTGCAAAAAACCAACCAGCAGCAGCAGAGCGATTACCAGCAACTCAAGGCGAGCGTAGGCGAACCCGAACCGCCAAAAAAGTCCCCGCTCTCGATCGGCAACGTGATTATCAGTGGCGAAGGCGGTGTCGGATTTTTTGCGTCGCAAAGTGACGGCCCAAATCCGCACGCCGACCTGAAGGTGGACGAAGCCCGGCTGTTCTTGGACGCGCCGTTATTGGACGACGTTTTCTTCTACGGCGAAGTCGACTTGCAAACACGCGAAGAGGAAGACGAAGGCGTTTATCTGGGCGAACTTTATCTCGAGTTCGAAAACCTCTCCAAATATTGGGGCGCCGACGATCTGGTGAACTTTCGGATTGGCCAGATGTACACGCCGTTTGGCGAGGAGTATCAGTATCGCTTCGCCTTCGACAACCCGCTCATCTCCCATTCCTTGAGCGATGTCTGGGCCTTGGAAGGCGGCGCCGAGTTCTATGGCTCATGGAAAAAATGGAGTTATGCGCTGGCGGTCCAATCCGGCGATCTGGACCTTTTGCACGATCAAACCGATGACAAAACAATCGTCGGTCGAATCGGTTTTGATCCCACGGCTCATCTCCATCTCAGCCTGAGCGGAGAACGCACAGGAACGTTGAACGCGGTCACGGACCCGGTTTCAGGCACGTGGTTTGGCGGCTCGTTTTTCATGCCGATAGGATCATCCAACACCACAACTTACAATGTGAATATGGGCGAAGCAGACGCCCGCTACTCCTGGAAGGGCGGCCACGCCGCCGCCGCCGCGGGTTACGCCGGCTATAGTGACAACGATCCGCGCGGCAACAATCACCGGGACATCTATTATTATTACCTCGAAGGAATGCAGAACTTCTGGCGCAAACTCTACGGCGCGGCGCGATTCAGCCAAATTTTGACGCCCAAGGGATACCCGATCATGGGCGACAGCGCGGAATTTGGAATTCCCACCGACGAGACCTGGCGCTTGAGTCTGGGACTGGGCTACGCCTTCAACAGCCATTTGACCCTGAAAACCGAATACACCTTCGAGCACGCTTTCCTCCATGACGGCGGTGAGCGCGACCATGTGAACTTGTTCGCCCTCGAGGCGGCCTTCAAATTCTGACGATGAAACATTTTCTTATTTACTGCGCCTGTTGTTTCGCTGCTTGCGCCGCCAACGCCGGATCGATTCATGGTGTGATTCGTGCCAAGGGAAAGGTGGACGCGCCGCCCGCCTCCGGCTCCGGCTCCTATGCCAGCCGCCGGTTCAAATTCGTGGAACGAATCAATTATGACGAGTTGCGCGACTTCGTGGTTTATATCAAAGGCCCCATTCCGGACAGCAAGGCGCCCGAAACGCCGGCGGTCATTCGCCAAAAGGACGCAACTTTTATTCCGCACGTCCTTCCGATCATGGTCGGAACCAGGATCGAATGGCCCAATGAAGACGAGGTTTTTCACAATGTCTTTTCCAAATCGGACGCCAAATCGTTTGATCTGGACCTCTACCGTAAAGGCGATCCAGCCAAAGTGGTTATGTTTGACAAGCCGGGGATAGTGGACGTCTTTTGTTCGATCCATTCCCGGATGAGCTGCATCGTGCTCGTCCTGGAAAATCCATGCTTTGCGCTGGCCGACGCCGACAATCACTATGTCATCTCAAATATCCCCCCGGGGACATACCAGTTGACCGCCTGGCACGAGCGCCTGCCGGACAAGGTCATTCCGATAACCATTAAATGTAACGAGGACATCAACCTCGACATCACGATGGGCATCCAAAACCTGCCCAAGTATTAGCCATGCCTTTTTGGAACCATCCTAAACTGCAGTTCCATGCCAAAATCCTGGTGCCGGTCGTGGCGGCCCTGGCGTTGTTCATGATAGCGACGAGCTGGCTCCTGCGCAGCCGCATGCAGCATCAGTTTCACCACGAGGCCATCGAATCGCTCATGGTCGCCGAGGACGCCTTTACCAATCTTCTTTCCGCAAACGCCCACGGGATGATGCTCCAATTTGCCCCCGCGGCCAGCGAGCCGGTCTTCCGATCTGTCGCCAAGATAATCGCCTCTGCGCAGGCTGCGGACGTGAAACGCATTTCGCGCCAGACCATGACCGACCCTCTGACCAATATTGTCAGCCGCCTTGGCCAGGAGTCGGCTCTCGCGCTTTTCTCCGGTCCGGACGGCCAGTACTTATGCGGCGTCAATCACAATTCCACCCTCAACCGGGCCGACTTCCACCGCGCCGCCGATGCCAGCATCAAGGCGGTCATCGAGGAAGGAACGCCCAATGTTTGCACCGTGCAATTTCAAGGCCGCGTCTTCATCGTCATCAGCGCGCCCTCGTTGGACCTCAATAATGAGCTCCTGGGCGTCTTGACCATGGGCATGGCCGTGGGCGAATCCACCCTAAGCCAGCTCAAACCAAGCAATAGCGACCTGGTATTCGTGGCCAACGACCAGATTGCCGGCTCGACCCTGAGCGACGGGAAGACCGATTTGTTGGACCGATACAAGGAACTGCTCGCCGCCGATCCCTCGCATCGGACGGCGGAAGTTTCCCTGCAAGACGAGCCGTTTGTGATGACCGCCGGCCAGCTCCCGCTCTTCTCCGGTGAGGGTTCCGCGGGATACTTGTTGTTCTCCTCCTATGCAGCGGTTCAACAGCAGATTCAAGTGACCCAGCGCATTCTGTTCCTCGGCGGCATCTTTGGCATGTTGATCGGCACGGTCGTCGTCGCGCTTTTGGTTCGCCGCGTGACACAGCCGCTGCGCGATTTGCGCGACAGCGCCGAAGCGGTTGGCCGCGGCGATTTCTCCAAGCGAATCGAAATTCGCTCGAACGACGAATTGGGCGAACTGGGCGCGGTGTTCAATCAAATGACCGACAACTTGCAGAAATCGACCGCCCAATTGGAAAAAACCGTCAGTATGTTGCGTGACACGCAGGCCAAGCTCCTCCACAGCGAGAAACTGTCGGCGGTCGGCCAATTCGTGGCGGGCGTCGCGCACGAATTGAACAATCCCCTGACGGCCTTGATCGGCTTTTCGGAGTTGCTGCAAATGGATAACGTGGACGATGACACACGGGAATCTCTCCAACGCATCTGCGTCAGCGCCGAACGCTGCCATAAGATCGTGCAAAGTCTTTTGAGCTTTGCCCGCCAGCGTCCGCCCGAACGCAAGTTAACCAACTTGAACCAGCTCCTGGACGCGGTGATTGAAATTCTTATTTACGAACTGCGCACCAATAACATCAAGGTCAACCGGAGTTACGAGATCGATCTCCCCACCCTGCTGGTCGATCCTCATCAGACGCAGCAGGTCTTTCTCAATATTGTCAATAACGCCCGTCAGGCCATCGAGGCGCATCGCCCCCACGGCGCCATTCATCTTGTCACACGGTCGCTCGGCGATCATGTCCAGGTCCGATTCGAGGACGACGGACCCGGTATGTCACCGGAAACGCTCGCCAAAGTTTTTGATCCATTTTTCACCACCAAGCCTGTCGGCAAGGGAACTGGACTGGGCTTGAGCCTGTCTTACGGTATCGTTCAGGAACACGGGGGCACGATCAACGTCGAAAGCGCGGTCGGCAAGGGCACCACTTTCATCATCGAATTGCCCGTCACCAAGGGCGTCGAAACCGGTCCGGCGCCGGTCAAGGCTTCCGAGCCGGTCCTGCACGGCAAGGGCAAAAAGATCCTCGCCGTCGATGACGAGGAGGATATTGTTGACCTGGTCCGCAAGACTTTGGAGCGTCGCGGCTACACCGTTCGCACCGCCCTCAATGGCGAAAGCGCCTTGCGCCACATTGCCCATGACAACTTTGACCTCATCATTTCCGATTGGAAAATGCCCGGCGTCAACGGCCAGCAACTTTACGAACGTCTGCGACAAATTCAGCCCCTGGCCGCCGAACGAATGATCTTCATGACGGGTGACGTCCTCAGCGAAAAAACCGAACGCTACCTTCAGGAGCAAAATAAGATTTGTCTGGCCAAGCCCTTCTCGCTGGACGATTTTGAGCGCGCGGTCCGCCGGACCCTCGAGGCGGTCTAGTTGAATCATCGGGAATTCCGTTTTGATAAGTTTTGATTACTTTAGTCTTGAATATTCATGCTTCCTGGGTTTTAAGACCATCAGTCACCGCGGCAAAAACAACTGAATTGTGGACACCCGACGAATTTGCCTCCAATGCCGGGAGCCGTTGCCGGAAAACGTCTCGGAGGGGCTTTGTCCGGCTTGCGCGGCCAAGGTTGCTTTAGGCAGCAAGCCCGCCTCGGACATCATGGCGAAGGCGTTGTTTTATACCGTAGCGGGAGCGGTCACTTTTCTTTTCTTGCAGTGGCACTTCTCACGCTCATGGCGTTCCTATTATGTTCATTTCTCCTGGCCTGGATATGGGCACGCAATGCAGGATGGAAACGTTCCTCCATCAATGGCGGGATCGCCCCGAAGCCTTCTGATTGGCGAAATCACCTTGTGCTTGTTGCCAATCGTCACTCTGTGGTTCGCTGGATCCCGGCTTAAGAATGCACTTAGCGCGACCCTGGCCCTCTGGGCTGGAGTCATGATTTGCGCTGTGATCCTATGGATTGCGACACCACAGTTAAGGAAGGATAGCAATATGTGGCCGATTGACCTGGTTTTCCTGGCTTTTCAAACAGGAGTTCCGCTGTGGGCGGGATGTCTGGTCGTACTGACAGTTCGCTCGCTGGCGGTCTACGCCGTTAAAAATCTAACGAGGTCAAAACCGTAGTGAGTCACCACGGCTCAGAGCACCAGCCCCAAGGTATCGACCAGCGGATGCCGCTTCCGACCCTTGATCCGTTTGGCCGCGTCACTCCGGGCAATATTGCCTCTGAAACATAAAGCGTTTAAGGTTGAATCCAGAAATCAGAAGCGACCAACCATGAAAACTTATGCCACGTCAAAATCTTTCCAAATCCTGACGCCCTTGGCGGTTGCAGCGTTCGGCCTGACGCTTCTCGTATCAGGCTGTTCCTCAGCTTCGCCGGGTATGACGAATTCATCCACTCCCGCTCTGGACGTGCTGCCGGAATTCACCGCCGCAGATGTGCCCGTATTCGGCCCCGATGAAATCCCGATTGATCCGCCCAATTGGAAGGTGTCGCCGGTGGACACAAGCCTGCCCGGCAAAGGCATCGCACAGCACCCAATGCTCTATATCGGCGAAGGATGTAACAAAATCTTTCTCGTAAACAACGGCAACGTCATCTGGACTTATTCCACCGGGAAGGGCTGGGAATACGATGACGTTTGGCTGATGTCCAACGGCCACATCCTCTTCTCTCGCATGTCCTACGCGGCCGAGGTGACGCCGCAAAAGCAAGTGGTCTGGCGTCTGGACGCGCCCAAGGGAACCGAAATTCACACCGTCCAACCCATTGGGCTGGACAAAGTCATGCTGGTGGAAAACGGCACGCCCGCCCGGCTGCTTGTAGTCAATAAGAAAACCGGGGCGGTCGAGGTGGATCACCCCCTGCCCAATGCCGGCGATGGTGTCCACGCGCAATTCCGCCGCTTCCGCATGACCGCCGACGGGACCTATCTGGCTCCATTCCTCGAACGAGGCAAAGTCGTGGAGTATGACAAGAACTTCAATGAGATTTGGTCCTATGACATTCCCTCTCCTTGGGCGGCGATCCGCCTGCACAACGGCAACACGCTTATCACCGATGAACGTGACCGCCTGACCCGTGAGGTGAATCCCAAAGGAGAGACGGTCTGGGAGTTCAAGCTGGCGACCGACTTGCCGCCCGGCATCAAATTCTTCGATTCTCAGAGCTGCGTTCGCCTGGCCAACGGCGATACCGTCCTTTGCTCAAGGGGCAACGGCGGCAAGGGCTGCCAGCTTATTGAAGTCACGCCGGACAAGAAAGTCGTGTGGGCGCTCAAAGACTGGGTAAACCTTGGCCCCGCAAGCGCCGTCCAGATGCTCGACGATCCCGGCATCCCCGAAAACCCCGGCGATCTCGAACGCTGACTGGCTTTTTCCGCCCACGCCAACCGTTTCCCCCGGCCAGGAAGGTCCGGCTTCAGCGCGCGCGCAATTCGCCGTTTTTTGCGGCGCAACGGAGGTTTCGAACCGCGAGATGCCGAACTTCCCCTTGCCAAGCCCGCGATTGAGGATATTCTATCCGCATGAAAATCGCGGAAGTCCAACTGCCTGACGCCGTATATCAGCAGATGGAAGAGACGGCAGCACGACTCCATTTGAGCGTTCCGGAACTTCTCCGCAGTCTGGCCGAGCAGGCGATTCAACACGGCCTCAAGAGCCGGCCTGCGCCGGCGGGCAACTGGCGTTTTCCTGAAGGCCGCCACCTTGGCGCGTACCGGGCGCCCGTTGAAGACTGGCGGTTGTTGGCCAACGAAATGGCCGACTGAACGATGATTTCGTTCGACACTAATCTGCTTCTCTATTCGCTCAACAAGGATTGCCCCGAATATGACGATTCCCGCGAATTCTTCTCTTCGTTGCCCACCGCTCCGGCCGCGGTTGTCGTTTGCGAACTGGTCTTGATTGAACTTTATGTCCTGCTGCGCAATCCGTCTGTTCTAACGAACCCGCTTGGGCCGGAGACTGCGGTATCCATCGTTCAAACATTCCGCCAGCACCCGGTCTGGACCCTATGCGATTATCCCGGAGGGATTTCCAATGTAATGGAAGAATTATGGCGTATGGCTGCCAAACCGGCTGTGGGACGTCGCGTCGTCTTCGACACTCGGCTTGCCCTGACGCTGAGGCATTACGGCGTCACCGAATTTGCGACTCGAAATGAATCGCACTTTGGCGGCTTTGGATTTGACCGTGTCTGGAACCCTCTTCTTAAAACACGCCCTGAATAAATTCGACATGGCAGGCTTTGGTATTCGCCAAGGGCCAGTTTGAAAGTGGAGTGGCCGCGAAGCTGCTGATTCAGTTCGCGGCAGACCCCTACCCGTTCTTGGATGAGGCGGCACGGAAGAAAATGAATACAGCGCATTCGGATTTGTTGCGGAAATTCACGGAGTTGGCGTTCGATTAGGCGGTGGAATCGCGTTGGCATGGGTCCGAAGGAGCCGGAGCCAACAGGATTCATCCGCTTGCAGCGGAAGAGGTGGGGTTGCAAACTGATTTTTCGAATCATCAGAGGGTCCGTTTTGACGGGATTCGATGGCGTCGCTCTGATCGTTGCTTCTTGTCAGCGACTTTCGCGTGGGGGGCACAGAGATTCCAACTGGCCGACGAGTTGAGATGCCCGAGTGTTTATCATGTTTCGGAACTCTTTGAAAACAGCATGCCACTCGCTATAGATCCGTTGCCGGAGAGCTGCATCCGCATCTGCCTGGTGTTTCATAAAAGCAATTTGGTGATCGGCTAGCTGCCGTTGGAAATCGAGCTGCTGCTGTAAGAGGCGTTTCTGAAAGTCAAAGGTCATGCGACAGGTAAGCCACGCGCCAAGCAACGTGCCAAGCAGCGTTGCACCTACTCCTGCGAAAAAGACTTCGTATGTCATAATCTGTACGCTCTAGCTATTTTTCCCCTGGTTCACTGAAGGCTGGTTGCCTTGCTTTTTTAGAATAATCACCCGACTGAAATACATGTGGCAGAATAAAACCTCAGAATGCAAAGCTCGATTGATGAGGACGGTGTTGGCATGCGTTGTCGCAGTGGCGGTGAAAATGTAGCCAGCGTCAAAGCCAACGATTACCCATGCCCAAGAATGATTCGTAAAAATGGAAAAAATCAGAAGAATACCGCTGAGGCCGATCAATGGGCTTGTCAGCCGGGTAATCCTGGGTCCGGAAAGCACAATGCCGATCAAAGAGGTGCCCAAACCCCACAGAAACATCAGTTTGGCTGTCAGTATTGCGGCCGCAATGTAAGCAATCCATAAGGCCCCTAAAAATGTAAGCCAAAAACAATAAATGAGAATTTCAGCGCGGGTGCCAAAAGCCCAAAACAAATCTGGCTGGTAAAATATTCCCTCGGCCATCGCGATGGTGACTCCGCCTGATTGCATGGAGGAGCGAAGCTCTTCTAAGTTGCAGTACGGAAATGTTGGGATGTCACGAACAAAATTAATCGTCTGCCCCTCCATTATTCTCTGCTCGTTGCGCGATAGCCGGTTCAAGTCATCGTTGGTCATACGTTTTGAGGGGCGTAATACAGGTCGCCGCGGCAGTTTCAATGACGGTCTGTGCCAGTCGCACCGTTAGTCGTCGTCTTGGAAACGCTAACAGGGCATCCCGGGATGCCGCAACATATAAGTACCCTGCGGGATGCGCATCGGCTGGGCCGAATCACCGCGCTCTAGATTCTCTCGAAATACCGGACCCGCTCCCAATCCGTCACCGCATCGTCAAACGCCTGGACTTCACACCGCGCGGTGTGGACGTAGAATTCGACCACCGCATCGCCCAGGGTTTTGCGCGCGAGTCGGCTGTTGTCCAGCAAATCCGCTGACTCGCGCAATGATCGGGGCAAGGCAGGAAGCGTGGTGTCCGTATAAGCATTTCCTTCATACAATTTGCCGCAATCCAGATTCTCCGTCACGCCGGCCATGCCCGCCGCAATCATCGCCGCGAATGCCAGATAAGGATTGGCGTCCGCGCCGGGCATGCGGTTTTCCAGCCGGAAGGAACTTCCCTCGCCAACCACCCGGAAACCAACCGTCCGATTATCATAGGCCCAGGCCATTTTGGTCGGCGCCCAACTGGCGGGTTGATAGCGTTTGTAGGCGTTGATGGTCGGCGCGTAGAAGTAGCTCAGTTCGGGGGAATATTTCATCAGCCCGCCGAGAAATTGCCGGAAGAACTTTGAGCCTTCGCGCTTTTTCGAATCCCAAAATAGAGACTTTCCATTGCGCCAGATGCTCTGGTGAATATGGCAACTGCTTCCCACTTCGGCGGCATAGATCTTCGGCATGAACGTGATCGACTTCCCGTTTTGATGCGCGATTTCCTTGGCCCCCTGCTTGAAGACCATGTGTCGGTCAGCCATCGGCAGCGGTTCATCGTAAATGAAATTCACCTCGTGCTGTCCTTTCCCCCATTCGCCTTTGGACGATTCCACCGGAACATCCGCCGCGTCCATAAAATTGCGCAGGGCGCGGAAAATGACTTCGTCGCGCGCCGGTTGGAGAGTGTGATAATCAATTCGATAATCACTGGCCGGAGTGAGTCCGGCGTAATGGCTGGCAAACGCCGCGGGGTAAGTGTCGTTAAAAAGGAAAAACTCCAGCTCACTGGCGATTTTGCATACGAGGCCCTTGGCGCGGAGCGCTTCCAGTTGGCGCCGCAAAACCGAGCGTGGCGCTTCCTCGACCCGCGCCCCGCCAGGATGATGCAAGTCGCAAATGACCATCGCCGCGCCGGGCTGCCAGGGAAGCAGCCGGAGCGTCGAGAGATCGGGCCGCATCTCAAAATCACCAAACCCCTTTTCCCAATTCGCCAGCTTAAAGCCGCTCAGCGGTTCCATTTCCATGTTCAGGGTCAGGAGATAATTGCACCCATGCGTTCCGGTCTTTGACGCATGGTCCAGAAAGTAATGCGCCGTCAATCGTTTGCCGATCAAACGGCCAAACCCATCGGGAAACACCATCAAAATGGTGTCGATCTCTTTGCGGGCGATTTTTGTTTTGAGCGCGGGCAGGTTCATGGCGCGTGCGATGGCATTGTTTATTCCGCGATGTAAATATTCTTAAGCTCCGTGTAACCTTCCATGGCCGCCATGCCCAGATCGCGGCCCAGGCCGCTCTGCTTGAATCCCCCGAAAGGCGCTTCCACATGGAGGCTGTTATGGCAATTGACACTCAACACGCCGCTCTCAACCCGCCGCGACACGCGCAGCGCGCGCTTGAGGTCGTTGGTCCAAAGCGAGCCGCTCAGACCGTATGGCGACGCATTGACTTCCGCCAGCATTTCCTCTTCACGATCAAAGGGCCGAATGCAGGCCACCGGCCCAAAAACCTCCTCCCGCCAGACGCGGTCGGTTGTTTCGCATCCCACCACGACTGCCGGGTTGAGGTAATAGCCTTTTCGCGCAGGGCGGTCGCCCCCGCAGAGGATTTTAAGATGCGGCGTTTTGGCGGTTTGCAGGAATGTTTCCACGCCCTGGCGCTGTTGCGCGGAAACCAGCGGCCCGATCTGCGTCTCCGGATTCGACGGATCCCCGACTACGATCTGCCGCGTGGCCTCCACGAATAATCGCACAAACGTTTCATACACCGACCGTTCGACAAACACACGGCTGCGGGCGCAGCAGTCCTGGCCCGTGTTGGCAAACACACTCATGGGTGAGGTGGCGGCGGCCTTCTCCAAATCCGCATCGGCAAAAATGATGTTGGGAGACTTGCCGCCCAGCTCCAGCGAGACGCGTTTGATGTCGCGCGCCGCCATTTGCATGATGTGCGAGCCGACGGAAGTCGAGCCTGTAAACGATATTTTGCGAATCAACGGGTGTGTCACCAGCGCGTCCCCCATTTCCTCTCCCGATCCAGCCAATACCTGGAGCGCGCCGGACGGCAGACCGGTTTGCGCGGCCAATTCGCCCAGTCGCAACGCCGTAAGCGGGGATTGGCGCGCGGGCTTCAGGACGACGCAATTTCCCGCCGCCAGCGCCGGCGCCACTTTCCAGGTCGCGATGGGAAAGGGGAAGTTCCATGGAACAATTGCCGCCACCACTCCCATCGGCTGGCGCAACGTGAAATCGAATCCGCCCCGCCACACCGGAATGGTTTGACCGTAAAATTTCGTGATGGCGCCCGCGTAGTATTCGAAAGTCCGCGCGCCCATCGCTATTTCGTCGCGCGCATCGGAAATCGGCTTCCCGATTGAAAGGCTTTCCAACTGCGATAATTCCTCCGCGTGATCCCGCAACACGCGCGCGATTTCAAACATGATTTCCGAGCGCCGTCCGGGCGTGCAATCGCGCCAGCTTTGCTCATAAGCCCGATGCGCCCCGGCTACCGCCCTCTCCACGTCGCGTCCGGCAGCCGACGCGACTTCGACCAGCGTTTCTTCAGTGGCGGGATTGACGACGGGCAGCGTCCGCTGGTCCGAGGCCTCGCAACATTTGCCGTCAATAAAAAGTTTGCTCGGGAATTGCATGGGATCAGAGCGCAAGTTGATACAGCGAACGCAAATCATTCCGCGTCACAGGGACGGGATTGGTTTGATGGCAGGAATCCTCGAATGCCTGGTCGCTCATGGCATCCAATTGGGATTCCTTCACGCCATACGCCCGCAAGCCCGGCGCAAGGCCGATTTCAACGAGCAAACCGCTGACGTGTTGGATGGTGGCCGAATCGTCAGGATTGTTCAATCCGAGCGCAATGCCCACGCGACGATAGACCCCCGGAAGCCGGTCGGCATTGAATTTCATGACAAACGGTGTGCAAAGGGCGTTGGCGGTGCCATGGTGCAGTCCGCAAAATGTGGAAAGCGGGTGGGCCAGCGAATGAATGGCTCCGAGGTCCTTTTGAAAGGCGATTGCGCCCATCATGGCCGCAATCTGCATCTTGCCGCGCGCTTCCAGGTCGTCTCCGTGTTTCACGGCGCGCGCCAGTGCTTGCCCGACCAAATGAATGCCTTCCAGCGCAATCCCATCGCACGGCGGATGAAACTCCGGCGAAGTGAAAGACTCGATGCAATGAATCAAGGCATCCGCCCCCGTGGCCGCCGTCAATTTGGGCGGCAAAGCAAGTGTCAGTTCCGGATCCAGAATGACCAGGGCCGCCAGCAACAAGGGATGAAAGATCACGCGTTTTCGGCCCTCGCTGATGACCACCGAGCTGCGGCCCACTTCACTGCCGGTGCCGGCGGTGGTGGGGATGGTAACGCACGGCGCCAGTCCGCTCCAATCGGCTTCAAAATCAAACGGGAGGAGCGGCCTGTCCGGCCGCCTGATTCGGATACGAATGACTTTGCCGACATCGAGCGCGCTCCCGCCGCCGAAGGCGATCACGGAATCGCATTTGCCCTCTTGATAGGCGGCGGTGGCCGCTTCCACGTCTTCGATGGTGGGATTGGGATGCACGCCGGAAAAAACCTGCCATTGCCTCCCGGAAATCTTTTCCAGCGATTTAAAAGCATCGGTGGGAAGCAATCCGGCATCGGTAACGATCAAAGGTTTATTCACGCCGAGCGCGCCCAAATGCCGGGGCAATTCGCGCAAACAACCGGCGCCGAACCGGACGTTCGTGGGAAAAGAAAAGTTAGCTGTCATCTTGTGAAATCATAATAGTCGACGCCCTGGATTGCTACCACGCCCTTTTTCCCACGCCAATCAGTTTTTTCATCCCGTCAAATTCGAACGCTGCCGGCTGGCTATCCTGACGTTTGGGTGACAAACTGTCCCCCGACTTATGGAAACTTTACCGACCATCTTGCTCAAACCGGGTGCGGCGGACCGGCTCATCGCCGGGCATCCGTGGATTTACGCGGGGTCTGTGCTGCGCCTGACCACGCCGGCCGCCGACGGCGCGCTTGTGCAAATCAAAGATCATCGCCAGCGGTTCCTGGGAGTCGGATTCTACAATTCAAAATCAAAAATCCAGGTGCGGCTCCTGGACCCCGAGCGGGTTATTGTCGACGCCGGTTTTTTTACGGACCGCATTCGCGCGGCGCTGGCCGTCAGGCAAAAGCATTTGCCAGGCGCCGCGTCGTTTCGCGTTGTCAACGCGGAGAGCGACTTTCTCAGCGGGCTGATCGTGGACAAATACGCCGATGTTCTGGTCTTGCAAATCTCCTCCCTCGGAATGGATCAGCGCAAGGAAATGATTGTCGAGGCCCTGCACGCGGTCTTTTCGCCGCGAGCCATCGTCGAGCGCAGCGAGGCCCCGTTCCGAAAGTTCGAGGGATTGCCGGAGAGCAACGGCCTCTTGCGCGGCGCGCTCGAAGGCCCCGTGCGGATCGGCCTCAACGGCCTGAAATTCGACGTCGATATTCCCGGCGGGCACAAGACCGGGCTTTACCTGGACCAGCAGCGGAATTACCAACTGGCCGCCGGCCTGGCCAACTCCGGCGAGGTCCTGGATTGTTTCAGTTTTGTGGGGGGATTTGGCCTCCATTGCGCCCGCGCCGGGGCCGCCCGCGTTCATTTCTTGGAGCAGAGCGCGGATGCCGTCGCGGCGGCGCAGCGCCACGCGGAACTCAACGGCCTGGGCGCCCAATGCTCCTTCGAGACGGTCAACGTCTTTGACTGGCTCAAGGCGCGCACCGCCGTCAGGCCGCACGAAAGGGTCATTCCGCGATACGATGCCATTATACTTGACCCCCCGTCGTTCACGCGGACGCGGGCTGCCGTGCAGGACGCGATGCGCGGTTACAAGGAGATCCATTTGCGGGCGCTCAAGCTATTGAAGCGGGGCGGGACTCTGGCGACATTTTGCTGTTCCCATCACGTGGACGCCGCGCTCTTCGAGGCCGTGATCCTGGAGGCGGCGTTTGACGCGCGGCGCATCCTCCGCCGGGTGGCCGTTTTTTCCCAGTCGCCTGATCACCCGATTCTCCCCGCGGTGCCGGAAACGGAATACCTGAAAGGATTTGCCTTCGAGGTGGCGCGGTAGGGCCAGGGTCGGGATTCACGGAGAGGTGCCGTACGCGCTCCTATCGGGATGTAGTTAAAGAACTAGATTTTGACAGGATTTGCAGGATAAACAGGATGATTTACAACTCACGAAACTCTCCCCAAACCGTGCGGGTCTGGTTCTCGTGCCACCTCCTTTTATCCATCCTGTTAATCCTGTAAATCCTGTCTCAAAATCTTCATGTCGTGTTGTTCGCCGGCATGGATTCGGCTCAGTCCATGGGCTTGCCCAGGCTAAAAGTGCCCATGCAAAGAACCGGATTGGTGTTCGTTCCGCTCGGTATCACAGTCCAGGACATCGTGCCTTGAATGATCGCGTTCGTAGTCCCTTTGGCGCCCGCCACGAAGCGTTTGAAGGTGAAAGCCGCCCCTACGGAATCAGAATTGCTGTACGTATAAGTGGAATCATCAAAAGTGTAAATGGGGTCCACGCTCCTTTGGCCGCCCTCAGTGATGATGCCCACGTCGATGCGCCCCAGGGAGCTGTCCGCGCCGAAAAAAAAGCCAAACTCAGTTGTCAAGTAGGTGCCGTTGGTCGAAACAATCTCCACCGTGTCGCCCAAAGGGTCCCCGTTAATATGGTACACAATCGCAACCGTGTTCAAATTGGCGATATTTCCCTGCTCTGCGCGGCTTCGCAGCAACGTCTGATCAGTAATGTGAGTGGCCACAAGGGCCCCTGCGGCGTTTGTTTGATACGCCGTCCCGGAAAAAATGAATTTGTACTCCGAATGCGTCTGTGCCTGGGCGCTGAACACCCCGAGCAGCAGGGCAACGCCAGCAATAACAACGGTTTTCCTCATTCTCATGAAGTCAAGAATACAGCCGCGCGGGGCTTCCCTCCATAGGGTCTGTTGCTCAATCAGCCGGGGGAGAGCACCTACTCCACGGAACTGCCTTGCGGATTGCGCGGGGCTTTGGCACTCCTTGAGAAGCCATAGAACATGAAGGCCCTCACACTTAAAGAGTACGGGAAATTCGCGCTTGAAGAGGTGCCCGAACCCGTGCTGCGCCCCGATTCGGTGCTCGTCGCCGTCAAAGCGTGCGGCATCTGCGGAAGCGACGTTCACGGGATGGATGGCAGCACAGGCCGGCGCCAGCCGCCCATCATCATGGGACATGAAGCCGCCGGGGTCATCACGAGGATTGGCGCGGCAGTGACGAGCTGGCAGCCGGGCGCCCGCGTTACTTTCGATTCCACCGTCTATTGCGGCGACTGTGATTTTTGCCGCCTCGGCAGGATTAATCTCTGTGAAAACCGACGCGTGCTTGGAGTCTCCTGCGGCGAATACCGCCAGCACGGGGCCTTTGCGCAATACGTCGCGATTCCCGAACGCGTTCTGCACCGGGTGCCCGATTCCATGTCGTTCGAACACGCGGCGATGGTCGAACCCCTTTCCATTGCTTTTCACGCCGTCCGCCGCGCCCGGCCCGCCGCGGGCGATCGCGCCGTGGTGGCCGGGGCCGGATTGATTGGCCTTCTGCTGGTGCAATCCCTGCGCCTGGCCGGCTGCTCCCAGATCATCGCCGTCGATATCGCCCCAGGCAAACTGGACCTCGCTCGAAAGCTCGGCGCGACCGACACGGTTGACCCTGGCAAACCGGGCGCGCTGGAGCGAATTATCGACTTGACAAACGGCCGGGGCGCGGACTGCGTTTTTGAGGCGGTCGGAATCGCGCCCACCGTGGACCTCGCCATTCGCTCCGCGCGCAAGGGCGGTTCCGTGACCCTGGTCGGAAACGTGTCGCCGACGGTGGAGTTTCCGCTGCAAGTCTGCGTGACGCGCGAGATCACCCTTTACGGCTCGTGCGCCTCGTGCGGGGAATATCCCGATTGCGTGAAGGCCATTGCAACCGGGCAAATCGATGTCGCGCCCCTGATCAGCGCGATCGCGCCGTTGGAAGACGGTGCGGCATGGTTTGAACGGCTTTACCGCCGCGAACCCGGCCTGATCAAGGTGGTGCTGACCCCCTAGGAGCCGCAATGCCCGCCGATTTATTCGACTTGACTGGAAAAGTGGCGGTCGTCACCGGGACCAGCCGCGGCCTGGGTCAATACATGGCGCGTGCCCTGGCCGGGGCCGGGGCCGACCTTGTCATTACCAGCCGGCAACCCGGGACACTGCGGGAATTCCAGGCGGAAATTGAATCGCTGGGCCGCAAGGCTCTCGCGCTGCCCCTGGACGTCCGGCAGCAGGAAAGCATCCGCCAGATGGCGGACGCCGCGGCGGCGCATTACGGCAGGCTGGACATACTTGTCAACAATGCCGGTTGCAACGTCCGCAAACCGGCGCTGGACGTGACGTGGGACGACTGGAACCTTGTGCTTGACACTAATTTGCGCGGGACTTTTTTTGTGGCGCAAGCCGTCGCGCGGCACATGATTCCGCGAGGGTTCGGGCGCATCATCAACATCGGGTCGGTCACGGCCGTCGCGGGCTACGCGGGATTGGGCCCCTACGGGGCGAGCCGCGGCGGTGTCAAACAATTGACGATGAGCCTGGCGGACGATTGGGGCAGGCACGGGATCACCGTGAATTGCCTGGCGCCCGGATGGTTTAAGACCGCTCAGAACGCGGTCATGTACGAGAACAAGGAGTGGGTGGATTATTTGTGCGACCGCATTCCGCTGAAACGGCCGGGCCAGCCGCGCGATTTGGACGGAGCGGTGGTTTTCCTGGCATCCGACGCGAGCGCCTACGTGACCGGGCAAACGCTCCTGGTGGACGGCGGGATTTCCACGGGAGCCACCCGGGCGCTGCCTCGCAAGGATTGATCGCCCGGACCACTCACGGCCCGACCAAAATGCGATAAAACCCCTGTTTGTCGGTGGCGTTGGGATCGGTCACGAGAAACGAACTTGTCGTCGCGCTGTTGGTGATAAAGAGCGAAGTCCAATTGCTGGAACTCAAGTTGGTGGACAGTTGCACTGTATAGTTTTGACCGATTGCGCCGTTGAACCCAAATTGGACCTGCGCGCCGGATTTCACCGCCGAACCAAGGTCCGGCTTGGGAATGGTGATGAGCGTCAGCGTGCGTGTCATCGTGATGGAAACATCATCGGTCACGCGCACGATGAAACTGTTCGTCCCTATGGCGGCTGGCGCCCCGGAAATAAAGCCGTTGGTTGAAAGCGTCAACGCGGAAGGCAGCGGCTGTGAGCCGAGGGCGATGCTCCAGGTGTAGGGTGTCGCGCCGCCGGACGCCTGCAGTTGATTCGTGTAATCCGCTCCGGCAGTGGCATTGCGCAGGGACACAGTCGTGATCTCCAATGTAGAACTCGTGATGGTGATCGAGAAATTTCCCTGCACTTCGTCGAAATTCAGGTCATACGCTTGGAACGTGAACGAGAACGTGCCGATGTTGGTCGGCGTGCCGGAAATAAGGAATAGTTCGTTTGAACTCGTAATGGTACCAAGGGAAACATTCAACCCGGGTGGCAGCGTGCCGACGACGTTGTAGGAGTAGCCGTAGTCGGCGTCGCCGCCAGACACGAGAATATTCGCGCTGTAGGGTGTGCCGGCGGTGCCATTGGGCAATGCGTTTGTGGCCATTGTAAAGGCCGGATCGATGACCAGCGACAACAGTTGATCCATCGTGTTCGCCAGGTTATCGGTCACGCGCACTGAGAAATAATTTGTGCCGATGGCAGCCGCGCCGGGTGTTCCAGAAAGAACACCGTTGTTCGAAAGACTTATTCCCGGCGGCAAGGGCAGCGACCCGGGACTCAGGGACCAACTATAAGGTTGCTGTCCGCCTGAAGCGCTCAGTTGTTGGTTGTAAAAATTGCTGACCATGCCGTAGGGCAACACAGTCGTCGTGATTTGCAGCGGCCCGCTGGTACCGGTGGATTGCGCGGTGAAATCCTGTTCAACGTTGTCGCCCGAAACCGTCACGTTTTGGCCGCCGACGCACTGATAACCAAGCGCGCTCAAACCGCCGCAATCAACGTTTACGTTCCACACTCCGTTCATGACATCGAACGAATAATAGCCGTTGCCACCCGTCGAGGCGGAGTAATTGTCTCCATTGCAGTCATTCGCACTGACGCTCACGCCGACGATTGGATTGCCGCCGGTGTTTGTGACGTAACCAAAAATTTCTCCCGAACCGCCGCCGCCCACTGTGATATTCGCCGTCCCATTGTTGTTGTTAATGGTGACGTTGGTGCTGCACGGGCACTGATAATTGCCGCTGCCGAGAATGCTGTCCAAACTGTTGTTGTTGCCCTGGCAATTGAGGCTGACGGACCAAATGTCGTTGCCCACATTCAACGAATAATTCCCGTTGGTGTCGGTGATGGCTTGCGACTGATAATTATTGGTATCCTGAGAATACGCATCGACTTGCACGCCGCTGACGGGACTGCCGTCAAACTCGACATTGCCGGTAATGTGATCTGTGGCGAGGATGGCCGTGAAGTTCGCCGGCATGACCTCTCCGACGGCCATGTTCGTGCCGCCATTTTGGTCAAGTGACGCTTGGGAAAAGTCGTAATTGGGGAAGCTGCTCGAGTTGTCGATGCTCACAGACCAAAGTTCGTTGATGTCCGGGCTGCCAACGACGCCGGTAACGTAATTCCCGTTCGTATCCGCGTATCCATCGGATTGATAGGTGCCGTTATAATTATTGGTGATATTCTGGTCGTCGGCATAAATGGCGACTTCTCCCTGCAACGGATTCCCAAAGCTGTCCTTGACAGTACCGTAAAATAAAGCCGTGGCTTCGGGCAGGGCGATGCTCAACCCGGACACACTGCCGCCCCCGGTGCTCACCTTGATCTTGTTTTCCAATCCGACATAGCCGAGGACAGCAACTCCGGCGCTGTCGGTTCCAATTTTCCATTGATTGGCATTGACCCTCGTGGTGAAGTTGCCATTGGCATCCGTAAAGCAGGTTGCCAGCAGGCCATTCGTTGATTGCACTGCCATGAAGAGCCCCGGCAATCCGATGCTGGAATTATTGGCGTCAAAAACTCTTCCTGAAATGCTTTGCGTAGCGGCAATGAGGCTCAAATTCGTGTCAATGGTTTCGCCGCTGCTCAATACAAGGTTTGCCGCCGCCGCCGTATTGGCCACAAAATTGCTTTTGAACGCCACGATTGTATAAGCTCCGGGCGGCGCGGGAATGGTGTAAATGCCGGAATTGTCTGCCGTCGCGCCGCCAATCGGGTTCAGGTCATCGCCTCCTGAAGGTTCAAACAGTATGACGGTGGCATTGGGAACGGCCACGCCATTACTGACCACAGTGCCGGTGAGTTTCTGCGCGTAGGGAAAATTCGTGACAGTGAGCGAATTCGTAATGGGCGCGAAATGGCCCGACGGACTCGACGCCTTGAAAAAATAATTTCCGGCGAAGGTCTGCGAGAAATCGGCTTGAAAATTTAGCTTCGCCGTGATTCGGCCCGCCACTGTATCAGTGTCGCCGGGAACGTTGATATTCGTCACGCCGCCAATCACCATGCCGCCCTGGCCGTCCGTCAAATTGACCTGCTGCCACAAGGGGTCTCCGGCATCAATGACGCGATTGGTATTGGCATGGAGAAATTTTTGCACCATGACGGTGTCGCCGGGAGTTATTCCGGTGACTTGCAACGTAATCGGTCCGCTGTAAGTGTTGCTGACCAGCGACGGCGTCACGGTGAAACCCACCGATGCCGATGCGATCTGGCACAGCAGCAAGCCCGCTTGAAAAATGACGAACCACAAACCAGCTTTGAAGGATGGCGATTTCATAAATATTTATCATTCTATCAAATTAAGAGTCGTCCCACGGATTTGAAAGAGAACCGGGACTTTCGAATTTTTGGCCCTTCCAGACGGATGAAAGCCAAAGCAACCTTGTTCGAGCGGTTTCCACAGTAAACGTCCCGCATCAAACACGCAATCCATTTCGCTGTGAGGGCGTATGACAAAAAAGTTCGCCCATCCGAATTCACCGAGGTCTTGGCTGAATCACCCCCTTGTTCACCGCCGGAACATGATGGCGAATCTCAATTTCATCGCCGTTTGGGCGCGAAGCGCCGGTACAGCGCGAACAGGAGTCCGCCGACTCCGACCAGAACGAGCGGACTGGCTTCAGGAATGGCCTGCAGGTGTGCAGTTGCAGGTGTCAAGTGAGTGCAGGAGTGCAGGGTGCAGGTGCAGGGGTGCAGGTGTCATCTGGGTGCAGGTGCATGCAGGTGTCAGTCCATGCATGCAGGAATGCAGGTATGCAGGTGTCAGTCCTAACTTTTGACAAGGTGCATGCAGGGTGCAGGTGTCAGTCCTAACTTTTGACACAATCTGTGCATGGTGCAGGTGTCAGTCCCAACTTTTGGTTTGCAGGTGTCAGTCCTGTGTGCAGGTGTCAGTCCTAACTTTTGACACAATCTGTGCATGGTGCATGGTGCAGGTGTCAGTCCCAACTTTTGGTGCAGGAACTTTTGGTGCAGGTGTCAGTCCTAACTTTTGACACAATCTGATGCAGATGCAGGTGTCAGTCCTTGCAGGTGAATGCAGGTGTCAGTCCTAACTTTTGACACAATCTGTGCATTTGTCATTTTTCCCTTTCGCGCACAAGAGATTGGAGACATGGGTCCAGGTGCCCATCTTCAACCGGGCCGCAACCCATTGCAGGGTCATGGTGGTTTCCTGGCGCAGGCGCACGGCGATGGCCACTTTCTCCGGAGACCCTTTGGCCCGGCTGGCCAAATCGACTCTGCCCCAGCCGATGTGTTGGAGTTCCTCTTGGACGATCCTTTCCGCCTTGTGCTCTTGCGCCTCGCGACGCCGTTCTGAGGCATGACTCGGGCCCACTCGCTCCAGGGCCGCGCTAATCAATTCCTGGCGAAATTCATGGTCCCCCAAACACCAACCGCGCCGCAACGGGCGATAGTCCGGCGCCTCCTTGGTCTCTTGCTGCCGCCGCTGCTCCATCCGCGCCGAAAACTGCCGCCGTCCCGCGGCGCTATCCTTGGGAATTTGGTGTTCGCCCAGAAGCCGGTCCACGCGCAGCCATGGGGGCCGCCGACTGGGTCGCCCCAGGTACGCTCCATAGCTGCTCCAGGCAAAGCTTGCCAACGCGGCGTGGCCTTTGATCAGTCCGGCTCGAACCGGATTGAGATGCACATAATCGCAGACCGTGCGCAAATAACCGGAGGCGCGGTCATCCACGTGCAGCGCCTTGTAGCGTCCGGCAAAGAGGTGCCCGCAGAGTTTGTGGCGGATGTTGTAGCGCTTGGTATAGACGCCCAGAAGCCACTTCATGCCCACCACCAGATTGGGTTGGGGCGTCTCGAGGACCAAATGAAAATGATTGCGCATCAGGCAATAGGCGTGAATTTGCCAGTCTGTTTTCCCGCACGTTTGGCCCAGGGCGGTCAGAAAACGCTCGCGATCCTCGTTGTCGGCGAAGATGTCCTCGCGGTGATCGCCGCGATTCATGACATGATAAATCGCCCCCGGATACTCGATGCGCAGCGCTCGAGGCACAACCCCATCCTCTCAAACGCCCAACTTTGTGTCAAGTGTCAAAAGTTAGGACTGACACGAATGGCGCTTAGTTAAGACCTAAAACTTTTCTGCTCAGTCGCTTGTGTCGATGTCGATGGGGGTGGGTTTGAAAGATGATTTGACGGGAGAGTCTTTCCATTTGGGAGATAATCAAGAACAACTTTCGCTTGTTGGCCACTGCCTCTTTCATCCTTTGATATTGCTCAGATGTCAGAGCGACGGTCACCGTTTTGCCAGCGACTTTACGGGTCCACTGGTAGCCCACTCCGCCGCCAGCGCGGGCGGTCCGGTCCTGCACCGACCCCTGGCTGAGGTGGCCGATCTGAGAGAGCTTTGCCCGCCAACGGGCGTACTGGCGTTCCAATCGGGGCAGCGTGAGGGCTTTTGTCATGGTTAAAGGATAACGCTTGTGTCAAGTATGTCCAGTATATATACTGGACTATGCGCACTCCTTTCTTTCCTGCCTGGCGCGCCCGCCTGGCTCCCCTCAAACCCGCCGTCCAAAAGACCCGCTCTGAACCCTGGCCCCATCTCCAAGGCCTCTTCGGCTCCTGGGTTCCCAAGGACGCTCTGGCCCAGGAGAAGCACGGCCCCAACAGCCGCCGGCGCGTCTTCCCCCTGGAGTTGACCTTTTGGAGCTTTCTGGGCCAAGTCCTCAATCCCAGTGCCAGTTGCCGGGAAGCCGTGCGCCAGGTTTTGGCCTTGTTTTGTCTAGCGGGACAGGACGCAGTGGACGAGCAGACCGGCGGCTACTGTCTGGCCCGCCAGCGTCTGCCTCTGGCCCGGTTGCAGAAAGTGATGGGACACGTCGCACAAGGTGCCCGGCATGCCTGTCCCAAGGCACGTCTGTGGTTGGGCCGCGAGGTTAAAGTCGTCGATGGCAGCAGTCTGACCATGCCCGACACGCCCACAAACCAGAAGGTCTTTCCACAGCAGCGCATGCAGAAACCCGGCTGCGGCTTTCCAATCATGAGGTTTGTCGGCTTGTTCTCCCTGGCCACCGGGTGCCTTTTGGGCGTGGTGTCCGGCAGTTATTACGATGCCGAATTGAGCCTGTTCCGCAAACTCTGGCATTTTCTCAAACCACGAGACGTGCTTCTGGCCGACCGCCATTTCAGCGATTATGGCACCCTGGCCCACCTTTGGAACCGGGGCGTCGATGCGGTCATGCGGATGAACCAGATGCGCCCCAGAGACTTTCGCCAGGGCCATTACTTGGGACCAGCAGACCGGTTGATCACCTGGCACAAGCCATTCCAGCGGCCCCGCACTATCGGAGCCGGGCTCTGGGCCAGTCTGCCGGAGTTATTGACTTTGCGCATGATACGGGTCGGTTGCGCCGCCAAGGGATTCCGCACCCGCCAACTGGTGCTGGTGACCACCCTGCTGGACCCGGAAAAATATCCGGCCAGCCACATCTCCCAACTGTTCCTGCAACGCTGGAGCGTGGAACTGTTCTTTCGCGACCTCAAAACCATCCTCAAAATGGAACACCTCCGCTGCCAAAGTCCGGAAATGGTGCGAAAGGAGTTCTTCATGCACCTGATCGGTTACAATCTGATCCGGGCGTTGATGTTGCAGACCGCACGCCGCCATGACGTGGCGCTGGAACGGCTCAGCTTCAAAGGCAGCGTCGATGCGGTGCGCCACTTCAGCGGAGCCATCGCCAGAGCCAGAAGTAAAAGCAGGGCCGCCGCCCTGGCGCGGGAGATTCTGCGCGTGCTGGCAGCCGACTTGGTACCGGAGCGTCCCGGCCGCCAAGAGCCCCGAGCCGTCAAACGCCGGCCCAAGCCGTATTCGTTGTTAACGAAGCCTCGTCATCAATTCGTCGAAATCCCCCATCGAGGCAAATACCGGGCAACAACTTGACAAGCCACATCCATGAACCCACCCGCCTTAACTAAGCGCCATTCGTGTCAGTCCTAACTTTTGACAC
>DATKFW010000046.1:0-24736 GCA_035511075.1 Vulcanimicrobiaceae bacterium
GGGCAAAATGCCGCAATGCCGTTTTCAGTTCCGCCGTAGTACTTCTTAAACCATAGTCCAATGGTCTGGTCGGCTGAAATCGAAGCAGCAGTAATCGGAAAATTCAGATGCTGCCATGAGTTGGAGGCTGCGTCCGGAAGGAAGGTGGTGGTGGAGCCGCAGGCTTCAAGCTGGGCTGCGCCTGGGTTGGCCAATAGTCCGACGGGAAACCCGTCGATGTCCCCAGCGGCGTTGAACGTGTCAATCTCTATTGTGGAATTGTTGGTGTCCCACAGCACGTCCATCTCAATATTGGTGTAATGCAGGGCGTTGATGACTGCGTTGGTGTCGGTTGTTCCATACCCGACAGCGGCATAATTGGTGTCGAAAGGTATGCCCAATATGATGTTGTTGCCGTTTTCAAACGGGGCTGAAATATACATTGAACCGGAGTTGGTGTAGCCCTTGGAATCGTTGGTGCTCCATGTGACAGTGGGAGCGGCCACGCTGTACCAGTTCCCGCTTTGGTCGCCGTAAATTGACGCTACAGAGTTCGAGTCGTCAAACTGGAAGGTGGCATTGGTGTAGTTCATGTAATTGGGGCCATTGGAAGTGAACTGTACGTTATCTATATAGACAATCGCCGTCGCCGCGTTGGTTTCATTGTAGTCTGCGATCTGGAAGATTACGCCGGTGAGCTCATACCAATGGGCGCCGTCTAATTGGCTGGCCGGTACGATGACGTGCTGCCAGCCGTCATTGGTTGTGACCAGGTTCATCGACATGTAAACCGTGTTGTAGCCGCTGTTGACGGTCGCGACGCCGGGTTGAAGATCAGTTCCGGAGCCATACTTGTCCGGCACTGTGGCTGGATCTATCTTGAAGTCAAATTCAAGGGCGGTATAGCCGGACAAGTTCGTCGCTCCGCCGGGAAGATTATATTGGTAAAGGGCGCCTTGGGCTTTTGCGGTATATCCGATTGTCACTTTCATGGATCCAGACCACGGTAGTCCTTGGGAATCCTCTGAAGACCACTCATTGGTGGCTGCCGAGACCCCGTTCGAGTCGTTGAACGTGAATGGGCTGACCTCCGCCGGGTTGTCGAATGAGTCGAATTCCACATACGAGGCCTGGGCGATTCCGACACCTGCGGTAAAGATCAAACAGGCCAGACTAGTCAGGGACCAGGTCTGTCCAATCGTTGTTTTGATGATGGATTTGAGGTTTCGATATATTTTCATAGGAACGGAGCATGGGTTGTTGACACACGTTTCTTTGATCAGGACGCTATAAGTAGTTTCCTGCGCTTTCCACAAATGGATTGGGGCGATCATGGAAAAAGCCGGAGATTTTGTCAAAAGGGCAATGGTCGCGTGAGCTTGTACTACCAAAGTATAACTCTTTAGTAACCTGACTGCCGGATTGACCGCGCCGGAGTTTTGTTCAGACTTGCCTAAGCCACATCCATGCAGTCGAAGAACATGACAGGACGATTTTGAGACAGGATGAACAGGACGAACTACGGCCCGCGGATCTCTTCCCAAGCGGTGCGGGTTTATGTCTGATGCCACATCCTTTTTTCCATCCTGTAAATCCCGTTAATCCTGTCAAAACTCAGTTCTTTAGCTGCATCGTTCCGGCTGAGTGAATGGCTGCCACAACCCAATCCCGGTTCAAGGCACACCTCCGCATTGATGTTTCAGAGCAGTTCTGGCATGTTGGCAGGGTGAACACCATGCATTTCAGCCCCGCCAGGAGTCAAATCCCCTTGTTTGTGGTTCTACTCCCAAGCCTCGTCCTGTGGATCACCGCGCGACAATCCTCCGCCGGCCCCGCTCCCGTTCCGTTGAGTCCACTCCGGCAACTTCGCGAAGTCTCGCCCGAGCAGGCGGCGAAACGATTGCCCGTCCGGTTGCGCGGCGTAGTCACCTTCTGCGATGCCAGGGTCGATCTGGGCCTTTTTGTACATGACTCCACCGGCAGCATCTACGTCAAACTGGGCGAGGGCACCAACAACATCAACGCGGGCGACGAAGTGGAAATCGAGGGCAGAAGCGGCGCTGGGGATTTTGTGCCGGTGGTCAATGCCGAACGGGTCACGATTCTTGGCCGCGACGCCTTGCCCGCCCCGGATTCCGTCACCTATGAACAATTGGCCACCGGGAACGAGGACGCCCAATGGGTCGAACTCCGTGGCACCGTTCGCGCCGTGGATCCCGCCGCTCAGGGGCATACGCTGATCGAACTGTTGACCGACGGCCAGAGGCTCAGCGTGCTGGTCACTCATTTCGATGTCGCCGATCCAGAGAAACTGATCGGGGCAGCCGTGCGCGTACAGGGCGTCTGTCGCACGCGTTTCAACAACCGCCGCCAGATGCGCGCCCCGTTCCTCAGCGTGACCAGTTCCGACGACATCACCGTGACAACTCCGGCGCCGGTCGAAGTCGTCGCAGTCCCTCTGACACAATTATTTCAATTCAACCCGGCCGGTTATTATGGCCGGCGCGTCAGGGTGCAAGGAACCGTCACGGCCCAAAAGGGAAACTCCTTGTTCATCCAGGACCAGGGGGAGGGACTTTCGATCAAAACCCATCAGACCAACGTTTTCCTTCCGGGCGACATCGTCTCGGTGACGGGGTTCCCCAGGGTTGGCCAATATTCGCCCGTCCTGGAGGACGCGGTTGTGCGGCTTTTTGGCCGTGGCGCGGCGCCGCCGGCATTAAACGTGAGAATCGATCAATTGCTCTCCGAGGATTACGACGGCGAGCTGGTGCGATTGAGTGGGCGGCTGATGAACCGCGTCCAGAGGGGCGACGAGCAGGTGATGGTTATCGAGGCGGAGAACCTCATCCTCAGCGCCAGGGTGGACTCGGCCAAGGCGGACAGCAGCTTCAACGGATTGCGGAACGGAAGCGAGTTGGAATTGACGGGCGTCTGCCTCACCCAGCCCACGGAGAATTGGAACCCCTCCCTTCAAACCCGCCCCGAATCGTTCCAATTGCTGCTCCGGTCCTCCAACGACGTCGTTCTCATCCACAATCCCCCGTGGTGGACGCTCTCCCGCCTGCTCTGGACGCTGGGCATCATGTCGGTCGTGTTGCTGGCGGGTTTCGCGTGGGTCTTTGTGCTGGACCGCCGGGTGCGCCAGCAAACGGCCATCATCCAGCAGAAAATCCAGCGCGAAGCGGTGCTGGAGGAGCGGACCCGCATCGCCCGCGAATTTCACGACACCCTCGAACAGGAACTGGCGGCCATCACCATCCAATTGGAGACCGTCGCCCACCAATTTTACGAGGCGCCGCAGATCGCCCGGCAAATGCTGGACCTGGCGCGCAACATGACCCGCCGCAGTCTCTTCGAGGCCCGCCGCTCCGTCTGGGATTTGCGTTCGCACCTCCTCGAAAACAGCACCCTGATCAACGCCGTGGGCGAAGTCGCCAAGTTGATGTCCGCCAGTTCGCGCGTTCCCATTTCGGTGGGAACTTCCGGCTCGCCGCGCAAACTGCCGCCGCAGGTGGAAAATAATCTGCTCCGCATCACCCAGGAGGCCCTGGCCAACGCCCTCAAGCACGCCCGCGCCTCTCAAATCATCGTCAATCTCAACTACGATCCGGGCAAAGTCTGGCTCCGCATCAAGGACGACGGCATCGGTTTCGATACCAACAATAACGCCATCTTTTACGCCGGGCATTTTGGGCTGCTGGACATGAGCGAGCGCGCGGAGAAGCTCGGCGGCGCCTTCTCCGTGGTCAGCAATCCGCGGGAGGGCACGGAGATCATCATCGAGTACACGGAGAAGGCCCACCTCGCGTCGGGCGAAACCCGGCCCATTCGCCGCGTTCCTTTGCCCGCCAATTCACAAACGGAAACGGCATGACCGCCGGCGTTAAAAAGAGAATCCGTATCATGGTCGTTGACGATCATTTCGTGGTTCGCATGGGCTTGAGCGGCTCCATCAACGTCGAGACGGACATGGCGGTCGTGGCCGAAGCCTCCACCGGCGAACAGGCGGTCACCGCCTACCGCAAGGAGCGTCCAGACATCGTGTTAATGGACCTGAAACTGCCCGGAATCAGCGGCATCGATGCCACCAAGGCGATTTGCAAGGAATTTCCCGGCGCCTCGGTGATCATGCTTTCCACCCACGACGGCGAGGAGGACATTTACCGCTCGCTCCAGGCCGGCGCGCGCACCTACCTCCTCAAAACGGCCGCCCGCAATGAATTGATCGACACCATACGCGCCGTCCATTCCGGCGAACGCTCCATTTCCCCCGCCGTCGGGGCGCGGCTTGCCGAGCGGATGGGTCATCCGGACCTGACCGCCCGCGAAATCGGCGTTTTGGGCTTGGTTGTCAGGGGCAAGAGCAACAAGGAAATCGCCGCCGAACTCTCCATCGCCGAAGTAACGGTCAAACTGCACGTCGGCCACATTCTGACCAAACTCGGCGTCAATGACCGCACGCAAGCCACTACAACCGCCCTCCAACGCGGCATCATTCACCTGGACTGACGCCAGGCACACCTTGCTATACAAAAGAAGTAGCGGACGAGACGATTTTCATCGTGACATTCAACCGAAATATGGTAATTTGCCTCAATGAAGCCTAAGGATGGATTTACGTTAATTGAGCTGCTTGTTGTCATTGCGATTATTGCGATTTTGGCGGCAATGCTCCTGCCTGCGCTGGCCAAGGCCAAGGTTTCGGCTCAGGGCATTCAATGTATGAACAACGGCAATCAAATGATGAAAGCATGGATCATGTATGCCGGTGACAACAGCGACCATTGCGTGAATAACTACGGAGTCGCCCAAACCGATTACGATGTGCAACACAACGTGTACAACACCTGGTGCGTCAATAACATGGATTGGACCGTAAACGAGCAAAATACCAACACCGCCCTTCTGCGCCTGGGTCTTCTGGGGCAGTACATGGCGGGGTCCGTCGCTTCCTATAAATGTCCGGCCGATATTTATCTCAGCGCCGCGCAACAGGCGGCGGGATTTACCGAACGGGATCGAAGTTATTCCATGAACGATTTTGTCGGGCTGTTTTCAGACGGCCCTAATGACGGCGACGGCGGTCCCAACACCGGCAAGGACTACACTTATGAGGGTGAGAACCAGTTCAACAATAGCTGGCCCCAGTACGTGAAAACGACCAGCATCCCGCAGCCGGCCAATATTTATGTCTTCCTTGACGAGCATCCCAACAGCATTAACGATGGATATTTCGATACTGGAACCCAAGACGCTCCGAACGATGCGGCGCCACAGTGGGCGGGATCCGACGTTCCGGCTTCTTACCATAACGCCGCGGGCGGCTTCGCCTTTAGCGATGGCCATTCGGAAATTCACCATTGGCTTAATCCCAAGACAGTCACCAAGATAGACCCGTCGGCCTCCGCCACTGTCGCCAGCTACACACCCCCGGGGCCCGGCGGCGGCAACGGAAGCTATGTTGATCGCGCCTGGTTGTGCGCCCATGCCTGCATACTGCCGTGACATCGTCACTGGCTGCGGGCAAATGATCTTGCTCCCTCGAACGCCTCGGCGTTAATTTCAAGCGTGATCACTAAGAATTTCTTCATTTCGCGCCGTTCCTTCCTCAAACGCTGTTCGCTCGTCGCCGCCGCCACCGGCCTGCCCGCCTGGCTCATCGAGCGCGATTTTGATCTGGCAGCCGCCGTCCCGGCGTCCGACGTCTCCCCCAACGACCGCATTGGCATCGCCCTGGTCGGCTGCGGCGGCCAGGGCCGGGCCGACGCCAGCAACGCCCGCCAAAAGGGCGCCGAGATCCTCGCCGTCTGCGACGTCGACGACAATCACGCCGCCGCCGCCGCCCAGCAATATACCACCAACGGCAAAGTTCCGGATAAGTATAACGATTTGCGAAAACTCATGGACCGCCCCGACATCCACGCCATCATCAATGGCACGCCCGACCATTGGCATACGCTGGTCAATATCGCCGCCGCCAATGCGCACAAGGATGTTTATGGTGAAAAACCGCTGACCCTGACCATCGACGAGGGGCATCACGTCATCCGCGCCGTTCGCAAGAATAACATCGTCTTTCAGACCGGAACGCAGCAACGCAGCAGCGGAAGCTTCCGGCACGCCTGCGAACTGGTCCGCAACGAGCGCATCGGCAAACTCAAGCAGATCACGGTCTGGCTTCCCGCTGGGTTGCGCGACGGCCCCTTCTCGTCCAAACCGGTCCCGGACGGCTTGAACTGGGATTTTTGGCAAGGCCAGACAAACGCAGTCGATTACGTCCCGCAACGCTGCCATCAGACATTTCGCTACTGGTACGACTACTCCGGCGGAACGATGACCGACTGGGGCGCGCACCACAACGACATCGCGCGGTGGGCACTGGGCCTCGACGGCCCCGTCTCCATCGAGGGAGCGCCCTCGATCCAGCCGATACCGGGCGGATACACCGCCTTTAGCGATTACGAGGTGAATTTTACCTACGCCAACGGAGTCCGCCAAACTGTCAAAACTACCAAGGACGATACCATTTACGGCGGCGTCGTCAACGAGAACGGCCAGCACAACGGAATCAAATTCGAGGGCGCCAACGGCTGGATTTGGGTAAACCGCAGCGAAATCCAAGCCAGCGATGACGCGTTGCTTTCCACGCCGCTGCCAGACGGCGCGGAACGCCTCCAGGTCAGCAATGACCACATGCAAAATTTCTTCGATTGCGTCCGGTCCCGCGAGTCGCCAGTGGCGGACGTCGAAACAGGCCATCGTTCCGCCGCGCTGTGTCACCTGGGCGTCATTGCCCTGCGCCTCGGCCGGAAACTGGACTGGGACCCTGTGCGCGAAAAATTTACCGGCGAAGGCGCCCACCAGGACAACAAGTGGCTTGTCCGCCAAATGCGCAAACCGTTTGACTATCACTTCGCATGAGCCAAATCTGGTTTGATGACGTTTGCGCCCTTGCGGCGGTCTTTTTTTCAACCTTCGGCGCAGCGGGTCGCCCCGCGATTGCTCGGCCACTGGCTTATCCGCCAATTGCCGGAAGGACTTTGCGGCGGCCCGATTGTGGAGACCGAAGCCTACCTCGCGGATGATGATCCCGCCTCGCACGCTTACGCGGGCCAAACGGCGCGCAATGGCGTCATGTTCGGACCGCCTGGCCTCGCCTATGTCTATCTCATTTACGGCTTACATTGTTGCGTCAACGCCGTCTGCCATCGCGTCGGACGCGCCGAAGCCGTGCTGATTCGCGCCGTCGAAGCACAATTTGGCGCGGAAGCGATGCGCAAGAACAGGCCCGCACCCACAATGATCGCCCTGAGCAACGGCCCGGCAAAACTATGCGCGGCGTTGGCTATTGACCGCAAGATCGATGGAACGGATTTGTGCGACGCCGCCGCGCCCCTCTTCATCGCCCGAAACCCGCAAGTGGCGCGTTTTCGCCGGCAACGCGGCCCAATGGTCATTGACACGCGTGTCGGCATCACTCGCGCCGCGCATTTGCCGCTAAGGTTTTTTCTGGATGGAAGCCCGTTTATTTCGCGACGGGTTCGCACAGCCGGGGCGCGAGCCAGCGAATAATCCGCCCGCTCAGCCCCATTGCGCCCAGGACGCTGATGTGCCCTTCGGGCAAACGCAGGATTTCGGGGTGGTCCCACGCGCGCCAAAGTTGCTCGACTGTCTCTTTGGCCACGAACAGGTCGTACTCCGCTTCAATCAACAGTATTTGCGAGGTCGAAATCGCAGGGCGGCAGGAAGTGAGATTTAATTTGCCGGTCGCTGCGGGCTGTCCACGAAGCGCGCCCCGGATATGCCGGCAGAAGGCTACGTTCTCGATGACGTAATCCAATCGCGCAACGGGCGCCATCAGCACCAGGCATGACCAACGGGCATCGTGACACGCCGCCAGTCCCGCCAGCCACGCACCAAGGGAAACGCCCCAAAGCCCGACAGATGGGCAGCCTTGCTGGCGCAGCCATCCCGTAAAAGCCTGAATTTCGGCGATGGCTTGAGCGGTGGCTTTGACGGTGCGCAAAATATCGGGGCAGAGGAAATTGCTCCAGGAGCCGAGATGGCGCGGGCGGCGTTGGAAATGGTACGGCGCTTCGAGAGTCGCGACGTTGATTCCCAGGCAGTTGATCTGCCTGGCAATGGCAGGAAAGCGCCAGCGATGATCGATGACATCGTTCCATCCATGCAACAGAATGACAGTCGGCCGCTCCTGCCACACCCGTTCGCATCGATACAGCCGCCCATGGACGATGTTGTTCTCAAGGAAAGGCGTTGGACGCGGCGTCGGAAATGAAAAGTGCGGCCGCCTGCCGAATTCCACTCGCGCCGGCTCCGTTTCCGACGAAATAAAATCCGCGCTCTCCACGAAGGCGCGGGCCTCGCTCAGGTTCGGATCCCTTCCATCCAGCCGCGGCGCGCGCACGGCGGCAAGAAGAATGACCACCCTGTCCACCAACCTGCACAAGCTCGCATTCATCGAGTTTTACCGTGTTCGCAATTTACAGCCGGGACAAGCTCCCGTAAACTCTGCCTTTTATGACACGTATTTGCTCTCTATTGGCCTTCGTCGTCGCGTTGACGGGTTGTGCGTCGCCCCATGAAAATCAATGGTCGCGAAATTGGTCGCCTCTGTTTGACGGGAAAACATTGAACCATTGGGCGATCACCGATTTTGCGGGGCATGGCGATGTAACGGTCGAGAATGGACAAATCAAAATCGCGATGGGCGCGGACCTCAGCGGCATCACTTGGACCAATGGTCCGTTGCCGCGAACCAATTACGAAATCTCCCTCCAGGCCATCAAGCTGGACGGGAGCGACTTTTTTTGCGGCTTGACGTTTCCGGTCGCCAATTCCTCCTGCAGCCTCATCCTGGGCGGCTGGGGCGGCGGCGTTGTCGGCCTCTCCAGCCTGGACGATGCGGATGCGTCCGAGAACGATACGACCCGCAGCATGGCTTTCGACACCGGCCATTGGTACCATATTCTGCTCCGGGTCACGCCGGACAAAATCGAAGCGTGGCTTGACGACAACAAAATCATCGACGCCTCGATCGTGGGGCGCAAGGTCACGCTCCGTCCCGGCGCCATTTATCTTTCCGAACCGCTGGGTGTGGCCACCTACGTCACCACGTCGGGTCTGAAGGATTTCAAATTGCGGCTGCTTGAAAACTGAGACGAGCCAGACCGCCTCTTCGACTTTCATCATCCCGCTGGCATCCATCGTCCAGCGGTTGGATATGGCCGCGCTTTTCGCCCACCGACGCCCATTGGAAATCGAGCTGGGAAGCGGCGACGGCTCGTTTCTGGCGCAGTACGCGGGCGGCCATAGCGATCGCAATTTCATCGGCGTCGAGCGGCTTTTGGGACGGTTGCGAAAACTGGACCGCAAGGCCGGCAGGCTCGGATTGGCCAACGTGCGCGCGGTGCGAATCGAGGCCGCCTATTTCCTGGAATATTTGCTGCCGCCCAAAACGGTCGAGGTTCTGCACATTTATTTTCCGGACCCCTGGCCCAAGCGCAAGCACCGCAAAAACCGCCTGGTCAATCCGCGGTTCACGGACCTGGCGCGGGCGGCATTGGTCCCCGGCGGAAGGGTTTTTTTGCGCACCGATGACGCCGATTATTTTGCGCAAATGAAATCGGTCTTCGGAACGTGTCCGTTCTTCCAGGAAATCCCGACGCCGGACGAACTGGCGGGCGTCTTGACCGACTTCGAGCGCGGGTTTTTGAAGCGAGGCGTTCAAACCCTGCGCCTGGCCTGTCAATTGACAGATTCCTGGGAGCCGGCATTAACATCGCCCTAAACATCAATGACGGGCCCGTCTCCCGGGTCATCGGGCGGACGGCGCGGCGGCGGTTTGCCGCGGCGGATCTGGACGATTGTGCCGTTGCTCTTCGTCAACGAATTGAGCAACAGCGAAATGATGCTGATGACCAGAGAGCCCCAGAACGCCGCCCCAAACGAATACACATGGAAATCCTTGAGCATATGGCCGACGGCATAAAGCAAGAATGCGTTGATCACCAGGATAAACAGCCCCAGCGTGAAGATCAGCAGTGGCAAGGACAGCAACAACATCACCGGGCGGACAAAAGCGTTGAGCAATCCGAGTAACAGAGCCGCCAGGAGCAACCCCAGGAACGAAGAGTAATCGATGCCGTGGACGACTTGCGCCGCCAGCGCCACCGCCACAGCCGTGATCAGCCAGCGTTTAAGAAATGACAACAAACTTTGGGGCATATCCGTAATCGGACCGCTGGCGAAACATTCAGCAATCGCGAGTCCAATACAAGCGGGTTTTTCAAGCTTCAGAGTTGATGTTTTGGGCGATTCCTGGTATGGAGATCAATCATGACACGCACCAGAGCAGTCGTTCTGCTGTTCGTCGTCGTCATTGGCGCAGCTGCCGCGCTCGTGCCAGCGGCTCGGGACGAGTTGTCGTGGTGGTGGGCGGAATCGCACGACCACGCCGTCGATTTCACGACCTATTTGGAAGTTTGGCCCCATGGCCGTCATAGCGCCGAAGCCAGATTGAAGTACGATGAGCGGCGGTGGGTCGAGACCCAAGAAGCGATGATCCGCCAAGCTTACCAAGAGGCCTCGCGATCCAGTCCGGAAGCCGACGTGCAATATCGCAGGGAAAAACACCTTCGGCGGGATTCCTTTTTCTGGAAGGCGGCCACCAGCGTCAACACGGTGCAATCTTACCAGGATTACCTTCAACAATTTCCGGATGGCCGATTTGCCGCGCTCGCGCACGCGCGAATTGACGCGCTAAGTCATGGTTCCCAGGGGGTCCCGCCAGTCAGCTCTCCGCCGGCCCAGTAACCGGTCATTTCGCGGGAGTCGTCGCTTTGTCCGCGCTGACATCGACAAGACTTTGGTCGAGGATTTTGACGTCGGCGTTGGCTTTGAGCTTCGCCAGGTAAACATCCAATCCTTTGTTCGCCTGCTGCGCAACCAGGTAGTCGTGAATCTTGGTGGAAGCCTCGGCGAATGGCTCTTTGGAGGGAGGAAGCATCTCAATCAGCTTGATGATGTGATAGCCGTAACGGGTTTCCACAAGGTCGCTGATTTGGTTGGTCTTGAGAGAGAACGCGGCGGCCTCGAATTCAGGCACCATCTGGTGATTGCGCGCGAACGTGTATTCGCCGCCTTTGTCCTTGGAACCGGGGTCGTCTGAATATTGCTTGACCAACTTCGCAAAGTCTTCGCCATTTTCTGCGCGGCTTCGTATTTCGCCGGCCAGCTTTTCCTTCTCCTTTTTCTGGTCCGGCGGAAGCGGACTTTGAGTCAAAGGGTCCAGCGTCGAGATCAGGATGTGCGCGACGTGCGCCCGCTCCGGCATTTCAAAGTCCGATGGATTGTCGTCATAGAATTTCTTGACTTCCGCGTCGGAAACGGTGATTCCGTTGGTCGTTTCCCGGATGAGAACCTGCCTGCATAGCTGCTGTTCCACGGCGCGATTCCGCATCTGATCCAGCGTCAACCCGGTCGCCTTGACCTGCGCGTCAAACGCCGCGGGCGAATTGGTGCGCGCTTCGTTTATGGCGGCGTCCACTTTCTTTTGAGTCTCGGTCCTCTCGTCGGGCGTCGCCATTTGCAGAAGGATATGGTCGATGATCAAGTGATCCAGCAGCTTCGCACGGACGCTCGCGCGGTCGGCGTCCGGTATGGAGCCGCCTCGGGCCGCTTCGGCGGCGCTGTAATTTAGAAAGGAGTCGTCCACTTGGCTGAGCTTGATTTCAAATCCTTTGCCAGTGGCCACCACGGGATCCGCAAAGAGGTTGGTGGAAGTGTCGGCTGAGACGGCGCGGGCCGCGAAGGGCAATTGGACCAACGTCAAGGCCAGTGCCGCAACCCCTAAGGTCCGGAATATTTTTTGGATCATTGTCATAGACTGATTCTGGCGCCCTTACAATTTGGCTACGCGGACATTGCTGATGTTTGGGTCTTTCTGTATTTCTTCCAGCAATTCCGGCGGGGGCACGCTGTCCAGGTTCAATACCGTAAGCGCCAAGCCCCCTGCCTTGTCGCGGCCCAGGCTCATGTTGGCGATGTTGACATTGTACTTGCCCATTAAAGTCCCAATATACCCCACAATTCCCGGACGGTCTTTATTATTCATCAAAAATAATACGCCCTCCGGCACGATCTCGACCGGCGCGCTGTTGAGTCGGACGATGCGCGGAAAGCTCTTGGCCCCAAAAACGCTGCCGCCGGCCGAGACTTTTTTCTCCCCTCCCGAAAACGCGGCCACGTGGAGCCATTCGTTGAAATCGGTTTCTTCGCTCGACTTAATCTCCTTGACCTCCAGGCCCAATGCGTTGGCCAGCGCCCGTACATTGACCTGGTTGACTTCCTTGCCGCCCGCCAATTCCAGGAATCCTTTCAGGACCGACCGGGTAATGGGATCGGTCGGCCACTGTTGCGCTTTGCCGCCGTAGGTAATTTCCAGCCGGTCGTTGCGTTTGGGCGCCAATTGCGCCACCAGGCGCCCCAGTTTTTCGCCCAGATTCAAAAACGGCTTGACCAATTGGAACGTCTGGCTGTCCAGGTTCGGCAGATTCACCGCGTTGCGCACCGCGCCGCTAACCAGATAATCGGTAATGGCTTCGGCGACTTCGATGCCCACGTTTTCCTGGGCCTCCTCCGTGCTGGCGCCAAGATGCGGAGTCATCACCACCTGCGGCAGGGCGCGCAGGGGAAAATCCGCCGGCGGCGGTTCCACCTCGTAAACGTCCAGTGCGGCGCCGCCCACCTGGCCGCTTTGAATGGCCGCGCAAAGATCGGTTTCGTTGATGATGCCGCCGCGCGCGCAATTGAGAATGCGCGCGCCCTTTTTCATTTTGGCGAACGCGGCGCCATTGACCATTCCCTTGGTTTCCTCGGTCATCGGCATGTGAACGGTGATGAAATCGGACCCGCGATAAACGTCATCGACGTTCTCCTTCAAATCCACCTGCAACGCCTTTGCCCGCGCCAGGGAAAGATACGGATCATAGGCCAGCACCCGCATGCCGAAGGCCTGCGCCCGCTTGGCCACTTCGCTGCCAATCCGGCCCATGCCCAGGATCCCGAGGGTTTTGTTGTAAAGTTCGGTGCCCTGGAAATCCTTCCGGCTCCATTTGCCTTCCTTCATCGACATATGCGCCTGCGGAATTTTGCGGGCGACCGCCATCAGCATGGAAAAGGTCAATTCGGCCGTCGAAATGGTGTTGCCCCCGGGCGTGTTCATCACCACGATGCCCCGTTGCGTCGCGGCATCGACATCGACGTTGTCCACCCCGACTCCGGCGCGGCCCACGGCCCGCAATTGCGGCGCTGCGTCGATGACTTTGCTGGTGATCTTCGTTTCGGAACGAACCACGATCGCGTGGGCATCTTTGACCAATGCCAGAAGTTCCGCCTCGGTTGTTTTTTGCTTGAGCACCGTGACAGTGAAGTCGGGCCGCTGCTGGAGCAGCGCGATGCCCTTGGGCGAAATGGGGTCACAGACCAAAACATTCATAAAATGAGGGCGCAGTCTAGCAAGCAGCCGGAGAAGGTCAATTAAATCAAAGCAAAAAACGCGAAGTTGAAGAGCCGGCGACCGCGTGCTATAAAGTGTTGATGGTCATTGAGTTAATTCACGGCCTCACACAGGCCGTGTCGTTTCAACCTTACGAGATACAAATGGCCAGCGGGGCGCGCTACGAGGTGTCGCATCCGGATTTTATTTTGCCTCAGTGCCTTGCTCATCGAGCACGGCTCGCCCATCAATGGCCGCCGCAAGAGCAAACGCGCCAAACGCAGTTAATTATTTTTCCTGGGGTTGTCCGTCTTTCGCCGAAGGCTTGTGTTTCTTCTTGAATGCGCCCCGCAAAAACCATTCCCGCTTCAGGCCCTGAATCAGATCGTCCGTATGCACGATCGTCGTTGAAATCTCGCTGACGAGGTTGGTGTTGAGTTGCACCTGCCATGCCAGGTTGCTCGTCAGATCGGACAGATGCTGCAACGTCTCATCCAGGTCGGTCGCGACCTTCGTCAGATTGGTGTCGGTCGTGTCCAGCGTGCCGCGGGCGGCGCCGAGCGTCTCGCGGGCCGACTGCAAGGTTTGGTTCAATTGAGCCGCCAGAGTTGTCGGAATCAACCAATTGCCGAGGGAACCATTTGGGTCGCGCAAATTTCCGGTGATGACGGCCAGATTGGTCAGGGTGGGCCGGGTTTCGGTTAACGTTCCGTTTATCTGGGAGACGGCGGAGTTGGCGTTGCTTATAAGCGCCGCCAGTTGATTGGTCATGCTCAGAATGCCCGGCAGCGCCAATTGGACGCTGGTGGCCACCGCGGCCAGCCGATCCGACAGCGCAGGCTCTTCCAGTGGCGGAATCCAAAAGTAATTCCGGGTCAGGGGATTGATCGCGCCGTTGTATCGGGCTCGAAAGGCGTTCGTATAATAAATGCCCCGATGGGACTTGACGATATCCATGAGTTGATTGGTGACTTGCGTCAGAATCGCGTCTTTGGGCAGCTCTTTGTTGGCCGGAAGCGCCGCCAATTGCGCCTCCATATTCGTGTACTTTTGGTACGCCAGCAGGCGATCCATCACCATGAGCTTTCCATCGGGACTGGTGTAAGCGCTCGGCTGACCGCTCTGCCCCTTGACCACCTCCAGAAACCGGTGGCCCAGAAAGTCAGAATTGACCCGCACTTTCGAATCATACCAGATATATCCCCAGTACGGGTCCCGGATGCGAAAGAAAATAGTCACTCCGTGCTCCTTGGCCGGGTCGTTTGGCTTGATTTCCGAAATCTCGCCCACGTTGAATCCCATCAGCGTAATCGGGTCGCCCACCGAAAGCCCCGCGGCGCTATCAAGACTGGTTGCATAATTGAGTTTGGTGACAAACCAGCCGCGCGCCTTCGCCGTCGCATAGATATAATAAGCAAAGCCCGCCGCCAGAATAATTGCCGCCAGCGTGACAAACCAGCCGACCGTTCTTTCGACGTGCCGCAGGCGCGTGCGCAACTCAGGAGTCAAATCTTGCAGTGGCATGTTTAATTATGCTTTACGGACAAGCTCTAAGTAATTTCCGAACATTCCTTCCCTTCTCCATACGGTTGCCAGCGTCCATCCTGAAGCAGCCCGCAGCGATGGCTGTCCCCGGCCCAGTACCCAAAATCGTTGGTCGTCGCGATCATCGTCGTCCTGCGTCCCCCCGTCAATGGCGTCCCCTCCCGCAATGTGTTGAGGATTCTCCGCCACCACTTCCGATCTCGTGGTTCCAACCCGGACAACGGCTCGTCCAGGAACAAAAGTTCCGGATTAAGCGCCAGCGCGCGCGCCAGCCCGACCCGTTGTTGCCGCGCCCACGCCAAACCCTGCGCCGTACTCTCGGCCTCCTCTGCCAGTTCCGTGGCGGCCAGGATCGCCTGGACTCGCTCGCCGGTCTGCTCGTCCGTCCACTCCCGGTGGTAACGCAGCGGCAACGCTACGTTTTCCGCCACGGTCAATTCCGTGAACATCCGGCCGCCGCCCTTGAAAACGAAACCGACCCGCGCCCGTTGCCGGAGCAAATCAGGCTCCGTCAAGGTGGAAAGGTCCTCTCCAAAATGCCGGATCACTCCAGCCACCGGCCGCCGCAAGCCGGCGATGGCGAACAGGAAGGCAGTCTTGCCGCATCCTTGGCGCCCGCCGACCACCCAGAAATCCCCCGAATCCACGCGCCAATCGACGTTGCTGGCAATAATGTCAAGGGAACGCTGCCGTGTAATGCTCGCATCGATGGCCTCCACCATCGGCGCGCCGGATTGGGAATTCTGTTCCATCACAACATCAGGTAAACCACAATGAACAACGCATCCAGCAGGACAACACCCACCACGCATTTGCCGACGGCTGAAGTCGTCGCCCGGCTCACATCTTCCAGCCGCAACGGCGCAGCCAGCCCTTCATAACAAGTCACGATGGCAATCAAAGTGCCGAAGCAGAACGTTTTCAACGCCAGCAGCGCGAAATCCTGCCAGAGCAGCGCGCCGGCCAATTGGCGGAAGTAATCCCCAGGCAGCAGCGGCACCCCTTCAATGAACGCAAACAGATACCCGCTCAACAACGCGATCATTATCAGGTAAACCGTGAGCGAGAAAATCGAGAGCGCCAATCCGATCACCCGCGGCACCACCAAAAAATGGATCGGGTCAATCCCCAGGGCCTCCAGCGCATCCACTTCCCCCATGGCCCGCGCCGTGCCCAGTTCAACCACATTGGCCGTGCCCACCCGCGCCAGTACCAGCAACGCCGCCAGGATCGGGCCCAATTCACGCACCACCACCGTCACCATCACCATCCCGGCGTAATTCTCCGCCCCGTATTGATGCAACAGAAAAACCGTTTGCCCGATGACCACCGATCCCAATGCAACGGCCAGAAACGCCACCATCGGCAACAGATCGATTCCCGCCCGTTGAACCTGGTTGAAGATCAACGGCCACACGACCGCTTTGGCCTTGTTGATTTTGGCCAGCGCCACGCTCAGGGTAATGATCAGGAACGCGCCCATCCCGCCAACGTCCTCCTTCATCCTGATGAGCATGCGGCCCGTCCGCCGAAAATACGTCCGTTGCGGCCAAACCGTTTCCGTTTCCGAAAGCCCCGTCCCTGACACACTTTCCATAAGAAAAGATTAGTCCATCCCCGCGGCGGAGTAAAGCAACAGGCCGCTTCGCGCGGCGCGGCGCGTCCAAAAGCGATACACAAAATGCCCGCGAACCGACACGGATCATTGGCAAACCTTGACATAGCCTGCCAACGGTTTAATTTATAGGCATGAAAGCAGTGACCATCAATATCTCATTGAATCCAGACCTGGCCGAATTCGCCCGGGCGGACTCGGAAGCCCGGGCATTTGATTCCATGAGCGAATACATGAGGGATCTGATCCGCCATCGCCGCCAGGAGCAAATTGAGGCGGATGTCGCCTTTTTGGAAAAGTCCATCCAAGGCGCGCCGCTGGGCGATCCTTCGAAAGAGGAAATGGCCGAAATCTACGCCGGCATCAAGGCCCGTCGAAAGAAAAAGCGTGAAGGTCGTCTTTGACGCCGGAGTCGTGTTCTCAGGAGCTGGGTGGCGCGGCGAAGCGCATCGTTGTCTGCTGGCAATGGCTCATCGCCGCGTCATTGCCTATGCCACCGAGCAAACCCTCGAAGAATTGAGGAATCTGCTTGTTGATCGCGCGGACCGGGCGAAACATTCGGCGGCTGCCACGTTGTCCTGGTATCACGACAACGTTAAGCGAGTTGATCCCGCGCCGCTAGGCAAACAGCGAAGCCGCGATCTGAAAGATGATCCGTATTTGGCCTGTGCGTTGGGAGCCGGAGCGAAGATCATCGTCTCGCGGGAGGGCGACTTGCTGACGCTGGGCAAGCCCTCTGGAATTCAAATCATGACGCCGCGCGAATTCCTGGTTCGACTATCTCGGCCGCTCTGATTGCGCGGACACGCCATGCACGCCTGGTCTTGGATGACACTTGCCCCGCCTTGAGCCCACGACAATGTGGTTCGCTTTAGCGCTCGACGGTGAGGCGGACATGGACTTTGCGCCGGGTTGCGCTAACGTGGTTGGGGAGGCGGCGGGAAAAACGGCCGCTGGTTGTGTTTGACATGAAAAATATCGACTTTCTTGTTTTGGGCAGCGGAATTGCGGGGCTTTCCTTCGCCCTCAAAGTCGCCCCATTCGGGCGCGTGGCAATTGTCACCAAGAAATCCAGCGCCGAGTCCAATACCAATTACGCCCAGGGCGGGATCGCGGCCGTGACCAGTAAGGAGGATTCCTTTGAACGCCATGTTGCGGACACCCTCGAAGCCGGCGCCGGCCTTTGTCATCAGGATGTCGTGCGCACGATTGTCGAGGAAGGACCGGCCCGCATTGCGGAGTTGATCGAGATGGGAATGAAGTTTTCCGAGCGCGAGGTAAACGGCGCGCGGGAACTCGATCTGGGCAGGGAAGGCGGCCATTCCAAACGGCGCATCCTCCACGCCAAGGACATCACCGGACGCGAAATCGAACGGGCCTTGCTCGCGGCTGTCGCCGCGCAACCCAACATCGAGGTTTTTGAGAACCACATCGCCATCGACCTCATTACCACGCAAAAGATCCAGGGCAACGCCAATTTGTCCCCCGCGGAAAACCGATGCCTCGGCGCTTATGTCCTGGACAAAAATCACAACGCGGTGGAGACCTTTTCCGCCCGCGCCGTTCTGTTGGCCACCGGCGGCTGCGGCAAGGTTTACCTCTACACCACCAATCCCGATATCGCCACCGGCGACGGAGTCGCGATGGCTTATCGGGCGGGCGCGGCCGTCGCCAACATGGAGTTCATCCAATTCCATCCAACCTGCCTATACAGCCCTAAGGCCAAATCGTTTCTGATCAGCGAAGCGGTGCGCGGCGAGGGGGGGATTTTGAAAGACGTCGCGGGCGTGCCGTTCATGGACCGCTACCATCCGCTCAAATCGCTGGCGCCGCGGGACGTCGTGGCGCGGGCGATCGACAACGAGATGAAGAAGAGCGGGGCGGACTATGTTCTGCTTGACATCACGGCCAAGCCGGCGTCGTTCATCATCGAGCGTTTTCCCAACATTTACTCGACCTGCCTGCAATTCGGTATCGATATCACGCGTGAGCCCATCCCGGTGGTGCCGGCGGCGCATTATCAGTGCGGCGGCGTCGTGACAACCGTCGACGGGCGCACCGAGATTCCGGGGCTTTACGCCGTGGGCGAAGTGGCCTGCACCGGATTGCACGGGGCCAACCGGCTGGCCAGCAATTCGCTGCTTGAGGCCCTGGTTTGCGCGCACCGCGCCGCCGCGTGTCTGCGCGACGCGCCCGGGCCGAAAAATGAGTTGCCGTTGCCCGCGTGGCAATCGGGCCATGCGCAAAACGTGGACGAACTGGTGGTGATCCACCACAACTGGGACGAAATGCGGCGCATGATGTGGGATTACGTCGGCATCGTGCGCACCAACAAGCGGCTGCAACGGGCGCGCAGCCGCATTGCCAATCTACAGGAGGAGATCCAGCAGTATTACTGGGATTTCATCGTGACAAGCGATTTGCTCGAGTTGCGCAACATCGCGACCGTGGCGGAGCTGATAATCACGTCGGCCCTGCTGCGTCCCGAGAGCCGCGGCTTGCATTACAATCTCGATTACCCAGACGCGGACCCGGCCTGGGCGCAACGCGACACCATTCTGCGCAGACCGCAATAGGCTCTTGACGTGTTGAACAGAACGCCTCGGCGACAAAGAAGCTTCGGTAATCGCGCTTCCTGCCGATAACACGAACCGTTTCTATCGCGCGAGAACGCAGAAAATGCCGGCGCGATTTTTTGCTTTTCCGGCCCGCGCAGGCAGCGTAGCATCCTGGAGCCAGTGAATCTTATGAAATTACACAACACGTTTATCGCTTCGACTTCCTTCGCGCTGCTGTTGGCACTGCCCGGCTTCGCGCAGGAAAACAATACCCTCACCGACGCCGAAAAGGCCGCCGGATGGCAGCTTCTTTTCGACGGGAAGGATTTCAACGGCTGGCACAACTTCAAAAAGGACGGGATTTCCCCCGGCTGGGAAATCCAGGACGGCACCATGGCTGATGTTCAGCACGGCGGCGACATCGTCACCAGCAACCAGTTCGATTGGTTTGAGCTTCAATTGGATTACAAGATCTCCGCCGGAGGCAACAGCGGCATTATGTACCACGTCACGGACAAGGGGCCAACGATCTGGTGGACAGGGCCGGAGTTCCAATTAGAGGACGACTATCCGCCCGAAGACACCGGTTCGCTATGTGGATGGCTCTACGGCCTTTACAGCCCGCCCATCGACCCCGCCACCGGCAAGCCTCTTGACGCCACCAACCCGGCCGATCACTGGAATCATGTCCGTTTAATCGTCACTCCCCAAAAGTGCGAGCACTATCTCAACGGCGTAAAGTATTTCGACTACGTGCTGCACAGCGACGATTTCAACGCTCGCGTGGCACGAAGCAAGTTTTCGAGGATGGCGGGCTTTGCCGTGTCCGACACCGGTTACATCGGCCTACAAGGGGACCACCCGGGCAGTGTCTCGTTCCGGAATATAAAGATCCTCCCGATCAAGCAATGAGCGGAGACTAATTGAGGGCCGCCAAAAAGCGGTAACCGACGCCGCGCACCGTATCGAGATACCGGGCGGCAGGTCCGAGTTTTTCGCGCAGGCGCCGCATATGGGTGTCCACCGTGCGGGTGTCGATGTGCGTTTCGTACTCCCAAACGTCCCGCAACAATTGATCGCGCGACTGCACATGGCCGGCACGCTGGATGAGCAAAGTCAGGAGTTTGAATTCCGTTGCGGTGAGTTCGATCCGTTTGTTCTTGACCGTCACCAGGTGGCGCGAAACATCCACTTGCAACGGCCCAAACGCATGGCAGGTCTTGGCTTGTGTGGCGGTGTTTTGTTCCAATCGTCTCTTGACCCGCAGCACCAGCTCGCGCGGGCTGAAGGGCTTGGGCACGTAGTCCGTTGCCCCCAATTCCAGCCCGACTATCCGGTCGATTTCGCTCGCCCTGGCGGTAAGCATGATGATCGGAATGGAGCTGGTCTTGGTATCTCGCCGGAGGAGCTTGCAGACCTCCAATCCGTCCATTTCCGGCAGCATGAGATCCAGCAGGATCAGGTCCGGCGTTATCGACCGGGCCTTGCGAAGGGCCTCCGCGCCATCCACGGCGGTCTCGGTTTGAAACCCGGCCAGCACGAGATTATACGTTACCAAGTCCAAAACATCCGGTTCGTCATCCACCACTAGTATCCTGGCTTTCACGCCCTCCAGTCTGGACGCGGTTGCTCTCCCAAACAACGGCGGGGACGTGACAAATAGGTGACAAAAGGGTTACCGGGTCCCTTGCTGCTGCCAGGTTTCGATCAACTCCTTGATCCGGCGCGCGTCGCTTTTCCGATGGCCGTGGCTTGCAACCGGATCAGTCCCGCCGGTGGATTCGATCAATATGTTCGACCAAATCATGCCCGTCGTGATATGGACGGACGCCACCTTTTGAATCCCAATGCTCATCTCGTCGCTGCGGAACCACGATCTCTTGCGCCTTACGACGGACTTATCCGAGACCTCAATCACTGTGGGGAAAAGAAAGTTGCCGTGTGTCCACCGGCTGGCTTGAAACGATTCGGCTGGCATGGAATCCATTGAAGTGCTGTTGGACTCCGGACGCAAGTCGTTTCGCGGGGCCTGGGCGCTGTTCATCCGTTCGACAAGGGCCGTCGTGGACCTATCTGGAACCGCTCCCAGGAGAACGATTCGGACGCCGAGTCTTTCGAGATGGCGGCGCTCCTCCTGGTTGATCGTCTCCAGCGTGTAGTCCCCGCCCTTGGCATAAATATCCGGGCGCACGGATTCCAGGAACGCGCGCGCGTCCAATTCTGTAAAGATGCAAACTGCATCGACCGATTCCAGCGCAGCCAAAACGGCGGCGCGATCGTATTGCCCGTTGAGCGGGCGCCCCTGTCCTTTGAGCGCCTGAACTCCGGCGTCACTGGTGACCCCGACCAACAACGCGTCGCCCTCATCGCGGGCCTGTTGCAGATACGTCACGTGCCCCAGGTGAAGAACGTCGAAGCAACCGTTGGTGACCACCAGTTTGCGCCCGGTGCGGCGAAGGTTTTCGCGCCAGGGGCCCAGGGTGGAGGCATTGAGAATCTTCTCAGCGAAGTCCATTGTCGCCATTGTGGTTGAGGCAAAGGCCGCTTGGCAATGTCGCAATTGGCAAGCGGGCGCGCACTTTTTTACTCCAACGGCGACTTGAGTTTTTGCGGCGAGCGTCTAACCTGTTGTTATGAAGAGCGATGTTTTGCCGGTGGAAATACGCGGGATTCTCCCGTCCCAGAGCGGCTGCGCGATTTTCGTGGGCAATGAGACCAAGGTCTTCGCCATTACGGTGGAACACAACATGGGGGCCATCATCGGCATGTTCCTTCGCGACACTCCCAAGGAACGTCCCCTGACCCACGACCTCATCAACAACATCTTCAAGGGCCTCAGCGTTACCATCGAACGAGTCATCATCACCGAACTGAAAAACTCGACTTATTACGCGCGCCTGATTTTGCAACAGGAGAATGAACTCGGACGAAAGATCGTCGAGGTTGACGCGCGCCCCAGTGATTGCCTCGCGCTGGCCACCGCGCAAAAGCGTCCGATTTTCGTTTCCAGCGAGCTTTTCGAGCAGGTCGAAGACATGAGCGAGTTGCTTGAACGGATTACCGAAAATCCGGGAGAATCCGAGGAGCCGGAATAGCCTGGTCCGTTTATGCCCGCCGCCTCCCCCAAAGCACCCGTGCTCCTTGTCTGCGGGCAGGACGAGTTTGGCATCAAGGAGCGCGCGCGCGATGTTTTCAAAAAGTGGTCGGCGGACGCCGGCGGAATGGACCACGAAATCATCGACGCTGCCGTCAATCATAGCGGTGAGGCCCTGGCCGCTTTGGCGAAATTGCGGGCGGCATTGCAAACGCTTCCATTTTTCGGCTCCGCAAAAGTCATCTGGCTGCAAAACTGCAATTTCCTCGGCGAGGAACGAGCCGCCACCGCGCAGGCCGTGACCGAAGATTTGGGGGAGCTTTCGCGCGAGTTGAAAGCTTTTTCCTGGCAGGATGTCCGCCTGCTGGTCAGCGCCGGAAAGGTCGACAAGCGCAAGACGATCTACAAGACCCTGGAAAAAATCGGGTCTGTTGAAATTCTCGACGGCTGGTCGGCGGAGGACAAAGATTGGGCGGCCCAGGCGGAAACCTTTGCCCTCCGAACGCTGGCAGAATCGCGCAAGGAGATTTCCGATGAAGCCCTGGCTCGAATGGTCGCCCACACGGGTCCCAATGCGCGTGCGTTGCGCGCCGAGATTGAAAAGGTGGTCCTTTACGTCGGGGAGCGTCCACGCATCGAAAGCGGGGACGTCGATGCCATCGTGACGCGCAACAAACAGGCGCGGGCTTTTGCGTTGGGAGACGCCCTCGGGGACCGCGATCTCTCCCGCCTGCTGCGGCGTCTGGATGAGGAATTGTGGGAAACGCGCCGCGACTCGCACCGCAATGAAATCGGGCTCCTTTACGGATTGATCAGTAAAGTGCGCGTTTTGATTTTTGCGCGGGAGATGCTGGCGCAAAAATGGATCAAACCGGAGAACGATTACAGCCGGTTCCGGAACCAATTGTCCCGCGTCCCGGCCGAGGCGCTGGCGGAAGACAAGAAATTCAATCCGTTGGCGATGAATCCCTACGTCCTGTTCCGGGCGACGGCCCAGGCTTGCAATTACACGCTGGCCGAACTCGTCGCGGCGATGGACCTCTTGCTGGAGTGCAACCAGAAGTTAATTTCGCGCAACCTCGATCCGTCGCTGGTCTTGCAACAGGCGCTGGTGCGGATTGTCAGCCGCCCAACCGCTTCGGCGGGCGCGGAGGTTTTGGCCGCCACAGCTTGACTCTTTGTCGCTGCGACCGGATATTGATTTGGAGTTGTTCATGAGCCAGACAGCAAATTTAATGGTGGCGGTTTTCGAGCAGGTCGTCTGCATCAAGGTTTGCGGACGGGCTGATTTCACGTCCAGCGTGGATTTGAAAAAGCTCATCAATGAAGTGTGGCAGCGGGGCTACAATCGCTTCGTCTTTGAATTGTGCGATTGCGTGACAATGGACAGCACGTTTCTGGGAATGCTCTCCGGCATCGGCCTGAAATTTTGCGATGGCAAATTGCCGCAGGGCTCTTCCCCGCTCGAGCTCTTCAATCCGAACCCGCGCATCGCCGAACTCCTGGACAGCCTCGGCGTGGCGCATCTGTTCAAGATCACTCGCTGCACCGGCCCGTTGACCTACAATTTCGAGCCTCTTTCCAAAGCGCCCGACATCACGCGCGCGGACATCACGCGCAACTGCCTCGAAGCCCACCAAACGTTGATGGATATCAAGCCGGAAAACGTCAACAAGTTCAAAGACGTCGCCCAATTCCTGGCTGAGGACCTCAAGCGCCTGGAACTGTTGGAAAAGAAATAGACCGCTCTTAGGCCTTCCCGCCGTAGCTCGCGTAATCGTCAAGGTCCAATAAATCGGCGAAGCTCCTGATGTCCGCCCGGCCGTTTGCCACTTTGCCAACCAGGTCCACAAAAAACTTGAGTGTGTCCGGGTCGCTGTCCGGGCCGCGACGTTCCATGTAGCCCGACCACTGGTCGATTTCCCACTCCGAACGCTTGTGCTTCGCGTTGGCGTTGATCCATTCGAGGATTTCGCCGTCGCCCTTGCCCGCGGCCAATTGGGCTTTCAACGCCTCGGCCTCAAGCCCCAGAAAACTCAGCACGCGTTGGTCCAGGGGACAATCGAAGTGATACTCGCCGTTTTTGCCTATGATAGTCGCGCGTCCCTTGTCCAGCATTCGCGGCAGTCCGGCGTAACCGCCGAGGCGGACGCGCACGCTTCGCGGAGGGCGTTGAGTGAGATCGGTCGCATGGATGTTTGCTGTGCTCATAGATGTTCCTTTGATGTCTGTTTTTAATTCAATATGCCACACCGTACGACGGGTCCCCTTCTTGTCAACCCGCTCCTGGATTATCGCGCGTTTTTCCCACACCCGAAGCCGGTCTTGCGTATATGCGCACCAGGATCCGGGATCGGATGAGGTGGGCGCTTCATCCGATCCGATCCGAAATAGCCGTCGAAAAACCGGTCTTATTGCGGCCTCTC
>DATKFW010000047.1:0-15325 GCA_035511075.1 Vulcanimicrobiaceae bacterium
GAACTTCCAGGATATTCGACGGCATCGCGATTTTCCCGTTGCGGACGACTCATGAAAGTGAGGCAGAATCCTTCGGAAGCTACATATGAAGGTGCCTCAAAAAGTGCCTCAAAAAGTGCCAGCAGAAGTGCCAGCAAACCTAATCTGGTGGGGGTTAAATTGAGTTAAGAAAAGTCGGGTGGAGTTATCCTTGACATAAAATATAAACGCCTTAAATTCAAGACATCAGCGATGCCATAGGTAGTTGATTTCGAGTGGCTTGTGGAAGGCGGGATGCGTTCGATTCCGACCCTCGCCTCCAATAAATTGTTGGTGCTCAACGCCTTGCAGGTGGAGCCTGACGAATTCCAACAAATTCGTTGCCGGGCAACTACTCAATAACTACTCCATTAATACTGCTCAACTACTCATGAAGTCTCAGCTTTGCCAGGCGGTGATGGGGGACGAAGGAACGGGTTTAGCTAGTGTGCTTACGGCTGGCGCACTCGAAAGAAGTTTTGCGGGGCGCTTGTGACTGGCGTTTCGAATTGGAAGGCGGAGCCGTTTCCCGTAAAGTTGGTGACGAAGAACCAGTTGGTCGTGTCAAGATTGGAATTCTGTTGGATGGTGTAGCTCTGGTTGGAGGCGGTCTGGAAGTTGAAGCTCAAGTTGCCTCCCAAAATCCCCGGAGCCTGGAGTGTCGTTGGCAGAATAACCGGCCCGGTGACAACCAGGAAAACGCCGTTGTTGCTATAATTGACAGAAAGGCCCAGCGGAATGTTAAGCGCGTTGAAAACACCGCTGCAACTGGCGCAGGAAAGGATTTGAAAACGGGTTCCTTCCGGAGGCTCAAATCCGTTCGTGACGCTCACGGACAGAGTACCGGCGAGACTGGCCGAATTGCTCACAATCAGGCTGTTGAATCCGGTCGGCTGACCTGGCCCGGCCAAGAGGATATCAAGCGTGCCAGCCGCTGTTTGCGTGTATGAACCGTCCACCGTAGTCTGTCCCAACGGCCCGCCCGGGTGAAGCAGTCCGGCATTCGTCGCCGAGCCGGAAATCACGCCGCCGCCCGTTAACTCCCCGCCCAGGATTTGCAACGGCGACGAGTTGGCGATGTTGCCGCCATTGAGGAAGGTCAATCCAGCGGCCTGGGTGAATGGCGCAGAAAGGCTGAAAGTCCCGGAGTCCACTTCCACCGTACCGTTGTTGTTGAAGGGGACTTCAATCGACGTTTCCGCTCCCCCGCCGCTGACGCGAAATAGTCCACCATTGCCGAACAACCCGCTGCCGAAGCCGAGATTTATTACGCCGTTGCCAATGCAGTCAAAAGTTGCTCCCGGCGCGTTGGAGATCACGGCACCGCCCTCAAGAGAAAGGGAGCCAGCGGTGCTTCTGTTGCTCCAGACGCACGATGCCGCGTTAATAAGCGTTCGCCCATTCAAGCCAACTCCCGGACCAATGGCTAGTCCGCCGTTGGCCGTCACAGTGTTTGCGCCCGAAATTGTGCTTGCAGTGCCCCATGTCATCGGGCCATCGACCGTTACCGAATTGGAACCCGAGAGCGTGCCGTAGATTCCCATAGTCAGCGACGAAGGAGCAATGACGCCCGATCCGTTGAAGTTGGCCGTCCCACCGGATATGACCAGCGCGTTGCCCTCGCAATTATAAAACCCGGTGATTTCGGCGGTGCCGCCGGTGAAGCTGTGCGTGCCCAGCGCGTCCACTTCTCCGGCCAGGCTGGCCGTGCCGCCGCTGACGCTTAAATTTCCTGGCCCGTCAATGATGGAGGATGAGTCGAGAAGAAATGTGCCGCCATGAAAATCAATCGTCGCATTGGAAAAAACCGCCATCTCCGCGAGCGAATTGGTTGGGGAAATGGAACATCCCCCTTCCCCAAAACTGAGCGTGCCGGATTGGACTTCCACGACCGCAGTGTTTGAGAAAGGCGCCTGGATGACTTGGGTTGCCGGAGTCCCAATGGTTTCGAATATCCCGGCGTTGGCGACAAAGCCACCGCCTGTCGCTGTCGAGGCTTCGATCGTGCCATCGCCGACGCAATCGAATGTCGCCCCCGGCGCGTTGGAAAGGATGGCGCCGTCAATCAAAGAAATCGCGCTGTTGGGGGTGGTGGCGTTATTGGTCCACAGCCCCTCCGCCATGTTCACCAACGTCCGCCCCTCCAGCGTGACCGAGCCCGGCCCAATCGTTAATCCGCCGTTGGCAATCAGGCTGTTGCTGCCTGAAACAGTGAAACCGCTATTCCAGGTCACCGGTCCGCTGACGACGATAGGATTTGATCCACCCAGAGAGCCATAACCGCCAATCGTCAGGGATGATGGGGAAATGACGTTGCTGCTGTTGAAATTGGCCACGCCCGCGTCGATTACCAACGCAACGTTGGAGCAGACATAGTTGCCGGTCAGATTAGCGACGCCACCCATGAAAATGTTGCTCCCCCCGACGTTTACCGTGCCGCCAAAGGCGACGTCTGCCGTCGAGGTCGAGACTTGGAGCTGGCCCGAGCCGCTGATACTCCCTCCAGGCGCAAGAAAGAACCCGCCCCCTAACGAAAGGACAGCGTTTGCAAAAACGTTAATGGCACCCGCATTGATTCCCCCACCTGTGAGATTCAGCGTACCTGACTGAACTTCCACCGTCCCGGTGTTGTCGAAGGGAACCTCGATTGTCGTCGTCGCGGGTGGGCCAATCGTGCGAAACAATCCGGCATTGGCGACCGTTCCACTGCCAGTCGTAAATTGGATTGTATTATTGCCTACACAGTCGAACGTCGCCCCCGGCGCGTTGGAAATGATCGCCCCAAAGCCGAGGGCCAGTGATGCGACGGTGCTGTTGGACCAAAGCGCCGACGCCATGTTCACCAACGAGCGCCCCAGCAGGCTCCCGCCCGATGCGATCGTGAGTCCTCCATTGGCGACCAGGCTGTTGCTGCCGGTGATTGCGAAGCTGTTGTTCCAAGCCAAAAGCCCGCTGACGTTGACGGTATTCGACCCGCCGATAGTCCCGTAACCACCGACGGTCAGTGAGGCCGCTGCAACCGGGTTGGTTCCATCAAAGTTGACAGTGCAAGCGCCTATTGTAACGGCATTACTGCCGGCGTCGTAGCTATCGCCCAGATTGACGACTCCACCCGTGAAATTGTGCGCGCCTTGTGTTGTTACGGTGCCATTCAAATTCGCGATGCCGCCGAGAATACAGAAGTCACCCGCCCCGAAGATCCTCGAAGACGCCAGGGTCGTGTGGGTTCCCGCGGCAAAAGAGAGCGTCGCACCGGGCGCCACCTCAAAGTCGCCGCTGTGGATTCCGCCGCCCCCCAAATCGAGAGCGCCGGTTAACACCCGCACAGTGCCCGAATTATTAAATGGCGCTTCAATGGCGGTGGTCCCGAAGCTCTCGATCTTTTCGAACAATCCGTCGTTGGCGAAAAGAGTTGCGCCTGGGCCGTTTTGCATCGTTCCGTCGGCTTCGCACTGAAAAGTGCCAGTGGGTGTATTGGAAATCATTGCGCCGTCGCTCAGAGTGAGGGTGGTGCTGGAACCCCAGGTTGCCAGGCTGGAATTGACCAACGATTCGCCGGTAAGAGATAGATTTCCAGAAACAGGCGCGTAAAGATGAACGACGCCATTGGCAGTCAGGCTTCCCGTTCCGTTGATCGCCCCGGCTTCCCACTCGAATAATCCTCCGGCAGTCAAGTTGCCGCTGCCTGTCAGTGTGGCCAGCGGACTGTTGTAAACGAACTGCGCAACCGAGCTGCTCGCATTGTTGGAAATCACGCACGAAGTGGCGACGCCGACTATGACGTTGTATCCGTTGGGAGAGAGGCCAGTGCTCCAGTTCGAGCCTTTGTTCCAGTCACCCCCGGAAGTATTGATCCAACTGGCGACGTCGGGCTGATTTGTAGGGGAAAGGTGGGTGAGGACGACGTCATGGCCGGAACCTCCCGCGTAAGTGATTTGGAAAAGCTCGCCGGAGATCGTAAAGACAGACCCTTCCGGCAAACCTTTGAAGGCACCCGTGGGCGCCGTGGCCCCGTTATTCTTGAGGATTGTGAATTCATCCCCGTACGAGGAATAGAATAGGAGGGATGCGTCGAGATTGAGATTCTTAAGTGATACGGCGCCGCTCGACACAACCTGACTGTAGTCCGTGCCAGCTTGCTCGCCCGCAAGCTCGATTTGCAGCGTTCCGTTGGGAGCTGTGCCCTGATTAAAATTACTGCAAAGCACCGCCGACGAAAGAATCCCGGTCGGGTCCAGGACAGCGTTGGGATCGTCCAGTTCCAGGCTTCCCAGCGTCCCGTTCCCCTGCAAGGTGGCGGCATACACCTTGATGAGACTTAGGGGCTGGAAACCGTCGATTTCAAGAGTGCCGTTTGAAACAATGGTGTCGCCCTCGTAATTGTTCGTTCCTGTCAAAACCAAAGTTCCAGAGGAACCCTTGATCAACTGTGCCGTGGCGCCCACTCCGAGGTCGGCAGTCTCTCCGATCGTCGCGTCGATGCGGCATTCCGGGCCCGCAATCGTCTCGGTTCGCTCGTTCACCATCAGGTAATTCGGTCCGGGATAGAGCAACATATTTCCCGCTATGGTCGAAGTGCCGGAATTGCCGGGGATAACCTCGACATCGTCACCACCGACGAAGGTTAGCCCGCCCGTACCCGTTTGGACGCTCCCGCCCCCTCGAAGCGTGAGCGATGCGGTTCCATTGAGATTGGAAACACTGAATACCTGGAAAACTCCATCGTCGAGTTGCCAAAGGCTTCCGGCATTGACCGTTACGTTGCCGCCTATACTCGAATCGCTTTCCTGCACCACAGTGGAGGGCGAGGCTTCAAAACCGGTTGAAGCTCCAATAATCAAATCGCCAGGAACGGCGTAGTCGTCGGTTGGCTTGCTTAGCGTTAGCGTGCCGCCGCTGACCTGCGTGTCGCCCGTATAAGTATTGGCGGCGTTGCCACTTAGTGTGAGATTTCCCGCGCCGGTCTTGGTCAATCCACCGACGCCGCTGAGGTTCGCGGCAATAAACAAGTTTCCCGCGACGTCGATGGTTGTCGGATTTTGCAACGTGATATTGCCTGTCAATACAACCGATTCGCCCTCCGGGACAGCGAAGCCGCCCGCCATATTGATGGGGTTCGCCAAGGCGACACCCGGCTCGGCTTGAAGCGCCGCTCCGGCGGCAACGGTCACAGTGGCGCTGGCATTTCCCAGGCCATTGTTGTTGCCCACTTCCAGAACGCCCTGTTGAACTTCGGCGGAGCCGGCAAAATTGTTGGCGCCGCTTAGCTCGAGGATGCCAGGACCGGTCTTGATCAGGTTTGGCATGGTGCCGGTCAGATCAGCGCTGATCTGCAAGTCGGGGTCCACGCCGCCAGCTCCGATGTTGAAGATCGCGCTGCCAGACGACTGGATATCGAGGTTGCCACTAATGACAGCGGTGACGCCGGTTGGATTGGAGCTCACAGGTCCGGAAAGGGAAAGCTGCCCGGTGCCGGTCTCGATCTGACCTCCGTTAAGTGTGATGGCGGCGAAGCTGTCGTTAAAGTTATTCAAGTTGAGAAAGGCATTGTCATAAACGGTGACGTTCGGCAAAGACGTTTGCCCCGAGTTGAGCCATCGCACTTCACCCATGGCCACGCCCCCAGGGCCGCCGGCAACAAGCGGGCCGTTAAAAGCGGTGACGCCCGCCGGCTTGTTCAATTCCAAAAGCTGGCAATTGTCGGTAATCCCGCCGGTAAAGGTGTTGGCATCCGAGCCAGTGAGCTGAACGGTGGCCGTCCCGAGGAATTCATTTTGCAGGTAAAGGCCGCCCGGTCCTGAAATTGCGCCGGAGAAGTTGATCGGCTGGTTGTTTCCGCTCAAATCAATGGGCGCAACGGTCAGGGTGGAATTGAGAGTGACCGGCCCGCTCCATGCGCATGGGGTGTAGGCCAGAATTTCCGAATACGGCGCATCGACGTAAAGGGGCAGGTTCGGAATATCCAGGTCTTGCAGAAAAAGGGTGCCTCCATTGAGATGGAGCGCCCCTTGCGCGCCCGTGATATTCAATGACGCCACGTCGGTCGGTTCAAGGTCGCCCTCAGAAACGGTCACAGCGCCCGTGAAGTTGTTCGCACCGGCAAGGACGAGCGTGCCCGGCCCAGTTTTGTTGAATCCTGATCCCTGGATTGACGCATCGAGGTCGAAATAAACTGCTCCACTGCCGCGAACATCTATCTGGGCCCCATCAAGACGAATGTTGTCCGACAACGTCACATGACCCGCGGAGCTATCGTCAATGACAAAAATGCCGGCGCCAGGGCCGAATTCAGGCGTAGTGCTTCCTGGGTCAAGAACGGGCGGCGCCGAGTCTCCGGCAAGATATTCAAGGATCAGCCTGCCCATGAGTGGGTCCTCTCCGAGCAAAGTCACTTGGGCGCCCTCGGCGATAGTCAGGGTCGACCCTTGGCCCAAATTGCCTGGAGCAGCCAACCGGATAGCCGCAGTGTTTCCATCGAGCACGATAATGTTGGATGCCACAACATTATTGGAAGGCATATTGAAAACGTTGATGCCGCTGCCGTCGAGTTCTAGGTATCCACTGATCGAGTTGTTGTTGGTCCCAGTGAAGCTAATCGAAGCCTCGGTCCCGCCTTCCACGGTAATGCAGTCCATGCTCCCGTCTATTGCAAGATCAGTGAAGTTTACGCTGGCATTTAGTATTTCCCCAAAATCGGCATCGCTAAAGCTTTCAGCCCTGACCGTGAGATTTCCATAGCTGGATACGCCAGCGTTAAAGTTGAGCGCCGAATAGTAGGCGTCAATTTCTCCTCCTTGAGCAAACTGGACCGGCTCGTCGAAGTTGCCGGAGTATGTGGACGAACTGTGAGGCTCTATAATGATTTGGCCGCCACCTAAAATTGTCAATGGAGCCGCAACCTCGAGAGCAACTGGGGCTCCTGCGCCCTCGACGTCCAAGTTCCCATTGATGGATAGCGCCCCGACCATTGATGTTATTTCAAAATAATCGGTGTCACGGTCCAGCAGCACTCCGCCGGTGATTAAGTCCGGGATATCACAAATCGTTGTGCCACTCTTATTGCCATGGTCATGATCCGCATTGCCGAATACCACGACGTCGCCACTAACCGGCGCCACGTTTCCATCCCAGTTGCCGGGCGTGCTCCAAAGGCCGTTGCCTGCGTCACCGGTCCAATAGCAGTAATCGCCCCACGCCATTTGACCCGCTGAAAGCAATAGCGCGGCGCTGCCCAGGAGCGACGAAAACCAAGCCTGCTTCCGCGCATGAATGGCGCTTTTGGCGAATCTTTGAATGGCAATTTGATCCTCTTTCCGATCGATCTTGGTAGTTGTTGGCATTCCACATACAGAAACCCTATTTGGTGAAGGAAAGTGCCAGAAATTTTTTCAAACGAGCACCAGGGCGCGATCAGAGGTTCTGCATCTCTTGGAACAGCCAGGCGCGCGCGTAGGCCCAATAGCGCTTAGCGGTGCGTTCGGACAGGCCGAGCACTTCGGCAGCCTCTCGAAAGGTCATCCCGGCAAAGAATCGCAGTTTAATCAGTTCAGCGGCGACCGGGTCGTGCGCGGCGAGTTTTTCCAACGCCTCGCTAATCAGGAGAATGTTATCTTCGGTGGCTTTCGCCGCCACGACAACATCATCCAGATCCACGCGCCGCCAACCTCCTCCGTGACGTACGGCGGCTTTGCGCCGCGCGCGGTTTACCAGCAGGTGGCGCATGGCCTCCGCGGCCGCAGCGAAGAAATGGCGGCGATCCTGCCAGGAATGGCTGCCGTCACCCAGCAAGCGGAGGTAGGCTTCATGGACGAGGGCGGTTGGCTGGAGAGTTTGATCCGGCGATTGCGAAGCAAGCTTGGATGCCGCCAGCTTGCGCAGTTCTTCGTAAACAAGAGGCAGCAACTCCTCGGCCGCCTTGGAATCCCCCTTCTCGATGGCGTTCAGAATGACGGTGATCTCGCTCATGGTTTGTCCCCTCTAACGGCTTCGCTAATTTCGTCCGAGGTTGCCGCGCGCCAGTACTTTAGCACGCCGCTGCGTGAGAATGCCCAAAGGGAGTTGCCGTCGGGCGCAAAGGCGACTCCTTGCACCCCAATCTCCTTTCCTGGAGCGGGCTTCACATCAAAAGTAATCGTGCAGACCTCCTGCTTGGTCTGAAGGTTCCAAAGTTTGATGGTGCCGTCCAAGCTGCAACTGGCAAGCGTTCCGCCGTCCGGCGAAAACGCCATCCCAGTAATCTCCTGGGCGTGCCCAAACATGGGCTGACGGACCGATCCCGTCTGGTAGTCCACCAGACTGATCCGTGAATCCCCGCCCAGCGCAATGCTTCCACCATCGGGTGACAAAGCCATGGCCCGGCTAAAGTGACCCACCTGAATCTTCCGGCGCGTTTCTAACCCTGCCGAACTCATCGTCCACCAATCCAACGTTCCGTCAGCTTTGGAAGCCAGGATGGTTTTTCCGTCCTGCGCAAAACGCAGCGCGATTACCATGGAATGAGGAATAAAGTTCGTGACTACCGTTCCCCGCTCCAAGTCTCGCAGTTCGGTCCGGTGGCTCCGCATGTCTTTGGAGTTGAAGGAGTAAATAAGCCAGCGCCCGTCCGGCGAAACATCTTGCGCCCACGGATAAGCGAGATCAGGGAGTTCAGCTAAACGCTCAACCTTGCCAGTTACGAGATTGCCGACACCTCCGAGACCGACGATACGTATCCCGTCCGAGGCGAACCTGGCGGGAAAAAGGAGGTCCGTGAATGAAGCTGTTACCTGGCAGGAAGATGCGGAGATAACGCTGATGCCATCGTCATCAGTTCCCACCGCGACCGTCTGGCCATCGGGCGCGAAGAGGAGTCGATTGGCCAATTGCCTGGCCGCAATCACCGGGGCTTGGCCGGAGCCGCCTGCGCTCCCGAGGTCCCACAGTTTGATCGCGCCGTCCTGATCGGCGCTGGCAAGCCATTGTCCATCCGGCGAGAACGCTACCGTAAAGACAGCGCTGTCATGTCCGCGAAGGATGCGCAGTTCGCTAAGGTTCGCGGCGTCCCAGACTCGAACCGTTCCGTCGTCTCCGGCCGTAGCAAGTCGCTTTCCATCCGGCGAACAAGCAATATCCCAGATAATGCCGTGGTGTCCGTGTTCCGCTAGAGGCGGCAACGAAGGCTCCCCCCACTGCCAGCGGTGCAAATAGCCATCCCGCGTGGCCCAAATGGCCGTCCTGCCGCCGGGCAACAGGCGCAGCATGTAAAAGCGGTCGGTCATGATTGTCTTCGGTGTGCCTGGCGCTTCATCGAGGTAGGTCGCCAGAATCTCACCCGAATTCATGTCGTGAATCGAAAGTCTGCCGGTGGTGCCCTCCTCTTCGGCGTTGTCTAGCGAGAAAACCCACTTCCCATCACCGCTCACAGCGCAAGTTTCGCCAATTGCCTGCCATCGGGGGAAACTGCGACTCGATAGTTTGTATTCCTTGGTCACCTCGCCATTTCGCACATTCACTAACGAAAGCTCCCTTGCCCTCCCTGGAAGAAGGGCGGTGAATCCATCCTGAAGTAAGTTGGGCAACCAGTTAAGGTGGGGTTGCATGGGGAATGTGGCGCTCACCCTGTGCGTTTTTGGATCATACCGGACAAGAGGGGCCTGGTTCTGCTCGCCCTGAAGCAGCACAAGTTCCTGGGTGTCCTTCGTGAATCCAGCCAGGCCAGTGACGTTTGTGAGGCAAATGCTCTCTGTCCGCGTTCTCATATCCAATACGCGGAGGGTTCCGGCTGCTTCTAGTGCGGCGAGAATCTTGCCATCGGGAGAAAAGGAGAGTTTCCAAACACTATTGCTGTGTGAAGGAAAGGAATACGCAAAGTCACCCAGGCACTTTTTCCATAAATAGCGCCACTCGAACCCGTGCAATCGACCCTGGCTGACATGGCGCTCCAGGAGTCCGCGCGCCGCCGCCGGACCTAAATCGTCAAGTACTTGCGCCGCACGATTCATGTCGGCGGCGTATAAGTTCGCCTCGGCCTCCTGGTGGTTGTGCTCGGCTTGACGCCATTGCCAAACGATTCCCACCAACCCGAACACAATCGCCGCAGCCACGCCACCGACAGCGGTAAAGAGCAGCTTGTTGCGGATGACCAGTTTTTGAAACCGATACGCCGAGCTTTGTGGACGAGCGACAATGGGTTCGTTGTTCAGATGTCGCTGTATATCCATGGCTAGGCCGTTGGCGGTTTCATAGCGGCGAGCCCTGTCCTTCTCCAGGGCCTTGAGTACAATCCAGTCGAGATCGCCGCGAACGATGCTGATCAACCGCGGCGGTTCTGCGCTGTGCCTCTGCGCCACTTCCGTTAAATCCGCGCTTAGCATAGTGCTAAGTCTTGTCGAAGGAGGGAGAGGCTCCGTCTCCCGAATCGTTTTACGCAGCTCATCCAGACCCGACTTCAAAAGCGCTTTAGCATCGAACGGAGTCCTGCCGGTGAGCAGTTCGTATAGTAGGACCCCCAGACTATAAATGTCCGCCCGGGTGTCAATATCGAGTCCGCTCAACTCCGCCTGTTCCGGACTCACATAAGCGGGGGTGCCGATAAATTGATGCAGGTCCGTATAGACCGTCAAATCCGTCAGCCGTCCTTCCGTCGCTTTAGCGATCCCGAAGTCGATAATCTTGGGCACAGGCACCCCGTCATGCAGCGTTACGAGGATGTTTGAGGGTTTGATGTCGCGGTGGATGATCCCTTTTTGGTGAGCGTGCTGAATGGCCTGGCATACCTTAATGAACAAGTCCAGCCGCGCACGGGTGGTCAGTTTATTCCGGTCGCAGTAGTCGGTGATCTTGGTGCCGCGAACCAGTTCCATCACAAAATAAGGTCGTCCTGCCGCCGTCGCCCCGGCATCCAGCACCTTGGCGATGTTCGGGTGGTCCATCATTGCCAGCGCCTGCCGCTCAGCCTCGAAGCGGGCAATCACAGATCGGGTGTCCATCCCCAGCTTGATCACTTTGAGGGCTACACGGCGGCGGACCGGTTTCTCCTGTTCGGCGACGTAAACCACACCGCAGCCGCCTTCACCGACCTTTTCGCGCAATTTGTAAGGTCCTATCCTGTCGCCCGGCTGTTCCTCACCAGAAATCAACGCGCCCGCCGAGACATCCTGGTTTCGCGTGACTACGTCGGGTTGTCGTGTCGGGCTGTCCATCGGCAGGAATCCGCCGCCTGCCGAATCATGGGCACCCAGCAGCGCCGCGAGGCGGGAGCGCATTTCGACATCCTCGCCGCAGGCCCCGTCAAGAAAGGCGACGCGCTCGGCGAGCGTTGCGCGCTCAAGCGCCGAGTTGAAAATCTCGCGTTCGCGATCGGATTGTCCCGCCATATATGTGTACTGTTCGCTTGCCTTACTTCAATCAAACGCATTTTCGCGGAAATTCGTGCCAGTAAACAAGTTCTTGCGGAGTAGTTGCTGAGTACTTGATGGTTTGTTTGTGAGTAATAGAAGGGCTTGACAAAGCGGCGGAAATGCTTAATGGCAGGGGTGTTCGATGCTTGTGAGGCTGAATGCCTCTGGTGGCGAAGACGTTGTGGAATGGGACTGGAAAAGGCTGAAAGCGCCTAAACCTGTTCGATTCCGCCTCCCGCCTCCAAAAATTCGCTTAAGTGCGCTAATCCACGCTTGGATGATTCCCTCCAAGGCTTGACAGTTACACCAGCGGCAGCGTTCGACGTGGAATCCGGCTTTTTTTTGGATACACTTGCTTTGTGTTGCGCTGAGCCATTTTTGTTCTGATGCGATGAAGAGCGAATTTGAGAATACTGGAAGAGCCGCGAGCAAGGGCCAATCGAGCTCCGATGGTCGCAAAGGCACGGCATTTGAGGTCAACATCCGCTCTCATCGATTCGCGAGAGTGCAGGAAGAGCTTCGGCAGCCCCAAACGAGCTTTGATAACGTACTAAGAGATCTTGGCAGCCGATACGTCGAGGACTTCAAGGCTCCCAATTTTGCCGACCTCTTAGCAAGCAGCCCATTTTCCGAATAGCAGTTGAACAAATGAAATGTAAAACGTGAATTATGAATAAAGACCACATGAGACAAGTGATAAACGTCATTTACGACCAAGTATTCAACGAAGGGCGGGCCGACCTGTACCCAAATCTCGTGTCGGGCTTATATATCCAACACAATCCGCTGGTACCGGATGGCGTCGAGGGCGTCATGGGCTTTCTCAGGCAGGTTGGGCGCCTTCGCTGCGAGGTGAAGCGCATCGCCATCGACAAAAACCTTGCCTTTGTCCATGTGCGCTACTTGAGCCTGTTCGGTAAGGAAACTGCGGGCGTTGACATCTTTCGGTTCGACGGCGAAGGCAAGATCGGAGGGCTATTGCGGGGAGGGGAGGGTGCAATTGACTTGTAAATTCCTGATTTTCGAGACTCTCCGCGATTCTCCATCACCCCGACCCTCTCCCGCTCGGAGCGGGAGAAACTTCCGTCGCCAAATTCATGGTCCCAATTCGCATCGGATTGTGGAGCTTTCCACGACCTCGTTTTGGGCGATATCGCCCCCCGCGCCCCATCTACTTGAAAGACCCTATGGAAGAGGTTAGGCCAAAATCCTAACCTGCCCGTCATGCGACTGACAAAAGCATTGTTCGAGCCAAGGTGCGCCGCAGACCGAAGAGCGGTGCTTTGGCCCGGCCAATTTGCGGGCCGGCCGCTCTTGCGCCAGGCTTCCTGGCGGGCTTTTTATGAAATGGAAAACTCTGCTCTGCTGCGCCAGCTTGCTCTGGCTCATCGCCCCGCTTCAATTGCGGGCCGATTCAACGTGGGTCTATGCGGTCCAAATCACCGCCGCCCTGCAAACCAATCCGCCTTCGATCACCCTGAACTGGATACCGGACATGTACGGCATGGGAGCCGGCGGATACAATAGCTACACGATTTACCGAAAGAGCGAAGACGCCACCAATTGGGGCGATCCCCTGGCGGAATTCGACGGGACCGTCACCAATTTCACGGACACCCATGTGCTGGTGGGAGTGACTTACGAGTATCAAATCGCGAAGTATGTCAGCGTTCCCAGCCTGGACCTGACCTACAATGGCTTCGGTTATATTTATTCCGGCATTGAAGCCCCGCTGATAGAGGACCGGGGCACGCTGGAGCTGATCATCGCCACCAATTCCACCATTGGACTGTCAAATGAACTGGAACAGTTGAAAAGCGACCTGGTCGGCGACGGCTGGGACCTTATCTGCCACGATGTTTCCAGCAACGATTCGCCTGTTTCCGTGCGCAGCCTGATCACGAACGATTACTGGGCCGATCCGGAAGAGATGCAGGCGGTTTTTCTCTTCGGGCACGTGCCGATTCTTATGTCAGGTTATCTGAATTACGACGGCCACTACACCCGCGCCATGCCGGCGGACACTTACTACGGTGAGATGAACGATGACTGGACTGTGCCCGAGAACCCGACCAACGGCCCCAGCTACATTCCCTCGGACGTGGCGCTGGAGGTGGGCCGCGTGGACATGTTTGACATGATCGGCGTCGGGTCCGTCGAAGGACCGTGGCCGAGCGAACAGGAATTGCTGCGCAATTACCTCAACAAGGACCATAAGTGGCGCACTCACCAAATCCAGGTCCAGCGCCAGTCCCTGATGGGCGACCGGCGCGGGGACGTGGATGGGACGCTGGCGATGGCGGCCAGCGGCTACCGGAATTTCACGCCGTTTTTTGGCGCGAGCAATCCGCTATACGGAACCAACGACATCATCGAGGCCAACATCCAGGACGACGCGCCGATTCCGCAACGCTGGATTGCGATGCTTGACACGACGAATTATCTCTGGGCCTTCGGCGACGGGGGCGGTGAACTGAACGGATGCACCTACCTGGGCACCAACGGCGAATACAACGAGGTCTTGAGCACGGACATTGTCGGCACCGACGCGAAGGCGGTGTTCGTCATGCTTTTCGGGAGTTACATGGGAAATTGGAACGGGCAGGACGATTTATTGCGCTCCGTGCTGGCCACGCCGACGATGGGGCTGGCCTGCATGATGGTAGGAGAGCCGCATTGGTTCGTCCACCACATGGGCCTGGGCGAAACCATCGGCTACGGCACGCGGCTGACAGTCAACAATTTGATGCTTTACCAAAGCGCCAGCAACGCCTTCCAGCGCGCCGTTTACATCAATCTCATGGGAGACCCAACGTTGCGCCAGGACCCCTTCACTCCGCCGACGAATTTTTCGGCCACGGTGGAAGGCGGCGGCATCGCGCTGAACTGGCAGCCCGGCGCCGATTCCGTTCTGGGCTACAACATCTACATTTCCGCCCACGCTTGCGGGCCGTTCCTGCGGCTGAACAGTTCATTGATCACCGGGACTAATGACACGGATGTGGAAACGCCGGGCACGTATTGGTACATGGTGCGGGGAATCAGAGTCGAAACCAACCCTAGCGGCAGCTACACCAACGCCAGCGAAGGCGTTTTCGCCAGCGCGACTTTGATTTCGCAGGCGCCGCCCATCACCGTCGGCATCACGCAGCAACTGGGGACATTTGCCCTGAACTGGAACACCTTGGCGGGCTTGACCTACCGCGTGCTGGCGTCCAGCAGCCTCAATCCGCCCTATTGGATGGACGTAAGCGGGACCATCACCGCCACCAATACCAACACGGCCTGGAGCCGGCCGGCTGGAGGCGGCTCACCGCAATACTACTTCGAAATCGCCAGCCCTTAGCGCCAGAGCGTCACCCATTACCAGTTGGATCCGCAGCATCGGACAGGCCTCTTTCCATCAAACCCCCACGGCCACCACCCATTTCCAATGTCGGCATTGCGGAGAGCGGCGCAAATAGGGAGGACTTCCACCATAATACACCAGAAACCATTGTAAACAGGGGCGATTGTCACTGTCTGTCACAACCTTTCGCAAGCTGTCAATTGGAGCGGGTGAAGGGAATCGAACCCTCGTTTCTAGTAAAGTGGTTTAAAGTGGTTGTCAACGCAGCATTTCCCTAGGTAAATCGCTTGATTTGTTGTATGATTACTTGCACTACTTGCACTCGTTATGGCCTATTTATATCGCAAAGACCGTTCGCCGTTCTGGTATGTCGTCTATTTTGACGCCGACAGGAAGGAAATTCATCGCTCCACAGGCCTCCGCGCTGATAATCCAAACGACACCGCCAAAGCCAAGTCTCTGCGGGCTGAACTGGAAGCCAAGGAACACCATCGCGTCCCCGGAGTCAATAGCGACGGTTGGGACACTTGGGTTCCCAAATATCTTGAACGGCACTGTGAAACGGCACGAACGCTGGAGC
>DATKFW010000048.1:0-7996 GCA_035511075.1 Vulcanimicrobiaceae bacterium
GGGGAGAGGGTCAACCTTTCGACGGTGCAAATTTACCAGCAATATGCCGCGCAAGGGCAAAGCTTTTTTCAAGGCAGCGGCGACGCCGGGGCTTATCCCGGCGCGATTGACGAACCGGCGGACGATCCTTATATCACCATCGTAGGCGGAACGACATTGACGACGACCGGCCCGGAAGGCGCATGGGTGTCGGAAACCGTATGGCTCACGCCTGCGACGAGCGATCCTTTGTCGGGTAACACCCCCGAGGAGGCGTCCGGCGGCGGAGTGAGCCTCACTTACGGCATCCCGGCCTGGCAGCAAGGCATTAGCATGACTGCCAACCAAGGCTCCACAACTATGCGCAACCTGCCGGACGTGGCCTTGGTGGCAAACAACGTCGATGTGGTGTGGGGCAACGATTATTTAGGCGGCCTGTTAGGCACCGGCCTTGACCTGCCGACGGCGGGCACCAGCCTCTCCACTCCACTGTGGGCCGGTTTCATGGCGCTGGTGAACCAGCAGGCCGCGGCTAATGGCCAGCCCCCAGTCGGCTTTGCTAATCCCGCTCTTTACGCGATTGCAAAAAGCACCAACTACTCTTCCTGCTTTCATGACATCACGACTGGAAACAACATCACGCCCAACACTCCAACCAAGTACTACGCGACGGCAGGTTATGACCTCTGCACCGGTTGGGGCGCGATGATTGGCGGCAATCTAATGCGGGCGCTGTTGGCCCCGCCGTCGGAAAACCTGGTCGTCACCTCGCCCTTGGGTTTTACCTCCATCGGGCCTGGCGGCGGGCCCTTTAGCGTGACTTCCCAAACTTACACCCTGGCCAATATCGGCTCGACCCTATTGAACTGGAGCCTCGTCAATACCTCCCTTTGGCTCACCGTTTCGCCGACCGCAGGCACGCTCAAGCCTGGCGATGCCTCGACCGTCACGGTCAATCTCAATGCGGGGGCCAGTAATTTTTTGATCGGGAATTACAGCGGCAATGTTTCGATTGTTGACTTGACCGACGGCACGGCGCAGAACCGGCAATTTGATTTGTATGTGGGCAATGGCGGCTTTGAAACCGGCGACTTCACCGACTGGAACTATGCCGGCAATACCAACCTTTCGTTTGCCTTGGCCGCCGATGACGTGGACGTGGCTGGAACCAACGCGCTGCCCGGCGTATCCGATGGGGTATTCGTGCGTTCGGGGCTATATGGGGCGTACCTCGGGGAGTGGGCTTGGGCGGGTTCCCCTGCGAATGGTTCCCTCTCCCAAACCGTGGCCACGAGGCCCGGTCAAGAATACCTGGTGTCTTTTTGGTTGACGAGCGTTGCGTTGCCAGGATTGAACAACCAGAACGACTTCGCCGTGAGCTGGAATGGCTCGACGCTCTACGCACAGACCGACCTGGGTGCTTTCGGCTGGACCAACCTGCAATTCGGCGTTTCTGCCACAGCCGTCAGCACAACGCTGGAATTTGATTTCGATAATGTCCCGGCGGCATTTGGGTTGGATGACGTCAGAGTGGAGACCGTTCCCGCGCCGGTTTTGCAGTCTGCCACCCTGGCGGACAGCATCATCACGTTCACCTGGAGCGGCATTGCCAGCCTTTCCTATCAGGTTCAGTCTGCAAGCGATTTGAGCCATCCCAACTGGACGAATGTCGCCACCGCGGTAACCGCCGCCGGCGGTGTGGTGAGCGCATCGGAGCCAATTAGCACGGCATCGCAGCAGTTTTATCGAGTGATACTGCTGCCGGCTCTTTAACTAAAGGCGTTGGCAAAAGTCTGCCGAGGCTTGTATTCATTGTGGCAAGCCGCGCTTTGGGCCCATTGGGAAGGAAATGTGAAATAGAAGGCGTAAATGTTCTCAACTTTTGACGATTGGGGGAGCCGATGGCGTCGGATTTAGCAAGGGGGCTGAATCAGCGGGCTTCTTATCTTCTCGGGGCGGCTTCCAAATTACTGTTGTGGCCCCCACAGCGCCCAGGACAGTGAGCGCGGGAACGAGGAGAAGGATGATAAAAGCGGCGTCGCCGCTGATGTTCATCTTAAAAAATCCGAATGTCAATATGCAGGCCACTGAGAGCCAGATCGCGCACGTCGAAATCGTTTTGCTTAATTCGCTGTTCATAATCTTCTTCGGGTTTGCGGACTCGGCGGAAACTATCACAATTCTGAAAATCAAGTCAACCGCGGAAAATTCAGCGTGGCATGACCGCTTCACCCGCAGGTGGTGCGGCGCCACTAGACGAACATCGGAAATCGTGCGAACATTCTGTCATGAGATTTTCATGCTCAATGGCCGGATTGGCAACTGACTAAGGCTCAGTTCCCCGGCCTCGGCTTGGACGGTGTGCGGAATTCTGCCGGAATGCCGCCCCAGGATGAATTATGAATTATGAAGGAAGCTCGGATTGGACTTGCCAGTGGCGAAAGAGGCCGGCGGAATATGCCAGTCAAACCAGTCAAACCAGTCAAACCGAATCAAACAGAATCAAACAGAATCAAACCTGCGAGGGTGGGGGAGTGACGGAAAATTGGCTTGGCGGTGGCGAAAAAGAGGGGGCGACCACAGCTCGGTCAAAGCTAGTCAAACTCAGTCAAACCCAATCTAACCGGGTTAAACCGGGTCAAACCCACTATCCTGACCGATATGCTTATGTAAATTCCAATTCTGTTTAAGATGTGGCTAATCCGCGAACCATTCCGACATCAGCTCTTGCTTCAATGCCCACCGGTGCGAAAATGAGGGGACTACATGACCTGTAAAATTGTTCTTCTGTTGTCCGGCCTGGTCCTCGCGGCGTCGGCCCGGAATTCGGCGGCCGTGCCGCCCCCCGCGCCATACGGCCCTGTGCCCAGCCCGCGCCAGCTTCAGTGGCAGGAAATGGAATTTGTCGGCTTCGCCCATTTCACCGTGGATACTTTTACCGGCAAGGAATGGGGCTACGGCGATGAGAGCGAGAACGTGTTCAAACCCACGGCGTTCGACGCCAGCCAGATCGTGGGCGCCGCCCGGCAAGCGGGCATGAAGGAGTTGATCCTCACGTGCAAGCATCACGACGGGTTTTGTCTCTGGCCCTCCCGCTTCACGGATCACTCTGTCAAACATAGTTCGTGGCGCGACGGAAAAGGGGACGTGGTGAAGGAAATCTCGCAGGCCTGCCGCAAGCAGGGTTTGAGATTCGGCATCTACCTCTCGCCGTGGGACCGTAATTCCGCCGTGTACGGAACCCCGGCCTACGTCGCCTATTACCGCAACCAACTGACCGAATTGCTCACCGGCTACGGCCCGATCTCCGAAATCTGGCTCGACGGCGCCAACGGCGGCGACGGCTATTACGGCGGCACCCGCGAAACCCGCAGCATTGATCGCCATACTTATTACGACTGGCCCACCACCATCGAGCTGATCCGCCAACGGCAGCCGATGGCCTGCATTTTCAGCGACGCCGGCCCGGACATTCGCTGGGTCGGCAATGAGGACGGCATCGCCGGCGACCCGTGCTGGGATACGCTCAACCGGCGCGACTTCTATCCCGGCGACGCGGACGGAGGGCGCCTGAACCGCGGCGACCGTCCCGGAACCGATTGGGTGCCCGCCGAGTGCGACGTTTCCATCCGGCCCGGCTGGTTTTATCACCCCAACGAGGACGGCAGGGTTAAAACACCCGCGCAATTGCTCGACCTTTATTTCAAATCCGTCGGACGCGGAGCCACGCTGCTCCTGAACATTCCGCCGGACCAGCGCGGTCAAATCCACGATCCCGACATCGCCTCGCTCCAGGAATTCGCCCGACGACGCGACGCCATCTTCGCCGTCGATCTGGCCCGTCAAGCTCGGGTGAGCGCCTCCAACGTCCGCGGCCATGAGCGCCGTTATAGCGCGGAAAATGTGATTGACGGGAAACGCGACACGTATTGGGCCACCGACGACGGGGTGATCGACGCGAGCCTGGTTTTGGAATTCCCGCAACCAGTTACGTTTAACGTGGCGCGCATCCGCGAGTACCTGCCGTTGGGCCAGCGCGTGGAGGGGTTTGCGGTGGAGGGATGGCAGGAGGGCCAGTGGAAGGAATTTGCCAGCGGCGCGAGCATCGGCAATTGCCGGCTGGCACGCGGCGCGGACGTGACCACGAGCCGGGTTCGCGTGCGCATCAGCCAGGCTGCCGTCAGCCCGGCCCTTTCGGAGATCGGTTTGTTTTACGAGCGGAAGGAATAGAGTCATGGAGCCTGGAAATTTAAGTTGACGCGATGGTTTTACGGGAAGATTTTCCAATCGAGTGCGAGCGAAGCGAATCATCATTGTCGGCGGCGGCATCATTGGTTTGGCCACGGCCCTCAAATTGTCCGGCCGCTTTCCTGCCGACCAAGTCGTGGTCCTGGAGAAGGAAAACGACGTCGCCCGCCACCAATCGGGCAACAACAGCGGCGTGCTCCACGCCGGATTGTACTACAAGCCCGGCTCGCTCAAGGCCCGGCTGGCCGTGGCCGGCATCCGGGAAATGGCCGCCTTCTGTCAAGAGAACGGCGTCCGCCATGAAATCTGCGGCAAGCTGGTGGTGGCGGTGGACGAGACGGAATTGGGCCGCCTGCGCCAACTCCACGAGCGCGGCCGGCAAAACGGCCTGCAAGGCCTCCGCCTGCTGGACCGCCCGCGCATGCTCGAAATCGAACCGCACGTGGCGGGCGTCGCGGCCGTTCACGTTCCGCAGGAGGGCATCGTGGACTTCATCCAGGTCTGCCGCGCGATGCTGAAAAAAATCGAAGACGCGGGCGGACGGGTCGCGGCCCGCGTCTGTGTCAACAAGATTGAAGCGCAAAACGGAAAGTGGCGGGTGCGGACGGCGACGGGCGATTGGGAAGCGGATTACGTGGTCAATTGCGCCGGACTGCACTGCGACCGGGTGGCGGTCATGGCCGGTGAAAAGCGCGATGTCCGCATCGTCCCCTTCCGCGGGGAATATTTTAAGATCAAACCGGCCCGGCAACATCTGGTGCGCCACTTGATTTATCCGGTGCCCGATCCGCAATTCCCTTTTTTGGGGGTTCATTTCACGCGGTTGATCGAGGGCGGGGTCGAAGCCGGTCCCAACGCCGTGCTGGCCGGCGCGCGCGAAGGCTACCGCAAAACCGACCTGAACCCATTGGACCTCTACGATGCGTTGAGCTTTTCCGGCCTGTGGCGCTTCATCAACAAACACAAACGCATGAGCTGGGAGGAGATCAAGCGGTCGTTCAGCCGGAAATTATTTTGCCGGGCCTTGCAACGGCTGGTGCCGGAAATTCGCGTCGAGGACCTTGCGCCAGGCGGCGCCGGCGTGCGCGCCCAGGCGATGTCGCCGGATGGGGAGCTGGTGCAGGATTTTTGCCTGGTGCGCCGGCCGCGCGCGCTGCACGTGCTTAACGCGCCCAGTCCCGGCGCGACGGCTTCCCTGGCCATCGGTGGAGAAATCGCGCGGCTGGTGGCCGAAGATTTTGGGGGCGGATGAAAAATCCAGTTGCCCCTGTCGCCCTCGTTGCCTTATCCATGACCAATGGTTCTAACAAAGAAATGGCCCGTTGCTACTTGAACACTCCCATCCCGCTATGAAAGTTGTGATTCTCTGCGGCGGCAAAGGCACCCGTTTGCGCGAGGAAACCGAATACCGGCCCAAACCCATGCTGCCCATCGGCAACCGCCCCATCCTTTGGCACATCATGAAACTCTACGCCGCGCACGGCCACAAGGAGTTCATCCTTTGCCTCGGCTACAAGGGCGACATGATCAAGGACTTTTTCCGCAACTACCTTTGGATGACGAGCGACGCCACGCTGCGACTCGAACACAAAGCAGCCGTCCAATTCCACAACCACCACGACGAGGAAGATTGGACCGTCACCCTGGCCGACACCGGCGAGGAAACGTTCACCGCCGGACGCATCCACAAGATCAAACCCTACCTGGGCGACGACCCTGAATTCTTCATCACCTACGGAGACGGCGTGGGCAACATTGACATCAACGGCTCATGCGCTTTTCATCGGCAGCACGGCAAAAAACTCACCGTGACGGCCGTGCGTCCGCCCGGCCGATTTGGCGAAATGAACATTTCCCCCGAAGGGCGAATCACGCAGTTCAATGAAAAACCGCAAGCCACCGAAGGCCGCATCAATGGCGGATTCTTTGTCGCCTCGCGCGGCATTTTCGATTACCTGGACGAATCGTGCGAACAAGTGATGTTTGAGCAAAAACCTATTCGGACAATGGCGGCCGAGGGCCAATTGATGGCCTTCACGCACGATGGCTTCTGGCAGCCGATGGATACATTCTCCGAGTTCAACCTCCTCAACCGGCTCTGGTCCGAAGGCAGCGCGCCGTGGAAGATTTGGTAACACGGAATTGGCGTTGTGGCGATCAATACTTCCCGACGCCCTCAACGAAAAAGGGCGCGGTCAGGCCGGTATAATCGCCGACGACCTTGGCGTCGTAGGGTGAGTACAATCCCTTTTGCGTGGAGTTCAGGTCGTAGCCCACATTGTTGCCGATGGCGCCGCCGCCGTCCAGGGGCAACCCATAGCTGGCCAGGATACGTTTGGCGTGATCGATCAGAATGACGCGATTGTTGAACTGGTCGCTGATCAGGGTGTTGCCATCATGCAAACGCACGGCACGCGTGGGCAGCGGCGCGGCCACGCTCTCCGAGGCGGTGTCCGTGAAATATTCCCAGACGACTTTGTCGTGGGCGTTCACTTCGACGATGCGGGCATTGCCTGAATCGGTAAGGAGGGTATCGCCGTCTGGCAGACGGCTGGCGAAAGCCAAGGTGTTGAGGGTGCCGCCGACGGTTAAGATTTGGACGATTTTATCGGCGCTGGTGACCTCCAAGGAGCGATTATTGCCTTGGTCGGCGATCAGGACGTGGCCGTTTTCCAGCAATTCGGCGGAATTGGGACTGTTGAGCTGGTCCGCCGCGTTGGTATCGCTGCCGGGGTATTGCCAGACGATTTCCTTTTGGAAGTTGACTTCAATAATGCGGTTGTTGGCCTGATCGGTGATGAGGACGTCCTGGGAGGGAAGGTAAGTGCATTGCACCGGCGTGTTCAACAGATCGGGACCGGTGCCGCTTTGCCCGAACTGCCCGTATTGCCAGACGATCTCACCGTAGGGACCAACCAGGAGCACGCGGTTATCGGCCGCGCCGTTCGGGCTTTGGGGAATCACTCCCGCCGGCGTGCCGGTGCCAGCCATCAAGGTAAACGCGCCCACGCGCTGGGCATCGTTGACGCCGATGATGGTGTTGGAGGAAAAGTCATTCGGCCCAAGTCCGAAAGACCAGACAATGTCGCCGGATGGGTTCGCTTCGATGACGCGATTATTGAATTGATCGGCAATGAGAATGTTGCCGTCCTGGTTGAACGCCGGATTGAGTCCAAAGTATTGGGCGCTCGCGGTGTTGGCGGCCAGCAGAAAAGCGCTGGCGACCAAGGACATGCCAATAACGTGGGCCACACGATCAAAGCCGAACCATGAGGCGAGCCGTTGGTCTGAATGCCGGGCATCACGCCCGATCGAATCCAGGCCGCAATCCATCCGCAACGATTTGAGGAACAATTTTATAGGGCGATTTTTCATATTGATATAAGCATGTTGATGTTGAGTTTTTCACGCTGACTTAGGTGAGAAGCACGGATCGGGAATTTGTTCCAAAAAAGACAGACGGAAGCGGCGATTGAACCCACAGGCCAGTTTATCGGCGGCGCCGGTTCCATATTGGGGCGAGTCCTATCTTGAGTCTGAGCTTATCGCTTCATTTCAAACCGTTGAGGGATGATGTCTGGTCGGTCAGAATCGATCACACATGACCGCGTGGCAGGATGGCTTTACCCGAAAGTGGCGTCGCACCACTGGACGCGCATCGGTAATCGTGAGATAATTGTGCCATGAGACTTTCATGCTCATGCCTGCTGGTATGGAGGGATTTGGATTTGAACGAGGCCCAGTTCCCTGGGCTGACTCTCTCCCCCCC
>DATKFW010000049.1:0-40440 GCA_035511075.1 Vulcanimicrobiaceae bacterium
GGGGTGCTCTTCCGATCTGGGAAGAGCGAATGGATCCTGGAAGGACTCCTCGATCGTTTGCAAGGACAACGATCTGTCGAGGTTAAAAGGCGGATTGGTCCAGTCGAATTCCATAATTGTTGATATTGTAGATCAAATGGCCATGCAATGTATTTACTTTGTATTTACACTGTCGCAAGAGGCATGTCAAGAGGGCTTGCGAGATGTGTGCCTTCACTGATAAGTCTTCCGGGAACCCAAAAGAACCCAAATAATCTCAACGCAAGCCCGATATCAACGACTTACATAAGCTCAAGGGCCGTTTTAGAAGGGGGTGGAAGGCTACCGAAAAATTATGCTCAAATCGGCGTCCCGCATGGAGCGCATTCGGACACCTGCCTTAATAATCAACACTTTGCAACGAAACTCGTTTCCGCCGAAAAGTATACTGTGCGAAACTGGGGGGTGGAAGGTGGAAGGCTTCTTTAACGTTTGCGGAAGACATGGTCAGAAGTAGCCAATCGCGAATTCTGGCAAATTCGGCCATAGCCAAATAGTTTGACAGAGCAAAAAGGCCGCCCGTTTCCCCATTGGCCAGGCAAACCAATCTCCGCAAAACGTTCCCGCCCTGTTTCCAGCGCCGTGAAAGGCCGTTTCAACCGCATTTAAAGCCCGCTGAATGAAGCCCAGGGCTACGCGGTCTCAGCGCCGAAAAAAAAGGCCAGCGAATTGATCGCCGGCCTTGCGCCTGGTCAAATGTAAGCCCTGTCAACTGGTCTGCTTGCTCAAAACGTTGAACATCTGGTCTGACATCGTGCATCGGCCATCGTCACCGGGACCGTTGAGGCCGCGATAAGCCTCGCAAATGAAAACGTTCTCGGTCCGCCCGGCGATCTCCTTGCCGGTCCGCAACCTCTTAACGAACTTCATTGGCCTGCCGTGGATCGTGACGACCTGGCCGGGTTTTAGAAAACGCGCCTTCATTGTTCCCCCTCTCGACTAAAGGCTGTCCAAATACTTGCGAACATTTAACATGACACTGCGGGCTTCAATAAAGCGGCAAGCGGCACCGTATAGAAGCGGGGCTGGTGAATCGCCAGACCGGCAAACCGCCCTGGTCTTCACCGCAGCCCAAATCGCTTCCGCCCTTGGCGTCACCGCCCAGGCCGCGCGGCAGCGCCTCCAAGGTATCCAACCGGCCACGCAAACCCTGTCTGGCGGCAACCCCGCCGACGCCTGGCGCTTCAATCAACTGCCCGACTCGATGCAAGCCGAGTTGGAACGTATCGCCCTCCGCTGTCATTTCCGCGACGCCGCCGCCCTTCTCTGCCGTCCCGATAGCTGGCGCTCTCCAATTCCCCTTGCCCAATGCAGCCAGCATCAAATCGACAAGGCCGTTAAAACCCGCGCCGTCTTCCAACCCTTCCTTGAAGACCGGGCCGCACACACTCGCGACCCGGCGCAACTTGGCGCGGACCTTGCCGCCCGGTATCAATCTCTTTTCGGCTTCGCCCCGCGTTCCAAATGGCTCCTTGATCTCTTCGACAAATTCAAAAACCGGGACGGTGGACGCCGCGACTTTGCCAGCCTTGAAATCTACCTCGATGAAAAAACCGGGCGCAAACCCGGCGCGGGCCTGTCGCGCTCCGATGGCCGGTTTGACCATAAGCCCATAGCCGCCGCCGTCGCAGCGATGGAAGACCAGGCCGCCCCGACCGGCCCCGACCGTGAGTTTCTTTTTGATACCGCCTTCCGCCATTTCGAGGCACTCATTGCCGCCAATCCTGGCCAGGACGCCGCCGTGAAAAGTTCCATCCTCCGCTGGCTATTCCATGCCATCAGGCTGTCAAAATCCCTCGAATCTTTGCAACGCACTTTCAACGCCAAATATCAGCAATGGATTGACGGCGGCCGTTGCCCCTCCTCCATCGAAGACCGCCGCGCCATCAACAGCGGAAACTTTCTCAAAATCGACCTTTCAGCCGACGCAAAGAGAATCCGCGATAGGGCCATACTCCTTGGCGGCAATGAGTCCCTTGCTCACCGCGAGCTTCGCCGGGGCGGGCAGTTATCCGAAGAGTTTGTCAACCATTACAGTTTCGACGGCCGCCGCGACAAGAGCCGCATCCCGGAAACAATCCGCAAGGCCATAACGCCGGAAGTGGAAATGTGCGGCCCCATCCATCGCGGACCGTGGGAAGCCAAGATGCGCGGCCCTTACGTTCAGCGCGACTGGTCTGCCGTCAAGCCAGGCGATTGGTTCAACGCGGACGATGTCACTTGGAACTCTTATTTTTGGTATCGCGACGCGGAAGGCAACCTCCAAATTACGAGGGGCGAATGTCTTTTGTTTATTGACTTGCGCACGGGCTACCCGCTCGACTTCATGCTCATAGCGGGCAAATACAACGGCCTCCACGTCCGCCGCGTGTTTCTCCACGTCCATGATCTCCACGGCGTGCCACACCTCGGCAATTACTTCGAGCGTGGCGTGTGGAAGTCGCGCCTTGTTGTCGGTAACACTGACAAGAACGCTCTCCAATGGCGCGACGCGGAGCGCGGCCTTCGAGACTACGGCCTTGATCTCCAAGTCCGCCACGCTACCACGCCCCGCGCCAAGCCAATCGAAGGCTTGCTCCATATCCTCCAGGAAGCGCAACGCAAAGAACTCGGTTTCGTCGGCTTCAATGAGCGCCTTGAAAAAATGGAGCGCATCCAGGAAATAATCGGGCGTTGCAAACGCGGCAAAGAAGACCCTCGCAACCATTTCCTCTCACAAGAGGAATGGTCCGCTCGTATCGGTCAACTGCTTGGCGAATTCATGCACGATCCGCAGAACGGCAAAATGCTTGACGGATTGACCCCCGCCGAAATGTGGCAGCAACGCCAGCCGTTGCGCAAACTGCCAGATGGGCCAGACGCTGGTTCGATTTATTCGCGAGCGGGACACGAATATTTACGCAAGAGAAGGTCTAGAGCCGAGCGACCCGTATTGGGCGATGATCCAGAAAAGCGGTGACGCGGGAGCTTCCCGGAAGGAAATCGACGAGGCGATCGACCGCCACACGCAGGAACAAAGCGAAATTGCCCAATCCATGCTCGATCAAAGCGAGGCCGCGGGTATTGACTTCAAGGACGCGCAAATTCAGATTGAGGAAGCTTCAATTGGCCGGCTTCAGGCGCCACCTCCTTCCGGCGGTTTGGACGGACTGAGGGGCAGTCAATTCAAATTGAAGTTGGCGGTGAAAACGGACGCAAAAGCCAAATCGGGAGCTTCCTTGTCGGGCGATTACATTTTGGCGGTCAACGAGTTGATGCGGTTCGCAGACGGCTGGAAGGTGGTGGAAAATGTGAGTTGGTTACAGGTTCCTCCCGGTGTCCTGGACGAGAAGGCGGAGGCAAGGATGGAGCTTGAGAATTATGTCGCCGAACACCGGTCCTTGCCGCCGGGCAGCGCCGCGCCGGAAATCGAATTCACCGCGCTCGACGGCGAAAAGAAAATGAAGCTCTCCGATCTGCGCGGAAAAGTGGTCGTGCTGGATTTTTGGGCCACCTGGTGCGGCCCGTGCCAGGGACCGATGGCGGACCTGCAAAAACTGCGGGTGGATCACTCGGACTGGGGGGACAAAGTGGCGATTGTGCCCTTGAGCATTGATGACACGCTGGATGTCGTGCGCGAGCATGTAAACAAGCGCGGCTGGACCAACACCTTCAACGTCTGGGCCGGCGACGGGGGCTGGGGAAGCGCGCCCGCGAAGGCTTTCCGGGTCCGTGGCGTGCCGATAACGTATATTATTGACACTCACGGCAAGATCGTTGAGGCCGGCCACCCCGCTGCCCTGCGAATTGACGAAAAAGTGGAAGCCGTGCTCCATGCGACAAACGAATGACGGCGATGCATTCGTGATTGGCGATCCCTACCGGGCAAATCAGGTCATTCAGATATGGCTTCGCTTGCCCACCCTCGATGCAAGAAATCCAGCCCGCGAACGTCACGGGAACGGTGGGCTGGAGATAGGAGGCTCTAGTCTTTGTCGCCGGTTTTGTTTTGATCCTCGCCGACGTTTTCCATGAGGTCGATCAAGGGCAGGAACATGGCAATGACGATGCTGCCGACAACGATGGCCAAAAAGACGATCATAATCGGCTCCAGGAGGGAAGTCATGGCCGCAACGGCATTATCGACTTCTTCATCATAGTTGTCGGCGATTTTCATCAACATTTCCGGCAACGCGCCGGTTTGTTCGCCGACATCGACCATGCTGATGACCATCGGCGGAAATACGCCGGAAGCTTCCAGCGGGGCGGTGATCGTTTCGCCTTCCTTGACGCTTTCGTGGACGGCCGAAACGGCGTTGCCGATGATGACGTTGCCGGAGGTCTCCTTGACGATGGTCAGCGCCTGCAAAATAGGGACGCCGCTGCTGACCAGCGTGCCGAGGGTGCGGGTAAACCGGGAAATGGCGACTTTGGTAACCACGGGACCCAGGGCGGGAACGTTGAGTTTGAATTTGTCCCAAAGTTTGCGTCCGAGCTTAATGCGAATCAGGACGTTGAAAAGGATGACCGCCCCCACGATGTAACACACGGTGCGACCGAAATGATCCTTGATGTTTTCGCTGATACTCATGACGAAGACGGTAAAGCCCGGCAATGACCTGCCGTTGCCCAGTGTGCCCGCGAAAATGTCCTTGAACTTCGGAATAATGACAACCATCAGCACGCCCATGATGGCGGTGGCAACGACCATGACGGCACATGGATAAAACATGGCGGCAATCACTTTGCCCTTGATCTTCTGGGCCTTTTCCATGAATTCGGACAGGCGCTTGAGGACGACTTCCAGGACACCGCCGATTTCGCCGGCTTTGACCATGTTGACGAAGAGGCGATTAAAGACCTTGGGATGCTGGCCGAGGGCCTCGGAAAAGGTGCTGCCACCCTCGATGGAAGTGGCCAACTCGCCGATGATGCCCTTGAGATTTGCGTTTCTCTCCTGTTTTTGGAGGACGCGCAAACCGCGCAACAGGGGCAGGCCGGCCTGGACGAGCGTCGCCAACTGCCGCGCGAAGGTCGTGAGCACCTTGGATTTGACGCGTCCGCTGAGGCCGGGGATTTTGATCTGAAAATTCAGACTGACACCGCCCTTTTTTCCTTTCCTGGCGGCTGCCTTTTTTGCGCCGGCCGCGGCAGGCGACCCCTTGTCCTCGACGACTTTGGTGGGGAAGAAACCCATCTCTTTGATGCGGCCGATGGCCTCGTTTTGATTGGCGACTTCGATGGTGCCCTTGGTTTCCTTGCCCCGCGAGTCCATGGCGACGTAGTTGAATTTTGGCATATGACTCAGGTGTATTTGACGACTTCCTCAATAGTTGTATCGCCGTCGAAAATGCCGCGCAATCCGTCTTCGCGGAGTGTGGACATTCCCAGTTCGATGGCTTTCTGGCGGATGACAACAGTCGGCGCTCGTTCGTTAATCAGCGTGCGGATCGGCTCGGAGGCGACGAGCAGCTCGAAAATGCCGCGGCGGCCCCGGTAACCGGTATCGTTGCAGGACGCGCAGCCGCGTCCGTAGTAAAACACTTTGTCCCCGACGTCATGCGGGGAGAGGTTGAGCATGGAAAGCTGGCTTTCGGTCGGCTCGAAGGGGGTCCGGCATTTCTTGCAGATGGTGCGGACCAATCTTTGCGCCAGGACGGCCATCAATGTGGAGGAAATCAAGAACGGTTCAACACCCATGTCAATCAACCGTGTCACGGCGCCGGCGGCGTCGTTGGTGTGCAGGGTGCTTAACACCAGATGCCCGGTCAGGGAGGCTTGAATGGCGATTTGGGAGGTCTCCAAATCGCGCATTTCGCCAAGCATGATGATGTCGGGGTCCTGGCGGAGGAAGGACCGCAACGCCTTGCTGAAAGTCATCCCCACTGCTTCGTTGACGGCCACCTGCATGATGCCTTCGATATCGTATTCGACCGGGTCTTCGACGGTGAGCAACTTGGCATCCATGGTGTTGACCTCCCGGAGGCAGGAATAAAGCGTGGTGGTCTTGCCGCAGCCGGTGGGTCCGGTAACAACGAAAATGCCGTTGGGTTGCGTGATGGCGTGGGCGACGTAATCGAACACGGCCTTGGGAAAACCGAGGGCCTTGACGTCGAGGTTCACCGCCGAACGATCCAGCACGCGCAACACGACCGACTCGCCGAACTGGGTCGGCAATGTGGAGACACGCAGGTCTATGTTGCGGCCGGCCACATTCATGCTGATGCGTCCGTCCTGCGGCAGGCGTCGTTCGGAGATGTCGAGGCCGGACATGACCTTCAAGCGGGAAATGACCGGGAGAGCCAGGTGCTTGGGGGGCGGGGACATTTCGTAAAGGGCGCCATCCACCCGGTAACGGATTTTGAATTCGTCTTCAAAGGGTTCGAAATGGATGTCGCTGGCGCGGTCTTGAACGGCCTGGAATATGACAAGATTGACGAAACGGATGATCGGCGTCTCGTTGGCCAGCGATTCCAGGTCGCCGGCGGCGCCGCTGGCAGCGGCTTCGGCCGCCTCGCGGGCAATGTCCCCGTCCTGGCCGAGTTCCTTGAGAATGTCCGCGACGCTGGACTGGGAATCGCCGTAGAATCGGGCGACGGTGCGCTCGATTTCGGCGGGGTCGGCGACGACGGGAACAATTTCCTTGCGAATGACGTAAGCCAATTCATCCAGGAGCGCCGGGTTCAAGGGATCGGCCAGGGCGACCTGGACCGAGGAGTCAAATACAGCAACCGGCATGCACTTATACATGCGGGCGGCGTCGGCGGGGATTGAGGAAAGGACTTCGGGCGTGAAATCGCGGTCGGTCAACTGGACGACCTCGGTGCCCAGGTGAGTGGCGATGAGTTGGAGCTGGTCGGCCGTTTCGAGGAAGCCAAAGTCCTGGAGAATTTCCGAAATTGGCTTGCCGCTGCGATTGTGTTCTTCGGTGACCTCGTCCAATTGCAAATCGTCCAGGAGACCCTGGGAGCGAATCAAATCCAATAACGGGCTGGAAACAGCGGAGGGCATAGGTTAGTTGGCCATCTCGGGCTGAGCGGCGGCGAGTTCGGCCTGGGCAATTTCCCATTCAGCCAGTTTTTGGAGGATGGTGGAGGGGTCTTGAGATTTGTTGACAACCTCCTCGCGCGCGATGATGCCCTGCTGATATTTCTCCATGAGCAAGGAGTCCAGCGTGACCATGCCGTACTTGGCGCCGGTTTGAATGTCGGATTGGATGCGGAAGGTCTTGTTGTCGCGAATGAGGGCAGCAATGGCCGGGGTGTTGATCATGATCTCGTAGGCGGCGATGCGTCCGGGTTTGTCGATTCGGGGAATCAACAACTGGGAAATGACGGCCTGCAAAACGGTGGAAAGCTGGATGCGAATGGTTTCCTGCTGGCTGATGGGAAAGGCATTGACAATACGGTCGATCGTTTTGGCCGCGCCGGTGGTGTGGAGGGTGCCGAAGACCAAGTGGCCGGTTTCCGCCGCCGTGATGGCTGCTTCCATGGTTTCCAGGTCGCGCAATTCGCCCACCAGAATAATGTCCGGGTCCTGCCGCAACGCCCGGCGCAGGGCCTCGGCAAAACTGGGCACGTCGATGTGAACTTCGCGCTGGGTGACCACGGCCTTCTTATGTTTGTGATAGTACTCGATCGGGTCCTCGATGGTGATGATGTGTGCGTCGTCGCGTTCCTCATTGATAATGTTGATCATGGAGGCCAGCGACGTTGTCTTGCCGGAGCCGGTCGGGCCGGTGACCAGAACGAGGCCGCGCGGCTTGTTGAGAAGGGTCATGATCGTGGCCCGGGGCATGCCGATTTGCTCTAGGGTCAGAAGCTTGGTCGGAATCTGGCGCAGGACCATTCCGAAATTTCCTTTTTCCTTGAAGACGCTGACGCGGAAGCGGGCCATCTCGCCGAAAGCAAAGCCGTAATCGGCGCCGCCCTGCTCGCGCACATGCTGAATGTGGTCCTCGGAGGTGATGCTCCTCATCAATTCTTCGCTATCTTCCGACTTCAACGGCGGGCCATCGACACGGTGTAGAATGCCATGCACGCGAATGACGGGCGGGACGCCGACGCGAATGTGCAGGTCAGACGACCCTTCCGATACCACTAACTGCAACAGGTCTGACATCGAATAGGACATATCTTAGCAACAGGAAACAACGGAGCGGCGGAGCAATGGCGCGGGGGCGCAAAGATCGCGGCAATGCAACCCCGCCGCATCACTCCAACACTCCGATTGAATTATTGTTTTCATCTAGTCAACATCGCCGACGGTGGAACGGATGACTTCCTCCGCGGTAGTCAAGCCGGCCATCACTTTGCGGGCGCCGTCCTCGCGCAGAGTCCGCATCCCCATCTCCCGCGCGCGCGCCCGAAGGACCGATGAGGCCACCCGGTCGTAAATCAATTTTCGCGCCTCGTCGTCAATGACAAAGATTTCAAAAATTCCGAATCGGCCGCGATAGGCGGTTTTGTTGCAGTCATTGCAGCCTTTGCCGCGTTTAAAGGTGGCTCCCCCCGCTTTGGCTGGATCAAGGTTCAAGGAGTGCAATTCGGACTCGGTCGGTTCGTACGGGGCGGCGCATTTCTTGCAAACTTTTCGCACCAGACGTTGGGCCATGAGCGCCCGCACGGAGGAGGCCACGAGGAATGGCTTGACCCCGATATCGATCAAGCGAGTGACGGCGCTCGGGGCGTCGTTGGTGTGCAAGGTCGAAAAGACCAGGTGGCCTGTCAGGGATGCGTTGATGGCGATGGTGGCGGTTTCCAGGTCGCGAATTTCCCCGAGCATGATCACGTTCGGGGCCTGGCGCAGCATCGCGCGAAGCGCGGCGGAAAAGGTCAGCCCGACCACGTCGCTCACCTGGACCTGATTGATTCCCGCGAGCAAATACTCCACGGGATCCTCCACGGTAATAATCTTGCGGTCGGGACGGTTGATGAAATTGAGGCAGGAATAAAGGGTGGTCGTTTTGCCGGAGCCGGTCGGGCCGGTGACCAGCAATATGCCGTCGGGCAACCCAATCAAGCGCTCGAAAGTCTGCTGGTCGTCGGTGAAAAAGCCCAGTTCCGGAAGGCCAAGGCGCAAGCCTTCCTTGTCCAGGATGCGCATGACAATGCTTTCGCCGTGATTAGTCGGCAGGCAAGAGACGCGCAAGTCGATCAACTTGCCGCCGACCTGGGTCTGAATGCGCCCGTCCTGGGGAATCCGCCGCTCGGCGATGGACATGTTGGACTGGATTTTCAAACGGCTGATGATCGAAGCTTGCAGGCGTTTGGGGGGGCTTTTCATTTCGTGCAAGACTCCGTCGATACGGTAGCGGACGCGAAAGGATTTGGATAAAGGCTCCAAATGGATGTCGGAAGCGCGCGCCTTGAACGCTTCGACAATCAAAGTGTTGACCAGCTTGATGATCGGGGCATCGGCCTCGACGGTCGCGCCGTCGTCCGCTGTGGCTTCCTTGGTCGGAAGGCCCACTTCGACTTCCCCTTCGGTAATGTCCTGGAGCAGGGAGGTCACGGAGTCATCGGCGGCGCCGTAATACTTGTTGAGGGCGTGATTGATGTCCTCATCGGTCGCAACGCGCAGCTCGAGGTCGGCGTTGATCATGCGTTGCAAGGTGTCGATAGTGTCGAGGTTGGAAGGATCGGCCAGGGCGACGGCGATGGTGTGGTCGTGCCTGGCGACCGGAATGGCGCGATACCGCTTGGCGACATGGCGCGGGACCGCCGAGATGATGTCGTCAGTGAGGCGAATGTCGCTCAAATTGATGAATTCGTAGCCGAAGTGGGCGGCCTTTGCCTGGGCGACATCGACGGGGCGGATAACTTTATTGGCGAGAAGAAGATCGATGACGCCTTCGCCGCTGGCGGCGGACTCCTCGCGCATGGGTGCGACCTGCTCGTTGGTGAGCTGCCCCATGTCAATCAATAATTCAATCAAATAATCGTCTTTTGCGGCCACAAACAACCTTCGCTCAAATACTGCTTCAGCACAACTGTATCCGGCAAAGACACGCAATGTCAAACGCCGACGAAGCAATTTCCCCGCCCAATTCCGCGGGGTCACTTCGAGGGTTATCGACTCATGCGCCGGCCATCCCAGGTGCTGATCGTGACAGAGAGGAAGTTTGGGCGAAGAGCGTTGAACCGAATTTTTTCCAGAACGGACCCCACCTCACCTCGCGAGCGTAACCGCCACTGGAATTCCGCGCTCCAAACGACCTCTCTATCAGTGAGATTTCATCAGCCAAATCCATGCCACAGAATCGGGGGCCTTGGACATCCGGAAAATTATCGTTTTTACGAGGGGAAACACTGGATCGGGCCGGAAACGAATTGTAACGTGTCCGGAATCAAAGATATTTCACGCATTCGCGTGATTTTCACGCATTTTGGTTCACGAAATCGATGCCGGAAATCAGAGGAAACTTGGGTTGTTTTTCTCGCTGGCCGAAAAAAATCGACGGAAAAAAGCAGCGGGGCTGCCGATGGGAGACGATTCGCGGACGTTCTCAGAACGGGGGTCCCCAAGCCACCTCCAGCTTTCCCCCGTTCTAAGAAATTTCTCTCAAAGCAGCCCCGCTGCAAAATCTACTAGCCTATCGCGTGCCAACCCGAAAAGGGCGCGAGAGATTCAAGCCAAAGGCGGCGGCGCGGCATGAATTTCAGCGGGCGATCAGAGGCGACGAGATCGGCGCGGCAAAATAGGTTGGCATGATCGGCGGTGGCTGTTGCATATTGGGCTGCCGGTTGGCGCGCCACGGCGGTTAACGAATGAAGAAGACAACATCCATTGGGATCATATTTTTAACGGTCTTGGTTGACCTGGTCGGCTTCGGCCTGATTCTCCCGCTGATTCCCATTTACAGCGAGAGCTTCCACGCCCCGGGCTGGATGATCGGCGCCATCATGGGTTCCTACTCGTTGATGCAGTTCCTCTTCGCGCCGATTTGGGGCCGGGTTTCCGACCGGATCGGGCGGCGCCCGGTGTTGCTGGGGAGCACGGCGTGCGCCTGTTTGTCGTATGTCATTTTTGCGCTTGGCTCGGGGTTGTCCGGCAATGCGGCACTGTTGGTCATATTGTTTTCGCGCCTGTTCGCGGGCATTTGCGGCGCCAACATCACGGTTGCCCAGGCTTACATCGCCGATATTACGCCGCCGGAACAACGGTCGGCCAAGATGGGATTGGTCGGCATGGCCTTTGGACTTGGGTTCATCCTGGGACCGGTGCTCGGAGGTTTGAGCGCCAAATACTTCGGCCCGACGGCGCCGGGTTGGACGGCGGCTTCGGTCTGCGCGCTGAACTTCATCTGGGCATCCCTCCGATTGGCCGAAAGCTGGAAACCGGCCGCGCATTCCGTGACGCAACGGCCCCACGTGGAACAATGGCTGCACATTTTGCGCGCCCCGCGCCTTAACCTGCTGATCGGCATTTTTTTCCTGGCCACGTTTTGTTTCACCTGCTTCGAGACGACCATCGGGCTTCTGGTGATGAAGAATTTTAAAATCAGCATCAAGTCGGGTCTCGGCACCGTATCCTGGCTGATCGCCTATTGCGGGGTGGTTGGCGCGCTGGTGCAGGGCGGCGCGATCGGGCGGCTTGTCAAGAAGATGGGTGAACCGAAGCTCATCGCGGCGAGCCTTTTTGTGGCGGCCATTGGCATCGGCATCCTGCCGTTTTTGACGACGTGGGGATTCTTGCTGTTGGGCCTGGGAATTTTCTCGATCGGCTCCAGCCTCACGCGCCCTCCGGTCTTTGGAATGATCTCGATGCTCGCGCCCGCGCACGAGCAGGGGGCGACCATGGGGGTGGCCCAGGGCGTCGGCAGCCTGGCGCGGATCATCGGCCCGCTGTTTGCCGCCAGCCTCTTCGTGCGAAACGCGCCGTTGCCCTATTTGATTTGCGCGGCGCTCTGCCTGTTCACGTCGCTGGTCGCGATGCAATACTTGACGCACATCGTCCCCGCCGCACCGCCGCCCGCGACTGTTACTTTGTAAGCAAGGTTGGCGCTGTCCGTTTTATATGGCGTCCGCTCCTGATTGCCCCGGGAAGGCTCACCTCATGTCCATGTTGGACGCCACATAACGAATGGTTCAAAGCGCCCTGGGAAGCTCGCCGCCGACAATAGCATTGAAGCCTTCCCCCGTCGAGGTGGGGGTCAATTGGGGCTGCGTGATACGGTCATCGTGGTAACTATGTCGATTTCGCCTACTTCTCGGGCTCGCATTTTCCTGCCAAAAACCCACAACCGTCCACCAGTTTAAAACGTGAGTATCTACAGTTTGGCACAGTATTGACGTGATCCTGCCCACTGCGTAACTTGCGGCAAGCATGACATCGGCAAGTTCCCAAATTCCGCAGAAGCCCGAATGGGCGCAGAGGAATTACAAGGACATAGTGCGAAGCCGACATTGCTTCATCGAATCCCTTCCATTACCCCTTGTCCATTATCCGGAATGCTACGGCACATGGATTCTCTTTCAAGAGTTTGAGGGGGCGCAACCTGTTCTCTGCGATTGCCAACTCGAAAGCGCGTTGCGTTTTTTACGCATCAACGCGCAGAACGAGGTTTATCGTCTCGCACGGGGCTACACTTTAGTCGACCATTTCATTCCTTCAAGCCTGCGAACCGTCAACCACCTTAAGGCATCCACAAGAGAGGAGTTCGCAGCCTTGCCGTTTTTCAAGGCAAAGGTCTGTCATATCTGCAACCGACGAGTGCCCTCCATTCGATGGAGCAATAACGACGGGTGTTCCATTTTCCGCCAGCATCTCGGATGGTATTTTCATCATGCGTTGCTAGCCGCCGGCGTGTCGCCATTTGGATTTCTGTTGGCCGGTGAATTGGACTCGGAGCTTGCTGCGCTCGTCGAGGTTGATCCTGCTGAAGGTTACGTCCGTGTGCGCGAGCTTTTAGCTACGCAGCCTTCGTTGAGTGGCACGCCTGCCCATTCGCATTCACTGGTACCCAAATACAGCCAGGACAGGGAAGAAGCTCATACGCTCAGCCAAACGCTGAATCGCCAGAACTGTAGGATACGTCGATTGATTGAAGAGCGTCTTCGTCGAACTTTAGGCTTTCCTCCACACGGGAAGACAGGTGTATCCGAAGTTCTCTTACGATGGATTGTGTCAGCATTGTTTCCTGGGCAAGAGTTGATCTTCCGTAGTCGCCCCGAATTCCTGCGTGGATTGGAGTTGGACATTTATATCCCGGGTTTGAGCCTCGGGATTGAGTATCAGGGCGAGCAGCACTATGAGCCTTTCGACCACTTGGGCGGCGAGCGTCACCTGCAAGGCGTTATTAGCCGAGATAATCGCAAGGCATATCTGTGCAAGCGAGCAGGGGTCGACTTAAAGTACTTCACTGTCGCTGATAAGCTCACCGAGGATTTCGTGAAAGAAAGGTTGTTCTCATAAACGAGTTTCTTAAACAAGATGCCGGAATCGATGGTTCCCATGTCGAAGTGCTGGTCAATTTTCGGTGGCCTGATGACTCTGTGGCCCTTGTCGGGTTACCGGATGCATCCGAACGAGCAATGATGCGACCACATCTGCATTGAAATCATGGAGAAATTTCGTGAAATCTCATTTTACAAAACGAAGGCTGGACGTTCTCCAGTGATAGATTTCATGGATTCCACGGCCAGACGTGACGAAAAAGCGAAAATCATTCGCGTGTTCGAAAATGTAGAACGAATGCAATCGGTTCCCGTCAATTTTTTGAAAAAGCTTCAAGGTCGAGACATTCTTTGGGAAATCAGAGTTCAAAGATTCCGTTTCATCGGCTTCTACGCTGATTCGCGCAGACTGGTTCTCGTTCACGGCTTCATCAAGCAGAGCCAGAAGACGCCATTGCACGAGATTGAAGTGGCGGTTAGGCGAAAAAGCATGTATAATTCCTAAAGCTTAGAGCTATGGACCTGACGCAAGCACAACAGCATTTTTCAGAGGATGCCAAATATCGGCAACAGTACGATAAGCACAAGGATGGCGTCGACCTTGCAATGCACGTATTGGCAATTCGAAAAGAACTTGGGATTAGCCATTCCGCGCTTGCGACTGAGCTGGGCATCAGCAAATACGACATTTCCAAGATCGAGAATCTGCGAGGTCGAGTGGAACCTTGGGTAGTTTCCGTCATCGTCACTCGATTCCAAAATGAACTTCGCAAGCGTGGCATTGAGGTTGACAGGTGGTTTGTTGCCAGGCCTCCCCCAGAAGGAATCCCGGTCAATTCGGGACCGAACGTAGATTCTTCCAGAAGGCCAATCCCGAACCTTCAGAATTCCCTAAGGGGCAGGAGTAATGACGCGCCCGTTGGCCGACGGAGCCTTCAGTCCGAAGAAGAAAAGAAGAACGCATTTTAATACGCAGGACGGTGCTCCAAATGCCGTCTCCTTACTTCGCTCACCAAAAACTGCATTGCCCCTGCGCGCGCGTTCGCCCAATATCCGGCGAATGCTCGCCCGAGTTTTATCCGCGGTGGACCTCGTTTTTTTCACACGAAGGGGAACCGCAAGAAGGAGCCTACATACCCCTTATTATGTCGGACTACAACAATTGTGAGGGATGACGTTCTTTGACAACCTGGCAACGATGGTGGCCCGCTACTTCAACGGCCAACCGGTAAGACGCAAAACCGCCGTCGACAATTTCGGTGCCAGGACGGCAATTCGGGGATGAGGGGGACCATGCGGGCCGTAAAGATTCGGCTTGTTCAAATGGCCGCCGTGCCTGAAACTGGAAACACCATGCGAATGACGCGCGATCGGGTTTTGAATCTCTATTTCATGGAGGCGCGCGCGAAATTGATCGACCTGGCCGCCTTTCTCGACCGGGTGGACCGCGCCGAGGGCGTTGACGATTTTCGCATCGAGGCGTTCCGCCAGGCCCTGAAAGAATTGGAGCACGACAAACCTGAACGCGCCAGGCGCGTCCTTCTGAGCTTGAGTGATCCGTCTCTCGAACCGGTGCTCGCCGCCGCCACCAAAGCCGCTTCAGGCGCGTGGCCCGGCGCCACGTGAACCGACGGCATATTGCGCCATGCGCTTCATCGAACCACATGCCCACATGGTCAGCCGGACGACGGACGATTACGTCGCGATGGCCACCGCCGGTTGCCAGGCGGTGTGTGAACCGTCGTTTTGGGCCGGGTTTGATCGGACGTCAGTGGATGGGTTTTTCGATTATTTCCGGCAATTGACCGAATACGAGCCGAAGCGGGCGGCCAAACACGGACTGGCGCACTATTGCTGGATCTGCCTCAATCCGAAGGAATCGGAGGACCTGAAGCTGGCGGGGGAAGTGCTGGACATCATACCGCAATTTTTGGACCGGCCAAACGTGCTGGGCATCGGCGAGATTGGATTGAACAAGAACAGCCGGAACGAATTGACGGTCTTCCAGAGGCATGTCGATTTGGCGGCGCGGCACGAACAACTAATACTGATCCACACACCGCACCTTGAGGACAAGCTCAAAGGGACAAAACTGATTGTTGACGCGTTGAAGGCCGATTCCCGCGTCAACCCGGACCGTGTCATCATCGATCACGTCGAGGAGCACACCATCGAGTTGGTGCTGGACGCCGGCTTTTGGGCCGGGATGACGCTTTACCCGGAATCCAAATGCACGGCGGCGCGCGCGGCGGACATGATCGAACAGTACGGGAACCAGCGGTTATGGATGAACAGCGCGTGCGATTGGGGCGTGAGCGTGCCGCTGGCCGTGCCGCGGGCGGCGTTGGAAATGCGGCAGCGCGGCCATGACGCCAAGCAGATCGACGCGCTGATTTTCGGGAACCCGGCGCGATTCCTGGGGCAATCAATGAAATTTCACTCCCAGGTGTAACGCCCCGATTGCCGCCGATGCTGCTCGCCAAAGGCCACCATCTTGCTTACTGCGGAAATATTCACCGCGGAGAGACATGGCCGGAAACCTTTGGCGCCCTGGAAGAATACACCCTGGCGGTCAAGGAGCGCATCCATCGGTCCGGGCTTTTTGGCATCGGCCTGCGGTTGAGCGACATGGCCTCGCGGCAATTGAGCGAGGCGCGGGCTTTGACCGATTTTCAGCGGTGGCTGGAACGACACGAGTGCTATGTGTTCACGATCAATGGATTTCCTTTCGGGCAATTTCACGGCCGGCGGGTGAAGGAGCAGGTCTATGCGCCGGATTGGACGACCTCCGAACGCCTTGAATACACGAAGCGGCTGTTCGATTTGCTGGCGCGATTGCTTCCGCCCGGGGTCGAAGGGAGTGTCAGCACGGTGCCGGGATCATTCAAGGAGTTTATCACCACTCCCGCGCAGGAGCGGGAGATTCGTTCCAATGTTTTTCGGTGTGTCGAGCATGTCGCCATGCAGGCCGAGAAGACCGGACGCACGCTGCACCTTGGGGTGGAACCGGAGCCGCTGTGTCTTCTGGAAACGACGGCGGAAACGGTGGAATTCTTCGACCGCCTACGATCCGAGCACGGCAACGATGCGCGGATCGCGACGTGTCTGGGCGTCAATTATGACACGTGCCATCTTGCGGTGGAGTACGAGGACCCGCATCAGGCGCTTGCGAACTTGCAGAGGCATGGAATCAAAATCTCGAAGGTACATTTAAGTTCGGCCTTGAAAGCGCAACCAACGCCCGGCGTTCGCGCCGCGTTGGCTGACTTTGCCGAGGACGTTTATTTGCACCAGGTCGTGGCCCGCGCCGCCGGTGGTGGATTGACGCGGTATCGAGACCTTGACGCCGCCCTGCGGTCGTCCGACGCGTTCGAGCAATGGCGGATTCACTTTCATATTCCCCTGCATTGCCCGGCGACGACGTGGTTCGACACGACGGCAGACCATTTGCTGGGAGTGCTGGATGTTCTGGCGGCGCAACCGAACCTTTGTTCGCACCTGGAGATGGAAACTTACACGTGGGAAGTGCTGCCGGTGGAATTGAAGAGCCGGAGCGTCGTCGATCACCTGACTTCGGAATACGAGTGGTGCCTGGAACAACTGGGAAGGCGGGGGTTGGGCCGGAGATGAAACTATTCCGGCGGCCATCGAAATTGCGGACCCTCCTGGTCCTGGGACGGGTCTCGAACCTTCCCACGGTGTGGTCGGATTGTTTGGCTGCATGGTGGCTGGGAGGCGGCGGCGACGCGTGGACGCTGGCGCGCATTTCGATTTCGGTGAGTTTCATTTATGAGGGTGGGATGTTCCTTAACGACGCCTTTGACGCCTCGTTTGATCGAAATCATCGCCGAAACCGTCCCATCCCCTCGGGGGCGATCAGCGAAAAAGAGGTCTGGCAGTGGGGATTTACGTGGCTGGCTCTGGGCGTGGCGGGAGTCGCCGGGCTGGGCACAACCACGCTTGTGCTGGCGTTGTGTTTGAGCGCGTGCGTCCTAGCCTACAACGCGATTCACAAATGGACGTTGGTGGCGCCGCTGTTGATGGGCGCATGCCGATTGGGAGTTTACGTTGTGGCGGCGTCCGCTGCGTCGAATGGCGTGGACGGGGAGGCCATTTGGAAGGGATTGGCCCTGGCCGCTTATGTGGCCGGCTTGAGCTGGCTTGCGCGCAAGGAGAGCGCCCGCGTGGAGGTCAACTACCTGCCGTGCATTCTGTTGGCGGCCCCGATTTTTATGGCTGGGTGCGTCGATGACGGAGCGTGGGTGGGGCCGGCGGCGCTCTTTTCAGTGGCTTTGGCGGGGTGGGAGTTTTGGGCAATCAGCCGGAGCCTGCGCTGGGGCGGCGGCAATGTGGGTTTAACCGTGTCGCGCCTTCTGGCGGGCATCGCGCTGGTGGATTTGCTGGCTGTAGCTGGGGAAAACAGCCCATGGATTGGGCTGTTCGGATTATGGTTTGCGCTGGCGCTGCTGCTGCAACGGTTCATCCCCGCAACGTGAGATACTTGACTCTTTAATTCGCGAACTACAAAAATTGGTGTATAATACAAATAGGAAAGGGGAGGAGAGAAAATATGAAAAAAAAAGTTTGGAGCAGGAAAAAGATCAACGATGAATTTACGGGATTGCGCAAAGCCGACGGCACACCGATGTCCCGGCAGCAAGTCCACATGATGCGTAAGAAGGCGCGCGGCATTTGTTTGACATGCGGAGCGCCGGCTGTGGGTGTGTATTGCCTTAAACACACGATTGCCGCCCGCGAAAGGATGCGCCACAAACTGAAATATCGGCGGCGTCTGCGAAAATCGCCGAGCTACGTCCTGGCAAAACAGGCGGGCTCCAAGCGCGGCCCAACGAGTCTCAAATTGGGGCGGGTCCCGCGTTCGCGGCTGCGAAGCCGGATGTCGGTTGGGCGTTAGGCCGCTGGCTTTGACTCCACGCGGGGTTCGAGCCAGAAATGATTGAAGACGACGTAACTTCCGAGCAGTACCCCAACGACCAGAGCCGCCACGCTGATGTAAAGAAATTTCAGCGGCGGCTCAAACCGGAAGTCGATCGTGTGGTGGCCGGGAGGCACAAAGACGCCCTGCATGATGTAGTTGCACCGGAGCATGGGCGCCGGCTTCTCGTCCACCCAGGCTCGCCACCAATCGCCGGTGCGGTCGTTGAGCAGCAAGACGGCGGGCGTTTTGGCGTCGGCTTCAAGGACCACGTGCTTGGATTGATAGCGGGTGATTTTAACCGTGCCGGGGTCCGCATCCATCGGGCCGGGTTTTTCCGTTAGCGGTGTGTTTGTCGCGACGATGACGGATTTATCCACGTCAAACCAGGGAGAGATCAGGTCTTGCAGGGTGGTTTGATCGTCGGCCATTTGCCAGTTGGAATAGAGCTTGCAGCGCGGCAGGGCGCCGGGAAATTCGATCAAGGCCAGGGCGCCTGTGGCGTTGGTCTTGACTGTCATATCACCGGCATCTTCGACCTGCGAAACTCCCGGTTTGATCACCATATCCATCCGCATGATGGTGTGAAAGCTGTTGGGCGGTTGCGCCATTTGGTTCAACAGAGCCTCCAGGCGGGCATCGGCAAAAATATAACGGGTATTAGTCAGCTTCCAAAGCCGCAACGCAGGCGTCAAATCGCTCCCGGACCGGATCGCGAAGTTGCCGATATAGGCGCTGTCAAGGACCGGCATGCGCGGAGCCTGGTCGATTTCGAGCGATTCAATGTCATTGTAGGGGTAATCATTTTCCAGCCACCAATGGCAGAGTCCGCCGAAATTGGGGTCGGTGCCGCCGAGGTCGTAACCGCCCATCGGCGAGGTGCGCGACACGACCCGATGCTCCCACGGATCCTTGCGCAACAGATCGACCACGGGGTTCATGGAGTACTTCTGTTGGTAGTTAAAATAGCGAATCCAGGGGATGTCCGCCCGGGAAAGATCGCAAATCATGATCGCGGCCAGGCCGGCCCACGCAAAAACAGCCTTGTTTCCCGCGAAGGCGCCGGTGAGAACCGCGATGATCAATCCGGCCGAAATTGTCAGATAAACGAGATACAAGCCCACTTCGCTGATGGTGAAATTGGCGATCTGCGGGGCGATGTCCTTGCCAAATCCATTGTGTTCCAGGTAATTGGTAAGGTCCCCGCGCGAACCCGTGTAGATGAGCAAAGCGGCAAGGGAACCCACAACCGCGACGATTGAGGCGATCGCCCATATTAGGTCGAAGCCTGAGAACCGCTTCATTCCTCCAAAAAGAACCTGGAAAAAGCTTTTCCCATTTGGCGGCGTGGCCAGGTAGCGGCGGTGAAGCACCTCAAGGCCGTAGCCGGAGAGAATTATCAGGCTGATGTTCAAGGGGTGCATGAACTTCATCGGGCTGCGAATATTGGTCAGGAACGGCATCTCATAAATAAACCTGTAGACGAACCCGTGCTGGCCCCATGCAGCCAGCAGCGAAATCAAAGCCGCGCCACTCCAAAACCACGTCGCCCAGCGCTCCTGGGGGGAATAGGGCGAGTCGGCTTTGCGAATGGAGTTGGCTAGACCGAACAAGGCGAGCAGACAGACCAGCAGGCCCGTGTATTCGCCGGAACCAGTGTGCCGGCGCTGAACACGATCCTTGATCTGATCAATAATCTCCTGGCGGGTCTTGACGTCGTCTCCGGCGAAAATATCCCGTATTTGGGGCTGCACGCCGAGAAAGTCGGCGGCGTGAACGCGCGTTTTGGAATCGCTGCTTTCCAACCGCTCGACGCGCGGGTCCTCGGCCACCGAACCCCAGTAGGAGCCGGATTTATTGGTCGAGGTAGTAAATTCCTGCATGCGGTAGCCGAAAAGACCCGGAATAAAGACGCGAAGAGACTCCAATTTTGGGATACTCCACTGTGTGTTGAAGTCCCAGCGCGCCTCGGAATCGCGCTCATTTTCTCCGGCCATGCTGCTTCCTGTGAGTTGTGTCCCAACCAATGTGTAAAGAGTGCTGGCTGAAATGAAAAACGCGAAAACCACGACGAGCATGCCGGCTTCCAAGGCCTTGAGCGCGCCTTTGCCGGGGTTGGACTCCGCAGTCAGAAAATAGAAGACCACAAAGATTCCCACGTAAATGCTGAAAATGGCCCCAACGTCAAACCCTTCCATGACCACCATGCCCACTGCCAATCCCGCCAGCACACCTTTGATCCACAACTGGCGAATATCAGGGCTGACAATAATGCCCAGGGCAACAAAGACCATCGCCGCCGAGACAACCCATGTCCCCAGGCCCCAGCACGCATTGGAAAAGAAGTGCATGTTGAGGCCCGCTCCAAGCCCCGCGATGACGCAGACCATCGGGGCGAATCGCAATTGCCGGAAAAAAAACCAGACGCAGCAGCCCAAAAACACCATCGTCAGCGGCGCATAGACTTTGAGGTAATGTTCCGGGGAGAGAATACTGGCGAAAAGGCTCGAGAGCGAGGGAGAGGTGGATGGAACCGCGCCACCCAACCACCAAAAGTCGCTCCAATAACCGGTGAACATGCCGGGCAGACGCGCGGAGCTGTTTTTCATCGCGCCGAGCGCGGAGTCATTGGCCCAGAAGACCTCGTAGGGAAGGAACCCTTCGTGGCACAGCACCGCGAAGGTTCCGCCAAGGAGGAGCAGCAACAGCCAAAAAAGGCCGCTTGGCGCCTTGTGTTTAGGGTTCGACTGATCGCGGTTCATTGCAGATATTTCACAGCATAATGGAAAAGGCACCAAAGCCAATGGGCTTTTTTAGTCGCGCACCGGCGCGGCGCGCAAATGCGGCTCCACAATGTGCTTCAAAATGATATCCGTGATGTTCTGCGGTCCGAAGAGTTTTATCCTCTCGCCGCGAACGAAGGTTTCGATGGCATCGAGTCGGTCGTTATATTCCTTGTCGGACATCCCTTTCAAATAGCGATACAAGCTGGGGTAATCGGGGAAGTTGCGCTTGTCGATAAACGTTTCGGGCGGAATATAATCGGTCACATCCGGGGCGCCGGCGTAAATGGGCACGCAGCCCGCAAAAAAGGCGTCGAAAATTTTCTCCGTCACATAGCCCGGAAAAGCGGCATTTTCATACGCAATGGCGAACTTGTAAGCCCGCATCACGGCGTTCTTGCTTTTCACCGTGCCTCGATAAGATGGGAAACGGCTGACCTTGAAGGCGTTTGGGAATTTGGCGTAGAAAAATTTCTGCAGGAGGAGATTCAGGGGGAAGAGAATCCCCGGAAGATAGACGCGGTCCCAGTTGGTTCCAAAAAGGTCAAATTCCGAAGGGTGCTCGCGCTCGAACCAACGAATCGCCCGCACGCGCTCCGAATACAACTGGCGCGGATGCCAACTGTATTTTTGGCTGACGATGGTCACACAGAATTTGGTTTTTTCCGCGCGGTTAATGGCGAATGAATCCGGGATCTTCAGCGGCAGCCACATTTTGAAGTACTTCTTATTATCGACCAATCCGGGGTCCCACGTGAAAACCTTTTCAAAAGGGCGATGATTCCAGGGCCAGTAGTTGTCCGGTCGATTGGCCGGATTCTCGAGCAGAAATAGGTAGAGCTTCTTGCCGGGCATCTTTCGCAGCTGTCGATAGTATTCATTGCGAAAAGTCGGATGATCGGAAAAAATGGCCGCATCAAAACTCTCAAGGTCGGCCATGTCCAGGGTGTTGACCTGGTGGCCAAGCGCCCGCAAATGGCGCGCCATGTACACAATAGGATACAACAAATCGTCGCCCAACTCCGATTTGCTGTCCTCGAACATCCGGTTCGCATTGTAAGACTTGTAAAAATTCCAGAAACCGAGGTTCATTCCGGGACCTCGATCCTGTGAGAGCGGAAGCTTCGCGGCGAACTGTCCGTGGCCAATGAGTTTTTCACGATATTATCGCGGGAACGCTACGTCATTCACCGCGCCATTCGCAAGCGCGACCGATGACGGAGGCGGTCATTGTGTCGTGACGCGGCGCAGGAACTCGCGAGTGCGCTCGTGTTTCGCGTCGGAGAAAATCTGCTCGGGCGGGCCGGATTCCGCCACGCGGCCGCCGTCGAAAAAAAGAACGTGATCCGCCATGTCGCGGGCGAACTGCATTTCGTGCGTGACGACAATCATCGTCATTCCCTCCTCGGCAAGCTGGCGCATGACGCGCAGCACTTCGCCGCGCAATTCCGGGTCCAGCGCGCTGGTAGGTTCGTCGAAAAGCATGACTTGCGGGCGCATCGCCAAGGCGCGGGCGATGGCGACCCGCTGCTGCTGGCCGCCGGAAAGCTCCGAGGGATACGCGGCGGCTTTGTCTCCGAGGCCGACTTTGGCAAGCAATTCGCGCGCGAACGCCTCGGCTTCGTCCCGCGTGACGCCTTTGACGGTCATCGGCGCTTCGGTGATGTTCCGCAGCACGGTCAAGTGCGGAAACAGGTTGAACGATTGAAAAACCATGCCGGCCTGCAATCGCAATCGGCGCTGCTGTTCGCGGGCGGCGCGCGTCTGTGGGGCGCATCCGCCTTCGATCGTGACGCCACCGATGGTGATGCGGCCCGAATCGGGGATTTCCAATTGATTGAGGCAGCGCAGGAAAGTGCTTTTGCCGCAACCGCTGGGACCGATGAGCACGACGGCTTCCCCGGGCTGCTGGCTGTGGTCCACGCCGTGGAGGACGCGGTTGGAGTTGTAGGACTTGACCAGTTTTTCAACGGCGATCATGGGAGAGCCTTTTTTCCAGATGGTTCGCAAAAATCGACGCCGGATAACTGAGCGCAAAATAAATCGCCGCCGTCATCAATCCAAGACCGATGTAATCGTAAGTGGAAGCCGCCAGCATTCCATAGACCTTGGTCAGCTCGACCATCGTAATCACCGAGACGATGGACGAATCCTTGAACATGGCAATGAAATCGTTTGTCACCGGCGGAATAACCAGCGGCAGCGCCTGCGGCAGGATAATGCGGCGCAAACATTGCCACCGGGTCATGCCCAGGGCGAGGGAGGCCTCGCTTTGGCCGCGCGGGACGGACTGGATTCCGGCACGGTAGTTTTCCGCTTCGTTGGCGGCGTAATTGAGACCGAGCCCGAGGATGGCGGCCAGAAACGCGTTGAGCCTGATCCCGATTTGGGGCAGCCCGTAGTAGATCATAAAAAGCTGAATGAGAAGCGGCGTTCCGCGGATAACTTCCACGTACGCCCTGGCGAGCCATCGCAGCGGCGCCACGCCGTACAGCCGGGCCAGCACGATGACCAGCCCGGCAACGACCGCCAGCGCCATCGCCAACACGGAAATCTCGACCGTGACCGCCGCGCCCCGCAGCAGCAAGGGCAGGTATTTGGGCCATTCGCGCAGGGTGGAAATCGGTTTCCTCGCGGCAACTGGCTCGGGCTTGTAATCCCCAAGGCCCTTCTGCCGATCGTCCCACACGTCGTATTTGCGGTAAATGCGTTCCAGCGTGCCGTCGGCAGCGAGTTGCCCGATTGCCACGTTGAGCGCGGCCAGCAGGTTCGTGTCTTCCTTGAGTAGACCAATGCCGTAATATCCGGGCGCGAATGGGACGCCGGAAAATTTCAGGTCGGTGTCCGGTCGCGCGTAATAAATCGCGATGGGAAGATCGAGCAAAACGGCGTCGATCCGCCCGGCTTTGAGGTCACGAAAAGATTCGACGTTGCCCGGATAGATTCTGACATCGGTCCCTCCCAATCCCGAGGCCAGCCGCTGCGCGACCGTCGAGGAAAGCACGCCAATGCGCCGTCCTTTCAAATCCGCCAGCTTTTCCAGTCCCGCCGTCCCGGCGCGCGTGACGATTTGCTGTGTGTAAACATAATACGGCAACGACATGGCGATCCGCTGCCGGTTCTCGGAAGTGATTTCGAGGCCATTGAGGACGATGTCGAAATTTCCGCGCTGAAGGGCGGGAATGAGTTGGTCCCACTGGTTCTGCACCATTTGCGCACGGACGCCGAGCTTGGCGGCCAGCGCGTTTGCGAGATCGAACTCGAACCCGGTCATTTGCTCGGGCTTTTGGGGGTCCGGATAAACGTAAGGCGCGCCGCCCTCAGCGTCGGCGCCCCAGCGAAGAACGCCGGAGGATTTGATGCGGTCCAGATGATCGGCGGAGAAAGCCGGAGGCGGCCTGCTGGCAAGCAAGAGAAACAATCCTAAAACGCAATAGGTTACGCGCGACAAACGCCAGGCGCCACTCATCGACCCGCTAACCATAGCACATCCGCAGCGAAGTCAAGTGGAACTTGCCCGCCGGCTGAAAATCGAGGCACCCCGAGGTCACTCCCGCGGCGGGGGCAGTCTGGCGGGGAAAATAGAAATCCAGATTTGGTGGATTACAAAAAGCGGCAGGCGGAGCCAATTGACCGGGTCGCGGTCTTTGCGCATGATCGTCTTGATCGTGTTTATGATCAATTTGGGATTGCGCGTCCGCAGGCCGGCAAGGCCGTTCAACAACGCGCGGCACGAACAAAAAAACAGACTGTCACGCACCATCTTTTTCCAGTCGTCGCGGAAGGTCTCCTGAACGAGTTTGTTGTCCAGTGATTTTTGGGTCACCCAGTAGAAAATGTCGATGTCCAAACCCTCCTGGTGCAGGCGCCCCGTATGATGCGCGGGCAGGAATCGCCACGAGGTGAGCGCTTCGTCAACGTAGTAGAAATTCCAGGAGGTTGCCAGTCTCATGCACATCTCCAGGTCTCCCGCGAAATCGGCTTCCGCCGAAAACGGGCCGGCTTCGCGCAGGGCGCTCGTTCGAAACATGATGCCGCTGGGGACCGTGCATGGATAATCGCGGGTCAGAAAATCCTTCAGGATGCGCTCGTGGTCCACCAACCCGTCTCCGACCTGATAGCGAAAACGGTATTGCATTTTCCGGAAGACGTAGAACCGGGGGAAAATCCGCCGGTCATTTCCATCGATCAAGTCCATCGGCGCCATGGCAACTCCCGCCGACGGGTTTGCCTCCATCCCTTTGACCAGGAGTTCCAGGCAGCGCGGCTTTAGCAAATCATCATCCATCAGGAACTTGATGTATTTGCCTTCCGCCAGAGTTACCGCGCGGTTGGCGCTGCCCGTGGCGCCGATATTGCCCTCGTTCTTAAAATACCGGATGCGCGGGTCGGTCCATGTGGCCGCCAGCCTTGAGGTTTCGTCGTTGGTGCTATTGTCTGTGATGACGATTTCAAAATCGGACCAGGTTTGGGCCAGGCACGATTCGACGGCGCGGCGGAGGTAATCGGGCCGGTTGTAAGTGGGGATGCAGATGGAAACCAGAGTCATTGCCGGCGCAATTTCAGCAGCCAGGCGCCGCATAGAACGCAGAATGCGGCCCCCGCGCCGATAGGCATCGTGTGCAACAACGCCGCGGGTGTCCGGCCTGTCATCAAAAGAGCCGCCCAATAACACAGGCCCAAAGTTCCATAGACCACCGCGATATTGAGCCACCGGTTGGCCAGGCTCCACATGCCGATGGCCTGGTTCAAGCCGACCAGCGTCATCGTTATGGAAAAGGGAATGATCATTTCAGCCGCCTCGGCATTATAAGCGCCGAAAATGAATTTGACAAACTGCGCGCGGAAAATCACCAGCCCAGTGGCCCCGCAGGCCAGTCCCGCCGCGTACAAACCGAGCAGAATGCGCTGATCGGAGATCGCGGCACCCTCCTTGTTGCCTGAGCGGGAGGTGAACATGACCATCAGCAACGGCCCCACCGTCGCCGGAATCGCGCGCCCGAACCTGGCGGCGCCCTGGTAAGCGCCGAGGTCATTTCCGGAAAAATAGCGCGCCGCCACAAGGCTGTCACCGACTGTAAATAAGAAGGTGCCCGTGACGGTTGCGGCGGTGACGAGAAGAAAATTCACGAATTGTCGGTTCCACGGGGAAATTCTTTCCGCGCCGTGCCGGAAAATATCCTTCCACCAATACAGCAGCGAAAGGTTGGCGATGAACGAGAATGCCGTCGCCAGGACGGCAATCTCCGCTGTGGGGAAGCGTTTTGTCATGACCCAGCAAAACAGAAGCCGCATCATGACGGCAACCACGGCAATGACCGCCATGCGCTTGAACCACGCCATCCCCTGGCAGAGCGCGACCGCCAGCCCCGACCACACGGCCAATAGAATGCACAGCAGCGCCACCAACATCAGGCTGGTTCGTGGGAAATGAAAAAATCGGCCCAAGGGCGCCGCCAAAACGATCGCCAAGAGCGAACCGCCAACGCTGACCTTGATCAGCAAGCTTTGGCAGCCAGCCAGAAGGCCTTGCAGACGCGCTTCGTCATTCTTCCCGCGAAAATGGGCGATGTAATGAATCAGCGCCGTGCTGAACGCCAGCAAGGGCAAGCCCAGGAATGTGGTGAAGTCGAGGGCGAAATTGGCGTACCCGTATTCCGACGTGCTGAGTCGGTGTCCCAGTACCGCGCTGACCGCCAGATTGCCGATACCAGCGACAAAGCTGAGGACCGACCAGACGATGCCGCTGCGCCATAATTTCACTTCGCAGGTTATGCTGGCCCGTCATATCACTGTCAACGGGAAAGGAATCTCACGGGACAATCGGAAGGCCGTTACTGGGGTGCGGTGCAGTGTTCCTGAAGCCACGCCGCATCCAGGTCACCTGGCGTGACGGCATTACCCAGCGTCGTGTAGGGGACCATGGGAGGTTCTGTGCGCCGGTCCATCCATCTGTGAATCTCGGCATGTCCGTCAGCGAACGAGATGCTGGAGCATCCGTTGTGGTAGTTGGCGGGAATGTTGACGACCTCGGCCTGGGCGCCAGAGTGGAGCATATCAACGCCGAAAAACCCGTCGTCGATCGAATCCGCCCGCTCATCCAGGAACGCGAATCTCGTGGCGGGGCCGGGATTGTAGATGGCGGAAAGTTTGTTTGGATTGTTGAAATCGCTGATCGGAGCCAGGCCCCAATCGCTTCCGTTCAATCTGCCGTTGAGGGAGACAGAGCGGACACGGGGGGACGTGGTGCCTTGAATGGTTACGGTGCTGGGATCTGACGGGCATTTGTAAATTCCCAGCGACCGGGTGTAAGCCCATAAGTTTCCGTTCGGGTACATCAAATTATAGATGTTTGTATTGTCCGTGTCGCTGGCGTCGGCCCAATCCATCCATCCCGCGGCCCAACTGTTCGTATTGGCGAGAATTGTGTTGGTGACCAACACGTCGTTGTAATCGTCCGAATAGGTCACCCAGGCGACGGTGAGTTGTTTCATGTTGTTCACGCAGCTTATTCCCCTGGCCGTTTCCTTTGCCCGGCCCAACGCGGGGAGGAGCATGGCGGCCAGGATTGCGATGATGGCGATGACCACCAGCAACTCGATTAGCGTAAAGCCAGCGCGCCGCGGCGCCGTTTTCACGCTGGCATTTGATGTGGCCTGCTTCGCAGTCGTGCTGGTTTGTTCCGTCTTTTGGGACATCAAGCAGCGAAATTCCTTCCAAGTCAGTATGCCGGAGAGCCTTGTCCTGTCAATATTGAAGAGGTCAGGCTTGCAACGGCCAAGGCCATTGCTATCTTGCCCTACTTATATCGGACAATCATTTATGAAAGTCGTCATCCTGTGCGGAGGTAAGGGCACGCGGCTGCGGGAGGAGACCGAGTATCGGCCCAAACCAATGGTTCCCATCGGCAACCGCCCGATCCTGTGGCACATCATGAAGATCTATGCCGCCTATGGCTTTAAGGAATTCATCCTCTGCCTGGGTTACAAGGGCGAAATGATCAAGGACTTTTTTCGCAATTACCTCTGGATGACCAGCCAGGTTACCTTGCGCCTGGGAACCCAAGCAGACGTCGCGTTTCACACGCATCACGACGAGGAGGATTGGACGGTCACCCTGGCCGACACCGGCGAGGAGACCATGACGGCCGGGCGCATCCGCAGAATCAAACAATTTATCGGGGGCGATTCGGAGTTTTTCCTGACGTATGGAGACGGCGTGGGCAATATCGATATCGCCTCGGCCCTGGCGTTTCATCGCAAACACGGAAAACATTTAACGGTGACGGCGGTCCGGCCGCCGGGACGCTTCGGGGAACTGGGGATCGGCCCCGGCGGAATAGTTCGCGAATTCAATGAAAAGCCCCAGGCGGCCGAGGGACGGATTAACGGCGGCTTCTTCGTGGCTTCGCGCGCGATTTTCGATTATCTTGATGAGAATGCGGACCAGGTCATGTTCGAGCAAAAGCCGGTGCAAAGCATCGCCAGGCAAGGGCAGTTGATGGCCTTTGCGCACGACGGATTCTGGCAGCCCATGGACACTTTTTCCGAATACAGTTTGTTGAACCGATTATGGGCGGAGGGCAATGCGCCGTGGAAAATCTGGAAGCCATGACGCTCTTCGGTTCGGCATTCAATGGGAAGCGGGTCCTCGTCACGGGCCACACTGGTTTTAAGGGATCGTGGCTTTGCGAATGGTTGTTGGGCCTCGGAGCGCAAATCACCGGCCTGAGCCTGCCTCCGCAAACCGAGCCGTCACTTTTTGTCCAATTGGGCCTGGCCCGCCGCCTTCGTCACATCGTCGGCGACATTCAGGTGCCGGCTGTTTTGACCAGAGCGGTCAGCGAATGCCAACCGGAATTCGTTTTTCACCTGGCGGCGCAGCCTCTGGTCCGGGAATCCTACGTCCGCCCCCGCGAAACCTTTAACGTCAACGCGATGGGCACCCTGCATTTGCTCGAAGCGCTGAGAAATCTCAAGAAGCCTTGCGCGGCGGTGCTTGTCACAACCGATAAATGTTACGAAAACCGCGAATGGCATTACGGTTACCGCGAAGAAGACAAGCTCGGCGGTCGCGACCCTTACAGCGCCAGCAAAGCCGCCGCGGAACTGATCATCGCTTCATACCGCAACTCATTTTTCCAGGATCATCCGGTGAGGATTGCCAGCGGCCGGGCTGGAAATGTGATCGGTGGCGGCGATTGGGCCCCGGACAGAATCGTTCCCGATTGCATCGCCGCCCTGCGCAAGAAGAAGCCCATCCCGGTGCGCAACGCCACGGCCACGCGTCCGTGGCAGCACGTGCTCGAACCGCTCAGCGGTTATCTCTGGCTGGGGGCTTCGCTCGCGGACCCGGAACTGCGGCTATGCGGATTGCCGCTGCTTGTCTCCGCATTCAATTTCGGTCCCAACCACGATTCCAACCGCACGGTGGCGGAACTGGTCGAAGAAGTTTTGAAACATTGGCCCGGTCGCTGGCAGGACAAGACTGATCCCGCCGCGCCGCACGAAGCGGGCCTGCTCCAATTGTCCACCGACAAGGCTTACGCGTTGCTGCGATGGATTCCCGCATGGTCCTTTTGCGAGGCGGTCGCCAGCACGGTGGATTGGTATCGCAATGCCGAGCACCTGACGGGCGCCAGGGAAATTCAGAAACAAACGCAGGCGCAAATCGCGCAATACATCCAAAGCGCCCGCTCGTTGCGCGCGCCCTGGACCGGCCTCACATGAATTCTCCCGACCAATTGCGGGCCGAGATTCTCCGATTGACGCGCGAGTTTTCCCGGCAGGCGCACCAGGGCAACCTGCCCGGTTACGGCGAGGCGCCGTGCCGCGCGTTCGTGCCCGGCACGGACGTCGTTCCCTACGCGGGGCGTGTTTTCACCGGGGACGAGGTCGCTGCCGCCGTGTCTTCGACGCTGGATTTCTGGCTCACGCTGGGCAAGGAAGGCGAGGCGTTCGAGGAGGGACTGGCCGCGTTTTTGGGCGTCAAGAAGAGCGTTTTGTGCAATTCCGGTTCCTCGGCCAATCTCCTGGCCGTCTCCGCGCTCTCCAGCCCCAAGCTGGGAAATCGCCGCCTCAAGGCCGGGGACGAAGTCATCACGGTAGCCGCGGGTTTTCCGACAACCATCGCGCCCATTTTGCAAAATGGTTTCACGCCCGTATTTATTGACAACGACCCGGCCACCTTGAACGGCAAGACGGAGCAATTGGAGGAGGCCTATTCACCGGGCAAAACCAAGGCGGTCATTTTCGCGCACACGCTGGGCAATCCGTTCAATCTCACTGCCGTCGTCGATTTCTGCAAAAAGCATCAACTGTGGTTGATCGAAGACAATTGCGACGCCCTCGGCTGCACGTACGACGGCAAATTGACGGGCACCTTCGGGGATATGTCGACGCAGTCGTTTTATCCGCCCCATCACATGACGCTGGGCGAAGGGGGCGCGGTGAACCTCGTGGACAGTTTGAAATTTAAAGCCATCGTGGAAAGCTTCCGCGATTGGGGACGCGATTGCTGGTGCGCCAGCGGCATGGACAACACTTGCGGCAAACGGTTCGACTGGCAACTGGGCGAACTTCCCAAGGGCTACGATCACAAGTACATTTATTCGCACCTGGGCTACAACCTCAAGCCGCTGGACATCCAGGCGGCCATCGGCCGCGTGCAACTGCAAAGACTGCCCCAGTTCATCCAGGCGCGCATCGACAACTGGAATTATTTGCGGCGCGGATTGCGCGACTGCGAGGAGTTTTTCGATTTCATGCTGCCGACGCATGCGACGGGATGGTCCCCGGAAGGTTTTGCGTGGGACAACTCGGGCCATCGCACGGTTTGCTCGTGGTTTGGATTCATGCTGCGGGTCAAGCCCGGCGGGCCGTTCACCAAAGTCGCGTTTGCCAGGCACCTGGACAATAATAAGATCGGCAACCGCATGCTTTTTGGCGGCAACCTGCTGCGCCAGCCCGTGATGGTTCAACTCAAAAAGGACCGCCCAAGTTCGTTCCGCGTCGTTGGGCGTATGGAAGGCGCCGACAAAATAATGAATGAATCGCTCTTCGTCGGCACCTATCCCGGACTCACGCGCGAAATGCTCGACTACATGATCGACGTCATCCAAAACTTCTGCCGGGGCAAACGTTAAACATGTTAGCCGCGGACCTCGACCACATTCTCGACCATACCCGGCAGCTTTGGGACGACGCGCGCGGGGGCCGCGTCTTTGTCACCGGCGGGACTGGCTTCATCGGTTGCTGGCTCCTGGAAAGCTTTGCCTGGGCCAACGAGCGGCTGGCGCTTGGCGCGGAGATGCTCGTCTTGACGCGGAATTTCGCGGCGTTCCAAGAAAAAGCGCCGCATCTGGCTGGTCGCCCGGACATTCGCTTCCATCACGGCGACGTGCGTGACTTCGAGTTTCCGTCCGGCTCCTTTTCCCACGTCATTCATGCCGCGACCGAGGCGAGCGCCAAATTGAACGACGAAAACCCGCTGCTGATGCTGGAGACCATTGTTGCCGGCACGAGGCTAGCTTTGGACCTCGCAGTCCAGCGGGGCGCGAAGAAGTTTTTATTGACAAGTTCCGGCGCGGTTTACGGCAGGCAGCCATCGACCCTCGTCCGCGTGAGCGAGGATTACCCGGGAGGCCCGGATGTTGCGAATCCTCAATCCGCCTACGGCGAAGGAAAACGGGTCAGCGAATTGCTGTGCGCCATTTATGCCCGGCAGCACGGTCTTGAGGCCAAAATCGCCCGCTGTTTCGCGTTTGTGGGGCCGTATCTGCCGTTGGATACGCATTTTGCCATCGGGAACTTTATTGGCGACGCATTGGCGGGGCGTTCAATCGCGGTAAAAGGCGACGGCACGCCGTACCGTTCCTATCTTTACGCCGCCGACCTGGCGATTTGGCTTTGGACGATTCTCTTTCGAGGCGCCGGCAGCCGGCCGTACAACGTCGGGTCCCCCAATCCGCTGACGATCGCCGAGACGGCCGCCGCGGTGAGCCGTTCCCTGGGCAATGTTCCCATTGTCATTTCGCGGAAGCCGGCGCCCGGCCAACCCGCGCAGCGTTACGTCCCGGACACTCTTCGCGCCCAAAACGAACTTAATCTGGAGCAGTGGGTCCAATTGGAGGATGCCATTGGCCGAACGGCCGCTTGGCACCGGCGTGCTTCAATTCTGCGTCGATAGCGAGGATCGACCAGTGGTCGACCCAACTCCAGAACTGACCAAGGTAATGTGCTCGACGGATTGACTACAAACCGCTGTTTCGCCCTTAACCAACGAACAGAAACAGGTCAAAAAATAGCCGTCCGCCACGCATCCCACTCCGGCCGTTTATCGACGCGTCTCGGGAAGTATGTCGCGCGCAAACTTCAGGTCAGGAGAGCATCGACGGACTGGACGGTGGCGGGTGATCAGTCATATGTTGTTGTAACTTCTTGCTGATGATCGTCGCAAACAGCGGCCAGCTTCCGGCGCAGCCCCGTTGGTTAACCAATCAATTGGGGTTTCCGATGGAATTGTCGGATTAACCCATGCGATTGTTTGGAGCCAGCGAACCGCATTGCTTGCCTCGAAGAACAAATCGCGCACTTCTTCATCATTCGAAATAACGATGTTATCGGATGCCTTCGCTGCCTCAACCAAATGACAGTCTTTTCGCATCGTCTCGGCTTCTCTTTCACATGCGCTTGACGACACATACGATCGCAATACAGTATCACTCACAACAGCTGCCTCAAAAACTCGTTTCCTAGCAATCATTGAGCTTAGCCAAACGCTCGCGTACTTCGATTTGTGCTTCCTCCACTCTGCCCAGATTTCCTGAGTCTTAACGATATGGTGAGAAAGTTCACGCACGGCGTGAAGAAAATCCCTGCAGTTCTTAGACGCTGGAAACGTCGCTTGCTCGCCTCCAGCGGCCCGCGCAACGCACGCATCAATAACGAGTTTCCTACTAAGTCTGGATGGCATGCTCTCGGTTTTGGGAGGCTTCATTGGCATCCATGAACCGCTTTTCGGATTCTAGCGTTATTTCGTCAAAATCCTCCGGCCAGTTGCCGAATGCTCCCGATTTGTCCAATGTGCCGGCGACACATTCAGTCTGGCCCGAATCTTCATTTCGATTAAACCAATTCAGACTGACCTTTTCACTACATATCCTTTTCTCTGCAACTGCTGTTTGTATGCCGCGAAGCAGAATTGAGCTGTGGGTTTCTACGATCACAACAACATCCCGATTTGCTGCCGAGGCAAGCACGTTGGCCAGCGCCATCTGAGCTCGAGGATGTAAATGAATTTCCGGCTGTTCAAGGAAAACTAGCTGGCCAGGCTTGGCTACATGCAGTGCTACTAAAACCGGCAAGGTCTGTGACACACCCAAACCAACGTCTGCGATACTCACAAGATCGCGTGCCCCACCACGGATAGGATGAGGCAATCTGCCGACTTTGAGTTCGACCTGCGTGTCATTTTGAGGGATCGCCATGACTTTCCACGTCAACGATAACTTCATGAGTTCCTTCCCAAGGTTGGCCAATTTACCTTTTTCACTAGATGCCTGCCAATCTGCAATGACGCTTGCGGTATACTCTTGAAACGTTCCCGAAAAAGTGTCCGCTACAGCAGTGACAGGATATGTTCTTTCAGGATTACCCCGCAGACCTGGCAGATGAATTATTCCTCGAATCGTATTGGCTAAAGTCGATACCAAGGGAAATTTTATTTCCGGCGACTTGCTTTCTTTCCTTCGCCCCTGCAATTGAATGAAGCAGCGATCACGCACGGTTGACCATTCAAAATGCATGCCGCTGAGGAAATCCTTTGGATATCCAAACGAACTTAGCTGGTCAATATCGGTTATCTGCGTACCCGGCGAGAAAACAGTAGGTTTACCGTCAATATTTCCCTCCATTTTGGCTAGTTCAAAACCCTTTTCGCGTATCCATATGTAATGGCATCTCCAGTTCTCTTTACCGGTTGAAATAGCTACTGAAAACCCTTGCGGATTCGATCTGGATGGTATTTTGCAGAGAAGTTGTTCTCCCGAAGAGTACCTTACGTTAGCACCGGTTAACTTCAGTGCACCGGGGTCATAAGTTGCTTCAAGGGTTTGTTTAAGCAGCAAAAGCGGTTGAACGATGCTAGATTTGCCTGAGCTGTTTGCCCCCGCCAAGACCGTGAGTGGCTTGATCTCCATAGAGCACTCTGTCCCTATAGATTTGTAATCTGTGACAGCAATCCGGGTAATTGTTGGCGTGGGCCTCGTAGCTTTTCTTTTTATATCTTCACTCATATTGTTATGCCGCATAAAGCTGCGATTGCAGTTGGCTGACAGCCTTGCGAAGTGGGCCTGCGCTGCCGAACCTGTCAATGATTCCCGCCACGTTGCCGTACGGGGGATTCACCAGTACAAGGTATTCCAGGATTGTGTTAGCCTTTTCGGCATGACTGGTCGAAATTTGCGTTTTGTGAAAAGCCGCAACAATCCCCCGCTGGTGATTGGCTCGAATACCTGAAATGTTGGTCGGCGCAGTCATCAACAACTATTCTTTCATCGATGAACCTTAATTGGCATCATCCCCCGAATTGGGTCTTGCCGAGAATAACGAAAGGGGACGGCCAACTTCAAGCCATTAGTTTCACAGGACCCCCACGGAGATTGAACCCCGACTGGCGCTGCCATATGCTCCGCCCCACGGCGCAACGTGGATTTGCGACGAGCGGCCTCGTAATTCGTGTTTATCTCCAGTTTCCTCTGGCAGAAGATTCTCCGAAGCTTGGAAGGGAAGTTTTTGTGGGTCGCAAGCGGTTTGCGCCTCTTCCCGGTCGTTGTTCACGAATAGGCCGCAATCAACCAAATCAGCGATTGACACGAACACGCCCGTTCCTGGCGCCGCCTTGGAGTTGCGGATCGAGACGTTTCCACCCTTTGAAGGGGCTATGGCCGCCTTGCACCTGCACACTCGTGCCGAGAGTTAGCAGGACAGGCAACGTCAAGAATCGGAGAAAGAATTTCATCTCGCAAATTCCTCTGCTTTGGCCGTCATGGGAGGGGATGAGGATTTTCCTGCCGGAAGTCAATTTTCCCGCGGCGGCCTTTTACAACTCTTAAACCCACCGACGCATGAAGAAACACGAAAAGATTTGAAATCATCCGCGCGGCGGGTTATTCAAACCCGCCTTGACGGCACATCTGATGAAGCGAGTAGCTGATTACATTTTTGATTATCTGGCGGACGCGGGGACAAAACATGTTTTTCTATTGACTGGAGGCGGAGCGATGTTTTTGAACGACGCGCTGGGGCGGTGTTCCAGGCTCCGGTATATTTGCTGCCATCATGAACAGGCCTGCACGATGGCGGCGGAGGCTTACGCGCGCGTGTCGGGCCAGGTCGGGGTTGTCAGCGTCACCACGGGTCCGGGAGGAATCAACGCGCTCAACGGGGTCTTTGGCGCGTTTGCGGACTCGATCCCGATGCTGGTCATCTCGGGCCAGGTGAAGCTGGAAACCTGTCTGGCGTCGTATCAATTGCCGCATCTTCGCCAACTCGGCGATCAGGAGGTGGACATTGTCCGCATGGTCAAAGGGATCACCAAATACGCCGTGCTCGTCACCGATCCCAAGACAATCCGATACAATTTGGAGAAAGCGCTGTATCTTGCCAAGTCCGGACGGCCCGGCCCGTGCTGGCTCGATATCCCCGTGGACGTGCAATCGGCGATGATCGACCCCGCGAGCCTGAATGGCTATGACCCGGCGGAGGACCGGACGCCAACGGACCGCGACGCTCTGGCCCGTATTTGCCGGGACATCGTTGCCAGAATAAAAAATGCCAGGCGTCCGGTGGTGATGCCCGGCTCCGGCGTGCATCTGGCGGGCGCCCTTGAAAATTTTGAAACGGTCATTGGCAAACTGGGCGTTCCGGTTGTCACCGCATGGACGGCGCCGGATGTAATCGCCTCGGACGACCGGCTTTTTTGCGGGAGAGCCAGCAGCATCGGCGACCGGGCGGGCAATTTCAGCGTACAAAACGCCGACCTGCTTTTAGTGCTGGGTTCACGGCTCAACATCCGCCAGATCAGCTACAATTGGAAGGACTTCGCCCGGAACGCTTACAAAATTCAAGTGGACGTTGATCCCGCCGAATTGGACAAGCCCACTGTGAAGCCCGACATGCCTGTCCTGGCGGATTTGCGGGATTTTCTGCCTGAATTGAGCCGGCAAATCGACGCCGCGGGAATCGATGGCCGCGCGCATGCCGATTGGCTGGCCTGGTGCCGCAAACGAGTCGCCCGATACCCGGTCGTGACGGAAAAGCAGCGCGCGGCCGGGGTCCCCATCAGCCCGTACCATTTTTTGGATGTCTTGATTAGAAAACTGACGCCGGAGGACATTATCGTCTGCGGCGATGGAACGGCTTCAGTGGTGCCCTATCAAGTCGCGCATTTGAAACGTGGAACGCGGATGTTTGCCAATTCCGGGAGTGCTTCAATGGGGTATGACATTCCGGCGTCCATTGGGGCGGCGGTTGCCGGCGCTGGAAGGCGGGTCATCTGCTTCGCGGGCGATGGCAGCGGACACATGAACATTCAGGAATTGCAGACGATCAAGCATCACCAGTTCCCGATCAAAATTTTTCTGCTCAACAATGGCGGCTATCTTTCGATGCGTCTGACGCAGGGCGGATTCTTCAAGGGCAATTTTATCGGCGAAAGCCCGCGCAGCGGAATATCATTTCCCGATTACGTCAAGGTTGCCACCGCCTACGGCTTGCCGGCAAGCCGCATAGAAGCCGCGGATTTCGGGGCGCAGCTCGATGAATTTCTCGCCGCGCCGGGGCCGGCATTGTGCGAGGTGATACTCGACCCGGTTCAGGGTTTTGAGCCGCGCCTAAGTTCGCGGCAACTGCCCGATGGACGCATCGTCACCGCTCCGTTTGAAGACATGGCGCCGTTCTTAAGCCGCGAGGAACTTGCCGAAAACATGATCGAGCCGGCAAAATGATCCCGAGGTCGTTGATTCTGGACCTGGATGGCACGCTGATAGATTCAAGGCCCGGCATACTGGATAGCTTCGCTGTCGCGGCCAACGCCGTTTACCCCGGACTGGAATTCGATCCCGGGAAGGTTGTTTTGGGGCCTCCTGTCAGACAGATGTTTCAAGTTTTATTTCCGGAGGCCGGCGAAGTGGAAATTGAAAAATTGTTTCGGGCCTTCCGCGAGCATTACGACAGGGAAGGCTCTCTGAAAACGCAATTGTACGACGGCGCGCGGGAACTCCTGTCTTTGTGCGACCAACGCGGCATTGATTTGTATATCGCCACGAACAAACCGGCACATGTCACATCCGCCATTGTGGCTCACTTCAAGATCGACCGTTATTTTCGGTCCGTTCTGGCGGTCGATTCTGTCGAGCCTCCTTTCCCGAGCAAGACCGCGATCATTCGGCATCTTTTGCGGGAGAACGACGTGGACATCCTTGCCACGTTCTACGTGGGGGACTCGGTCGAGGACGCGATGGCGGCTGCCCAATGCGGTATTCGGTTCATCTGGGCGGCCTATGGATACGGGAAGCTGGATGCAGGCGCGCCAACGACCCCCTTTGGCGCCATTAAAACGCTGGGGGAATTGGCGCGTTTTCTTGGATGAAAACTGTGTATTGGCTTTCGGCCCGTTTTTCAGTATAATTTAGTCGTTCATAAACAATGAAAGCCGATATTTTTGAAGATTTGTTTGTCCTGGAGATGGCCAATAACCACCTGGGCAAACTGGAGCGCGGACTGGCGATTGTGGATAGATTCAGCAAAATCATCCGGTTCAACAATGTCCGCGCCACGATCAAGATCCAGTTGCGCGACGTTAATACGCTGATCCACGCCAACTACCGCCAGCGCGAGGACATTCGCTACATCAAGAAGACGCTGCACACGGCCATGCCCGCGGAGAATTATACCGCATTGGTCAACGCCGTGCGAAAAGCGGGCGCCATTCCAAGCGCCACTCCCTTTGACGAGACCTCGGTTGATCTTTGTGTGAACCTTGGCATTCAAATCATCAAGCTGGCCAGCTCGGATTTGAACGACTGGTTCCTCATTGAAAAAATTGCCAAAACGCGCAAACCGGTGATCGCCTCCACGGGCGGCTCCTCTCTCAAAGACATCGACGATCTGGTAACATTCTTTGAAAACAGGAACATTCCGCTGGCCATCAATCATTGTGTGTCTCTCTACCCCACCGAGGACAGCGAGCTGGAATTAAACCAGATTGATTTCCTACGAAATCGTTACCCGCACGTGACCGTTGGTTTTTCCACGCATGAATATCACAGTTGGGATGCCTCAATGTACATTGCCTACGCCAAGGGCGCGCGCACTTTTGAGCGTCATATTGACATCGCCGACGACGGAGTGCAGGTGTCGCCTTACTGCAGTACCCCCGCCCAAATCGACAACTGGTTCAAAGCCTTCCGCCAGGCCAAGGAAATGTGCGGCGGCGGCGCACAGACCAAGCGGGTTCCGCCGGTCAGCGAGATCAAGTATCTGGACGCGCTGGTTCGCGGCGTCTATGCAAAACAGGACCTTCCCGCCGGCACCGCGTTGTCCGACGACGATGTCTATCTGGCCATCCCTTTGCTCAAGGGCCAGATTTCCTGCCGTGAACTCATGCGCGGCGAAGTATTGCTCCGGCCAGTCAAGAAGGATGCGCCCTTGAATATTGACGACATCGACAGTCCTTATTCCTACTCGGAAGGTTTGAAAAAAACGATCTACAACCGCGGCCTTGACCCCGCCTCCGGAGAAGACCCGTCCGCCAAAGGTTCGAAGGGAATTGACCTGTCCAACAGGACTTGATCGCCGGCGCATAATCGGCGAGGTATGAAATCGAAATGAACCCGGTCGCTTCGCCGCCAGCATCCTGCGATGTCCAGGCTCTGCGCGCTCTTTACACGCGCGTCCAGAGAGCCTTGGGTCTATTCGGGGACCGCGCTTCTTCACCCCCGGCCTGGGATGGCAGAAAAACCGTCATTTATGGGGCGGGTGTTTTTGGGTGCGACGTCGCCAGGCTGCTGCTGCAACGAAATGTAATAGTCTTGGGTTTTTTGGATCAGAAAGGGTGCGGGCAGTCAATACTTGGCGACCTGCGCGCGTACTCGCCTGGCTCGCCCGAGGCAAAACGCTGGTTGGCTGAAAAACCAGTCGCCCTCATCGGAACCCATAATCGTGCCGTCGCCGTGCGGGAAATCGCCGTGCTGTTGAGCGGGTTGGGTTTTGCCAAAGTAGTGACGCCGATGGAGATTTATTTGCACCTGGGGCGGGAATTGGGATGGCGCTTTTGGCTGGGAACAAAGGAAGATTATGCTGGCGTTGCCAGCGATCTGGATCAGGCGCGCGGTATTTGGGCCGACACGGAAAGTGAACGTCTGTTTCTCGAGACGCTTTTGTTTCGCCTCGAATTTGATCTGACGGGCCTGACGGCGATTTCGGGCGAATCAGGCCAATACGCCGACCCCGCTTTGCCACGTTGGAAAGAGCCGGTTCGTATGGTGGACGGAGGGGCGTACACGGGAGACACGTTGGGCAGTTTGTTGCAGCACGGCTATCGCATCGAAGCGTTCCATGCTTTCGAGCCGGATTTGGAAAATTTCCGAAAACTCCGCGACACTGTGTCATCGCTCCTGCCGGGAACGGAAAGCTCGCTGTGGCCCTGCGGGGTCTGGTCCGCAACAAGCCGCCTGAGATTTTCCGCGCGGGGCGGGTCATCGAGCAAGCTATCTGAAGCAGGAGAAGCGCAAGTGCCTGTGGTCGCCCTGGACGACGTTTTGCACGGTCAACCAGTAAATCTGATCAAACTTGATATTGAAGGAGCCGAGGCGGACGCTCTTCAGGGTGCCCGGCGATTGATTCAAAAATATCGCCCCGGCCTGGCGATATGCCTCTATCATTATCCTCATCACCTTTGGTCGGTCCCGTTATGGGTCGCGAAGTTAAACCTGCGGTATTCTCTTCATTGCAGGACATACGCACAAAGCACATTCGAAACGGTCCTTTACGCGATACCCGAATAGTCCTTTCGGCGCGTCGGCATTTAATCAACGGCATCCTCTTTCCAGTGGCCCTGTTGTAAATCGTTGAGGCAGAACCATGCAACGTTAATTTATAAAGTTGACAATCTGGCCTAAATGCGAAAGAATCGGACGCAGCCCGCAAGCGCAGTGGCACCGCAGTGGCACCGCAGTGGCACCGCAGTGGCACCGCAGTGGCACCGCAGTGGCACCGCAGTGGCACCGCAGTGGCACCGCAGTGGC
>DATKFW010000050.1:0-30321 GCA_035511075.1 Vulcanimicrobiaceae bacterium
TGCGCTGCCTTGCCAGACGACGCACACATGGACAAATCCACGTTCATTTGCTTTTCCTCTTACGAAGGTTCTACAGGTTCTCTCGTAACGAACGACCTTGCTGGAAGTCGGCCCGCTTGCGCGGCAGGGTTGAAACGGCAATCCCGAAATCCGGGGCTATTATCAATTCCTGTGGCACCTGGGCGGATCGCAAACAGACATTGCGGAGTTGACCGCTGCCGACGTTGATTGGGTTGACCGCACCATTTCCTATCGGCGCAACAAAACGGCCGTGCCTGTCGTCATCACCTTTGGCGTGGAGGCCGCGTCGCTCTTGCAGTCGCTTCCGAAATCCGGCCCATTGTTCCCACGCATGGCACGAATCAAAGAAAACCACCGCGCCAAGATGTTCATCAAACGGCTCAAGACGGTGGGGATTACCGGCATTTCCATGCACAGCTACCGTTACGCCTGGGCGGAACGGGCGAAGACTGTGGGGATGCCGGAGCGATTCACCCAGCAGGCGCTTGGGCACAGTTCCAAGGCTTTTGCGCGGGCATATTCCAAAAAGGCGAAGGTCATCGTTCCCTCGTTGGAAGATTACGAAAGGAAAATAGTGCCCCTGCCGGTTGCGGTGAACCAATAATTTCGCCAATGCCTGGGGCGGGTGCTGGACGACGGATTCCACCAAGCCTCGGCTCGGCTCCACTTGTGTGCTCGTTCCGTACCGATGAAATGTCAACCGCCACCGCGCCAAACAGCAGTAGTTTCTCAGTGCCTTCCGGGTTATTGATTAGGCGGTGGCGAAGTCCGGACTGGAGCAAACGCATGGGGCCGGATTGGACTAGGATCCATATTTGCATAATCGTTAGTTGATGGGGTAGTAAAGGGAAGATCGCCAAGATCGCCAGAGGGGAGACCGCCAGAGGGGCCAGAGAATCCGCCGTAGACCCACTCTGGGTCTCCCCCCGGTCCCGGAAGTTGAACCTGGGTGCGGAAAATTAGCGGGTTACCAAGCCCGTCTGTCACGCCCTGTTTCATAAACTGGAAATCATCCAGTCCGACATTCCCAGGAAAGTTAGTGACTCCGAGATCGCCGGAGGCTACAAGCTGATCAAAATTCGCGGGGTATTGGCCATTATGGTCCGCCGCATAGGTTCTGACAGCAAGGAGAAGGGAACTCAAGGCGTTTCCGACAGACAATTGTCGCAGCCTGAGTTGCTCTTCCGCCGACACCTGGTTGGTGGACTCAGATTGCGCCGCAACCTGTGAAACCAATCTCCGATTCTCCTGCCGGAGTCTGCCAAGCTCATTGGTTTGTTCTCTCAGCATTCCAACTTCGCCGCGAAGCCGCAGCAACTCATTGAACTGGTCGTTTGGTAGTGATGCAGATTCTTTCGCTTGGGCAGCGAGGTTGGAAAGGCTGTCGTTGTCGGCCTTCAGTTGGCCCATTTGTTGCGTCAAAGATTCGTTTTCCGTGCTCAGTTTTTTCCATGCCTGATGTTGAACAATCAGGGCAGTGGATGCGCCGAGCACGACGATTGCGCTGAGTCCGAATTTCAATTTGGTCATGTTCATAATAGTCCAAAGAGTGAGTGTTCCGGCGCCCGCACAGGTGAGGGAAGTCGTGGTAAGCGCAGCGGCCAAACTGGCGGGCGCGAGTTGCACGGCCTGGGCGGAAATCAGCGAGGCCAGGGCGGCGACCGTGGTCACGCCGCGTTTTGCGAGCAGGCCCCGCAGCTTTTCCAGGGCACGTTCCACACGCATCCGCGTGGCGTTTTCGGTGAGGCCGTAGCGCACCCCGATTTCGGCAAAGGGTCGCTTTTCAAAATAGCGCAGCAGAATGGCCTCGCGGTCAGTTTCCGGCAGTTGGTGCATGACTTCATCCAGCACCGGGCGGAGTTGTTCCCAATCGGTTTCGGGCGCAGCTTCGTTTGGTTCGCGCATAAATTGTTCCTCGCGTTCGCGGCGGCGATTTTCCGTGCGCATAATTTTAGCGGCAGCAAACCGCGCGCTGGTATAGAGCCAGCCAGTGAGGGTGTCGCGACGCGCGAGCGCGGACGCTTTGCGGGCCAGATCGCTGAAAACAGTCTGCGCCACATCCTGGGCGAGGTTCGCATCGCCACCCACCTGCCGGAGTGCGGCGGAATACACGAGATGGACGTACCGCCGAACGAGTTCGGCGAAGGCATCCTCGGAACCCGCTCGGGCAAAGCGCGCCAGCAATTCTGAATCGGACCTCATCTTCTTCCAATATTAGCACCCGCCGGACGACGATTCGCACAGGAAAAATCGCAGTTTCCACCATCGCGGAAACGCCTTTGATTGATCTTAAAGGCTGCCTAGAGTCCGCTTAATGCGACCAGCAGAAGCGCTCCAATCCCAGGCGACATGTCGGCGGCGGTAAATGAGCAACCATGTCGCTGCGAGCGTTTCTTCTTCATCTTCCGTAAAGTTCGGCACGTCTTGGAGGCGTCCTCGATCATCATTGGGCCTCGCGTATCGGTTCTGATTCCGACGCCAAACCGTTCTGCTCACCATTCCCAGCGTGGCTTTTTTGGCGCACATTCCGCTTGTGCCAATGCTGGCTGATGGTTTGCGTCATCTTTGCCAGCCAAGCCCGGTCTTTGGCCGTTTCCGTGACTTCTGCCGTCGAAAAGACCTTGACCCCGTTTTGCGACGGGTTTCCGAGCGGTTTCAATAGCCGAGATGCGATCAAGATTGGCACGTCGTGCGGCTGGCAGCCGAGCACCCAGGCCGCTTGCTCCACGGTGAGGCGGGCCGGGGGCCGGCCAACCAATGCAAGAAACTGCTTTTGCTCATCTTTCATACGACACCGCCGTTGCGGAAGCCGAAGTCGGTCCCACCGGCTCTGGCCGCTAACCACCACGACCAATTCAGTACAGAAAGTTTCTACAAGGAGCCTTGGCCCTGTGACCGGGGGGCGGGCGCTGCGCGCCCACCCCCCGGCCCCAGGCCAAGGTAACCCTTTGTAACTTTGACACGCGCGACAATAGCTTTCGCGTTTTATCGCTGCCATCCAATGGCGGATTGTCGGCTCTGTTTTTACCCAACCGTGGGGGACATGCCCCTCTTAGGCCGGAACAGCTACCATGCCCGCAGCCAGCGAGACGGTCTCATCGCAAATCCTACTTTGCACAGCAATTAAGCCCAACGTTTCGGAACCCGCCCGATTTTCCATGTGTCCCGACCGCAGCGTCTGTCTCCACTCGCATCAATACCCGCTACCACCCAAGGTAAATTGGGCCTTGATATCACCTGATTCCGCCTCTCTGGGGCAGCGCTCTAATTTGCCGGGGCTAATAGGCAGTTTGGTCAGCTCGTTTTCTATGTTGACCAACCTTTTTCCCATCAATTTAACGATTAAATTTCCAAATAGGCTCATAAGATGCAGTAAAGTCCACTTTCTGACGCAATTTGAGTAGTCCGTCTCATCGTTACTGCTTAATCCATAATTTGGCCATCTCAGGTTCGCGCAGCAGGCGCTCGGGCACAGTTCCAAGGCGTTTGCGCGTGCGTATTCCAAAAAGGCAAAAGTCATTGTTCCCTCGTTGGAAAACTACGAGGCAAAAATCATCCCATTGCCGATCTTCCGTCCGTATTTTCACCTTGACGATTCTGCTGGTTTTGAGGATAAGGAGTCCTTCCAAGGGTTGACCTCTCCCCGGCATCAACCTGTGCACCGGAGAAAGCAACAACCGGATTAACCTAAAGTCAAGAGGCCTATATGAAAAACCGCATCTCGAGCGTGCCAGTTGCACTGGCATTGTTATTCACCCTTAACCTCCAATTCTCAACCGCGTTGGCCCAAGGTACGGCCTTCACCTATCAAGGCCGGCTGGAAAACGATGGCAGCGCGGCCAACGGCACTTACAATTTGCAATTCTCGCTCTACAACGATGACACGGGCGGAAATCCCTTGACCGGACCGGTCACCAACACCGCCGTCGGAGTCACCAATGGGTTGTTTACGGTGACGATTGATTTCGGCGCCGAGGTGTGGAACGGCGCAACCAACTGGCTGCAAATTGCGGTGGCAACGAACGGCAGCAGCAGCTTCGCGACGCTGGCTCCCCGCCAGGAACTAACGCCGGTGCCGTATTCGATCGTCGCGGAGACGGCCGCTGGGGTCGCCGGATTGGTAGTGGAGGCCAATAGCGATGGCGCGCCAAACCTCATTGGCGGTTCGCCGCTGAACTTTGTTGCCAGCGGGGTGGTGGGCGCAACGATTGGCGGAGGCGGGGCCATCTCCTTCGCCGGTTCACCCATCTCCAACAGCGTGACCGCCAATTTTGGCACGGTCGCCGGAGGAGCTGGGAACCTCGCCAGCGGCCTCGGGTCGTTTATCGGAGGCGGCGGCTATGACGGAATCTTCCTGGACGGAAACACGGCTCAAGGAAATGCGGGAACCATCGGCGGCGGATTGGGCAATTCGATTCCCGTAGGCGGCTACTATGCGTTTATTGGCGGCGGGGCCTACAATATCGCCAGCAGCGAGAATGCGACTGTGGCTGGAGGCTCCGAAAATGTCGCCAGTGACCTCGACGCGACAGTCGGCGGGGGTATAGCCAACCAGGCGACGAACGAAGATGCAACTGTGCCTGGGGGAACTGGCAATATTGCCGGCGGGGACGATAGTTTTGCCGCCGGCTATTTCGCCTTTGCCCTTCATGGTGATTCCTTTGTCTGGTCGGATGGCGAAAACGGCACGGCCGGTTACGCCTCGGATAGGGCGGACCAATTCAAGATTCAGGCCGGTGGTGGCGTGGTGATGGATGTCTCCGGAAGTGACGGTTTGCATCCCGCCGCTTTGGAGGTCAATTCGACCTCCGGCAATGGCGTGGGCTTGTGGGTAACGCAGAACAGCAGCGACGCCACTGCCGTACTGGTCGCCTCCGGCAGCGGCGACATCATCAAAGGATTCAGCGGCGCGACCGGAGGCAATCTGGCATTTGAAGTGGTCAACAACGGGACCGTTTACAGCCAAGGCATAGCTTTGACGAGCGACCGGAACGCAAAGGAGCATTTCGCACCCGCCAGCCCGGCGGAAATTCTCGAAAAAGTCGCCGCATTGCCGATTAGCCAATGGAACTACAAAACTGACCCGGCAGGACTGAAACACCTCGGCCCGACGGCGCAGGATTTCCACGCCGCATTTGGTTTGAACGGTGGTGATGACAAACACATTTCCGTGGTGGACGAGGGCGGTGTGGCGCTGGCGGCGATCCAGGGCTTGAGCCACAAATTGGATGAAAAGAATGCAGAGATTCAGGAATTGAAACAGCAAAACGAAACGTTGGAAAAGCGCTTGGACAATCTGATGGAAGCGGTGAAGGCCCTTGACGCGAGATAAATCTTCGCTAAAACTGGCCGAAACTCGCATTCGTTTATCCTACCCAAGTTCGTCGAAGGACAGGTCCTTGCCAACTGGATGCACTCCTGGTTTCAGATGCCCGTAAATCACGATGCTTAAGTCGATTACGAACAGGAGAACCACAAGATCGTCAATGAATGACGCAATGGTCTGATTCGACAAGAATTGTTCGGTTCCCCACAAGATAAACGCCACAGCGACCATCAAACCCAATAAAATTTGCCGACGTGTGCGCGGTAAAATGAATTGGAGACAAGCGAATGCGACCCCAATGAGAATTAACGGGATGGCTGATTTTAAGGTCCACGGCAGCAGATTTGGTCGAACGCAATGTATCAAGCGGAGAGCAACAATGCTAATTGCGGAGAAAATGGCCAGGCCAACAGCAATTGAGCTAATGACCCGCAGCGCCACAGAACCACGACCGGATGCGAGTTCGTGCGCTTCTGCGCTCTCGTCTGCTTTTATGTGTTCATCGGCGGAGATTCCAGGCGGCTCAGTCATGTCTTTCCACAGTATGCCAAACGATTGAGTATTTCAAAGAAAACTACATTTCATCAGCCACGATCGTTCATCGCAAACACACCCCATTTGCCGCGAATTGCGATTTGAACATAGGAGCTGACAGGCTTCGCGACTATCCGATTCTTCCGGCCAAACTTTCGTGTTTGACCGGAGCAATCGGATATACCGTCCGTAATGGCCAGCCTACTCTGGGCACATGAAAAACGTAAATTCGGGCTCGGAGTTGATCTCGATAATCAAACGCAAGTTTAAGGTGACAATGTGGGCCACGATGATGGTGATGTTGGTCACAACAGCGGCAATCTGGCTTGGAACAAAACAGGCCAAAGCGCAAACCCCCGGAGCCGCTGCCGCGCCGACTCCCCCCGCTGCCAATGCACCGGTAGCTGCGGCTCCGATGGCTGGAATGACCAACCAGCCGGCCCTCCCGGCCTACTTCGCGGGTTTGAAACAGCCGGACCCTACAGGTGCCAACTATGGCGTTTGGCCGACGCCGTCCGGCACGCCAAACACCAACGGGACTCCGGGAGGGGACGTTCCCAGCCAGCTTAATGTCGCCAACCTGTATGACATGATTCTACACGGCCAATATGCCAGCAACATAATCTGGACGCTAATCGAGGGCTTTCTGGTGTTTTTCATGCAGCTTGGCTTTGCGATGCTCGAAAGCGGTTTCTCCAGGGCGAAGAACGCCAATCATACGTTTGCAATGACTCTGATGATTTTTGCCATCGCGACAGCGGCATATTGGGTCTATGGATTTGCACTGGGTTGGGGCAATTGGTTCAACGGCCCTGCCGCGCCTGGATGGTATCCATCCTTGGGGCCCGGCTTATCAATGCTCAGTCACGGTTGGGGCCTCGGCGCACATGGTGACGGCTCTTTCAAATACGGCCTCATTGGAACCGGCGGCTTCTGTTTGACAAGCGGTTTTCATGATGTTGGAGTCCTGGCGTTATTCTTCTTCATGTCTGTCTTCATGGAAACCGGTGTCACCATTCCGACTGGCGCGATGGCCGAGCGATGGAATTGGGGGAACTTCTGCCTGTTCGCGGCATTCTCGCCGTTCATCTACTGCGTGTTTGCCGCGTGGGTGTGGGGCGGCGGCTGGCTGGCACAAGGCGGGGTGAACTGGCACTTAGGCAACGGCGCTTGCGACTTCGCCGGTTCTGGAGTGGTTCACTGCGTGGGCGGAATGATGGCTTTGGCAGGCTGCATCGTCATGGGGCCTCGGCTTGGCAAGTATGTTAATGGAAAGCCGGTGTCATTCCCCGGTCATAATCTGCCTTTCGTGATGGGTGGGACACTTCTGCTGGCGTTTGGCTGGCTAGGGTTCAATCCAGGCTCGACGCTGGCCGGCACCGATCTTCGCATCAGCTTCGTCGTGGTGAACACCGTAATCGCTTCGGTGATTGGGTCTATCGTCTCAATGTTCGTCATGTGGCAAAAGACGAAGAAATGGGACCCCGCCATGATGTGCAACGGAATGCTGGCTGGTTTGGTCGCAATCACCGCCCCATGTGCGTTTGTGACTCCGATTGGTGCGGCACTCATCGGGGTTATCGCGGGTATTCTGGTCGTCTATAGCACGTTCTTTTTTGAAATGCTCGGCATTGATGACGTGGCCGGCGCCATTTCCGTTCACGGTGCCTGCGGCGCCTGGGGTGTGATCTCAGTGGGTTTGTTTGCCTGCGGTGAATATGGGGCAGGATATAACGGGGTGGCGACACCCGTCATCGGTCTTTTCTATGGCGGCGGTGTCAATCAGTTGCTCATGCAGCTAATTGACTTGGCGGCTTTGGTTACCTGGGCCTTTACGATCATGTATGTATGGATGAAATTCAGCAACCTGATTATCCCAATCCGACCTTCGGAAGCAGATGAATTGAAAGGTTTGGACGCGACTCAATTGGGCGCGCCGGCCTATCCCGATTTTGCGCCAGCCACACAAAAGCCGGAACAGTCATAGATGCGCCTTTAAGACATTTTGTTCCAATCGAGATATACCACTAACTTACACCATTAGTCATGAAAACATTCCTAGAACACCTGAATCAAGGGAGACTTCATCAGATCGCGAGAAAGGCGCTTAAGCTGTCTCCTCGTGGTTGCGTCCGCAACGATGTGCTCGTCCTGAGCAAATTAAGCAAAGTCTCCGATCAAGAATTACAACTTGAATGGCTGGCTCGCGATATTCATCCGTGGGATCGCGACCTGCCCGCGCCGGATCAGGCCGAGTTGTTTTGCCAACAAGCACTGCAAGATACCGAATCGGCCATTCTCAGGCTCTTTCGGATGCTCCCCGACATTGCCCAAATTAATTTTCGTGTGCTTGATCCACATGCCTCCAATCGAGTTATACTTGCCGGGAACGTGGAGCGCGGCGAGATTTCCTGGGCTTGTCGTTTGGGGTCAATAAAAATGCGGCTGCTGATGATGGGCGTCCGGTTTTTAATGGCCAGCGGCCACCTGGAGCCTCTGGCCGCTTGATTCGCCGACATCCATGTTGACGAAGTAAGCCTCTGGACTGCTTTCAGGCGGGGTGTGGCGTTGTTGCGTGTCTAATGTGCTACTGAAGATTCCGCAATACCTTGGCCTGAAAAAGGCGACTTCTCAGTGTAAGCGGCAGCTTTGTGAGGAGGGGGTCTTCGCGGTGGCCAGAACACAGCGCTGCGTTCCACTTTTCCGGTGGCACTTTTTCCCGCGCAAATTGCGCCTTCGGAAATTCTTCCCGTAATTCTCGAAAAAGGAGATTGCCGTTTTTACCAAGGAGCACCGCACAGAGGCCCGATTCTGTAGCGGCCAGAAGCGCGCATCCTGGAAGTCCATCGGCAATCGCATAACGAATGCGGATGCCCTCACCGCCACGCTGGTAAGTGGAAGGAGTCATACCCAGGCTAATGCTGGCTTTTTCATACAAGGCTCGGCTGGACCCGTAACCCACGCCGTAACTCGCGCTGATGATGGATTCACCAAGCCTGAGGCGTTTCTTGAAATGCGCCAATCGTCTGGCATCGCAATAAGCTTTGGGCGAAATCTCTGTCATGCGCTTGAAGGTCTGTTGAAGGTGGTTGGGGCTTAAGCCGGTCATTTGCGACAGTGCATTGAGCGTGATGTTCTGGCCAATGTGCGCCTCGATGTATTCTAAAACCGCCTTGACGCACATCTCCGCAAGTGTAAAGGAATCCTTGCCGGGACAGCAACGACCGCAGGCGATGAATCCTTCTCGCTCCGCCTCTTCTGCCGTTGCAAATAGCAACGTGTTCCGGCGTAACGGATGCCGTGCGGGACACGAGGGGCGACAGTAAATGCCCGTAGTGAGTGCTGCATATACGAATTTCCCGTCGGAATGCCGATCCCTCTTCAACACCGCATCCCAAGCGGTGTTACTGGTTTCACTCGGTTCGCTTTTCCCCCTCAATTTCGAATTCTTGTCAAAACCAGGAAAAAAGTGCTGTGCTCCCGGATTTGGCGAAATATACATTTTCATGGACCGGCCCTCGTCGCAATCACCGTGGCTGAAACAACCGCCTGCAGCATGTTCCAGAGGCGCCTCTGTTGCACTTTGGACCACGAGAGCGACAAGAATTCAAAAACATATTTCATCGTGCGCATGCAGCCGCGGCGCGGAACAGTAAAAACAGAAGTGGTCCGCATTAAAAATGTGTTAAGACTTGTGGGTTCTTGTTGTTCGGTATGGAGGGATTGAATTGCGGATACGCCCCGGGATTCCTCGTGAGCACTGAAATTGCCGGCTTGCTATTGGTGTCCGGGAGGCGGAAAGGCAGGAAGCAGCGGGGGCGGGGGCGGCAATGTGGCCGGCTTTTGCTTCAATTCATTGAGCAAGTTCGTCACTGCGGTTTTGAGTTGCACGTCATTGTCAGCGAGGATGTCCGCGGGAGAGTCATCGACTTCGATGTCGGGAACGACCCCGTGGTTTTCGATGATCCATTGTGAATCCAGTCCATACATGCTGTCTTCCGGGACTGTGATGTAACCGCCGTCCAGCAGCGGCCAGTCCCCGCGAATACCCCGCACGCCGCCCCAGGTCCTTGTGCCGATCAGGGGTCCCAGGCCGTACTGGCGGAAATAGTAAGGGAACAGGTCGCCGTCGGAGGCTGAGTAGTGGTTGATCAGGCAGGCCTTGGGCCCGATGATCAATTGCTGCGGATTCGGCATTGCGACGCGCTGGCGGCTGGTGGCCATGCCTATCAAGATACGGCGCAGCCGTTCCAGGACGATCTGATCGATGAAGCCGCCGTGGTTCCAGCGGTCATCCACGATGAGCGCCTCGCGGTCGATCTGGTTGTAGAACTGCCGCATGAACTGCTGCATGCCCAGTTGCTCCATATCGACAATGTAAACATACGCGATCTTGCCGCCGGACAGTTGGTCCACGACGCTGCGATTGTGTTCGATCCATTGCTGTTCGCGCAGGGGCAGTTCAGATTTGACGGGTTCGACGACGATGTCCCGGCCTTTCGCGTTCGGTGAATCTGCAATCGTGAGGGTGACGGTACCTTCATCTTTGCCGACGAAAAGACTGTATGGGTCAGTGGGGGCCTTTAATTCATGGCCGTCCACGGCCAGCAAGTAATCGCCCTTGGCGACCTTGATGCCGGGCTGGGCAAGCGGCGCCCGGTAGCCCTCGCGGGTGTTGTCGCCCGTAAAGATGCGCGCGAAGTAGTAGCGACCGGATGACGGATCGAGCGCAATATCTGCTCCCAAAAAACCCGTATGCACGGATTCCGTCGGATTATCCTCGTCACCGCCGCCGACATAAGTGTGGGAGTTTCCCAGTTCCCCCTGCACTTCCCCGATCAGGTAATTGAGGTCCTCGCGCGAACCGACCAGGGGAAGCAATTTTTCGTACGACGAACGAACGGCATTCCAATCAACGCCGTTCATTTTCGTGTTGTAGAAGAAGTCGCGCTCGAGCCGCCAGGCGGACTCGAACATTTCACGCCATTCCTGCCGTGGATCGATTTGGATCCGCAAATGCGCCAGGTCCAGCGATTTCTTTTCAGAATTAGCGCCAGGCGCGCCGCCGTCCCCGGGAGCCTTGGCATCGACAATGGACCAACCCTTGTCCTTCTTATACAGGACCTTCTCTCCGTCGGCGGACAGGCGGTAGCTACCGAGGTCCTCGACGACCACGGCGTCCTTGCGTTCGGCCAGGTCGAAAACGTGAAGCGCGGCTTTCTCGCCCGGGAGCTGGCCTCCTATGGTGTGCAGGGGCGCGGTCATGAAGAAAACCTTGCCCTTGCGAACATCAAGACCTTGAACCTCTGCCGCCGGCACCGGCAACGGGACGGCTCGCGTCATAAGCCCATCCAGATCGATGTGAATCGGGGCCGAAGCGCCCGCCTTCCACTCACCCTTTCCTTCGCCTTTGGGTGAAGCGGCGTCCACCGGCTCCTTCGCCTTCGCCGAGTCGGGAGCGCCCGCGGTCTTTCCATCGGTATCGTTGACTCCCTCATCGGAACGCGGCGCGAAGGGCGAGGCGGCATCGGCTGCCAGAGGCGTGACGAAAATCCCAGAGCTTTTCAGGTTCGCGGCGTCGAATTCACTTTCGCTCAACACGGGATTCTCGCGGCGGCTGGACACGAAGTAGAGGTTCGTTCCTTCCGGATCGAATACCGGCGAGGAATCGTTGTCTCTTCCGGCGCTGATCCTCGTGGCGTTGCCGTTTTCAAGTTGGTACAGGAAGATGGAGCGTACCTGGTTGTCGTCCGTTGCGGAATAGCCAAGCCAGCGGCCGTCAGGGGACCAGGTGTAGTCGTGGATTTCCTGGTAGCGGTCTTGCGCAACCAGCTTCGGCTCCGGTTTCGCGACATCCAGGACCCAGAGACGATGCTCGTTATCTGAAAAGGCCAGTTTGTCGCTGCCGGGAGCCCAAACAGGTTGGTAGAGGAAGCCCTGGGAAAAATGGGTCAGGACGGTCTCTTTGCCTCCTTTGGCCGGCCGCAACGCAATCTGCTGCTCGCCGTCGATGTCCGTGGTATAGGCCACGCGCGTGCCATCCGGCGACCATGCAGGATGGTCTTCATCGGCGTCCGAGGACTCTGTGAGATTGCGCGTATTGCCGTGTTCGGCGGGAACGCTGAACAGGTCGCCGCGCGCCGTGAATATGGCCCGCTTGCCGTTCGGGGCGACATCGTAATCGGTTTGCCCGGCGGCATCGGCGTCGCGGATGAATTTTCCCGCATCGACGAAGCGCGGATTGGTGTGGGTGCCATCGTCGGGAACGGAAACGTCGATCTTGTGCAATTGCTCCGTCGGCAGGTCGAGCACGTAGAGGCTTCCGCCTTGTTGAAAGACGATTCCGTTATCGCCGAGAGATGGAAAGTCGATGTCGTAGTCGGTAAAATGCGTAATTTGCCGAAAATTCTTCGTTGTAACATCAACGGCCCAGATGTTTCCGCGGCGATTGGAATCATGATCGGAGAGGAAGTAGATCGTATCGCCGTACCACATCGGCGCAGTTTCCGTGCCCGACCAATCGGTTACGTGCGTCAACTTCGTGGTTTCGAAGTCGTATATGTCGATGTCCTGGCCCAGTCCTCCGTCGTAGCGTTTCCAGGTGCGGAAATTGCGAAAAATGCGGTTGTAGGCGATCTCCTTGCCGTCGGCCCTGTAGCTAAGCAATCCACCGCTGTCCAGGGGCAACGCCTCCGAAGGGCCGCCTTCGACGGGAACCCGGAATAAACGCCCGTACCAGGAATTCCACGCGTCGCGTCGCGAAAGGTAAACGATGTTGCTGGAGTCCGGCGTCCAGGTCACGACCATGTTGTCCGGCCCCCACCGCAACGGAGCATCGTCAACGACGTCCGAGTGAAAAGTCAGCCGTCGCGCGGCGCCGCCCGTCGACGCGATGACGTAAACGTCGCGGTTGCCCTGATACTGACCGGTAAAGGCGATCCATTTGCCGTCGGGTGAAAAGCGTGGCATCAGATCGAATCCCGGCTCGCTTGTCAGCCGCGAAGCAACGCCTCCGTCGCGATTCACCCGCCACAGATTGCCATGAGCCTCGAATACCACGGCATCCCCGTGCAGTGTCGGAAAGCGCATGAACACGGCATTTTCACCCGCCCGCGCCGTAAGCCCAAGTCCGCCAGCCAGCAGCAGGATTGACAAGAGTCCGCTCCGCAGCGACGAACCGCGCGGAATTATTGATGCCGCGCGGGAGTGGGAAAACTGGATTCCGCTCGCAATCATTCCGGCCTCACGCTGCCAGAAGGGGAGGAGTGGGACAAGCGCCAAGTTTTGCCAGTTCCTTCGCCGCCTGAAGATCGTGTTCACCGTCATTACTTTCCTTCAGCCGCCGCCGCGTCGCGATACTTGTAGGTGCCGGCGATGATGCTGAAGAGGATCGCCACCACAAAAGTCAGCGCGGCGTACAGCAGAAAACGATCCGTGCTGACGGACGCCGCGTGATTGCCCGCGCCCGCCTGGGAAAACAATTTCGTGATGCCCACCACGAACAAATCGCCGACTGTGACGGTGAGCAACCAGAAACTCATGATCGTGCTTTTGAGTTCCGGCGAGGCTTCGCGAAAGGCGAATTCCAGGCCGGTCGTCGAAATCAGCACCTCGGCGGCAGTCAATACGATGTACGGAACGGTCTGCCACATGACGCTTAATTGATCCCCCGCTTCGATTTTTTTCTGAAGCGCCGCGACGATAAGATACGAAGCGGCGGCCAGGAACATGCCGTAGGACATGCGCCGCAGGGGCGACGCGAATCTTCCGATGCGCGGATAAATTCCCAGCGTGAAGAGGGGCACGAGAATCATGACAATTAACGCGTTCATCGACTGCATCTGCTCGGCGCCGATGTCCAGACCGAGGATCGTGGTGTTCAACATTTTTTCGCCCTGCAAAACCCACGTCGAATTCGTTTGATCAAAAAGCGACCAAAAGACGGGGATCAAGGCAAAAACGAAGAGAATTGGAGTGACCGACCGGGCGGCGGAAATTTCACTTTCGCTGTAGCGCTTTTCCGCTCCCTTCCAAAAACTGTCGCCGGGATCGAACTTGCCCAGCAGGCTCGTCACCAGGACGGATGCGTACCATAGCCCCGTGCAGATCACCGCGGCCCAGCCGATCGCGCGGGTCACCGGGGAAATTTCCGCGAACGCGACAATCGTCAGCGCGACCATGATAAACAGCGGCGCGCCGAGCGTGGTTAGAAGATTCAGCAATGGACCGGAACGGGACCCGGCGCAATGGGCATAGGCGTTGAAAAAAACGGGGAAGAAACCGCCTGATTTGGTTTTGCGCGATGGGGGCACGCGGAGGTACTTGTTTCTCCCAAGCCAGAAAACAAAGGTCGCAACTGCCATTAAAACTCCCGGCACCGCAAATGCCAGGCTGTAGCCATGATGATTTTTTACCCACGGAATGACGAGAAACGAGAAGAAGGACCCGAAGTTGATCGCCCAGTAAAAGGCGCCGTAAGCTTTCTGCATCAGATGCGATTGGTCCGGTCGGAACTGGTCGCCCATGAACGCCGAGACGCAAGGTTTAATTCCTCCGGAGCCGAAGGCGATCAATGCCAGGCCGACGTAAAGGCAGACCAGTTTGCCGTGGACACCGCCCGCGAAGTCGCTGCACGCCAGCACGCCATGTCCAGCGCAGTAAAACAGGGACACCCAGAGGATAGTGTTGTAGCGGCCGATGAGTTTGTCCGAAAGCCACGCACCGAACAGCGGCATGAAATAATTGGCGGAAACAAACGCATGAATAATGCTCGTGGAGGAGTCGGCGTCCCGTCCCAAACCGCCCTTGAGCACCGCGCCGGTGATGTAGCCGGCGAGGATGCTCCGCATGCCGTAGTAGCTGAACCGTTCGCACGCTTCGTTGCCGACGATGTAATTGATCTGTCTGGGCCAACGGCCGGAGGCGGCTTGCGGCGGCGCGGGCGTGCTGTTATCTGGCGGTGCGTTCATCGTATGGGCGTGCGCGGCGAAATCATTTTGCGAATTCCGCGATGGCCGCCCGCGTGAACGCATCGCGGCTTTTGCCGCCGTCATTCGGAAATCCGGCGTGCTGCACCATGAAAACAAAAATCAATCCGTACCGCCGATTAATCTCCATGTTCGTCGATTCCGCGCCGCCGTGGCTTGCCCCTTCGGGACCGACAGCCCAGCCGAAACCGTAATTTTTCTTGACCGCATCGCCGGTTTGCTCGCTCGTCATCATTTTGACGGCGTTTTCGGAGAGGTATCGTTTGCCATCCAGTTCGCCGCCGTTGAGTATCATTTGGCAAAATCTCGCGACATCCTGCGCCGTCGAAAAAAGTCCGCCGGCGGGCATCGGGAAACGAACGGTGCGGTCGGATAGCGGATAATGAAGCTGGCTGATTTTAATTTCTTCGAGATCGTTCCCCGCCGCGTTGGGCTTGTAAGACTTCGCGATTCTTCCAATTTGCTCTTCCGTTGGCCAGAACGTCGTGTCCTTCATGCCCAGCGGCTCGAACAGGCGTTGCCGCATGAAATCTTCATACGGCATCCCGGCCACAACCTCGATGATGCGGGCAGCGGTGTTGAGGCCCGCGTTGGCGTACTGGTACTTCGTGCCCGGCTCGAATTGAAGCGGCGACAGCGCGTAGCTCATCACCGCTTCACGCAACGGGAGCCCGTCGAGTGTCGGCTCCTCGACGCGCGATCTGAACGGCAGCCCGCTGGTGTGAGAGAGCACCTCGCGGACGAGAATCGCGTGTGAAGGTTTCTTGAGCACGGTTTGTTCGTCGGTTTGCTCCGCGATGAGCATCTGTCCCTTGAACTCCGGCAGATATTTCTCAACCGGGTCGTCAACGCTCACTTTTCCCTCATCGACGAGCATCATGAACGCCGCGGCTGTCATTGACTTGGATTGCGACGCGATCCAGAACATCGAATCGGGTTGCATCGCCTTTCCTGCGCCCACGTCCGAATAACCGACACAATCGACGGCGAGAATGGCGTTTGACGACGCGACGACCGTGACCGCCCCGGCCAGCGAGTGGCTATCAACAAACGGCTGCAATGCCGCCGCAATACTCGACGGCTCGCCGGCGCGCGACGGCGTGAGCGGGAATACCGCGAGTGAAAACAGCACGAGAAACAAGCGGCAAGAAAACCTGTTTTTCACGCGCATACGTCCGGACTCAGCCCGGTCAACCAATTACGGGGCCGAGCGAACGGATGCCGGCGTCTTATCGGGCGATGATGCCCCGTTCCGCGGTGCGTGAAGCTTTGCACTGCGCGAGTGGAGGCGAATCGGGTGTCAGTCTCGCTCATTCCGTTCAGCGTTGGGCCGGATTTAGCTTCAAGACAGGGGCGGCGTCAATTCTAAACTTGCGAAACTTGCGGAGTAACAACCAACTTGTAATGGGGATATTGAGAACAATGGCGGGCTGAACGCCGTGTTCCGGGGGGCGGCGCTACTTGACAATCGTAAACGTTCCGATCGTGATCTCTCCGTCGCTCTTGGTGGAGTAGGCGTCGCCAGGGATGTCGCCGCCGGTCGCGCTGGTGAATGTCTCCTGAAAATAAGTCACCTGTCCGGCATCGGCCGCATCCGTATAAGTGAAAGTGATCATTCCCACCGTTGGACTGAACTGCGAATACGTGTAAGTCCCAGACTTGCCGTTTGGTCTTCCGGAGCCGTCGTCAATTGTAAAGGCGCCGTAGTTGAGCGACGCAGAACCACTGTAGCCGGCGACAACGGCATTAAAATCCACTGTGGCCACGCGCGGCAGCGTAACGGGAGCGAAGTAATCTGCCGGGCGCAAGGGGGTCAAAGAACCCCCGTAGCTGATCGAGGCGGTTATGTTGTCGATGATCACCCGTTGGGCGCTCTGAAAAGTCAGCAAACTCGTGCTGGTCCCTGCGGTTGGCCGGGGCAGATAAGGGTTGACGATCAGGGTTGCCGTGTTTGGGCCGGTGCGGGTATAGGTGTAGTTGTCAACTCCAGAGAGGTCATTGGTCGAAGTCGAGAATGATGTGTCGCCAAGTGTCGCCTGTCCAAACGTGAGTATGCCCCCGCCGAAGCTCATGCCATTCAAAGTTTCCGGCGCCACATAATCCAAACCGCTCGGCTGATACGCGCCCGTGAATGCGCCGGAATCGTAAGATGGCCCGCTGGCGGGGCCGGCGTAGGAGGTAAGGAAATACTGGCCGTTGCTGCGGGAAGCGAACATCAACAGAACGTAAGTGACGCCGGTGGACGAGTCATGATTGGTCTCCACAACCATGGCGGCCATGGGGCCGTACTGGGCCGAAGTGTAATCGCCGACTGGAATTGTCCCGCCGCTGCCGTGGGACGTGAAGGCGCCGTCCCCGAACGTTGTGACGGTCGTATTGGTGGCGGCGTCCACGAATGTGATTGTCCAACCGGATTGCGAACTGACGTCCAAACCCGATCCCGCCGCCAGGGTAACGGTCCCGGTATCCTGCCCGCCGGACGAGGTAAATGTCGCATTGGTCGGACTGGTGAATGTCAAGTACACTGGGGAGCTTCCGCCGCCGGCTTGGTCGGGCGGCGCGAAGTCGTTGATAACGAGTGTGGCGGTGTCCGGGCCGGTTTGAGTGTAGGTATAACTGCCCACGCCGGAGCCTTGGTTGGTATCGGCGTTAAACTGCTCCAAAGTCGCGGTCCCGAAACTAACTTGGAAAGGCGCATTGGTGCCGGCTTGTATCTCGCCGATTAATCCCGCCAGCGCCACTGGCGCCTGGCCGGTCGCCGTATTCTCAACACTGACAGTGTCAGTCCTGGACGCTCTGCCGACTTCGCTCAAGGCAGTGGCGGAAATCCGGTTGGTACCCGGGGGCAAAATGAGGCTGCCCGACCAGTTGGTCCAGTTGTTCGTCGTCGTGACGGAGACTGGGTCGCCGTTGAGCGTCAACACCACAGACCCCACACCCAACACGTTCCTTGCCGTGCCGGAAACTTCCAGCAATGTCGTGTCCACCGGTTTGGTCGTGGGCGAAGTGATGGTTACGGTCGGGACCGAAACGTCTGAAAAGTTGGCCGTCAACGTCTCGGCGTCCGCGGCCCGGAAAGTGTATGGGTTCGCAGTGCTCACGGTGGTTCCGTCCACTGTCCAACCGATAAACTTATAGCCGGCCCGCGCCATGGCCGTCACTGTCACATTTTTATCGCAACCGTAAGTGCCTTTGCCGGTGGTTGTGCCACCCTTTGCCGGATTGCTGGCCGTCATGATCGCGTCCTCTTTCAACGTAAAATGAGCCACCAGCGCTTCGCCCCCGCCGATCGTGGATGTGTAAGTCGGATTGGTGCTCACCACAACGGATTTTTGGGTCCAGTCGGCAAAATTGTAGCAGTCGTTCGGTTCGGCGGTGACCGTGAAGATTTGGCCCTCGGTATATGTGCCGGCTCCGGTGGTCGTGCCGCCGGCCGCGGGCGACGAACTGGTGGTGAGAGATAACGCGTGCGCCAGCGAAGGCAGCAACCCAAACGAAAGCAGGCCAACGGCCAGGAGGGGTCGTTTAGTTTTCATGATCGGAATAATCCTCAATCCAGGCCGCCTTTGTTAACAGGTGATCTCCAAAAATCAAGAGGAAATCGGACGAATTCCGGGAAAGCAACCGCCGCAACGACGAGTTAATTCGGCCGCTTGTATCGGCGAAAGAACTTTCGGCTGGCTTTTCAGATCGCGCGGACTGTACCGTAATTATGAAGTCCTGCTGGGGCCCGGCCGGAGTAATGCCGCGGAATGAGCCGCGGCATTTTTCGACGCGTGGCCAAAGTTGTACGGGGCTATTTCAAAACATGTTGCAAGGAATCGAACAGAGAAAATGTCCTCGATGAAGCTCACCCATCCAGAACCGTGAGCTCAGAAATCAATCCCAACCCGATGGCCCCATCCAAAGATGACGAAGGAAACCCGCCCCAGTCGGTCAAGAAAGAGGTGCCCGGCAAGCCCATCATTAACCCATCACGACCGACCCAGTTTTGGATACAAGGGCTGATATGGCAGTTGGAGGAGTCACACGGCCCAAGGCTTCTAAAAATAGCAGGATGTCTCCTGGGCTTTGTCCTCCTGGCCCTCTGGTTCAATTTCCATAGCAACCACGGTTTTTCCAATCCGGACGCGATGGAGTCCGCCCATCTGGGGCGGCGCCTGGCTGCATGGGACGGCTACACCACCTACTCGATTCGGCCTTCAACACTTGGCTTGCTGCAACGTGCCGACCCCGGTCGCGCCCAGGACGTGCTCCGGCATCCCGTCCCGGATTTGAGCATCGCCCCCGGTTACCCGTTGGTGCTGGCGTGCTTGATGAAAGTCTTTCCATTCGATTTCGCGGCGAACCCGAACCCGCTGCGGCTTTACCAGCCTGAAGTAGTGATCACCGAGTTCAACACAACGCTTTTTTTTGCGGCGATACTCCTGCTCTTCCAGTTGGCGCGACGGCTGTTTGACTCCGAGGTGGCCTGGGTGTCGGCGATCATCTTCGCCGGAAGCGAGACCTACTGGAAATTCAGCGCATCGGGACTCTCAACAATGTGGTTGGTGCTGGTTTTTCTCGCGCTGTCATGGTGTTTGATGGCGCTGGAGGAGCGCGAGCGCCGGGAAATCCCGCCGGCGCCGGGCTGGTCGCTGGCTCTTGCGGCGGCGACGGGCGCGCTGGTGGGACTTGGAGGTTTGAGCCGATATGCGTTCGGGTGGATGATCATTCCGGTGCTATTATTCATCGGCGTTTTTTTCAAGCGCGACCGGGGTAGAATATTCCTGTTGGCGGCGGTTTCGTTCCTCTTAGTGATGGCGCCCTGGATCGCCCGCAACCTGGCGCTTAGTCACACCCCGTTTGGCACTGCCGGTTACGCGCTATTGGAAAACACGCGGGCACTGGAGGAGGACCGCGTGGAACGCTCTCTTGATCCCTTCGCCGCCGGCCTTTCGCACCTCACGCCGGGGGACGTGATCAACAAGTTTGTGATCAACGAGGCGAATGTCCTCAAAAACGACCTGCCTCGTCTTGGCGGCAACTGGGTTTGGCCTTTTTTTCTGTGCGGCTTGTTGCTGCCCCTTCGCAGCGAGGGTTTGCGGCGTATGAGATACTTTCTGGTCGGGAGTCTGGCGCTCATGGCCGTGGTGCAACCTTTGGGGCAAACGCATCTCAGCCTTGAATCGCCGGAAACCAACTCGGAGAACCTCCTCGTTCTGCTGGCGCCGCTGGCTTTGATCTTTGGCACGGCCTTCTTTTTGACTTTGCTCGAGCAGATGGTTTTTCCCGACCCGAGGATCCGCAGCGGCGTGGCGATATTCTTTGCCGTCGTGATGTATGTGCCGCTGTTGCTGGACCTGGCGGGTCCGCAGGACAAGGCCCCCAATTCGCCGTATGCCCCGTTTCATATCCAGAGCACGGCGGCGATGATGCATCCGGATGAGTTGATGATGAGCGATATTCCGTGGGCGGTGGCCTGGTATGGCGAGCGACCTTGCGCGTGGCTGACCCTGAATGACGCCGGCAGCTTCGATGAGCTTGACAAACTCCAACCTATTCACGCGGTCTATTTGACCCAACGAACCACCGACCGCCGATTCCTCTCACAAATACTTGATAATCAACATAGCTGGGAGCGCTTTATGTATGACGGTCTGGCCAAATCGGATTGGCCCCAAGGCAGCGTGCCGGCGAACTTTCCATTAACGAAGGCGCCGCTGGACTATATGCCCGCCCAACTCTTCATCAGCGATGCCATCCGCTGGAGAAGCGGCCCCAAAAAGTAATTAGATTACCGGAACGATCGCGTTTTTAATTCACGCGGTTGTTTCCATTTCGCCTCACGATCGTAACAACGGATGTGTATTGTCGGCCTCATGCGGGGATCAAGCCATTACATTTATCAAGGAAAGTCTCTTTACTTCGGAATGGGCGTCCGAAGAAGTCGTTGAGGGTCAGAAATATAAACTCTATTGACACAGTATACATTTTTGGGTATGGTCGGGTCGATGCAATGCGTATCAAAGGACATCAGTGCGAATGGCCCCGCATGCCATTCCGGCCGCTTACGGATCTGCGTAAGCTGGCGGTCATATTGCGTTAAATCTACTAAACTACTCAACTTTCCAACATAATGATCCCATTTCATTTGACCCCCTTCCTGGCGACCAGCGCACTGTCCTTCGCGATCAAAAAGGCGACGCCCGAAGGCAAAGCCACTATGTCAGCTTTGCTCGTTTTGTCGCTTTTCAGTTGGACGATCATCATCACGAAGGCCCGCCAGCTAATGATTGCGCGCAATGCGACCAAAAAGTTCCTGTCCGCCTACGCCTCCACGCGTGATCCGCTGGACATCAAGCGGAAGGGGGAGGATTTCGCGGGAGCTCCGGCATTCGAACTGTATATCCGCGGGGCCGATGAACTGGAATACCACCTGAAGAATAACCCTGTAACCCTCAATAAAATCAAGACCGTTAACAGTGACCCGGCTCTTGGTAATACGGACCATTTCGCGCGGGCAGTCACGACACGCGTCAGCACGGCTTCCTTCGATGCGATCAAGGTGGTGATGGAGGAGTCGGCTGGAGCCGAGGCGATGGGATTGGAGAAGGGAATGATCGTCCTTTCCACGGCCGTGGCCGGAGGCCCGTTCATCGGATTGCTTGGGACGGTGTGGGGCGTGATGGAAACTTTTGCGGGCATTGCCACGGCGGGCGGCGCCAGCATCACCGCGATGGCGCCGGGCGTCGCCGGGGCGTTGATATGCACCGTCATTGGTTTGCTGGTGGCGATTCCGGCGATGTTCAGCTACAACTTCATGGTCACGACGATTCGGGCCATCACCCAGGAATTGGACGGTTTCGCCGCGCGCTACGCCAACCAGATCGAGCATTGCTATGTGGACAGCCGCACACTGTCCGAGGAAATGAAGGACGCAAACGAGGCGCTGGTAAACCGCATCGCGGGCGCTTTGGGGTCTCGTGGAACCTCGGCCCGCCAGGAGTCCGAATATTCCGCCGTCAGATAGGAGGCCGCCCCGTCATGAAAAAGTGCTCCATCTCGGCACATCACACGCTCACGGAGCTGAACATTACTCCGTTGTTGGATCTTGCCTTCGTGCTGCTGGTGATCTTCATCCTTACTACAACGCCGATTGCCAATGACATTGACTTGAAGCTCCCCGAAGCAACAAGGCACCAGAAGGACCCGCCGCACATGGCCCACTACATCACCGTTCAAGCCGACGGAACAATTTGGCTCGACAAAGCCAAGCTGGATGCGTCCGGCCTCCAGAATCAGCTTCTGAATTTGCGGATCGATGATCCAGACATCAGCGTGATCATTCGCGGCGACAGCAAGACAAAGTATCGTCAGATTCGCAACGTGATGGACGTGTGCCAGCAAGTCAACGTGACCAAAGTGGATTTGGCCACGGAGGCGGCCGACAAGAAGGAATAGGAGGCCACCCGTGCTAATCTCTACACAGAAACGAAAGAAACGCAACTCCCCGAAGGTCAACCTGCTCATCTCGGCGGTTTTCCACGGGTTGATCCTGAGCGTGTTGCTTTATTTTGCAGCGCGCGAGGGGTTGCTGGGAAGGCAGATCAAGAAGATTGCGGTCGAGATGGTCAAGGAAAAACCCCCCGAGAAGCCCAAAGAAGTGGAAAAACCCAAGGTGGCCAAGCTGGACATTCCCAAGGTGGACTTGCCAAAAGTTGCCGTGGTCCCAAAAATGGAACCGCCAAAGGAGGCGGCGGCGCCCCCTCCCGCCAGCAGCGCGCCGGCCGCCGTTGCCCCGCCTCCGGCGGAACTGCCCGCCTTTGCGTTCGAGGGAGGCAAGACTGTGGTGACGAGTTCGGACCCTGTGCAACTTTACAAAGGGCTGCTGGAAAGCACGTTGCAATTCAACTGGGACCGTCCCAAGGATGCGGATGACCATACCTATGTGGCTGAAATTGAAGTTGCCGTGGATCAAACGGGAGAGATAACCGATCCTGTCTGGAAGAAATCCTCGGGGCATAAACAATGGGACGACTCTGTGCGCATGGCCATTGCCAGCACTAGTAAAGTGAGCCGTCCGCCGCCCAAGAACTTTCCGCCCCATGTGGTGGTTCGTTTCGACGTTCAATCGCTGGCGCCTATCGCCCAAGCGCAATGAAAAAGACATCCCGCCGCGGTCACAGCACGATGAACGAGTTGAACATCACCCCGTTGCTGGATTTGGTGTTCGTGCTGCTGGTCATTTTCATCATCACGACGCCGCAGATGATCAACAGCCTGGAAATGTCACTGCCCTCTTCCCAAAAGCCGCCGCCACCGGATCCCAACAAGCCGAAACCGAAGATTAACCGCGTCATCGTGGATGAAAAAGGAGCGGTCTTTTTGAACAATGAATTTGTTCCCGATGCCAGCCTCCTGGTTAAATTCAAAGGGTTGCTGGCGGATGATCCGGATCCAAAGGTTGTGGTCAAAGGGTCGGACGACGTGGAATACCAGGGCATGATCAAAGTGCTGGACGTTCTTCAGCAGTTGAACATCACCAAAGTCGGCCTGGCAACGCAGTAGGCATGAGTGTGCGTCTAAGAATCGCACGGCTTGGCGTTATCGGCGGAGCGATATTCTTCGGCATCAAGGGGGATTGTCTTGCCTGGGCCGAGGATGGGCCGCCCACCCCGGCTGTTGCGGCGCCCGTCAATGACGAGTCCAATCCCTATTCGGTCATCACTGGCAGAAATGTCTTTCATCTGAATCCGCCGCCCCCTCCCCCGGCGCCAGATACAGGCCTGCCACCGGCCCTTCCGGAGGTGTATTTGAGCGGCTTCATGCGGATGGGGGACATCTTGAAAGTGTTGATGGAGGTCAAGACGAGAAACCCGGAAGCCCGCGGGCCGGAATTAATCTCCTACCTGACCCTTGCCGAAGGAGAAAAAGAAGGGGTCGTGGAGTTGGTCAGGGTTTATCTGGACCAGGAGAAGGTTGACATTATCAACTCAGGCACGCCCATGACTCTTTCAATGAAAGACAACGGCGTCAAGGGTGAGGCGCCCTCGCCACCCCCTCCACCCCTTGCAGCGTCCGCGGCTGCGTCGCGCCGGCCGGCGATACAGCGGCCCCCGCTGCTTCGGAGAGACTTGCGCGGTCATCGCCTCGACCCACAGCCGACGGTTGGCGCACCAGGGCCGGACGCGGCCCCCGCAGACGCAGCCCCTGGTGACGGGGAGAATGCCAGCGGCACAATGCCTCCGACGCCGTGAATCGCGGCGCGAGGGCGCATCGGTGCGCGCCGGACACACTTCAGGGATTAACCAGGCGGAAGAACAGATTGCCCGTGGCCGGCGCTACGGTGATGCTGTTGGTGCCGTTGCTGGTGCTGACGGAATAACCGCTGGCGGTCCAACCATTGGTTGCCGCGAGGTCGTCGTTCTGTTGCAAGGTGAAGTTGCCGCTGTTAGTCCATAGGACTTGGACGCTGTTCGGGCCGTTGGGGATGATGCTGAGGCTCACGGGCGTTTGGGCAATCACGACCGACGCGGAGGTGAAATCCACTTCGCCATCAGTGTCAAAGGTAAAGAAACCCAGGTAGGTGTCAGAAGCAGTTGTAGCGCTGCCGACAGGCACTTCCCAAAGCGCCTCGTAAACTGTGCCGCTGCCATCCTGGATGCTTTCAATATTGCCGCCCTTCGACGACCCGACGTTTTCATGGCTGCCGAAGTCGATAATCGCCTGTCCCGACTCAGAATTGTTTTGCTCCCCTTGCGCCTGGTAGCTGTTGCCGGTGGTGGCGCCAGTCACGATCGCCGCCCCAGGACCGTTTGGGGTTCCATCGTTGCCACCTATGCCAATTTGGTTTATGGACGTTAACACCAAACTTTGCGTAAGCGCTGATGCCTGGCTGGATTGAGTGGTCGGGGCCGTGCCCGGAGTCGTATCCGCTCTGCTCAAGAAAAGCGTGTCGTCTGAAGGCGCGGAGCCATCGTCGGCAGAGGCCGAGAAGCCAATAGGAACGGAAGCGCTGGGGGCGCCGTATACGCCTTGCACGAGGGTGGACGAGACTAGGACTTCGGTGCCTTGGAATGCCTCAATGACAGTAATCGGACCGGCGTCCACTTCCAGGTCATTACCCGTGAAATCGGCTGTGTCGCGGAAGTTTAACAGCAAATCACCGGGCGAGTAACCGAGCTGTGCGCGCGCCTGGGAAACCGCCAGGAGCGACAGCCCCGTCACGGCGATCATGATTCTTTCTTGTATATTCATTGTGTTTTTCATTTGCCCGGCCTAATACAGGGCCAATTCAATCTCTCAATATTGTTTGCTCAACTGTTTGCGCTTCAGCGCTTTCTATGTGCTATTGCGTTCGTCGGTTTTGATTCAAAACCGATTTCGACCAGCCTTGACCATCTACCGCGTTTAAAATACGACAACATTAGTCGTTATTGCAAGTCTTTTTCGTCTGGTACCGGCCAACTTCATGGGATTATACGGAAAATGATTACAGTCTCACGACTGCGATGTAACAGTCGTGTAACAATGTATTAACGTTTTGGGGTGCGCGCTTCACTGCGGCGCGTCGCGCGTCGGTTTGTCCGCTTCGTAGAGTTTGATTTCGTTCGGCAATTTTGCGATAAGGTCGTCGTTTTTTTGGGACACCGCCAGCTCCAGGGCGTGGCGGGCTGTGGCGGCGGCGTCTCTGTAACGCCCCGTTTCCGCGTAGGCTGCCGCCAAGGTGTGTAGAACGATCGGATTGGCGCCGCCGTTTAGCTGGTTGGCCTGTTCGGCCAGTGCAACGGCTTTGGCGCCATTGCGCAGGGAAGTGTCGGGGGTGGCCGCCAGCAACCACGCCAAGTTGTTCTGCACATCGGGCTGGTCGGGCTTGATTTCCAACGCGTGTTGCCAGGAGTCAATGGCATCCTTGACGTCCCCTTTCTGAAAGTAAACCAGACCGAGAGCAGAGTAAGCCTTGGCATACTCGGGATTGATTTTCACGGCCATGCGGAAATGCGCGATGGCTTCATCGAGTTGTCCCTGTGAGGCGAGGGCGTTGCCCCAATTATAATCGGCTTTCACATATCGGGGATCAACCTCGAGGGCTTTCCGGTATTGGGCGATGGCTTCCTGTGTGTCTCCGCTGTCAAAAAGCGCGATACCCAAATTGCTCCGGACCTCGGCATCCTCCGAATTTATTCCCAGGGCTTTGCGATATTGCTCGATGGCTCCCTGCCTGTCGCCCTTGTCGAAAAGCGCGACTCCCAGATTGCCGCGGGCCTTGGCATAATCGGGGTTGATTTCCAGGGCTTTGCGGTATTGGGCAATCGCTTCCTCCTTTTCACCTTTTTCGAATAACGAAGTCCCCAGGTTGCTCCGGGCCTCCGCACAATCGGGTTTGATGTTCAGAGCCATCCGATATTGTGCGACGGCGTCGTCGTTGGCGCCCTGGTCGGCGCGTGCGGCGCCAAGACAATAATGGGCGACGTAGTTGCCGGAGGTGCAAGCAAGCACATGAGTCCACAGCGATTCGCTGTCGCGCCAGTACGAAGTCTGAATATGACCCCACACGGTCAATGCACCAATCACCGCCATCATCATGCCACCCAAGAGCGCCCGGCGATGTTTCCACCTTGCACTCCAATCTGCCACTGCCCACGTTGCCGCGATGGCCACGCCGATTCCCGGCAAATACGTGTAACGGTCCGCACGGGCGTAATACGATATCTGCACCAATCCGATCGTTGGAATCAACATGCCGAGGTACCACAGCCAACCCACCAGGAGGTACGGCCGCTTGCGCTGGCACAAGACCACCCCCGCTGTAACTGTGGCCAGGAGGAGAAGCGCCAGTGAGACCTTCCAGATCGGGATGCCGTCTGGCGGAAAGAGGTAGGGAAGTGCCAATCCGGCCGGGCAGACCATCTGCCGCAAATAAACAACATAGGACACCAATGCATTGCCAACGCGCTCCGTGATCGGGACATGGCCAAGAGTGCCGACGGTTTCCGGCGCAAGAGCGGTCGCAATGCATGACGCAGCCGAAAGCAGGAACAAAGGGATCTTCTCCTTGACCAACGTCGAAAATGCAGCGGGATGATTCCGTGAATCCGTTTTCGCACTCTCCACTCCCACCAGCTTCATTCTTCCCAGCGGCCACCAGTCCAGCAACAGCAACACAAACGGCAGCGTCACCAGCATGTTCTTGGCTAGAAGTCCCAGGGCGTAGAGGAGTATCACGGCCGCGTAACGTCCGCGCGAGGGCAGCCGCGCATATCGGGAATAGGCCCACAACGTGAGCATGAAGAACATCCCGCTTAGCACGTCCTTGCGCTCGGCGATCCATGCCACCGATTCCGCGCGCAGTGGATGAACCGCAAACACGGCGGCCACGAAAGCGCTGCGCCAAAAGGTTCCCGTCATTGCGCGCAGCACGAGGAACAAGATCACCGATGCAAATGCGTGCAGGGCCACGTTCGTCAAATGAGGACCCCCCGGCCAAAGGCCGTAAAACTGGCAGTCGGCCATGTGGGTAAGCCAGGTCAATGGATGCCAGTGGCCGATTTTGCCGTAGGTAAATGCCCAGAGGGCCCCTTTGAAAGTCAGCCCCTGCTGCACGATCGGATTCTCATAAACGTACAGTTGGTCGTCATAATTGACGAATCCGAACCGTGCCGTCTGTCCGAACACCGCCAGGACAGCGAGCACCAGAAAGACGCAAACACAAACCACCTGCCAGGTTTGCGGTTCGGTCTTTGTTCCTCCCGGAACGCTGCGTGAGCTTGCAGGTTTCAAGATTTTATCCGAGCTTTCAAATTAGCCGCTTACTGCGGCGCGTCGCGCACCGGTTTGTCCGCCTCGTAGAGTGTGATTTCCATTTGCAACTTGGCGGTCAGATCGTCGTTTTTTTGCGCCGCCGCAAACTCCAGGGCGCGACGGGCGGTGGCGGCCGCATCGCCATAATGCCCTGCTTCCGCGTAGGCCGCCGCCAACGTGTGCAAGACTATCGGATTGCCGCCGCCGCTTAGCTGGTTCGCCCGTTCGGCCAGGGTGACGGCGCGTGCCCCGTTGCGGAGCGAAGCGTCGGGGGCGGTTGCCAGCAACCACGCCAGGTTGTTCTGGACATTGCCCTGGTCCGGCTTGACTTCCAAGGCGTGTTGCCACGAGTCAATGGCCTCTCTGGTTTCCCCTTTCTGGAAGAAAGCCAGACCGAGATTAGCGTAGGCGCCGCCGAGACCCTCGCGGGCTTGAGCGAAATCAGGATTGATCTCCAGGGCGTTTCGGAATTGCGCGATAGCTTCCGGCCATTGTTGCTTTGCGCAAAGCACGATCGCGAGGCCGTAATGAGCGAGCGCATAATCGGGCTTCAGCTTCAAAGCGTGACGATAATGCGCGAGCGCATCGTCCAATTGTCCCTCTTTAACAAGCGCATTGGCCAGGTTGTAGTCGGCTGTCACGCACGCAGGGTCGATCTCCAGTGCTTTCCGATATTGGCCAATGGCTTCGTCGTACTTTCCCTCGTCGAAAAGAGCAATTCCCAGGTTGCTTCGGGCCGCCACATAATCGGGATCGATCTCCAGGGCCTTCCGGTATTGCGCGATGGCTTCGTCCAATTTGCCGCACGCGGCAAGGGTGGTGCCCAGGCTGTAGCAGGCAACCTCATAATTGGGATTGATTTCAAGGGCCTTGCGGTATTGCTCGATGGCCTGGTTGATCTGTCCCATCTTGGACAGCGCGCTGCCCAGATTAACGCGGTAATCGGCGTTATTGGGCTGGATTTCCAGGGCTTTGCGGTATTGCACGATGGCCGCGTCGAGATTTCCGTGTTGTGAAAAGACGTCGCCCAGGCCCTTGTGGGCGACGACGTTGAGGTCATGGCCGGCATTGTCGGCCGTGCAGGCCAGGGTGCGCGTCCAAAGTGATGCGCTGTCGCGCCAATAGCCAGTCTGTCTGTGACCCAAAACAATCAATGCGCCCGCGACTGCCACCATCAATCCGCCCAAAATTATCGGGCGAAGTTTCCATCCCAGGCTCAAATCTCCCACCGCCCACGTTCCCGCAATGGCCAACCCGATTTCCGGCAGATAGGTGTAACGATCGGCATGTGCCGCGCCGCTGGATATTTGAATGATCCCAATCACGGGAACCAGCATTCCCAGATACCAGAGCCAGCCCACCAACAGGAACGGTTTATCGCTCCGGCACGCCACCACTCCCGCGGAGACGACGGCCAAAAGGACAAAGGCCAAACAGACCATCCACAGCGGGCGGCCGTTGAGCGCATTTGGATAATAGGCGGCCAAATGGGACGGGAAAATCATTTGTCCCAAGTACACCACATAGGAGACCACGGCATTGCCGAGGCGTTGCAGGAGCGGGATCCGTTGGACATTCTTTACGATCAGGCCGGGTGTAAGAGCCGCGACGATGCACGCGGTCGCCGAAAGGGCAAAGAGCGGAATCTTTTCCGCGACGAGAGCCCGAAATTGCCGCCTGTTTTGGAGGCGTCCCAGCGGCCAGTAATCCAGCAGCAGCAAGACAAACGGCAGCGTGGCCACCATGGTTTTTGCCAACAGCCCCAGGGCGAACAACACAACCACAGCCGCCTGCCCGGCGCCGGATGGCTTGCGCGCGTTGCGGACATAAGCCCCGATCGTCAACATGAAAAACAATCCGCTCAACACATCCTTGCGCTCCGACACCCACGCCACGGATTCCGCCCGCAACGGATGGACGGCGAACACCGCCGCCACAAACGCGCTGCGCCACAGGCTGCCGGTCATCCGCCGCAAAACCAGGAACAGGAGCACGACGTTCGCGGCGTGGCAGAGGACGTTGAGCATGTGATGCCAGCCGGCGCGCAGGCCGAAGAGCTGGCAACCGAGCATGTGGGAAAGAGTGGTGAGCGGAATCAAATCGCCGACCTGCGGGTGAGTAAAGGCCCAGTAAACGGCCTTGGCGGACAAACCCTTCTCGACCACTGGATTCTCATACACGTATTGTTGATCGTCGAAATTGACAAATTCGAAACGGGTCGTTTGCGCAAAGACCGCCAGAACCGCCAGCGCCAGAAGAACGCACACGCCAATCACGGCCCGCCTTTCCGGCGCCGTTGGGAGTTGTGCAACACTTGATTCTCTCTTTTTCACGCTCAAACCCTCAGAAATGCTGCCCAGGGAGGCGCATCGTACGCCCGGTCGGTTCTAGTCCGGATTGTCCTGACCGCCAGTTCACAAGTCTGATCTAAGCAGGAAAACGATTGGCGCAGCAATGGGCAAATGAGGTTTTGAATGTGAAGAATCGTTGACATTCCGCGCGGTTGACGCCACCAACGCGGCCGATCCCCAAAAAAAAGCTGTAATATATTTATCATCAATATTTTATGATCGTGTCAAGTCGTGTCCGGTTTTCGTCCAGCAATGTCTGATTTTCCGACGAAGATAACTGGGAACTCTCTATAGTGATGATCATGTTGAGCGAAGAAAT
>DATKFW010000051.1:0-3046 GCA_035511075.1 Vulcanimicrobiaceae bacterium
AGGCGGCTTCGGTCGCCGTCGGATTGACTACGGGCTTTTTGTCCTCCGTCATGTCATAGACCGTGGGCGTCTTGAGATTGAGGGTGTCGTGAATCAATTCAAGGCCGGTGTAGCGGCTCGTCCCCCAATCCGTCGTGTTGGCGGTAGATTGTTTTGCCTCCCAATCGGCTGTGACGTGCCACGAGCCGAGCGCGTGAATATGGTTGACTTGAACGCCTGATGACACGCCCAGCAACTCATGGACGAATTTTTCGACGTCCGATTCCGGCAGCCATGTTGCGCCCAAGCGCACGTCAATCTCAGTGGCAGGCAAATCCTGCGGCTGCACGGACTGCAACGCCTCGACATTTTCGCGGAAGCGCGGGTCGCTGACACTGGCGGCATCAGCGGTGGCGAGCTTTTCGCGGACATTGCCGGAAAGATATTGGTCTTCGGTTTCCCATTGTTTGGTCTGCGGATTAAGGAAAATCATCCCCTTCAAGTCCGGCAGGAATTCATCAACGGACCGGTCGAGCAAACGGGCCATGTGGTCGAGGTCAACACGGCCCTTTTCATTCAGCGTGATGAGCAAGGCTTCTTTGGGCGTGCCCGCCGATGCGACGGCTTGTTTGTGATGGATGGTTCGTTCGTGGAAAATCGCAGCTTTGGTTGCGACACGATTATCCGTATCGTAATGCTCCAACGACAGCAATAGAGGCAAATCAGGATCGCCGTCGAAGGCATTCTGATTGACGCGGGCATTGATGGGGCCGAAACGGGAAATGAAACGGTCGTAAGCCAGGTTAAGCTGGAAGCGCGCTTCAACGACTTCGCCTTCGGGGCTGCCGTCGAGCTGTGAGCGCAAGCAACCGCGCACGGCGTCGCGGACTCCAATCATTCGCCGAATCCGCGAGCGCGTTTCAACAGGCATATCGTCCAGCGGACGCAGCTTGTCGTCTTCACGGATGCAAACACGGCCATCTTCGTGGAGGCAAAAAGCATTGGGTTTGATGTAGTCCGGCGCGGGAATGTTCACGTCCGAGACCCGCGCGGCGGTCTGCTGATTTGCAGCCTGGTAAATGTTTTGCGGAAATTGCTCAATGGCCTGCACCAATGCTTCGCCTAAATCGCGGCCGTCCGGCGCAAGCGTTGGTTCACCGTCTCGATACATCCCCCTGGCCAGCCGCATCTTTCCCAACATCATTGCGGGATGAGCGGCAAAGTATTCGTTGAGCGACAATTTTTCCTTTTGTTCGTTGGTAAAATCCACCGATGTTTTCCATGCCGCGCCGCACGGTGATTCACCGGCGCCCAACCGGCGGATCATCACGATGTCGGTGGTGACTTCCGTGCCGGCATTTTTCTTGAAGGCATCGTTGGGTAATCGGATTGCGCCGAGCAATTCCGCTTTGGCGGCGACCAGCTCGCGCAGGGTTGAATCGAGCTTGTCCATCGTGTGGTGTGACGTGATGAACATGAGCAGTCCGCCCGGCCGCACCTTGTCCAACGTGGCGGGAAAGAAATAATCGTGGATGGAAAATTTGTATTTGTTCCAGCGCGGATCGTGGACGGTGTAATCTCCGAACGGAACATTGGAAATGGCGAGGTCGAAAGATTCGTCGGCGAGTTTGGATTTCTCAAACGGCTGCTCGCGGATGTCGGCATCAGGATACAACGCTCTGGCGATGCGCGCCGTCACTGGATCAATTTCCACGCCAGTGACGGTCGAGCGGTGGAGCATTTCTTCGGGCATGAGGCCGATGAAATGTCCGATACCGCAGGCGGGTTCCAAAATTTGTCCGTTCTGAAAACCAAACCTCTGCGCTGCCTGGTACATGGCGCGCACAACGGTGGGGGATGTATAATGAGCGTTTAAGATGGTGGCTCGCGCCTGCTCGTATTCTGAATCGGTCAATTCATGGCGGAGCGCGTCACGCTCCCTGGCCCATTCCCGGTTTTTGTCGTCGAAGATTTGCGGCATTGCGCCCCAACCAACATATTTGACCAGCGCCGCTTTTTCATCCTGTATTGCCGGTCGCGCCTCGTTTGCCAGCTTCCTGACAATTTGAATAGCGCGAAGGTTCTGCTGAAACTTTTGCTTCGGACCGCCTGCGCCCAGGCGGTCGTCGTCGGTGATGCGATAGTTGTTGAGGTTTTTTGGAGAGTCTTCCTGCTGGCGGCCGTCCGCTAGAACTCTGGCGGCAGAAGAATGTATTCCTCCCGCACCATTTCCCAGGCGCGGTCGTGCGCCTGTTGCGGGGTCAAGCCCTGCTGGATGAATCGGGTCCGCAACTCGGCCATTTCGTCCTTCGTTTTCCGCTCCGCCTCCAGCAGCATCGCCTGCAACTGGCCATTGGCTTCCAGTTCGCGCACCATTTTGGGGCGGTGTTCGCGCCAGTGTTTCTCCGCCATCAATCCGTACTGAGTCAAGGTGTTCATAACGTCCGTTGAGACTGAAAAGTTCCAACTGGTTGTCTAAGCCCGCTTTCGCTGTTTTGTCAATTCTGGGCATTTTCGCTGGGACTTCTTGAGGGAAGCAGGATCAGGCAAGGGGGTGGGAATACGTCCACTATATTCCAAATCTGAATCTTGAACTTCCTGCGGGAAAAGCAGGATGATGGGAATGTGAAAGACCCTTTGAAAGGCGACCAGCCAGTTATCTTCCACTCCGCGCAAACCAACCTCAATGTTAGCGACCATTTCGCGGCTGATGTCGAATCCCAGGCATTGGAGACGCGCCGCAAGCGTCTGCTGTGTCCATTTGTTCTGGTAACGCCAATAGGCCACTTGACGGCCCGTGCTATTCTTCCGCTGCATACCATCGCCCTCCTTCGACTTCGTCTGTGTTTCCGAGACCGTGAAAGGCACAATGACGGCGTTTCGGAGTTTTTTTTGATCTGGCGAATTCCAGGCGTGGCAGACAACGAAGGTCTATTTGTTCCTGAATCAAACTGTCCAGAAACTTGGCACGGCGCACACCAAAGTGAGCAGCAGTGTTCATAGACATGCCGTAGGGCGGTGAACACATTTGTTTGAGCAAGTTTAATGCCCATGATTTTTCCTCCTT
>DATKFW010000052.1:0-95001 GCA_035511075.1 Vulcanimicrobiaceae bacterium
GGAGAAAGTTCAATGATACGCATGTCGCCCAAATGTTGGGTTATCTGAATATCACCGGGTTGGATGTGGCGTTGCTCCTTAACTTCAAGGAATCAAAATTGGCGTGGAAGCGGGTTGTGGGCGGGCAACGAGATTGAGGGACGGGGGATGGACCACGGATAGTCAGAACAGACGAGAGATGCACCGCTCGCGGTGCTACACGGATTACACGGATGAAGAAGGGGATTGAGTTATTCGTAGCCGAAGGCTTTGACGAAGGGGGCCAGTGTGTCCAGCCAGGGTTCGAGATGCTTTTGATAATTGCGCCAGCGCCCAATGGCGCCCTTGGAGATCGGTTTGGCCACGGCGGCGTAGGTGGGGGAGCGGACCAGCTTGCTGCGGGCGTGCTCGTCAAAGCGCAGCACCCGTTCGTCCCAGGCAGCCCCGAGAAATGCCAGTGCCCGACGTGATACCCCCTCCAAATCCGCCACCAAATCCTCGTAGCGAATTTCCAGAAAGGCGTCGCCCAGGCACGGCGCTGCCGCCCTCCATAAACCCATGACCGAGGCGTATTCCTGGAAGGTGTCCTCCAAAGTCAGGAATATGGAGCTGCCTTGCCCCAACGGGAGAGGTTGCATGAAACAGCTCAGGCAGACGTCGCGCGGATCGCGCAACGCGAGCAGCAATTTGGCTTCCGGAAAAACCCGCACAAAACCGAGGACCAATCCGGTCAGGGACGGGTTCTTGTCGATCAGGGTCCGGGCATCGTGCGGATGGCCCAGAAACTTTGCCATGCAGTCGTAATAATTTTGCCGGGCGCGCAGCAAGGCCTCGGGAGAAGCGGAATCCAGCACTTCCAGCATCAAGGCCGCCGGAGGCGAACCGCGCAAGAGAGACGAGTAGGATTCGCGCAGGAAAATGGATGTCTCTTCGGCCGAAACGAATTCGGGGTGCGAATCGAGCACCTGCTCAAGCAGCGTGGTGCCGGAACGGGGATGACCGCACAGCAACGCCAGGCGGCATTGGGGCTCGCCGGGGGATTTTTGGGCCATCCAGCGGGCGACTATCTCCGGTTTGAGTCTCTGCTCGACAATTTTGAGCCGTGAATGCACGAACTTTTGGCTGGTAATATAGTGGGTCGCATTGGGCAATATCATGGCCTTGGCCTCCAAAAAGGCCGCCATGGCTTCGTCGTAGCGGCCTTGGGCGTCCAGCACGGTGCCCAGTTCGTACCAACCGCGGATGCGCGTTGACCAGGAGTCCTTGGTGGATTGCGCGAGCAATGGACGCAAACGGCGCTCCGCCGCCTCGAGCCTTCCGCTCAAGCGGTCCATGCGGGCGCCCACAAGGGTCGCCAGAGCGGAGGCGGGGTTCAGGCGCAGCGCACGGTCGACGAGTTCGGAGGCTTCATCGAGCAAACGGAAACGCTCGTAAATTTCGGCGAGTTTGACAAAGGTGTCCGGTGACGATCCGGGTTGATTGACCGCTTGTTCAAAGTAATGGCGGGCCATTTCATAGCGGTCGAATCCGCGGCATTGGGTACCGGCCATGATGAGGGTATTGCTCCTGGTTGGGGAGACGCGGACGGCTTTGTCGAAACAGCGTTGGGCGGCGACATAATCGTAGCGCATGCCATAGGCGGCGCCGAGGTCCAGGAGGATCGCGGGATTGGCGGGGTCCTGGCGTGTGGCCTGTTCCATGAGGTTGAAGTACTCGGGAAAATCCTGGCGGCGCCAAGCCAGGAGAGCGCCCTGGCGCAGGCGGGCCAGAGCGCCGTCGGAAATCATTCGCAGGCGTTTCATACCGGACTCTAGCATAAATTCGGGCGGCGTCCTCCAGCAAGACCCAAAGTTTTGAACCAGGCGAATTAAACTTCAATACACGCTCTAAAAAATGTCTTTCGCCGGAGGGGGGGATGTGAAAGAATTTTTTTGCGGGCCTCGCGACAAAGAATGAAAGCATTAGTCAAAAGCAAGTCGGAGCCAGGATTATGGCTGGAAGACGTTCCCAAGCCGCAAGCGGGCGTGAACGACGTTTTGATCAAGGTCAACCGGACGGGTATTTGCGGGACGGACCTTCATATTTACAAATGGGACGCGTGGGCGCGAAAGACCATTCCGGTGCCGATGGTTGTGGGACACGAATTCGTGGGACACGTGATCGAGACCGGCTCCAACGTGAAGGATTTTCACGAGGGGGACCTGGTCAGCGGGGAGGGGCACGTTGTGTGCGGACGGTGCCGGAATTGCCTGGCCGGGCGGCGGCATTTGTGCGCGGACACCAAGGGGATCGGCGTGAATCGACCTGGGGCGTTCGCGGAATACCTTGTGCTGCCGATGAGCAACGTATGGCTCCACAACAAGTCGATGGACCTGGACATCGCATCGATTTTCGATCCGTTTGGAAACGCGGTGCATACGGCGCTTTCGTTTCCGGCATTGGGAGAGGACGTATTGATTACAGGGGCCGGACCGATCGGGATCATGGCGGCGGCGGTGGTGCGGCATGCGGGGGCGCGATTCGTCGTCATTACGGATGTCAATCCTTACAGGCTGGAACTTGCGCGGAAAATGGGGGTGACGCTGGCGGTGGATACGCGGGGAATGGATTTGCAGAAGGTCCAGAAGAAATTGGGAATGCAGGAGGGGTTCGACATCGGGCTGGAGATGTCGGGCAATTCGGAGGCATTTCGGGAGATGCTGGCCAATATGAGCCACGGTGGAAAGATCGCGATGCTGGGGATTCCGGAGAAGGAGATGGCCATTGATTGGAACACGGTGGTGTTCAGCATGCTGACGATCAAAGGGATTTATGGCCGGGAAATGTACGAGACGTGGTACAAGATGACCGTGATGCTCCAAAGCGGGCTGGACATCCGACCGGTCATCACGCATCGATTCGACCATGCGGAATTCCAAAAGGGATTCGATGTGATGCTGACCGGGCAATCGGGCAAGGTGATACTGGATTGGACGACGGCCTGAGATTCACCGTGTACGGGTCGATCAAAGAGCACTTGAACCGGACGCTGGGGGAGATTCGCGCGGCCGGGTTGTATAAATCCGAACGAGTCATCACGTCGGCGCAGAGCGCGCACATTCGAGTGGGGGGCAACCAGACGGTGTTGAACCTTTGCGCCAATAATTACCTGGGGCTGGCAGGGGACCCGCGAGTGGTGACTGCGGCGCACGAGGGTTTGGACCATTGGGGATACGGGCTGGCATCGGTCCGGTTTATTTGCGGGACGCAATCGCTTCACAAGGAATTGGAAAAACGCCTGAGCGAATTTCTGGGAACCGAGGAGACCATACTTTACAGTTCGTGCTTTGACGCCAACGGGGGATTGTTTGAGACGCTGCTCGGCGCGGAGGACGCCATTATTTCCGACGAATTGAATCACGCCAGTATTATTGACGGGGTGCGCCTTTGCAAAGCGCAACGGCACCGTTACGCCAACAGCAACATGAAGGACCTGGAGGGGAAGTTGCGCGAAGCCCAGTCGGCCCGATACCGGATGATCGCCACCGACGGGGTGTTCTCGATGGACGGGTCGATCGCGCCGCTGCCGGCGATTTGCGATCTGGCCGAGAAGCATGATGCGCTGGTGATGGTGGATGATTCGCACGCGGTGGGCTTCATGGGCAGGCGCGGGAGAGGCACGCATGAATATCATGGCGTGATGGATCGAGTGGACATCCTGACCGGCACGATGGGCAAAGCGCTGGGAGGCGCCAGCGGCGGATATATCAGCGGACGCAAGGAGGTCGTGGAATTGTTGCGGCAACGGTCGCGGCCCTACCTATTCTCCAACACGCTTGCCCCGGCGATTGTGGCGGGATCGATCAAGGCCATTGAAATTCTCTCCGGGGCGACGGACTTGCGGGACAAATTGGAATCCAACGCGCGGTACTTTCGAGAGGGAATGACGCAAATGGGCTGGAATATTTTGCCGGGGGAACATCCGATAATTCCGATCATGCTGGGAGAAGCCACATTGGCAGTGCGGGTGGCCGAAGCGATGCTGGGCAAGGGAGTGTATGTGATCGCGTTTTCATATCCGGTGGTTCCGCAGGGCAAAGCGCGGATTCGGGTGCAGATTTCCGCGGCGCATACCAGAAAAGACCTGGAGTTTGCGCTGGAAAAATTTGGGGAGGTCAAACGGGAAATTGGAGTTTAACCCATGAACAAGAAGGCATCGACACTGCAATTTCTTTTCTGTTTGGCGGCGGCGGTAATTCCTTCGTCCGTGTTCGCGGCCGACGGCGCGACAAATCAAAGCGAGCAGATTGACGGGTTCCGGGACACGGCGATGGAGGCGGACGGCAAATGGCATGTGCATGATCCGGATCGTCCGCAACCGCGCGTCGTTGCGCCGGGGGAGACGTTCAGCCAGAACGCTCCCGCGCCGTCGGATGCGGAGGTGCTTTTTGACGGGACGGATTTATCGAAGTGGGAAACCGGCGGGGGAGAGGAGGCGAGATGGAAAGTCGAAAATGGTTCGGTGGAAACGCAGCGCGGCGGCGGCATCCGCACGCGCGGGAAGTGGGCGGATTTTCAATTGCATGTGGAATTTTCCGAACCGAATCCGCCGCATGGCACGGGGCAGGGGAGGGGCAACAGCGGGATTCTTATCAACAACATGTACGAAGTTCAGGTGCTTGACTCTTACCAGGCCAAGACCTACCCGGATGGACAATGCGGCGCCATTTACGGGCAGTCGCCGCCGCTGGTCAACGCCAGCAAGGCGCCCGGCCAATGGCAGACTTACGACATTATATTTGAATCGCCGCGTTGGAATGGCGAGGGGCAGTTGATCAAGAAAGCGATCATCACGGTGCTTCAAAATGGCGTTGTGGTGCAGAACCATTACGAGCTTGCCGGGATGACCGACGGCATTAATCGCGAGTTGCCCTGGAAATCGCTCTCGAAATATCCGGCGCCGCATCCGCCCGAGGTTTTTATTGAATTGCAGGACCACAACAACCCGGTTGGCTATCGCAACATCTGGATTCGGAGGGTGGGGGGGCAGGACCAGCCTTAGAGGCGAGGCGGATGGAATAATTATTCATACTTTTGGTCCGGCGAATGCGCATGTAGGATTGAATGAGCAGATTACAAGCAGCGATGCCGCCGTCTCATAATCGGGAAGAAACGTTGTTTGCGCTTGTGTTGGAAAAGCCAGCCGACAAGCGCCCTGCATTTCTGGACGTGATATGCGAAGGCGACTGGTCGTTGCGCCGACGCCTTGAAGAGCTGCTGGCCGCCCACGACCAGGAGAACTTAACGCCGCTGCCCAAGGCGCCCGTTTTCGAGACGACAGTCAAACTCAAACGACCGCCCTCTGAGGATGACGCCGTGGGCAAAACCATCGGCCGGTACAGGTTGCTGGAGCAGATCGGGGAGGGGGGTTGCGGCGTGGTCTATGTGGCTGAGCAAACGGAGCCGGTCCGCCGGCGTGTCGCTCTCAAAGTCATCAAACTGGGAATGGACACCAAACAGGTGGTGGCGCGGTTCGAGGCGGAGCGACAGGCGCTGGCGATGATGGATCATCCCAACATCGCGCGGGTGCTGGATGCGGGAACGACGGAGACGGGCCGGCCTTACTTCGTCATGGAACTGGTGCGGGGTATAAGGATCACCGATTACTGCGACCAAAGCCATCTGACGACCACGGAACGGCTCAATCTGGTGATCAAAGTCTGCCAGGCCATCCAGCACGCGCACCAGAAGGGAATAATTCATCGGGACATCAAGCCGTCGAACATTCTGGTTACGTTGCACGACGGCGTGGCTGTGCCCAAGGTGATTGATTTCGGCATCGCAAAGGCGACGGAAGGCCGGTTGACAGACGCGACGGTCTATACGCAGTTACACCAATTCATCGGGACGCCGGCGTATATGAGCCCGGAGCAGGCGGAGATGAGCGGGCTGGATATTGACACGCGGAGCGACATTTACAGCATTGGCGTGCTGCTGTACGAGTTGCTGGTAGGCAGCACGCCCTTCGACGGGTCGCTGCTGATGATCTCGGGCGTCGACGCGATGCGCAAGACCATCCGCGAGAGTGAACCAGTGCGGCCCAGCACGCGGTTTGCGACGCTGAAAGGCCAGGCCTTGACAATTGCGGCCAAGCACAGGTCGGCCGACAGCTCGAAGGTGGTGCATCAGCTCAGGGGTGACCTGGATTGGATCGTGATGAAGTGCCTGGAAAAGGACCGGACGCGCCGGTACGAAACGGCCAATGGCCTGGCGCTGGATCTCCAGCGGCACCTGAACAATGAGCCGGTCCTGGCCCGTCCGCCGAGCACGACCTACAGATTACAGAAAGCTTTTCGCCGATACAAACTGGTGTGCATCGCGGGCATTGTGGTCCTGCTGGCTCTGTTCGTCGGCCTGGGTTCGGCCACGATCATGTATTTCCGCGAGCACGCGGCACTGATCGGCGAGCAACAGCAGCGAGTGGAGGCGCAGGTGGCCCAAAAGGTAGCCGAGACCGCGCAGGAAAAGGCTTCCGCAAGCCAGCAGCGAGCGCGGCGATTGTTGTACGCCGAAGACATGAACCTGGCGCAGCAGGCGCTGAAGCTCAACAACCTGGGCCGGGCGCGGCGGTTGATTGACCGGCAGCGACCGCAGCCCGGCGAGCAGGACCTTCGCGGGTGGGAATGGCGTTATCTCTGGAGCCAGACGCGCGCGGATGAGCACGAGATTTTCCTGGCCGGAACCAAACGGCTTCTTTCGCCGTTGTCCTTCAACGCCGATGGCCAGTATCTGGCGCGCGAAGAGGACGGCACGACGATTGTCACAGATCTGATTTCGCGCCGCACGGTATTGGAGCGCAGGAATGCGGTGCGCCCGGTGTTTGCGCATCACGACGCCCGGCTGGCGTTCGTGGAGGAGACTTCGACTGGTGACGCGATCGTGCTGCTGGACATGGCCACGCAAAAGGAGAGCCGATTTGAGACACCGTTTCCGTCAGCGAGATGGATCGGTTTCACACCCGATGATAAGCGGTTGCTGACAGTGTCTTCGCAGTCTGGTGACGATAGGAAGGGCCATGCTCGCTACGTCGTGGCCGGCTGGGAGATTGACACCGGATGGCAGCTTTGGCAGCACACGATTGGCGCACCAAGCACATTTAACGGGCGACCCTACGCCATCTCCCCAGACGGCGCGGCGTTGGCCGCCGTGCTTCCGGATGGCAAGGTGGAAGTACTGGAGACCAAGGACGGCAGCGATCGGTTCACAATCGCGGCGACCGAAGAGTTTGCGATGGCTGTGGCTTTCTCGCCGGACAGTTCCACGCTGCTGACGGGCGCGGGCTATAGCGACTCGGCCATCCAGCTTTGGGACGCGCACAGCGGGGCGGCCCGGCGCACGCTGGATGGGCATCGAAGTTGGGTGAGCGACCTGCTCTTTACCCCGGACGGCAAGATGCTGATCTCATCCAGCGGAGATCAAACGATACGGTTGTGGGACTGGACCACATTAAGGGCTGCCGGCGTCGTGCGCGGGCATTTGGATGAAGTCGATGGGCTGGCGCTCTCGCCGAACGGGCGGACATTGGTCAGCCGTTGCAAGGATGGATCGATCTACCTCTGGGATGTGACCAAGACATCACGGCACCCCGGATACCAGACACTTCCCGGCCGCCTGGACTATTCGGCGAATGCGTTCACGCCGGACGGGCGGTGTATCCTTGGGGATGACCCGAAAGGCGGCGTGGGCCAGTGGGACGCTTCCACCCTCACGGAGACGCGTCGTTTGCCGGGCGATTTGACGAATGAAACCGACACCATCATCTCGCCTGACGCCAGATGGGTGCTGCGCGAATATGCGGGCGGAGTCCTTCGCGTCTGGGATGCGCAAACCTGGTTGGAGATCACCAACTTCGTGGCGGCTCCGGGGCATTTCAATGGATGGGTCACGGACAACGGGAAGTTCCTGGTGACCCTTTGCGGTCCGGCGACAAATAATGTTCTTGAGGCGTGGAACACGGCGACATGGCAGAGGACGGCTTCCTTGACACTTCCTTTCAAGGGCTTCACATGGGCATTCACGACGTCGCGACCGAACTCTTTCGTGATTGCGACCGACGAGGCTTTGCGTCTCTATGATGTGAGCAAACTTGACGAAGGTCCGCAGGAATTCGAGAGTCGGGGCGATGCATCCGGGGTGGCCATCTCGCCGGACGGCCTGATGGTAGCCGGGGCGTTCGAAGACGGTTCTGTGCGCCTGTGGGATGCGGGGACGCATAAGCAGTTGGAGTCGCTGAAGGGTTTTCTGCTGGCTGCCACTGCGGTCGCGTTTTCTCCGGATGGCAGACGGCTGGCGGCCAGCAGCAACGGACAGGAGGCCGTCAAGGTGTGGGACACCGAGACGCGGCAGGAGGTGCTGACGTTAAGCGGGGAAGGATCGCAGTTTTTTGGGCTGAAATTTTCGTCCGATGGCCGGCGGTTGCTGGCAATCAACCGGGCGGGCCTGGCGCACCTCTGGTCGGCGCCCACCTGGGAGGAGATCGAGGCGGCGGAACCGGGTGAAATGAAGGCGGCACAAGAATGAAATCCAACGGCCAGGAAGCCTTGATGGAGTGGGAATTAATTGCATTTTGCACTGGACTGCCCCGGTGCGTTCTCCTTATTTTCCAATCAGAAACAACAAACTATGGCTACATTAACACCATCAAGGCGCGCGTCTGTGGCAGAAGCCGGGTTTAGTCCCAAGCCCAAGCGCAAGGTGGCGGTTTCCGACAATGTCCACGAGACCGTTGACCCGACTCACACCCCTACCAATAACCCCACGGCGATGCGGAAGCACCGGAAGCACCGGAAGAAGAAACATAAACACCGCAGGACGCCGAGCAGGCGCTAGAGACCGTCTTGCGGCGGGGACGCGTCGTTTGATGAAGGAACGGCAGAATCAACCCACCGGGCTGCACCTATGCAGAAATTGATTCTGAATTGCCGTTTTACTGTCGGGGATGTTGTCATGCTGACAGCCGCGGTGCGGGATTTGCACCATTGGTATCCGGGAAGATTTGTTACTGACGTTCGGACCCGCTGCCCGGACCTGTGGGAGAACAATCCACACGTTACGACTTTGTCCGATGATGATCCGGAAGCGACGAAAATTGAATGTACGTACCCTCTGATAGATCAGAGTAATGAAACGCCATACCATTGCCTGCACGGCTTTGTGGAGTTCTTCAATCAACGGCTGGGTCTTAACATAAAGCCGACGGCGTTTAAGGGGGACATTCATCTTTCCAATCAGGAAAAGGCCTGGCATTCCCAGGTCCACGAAGTGACAGGGGCGGCGACGCCGTTTTGGATTGTCGCGGCGGGCGGGAAATATGATCTGACGATCAAATGGTGGCAATCCAAGCGTTATCAGGAGGTCGTCGATCATTTTCGAGGGAAGATACAATTTGTGCAAGTGGGGGAACGCGGGCATTACCACCCCAAGTTGGACGGGGTGATTGATCTGCGCGGCCAAACAACCTTGAGGGAATTGGTCCGGCTGGTTCATCATTCCCAGGGCGTCCTCTGCTCGATCACCGCCTTGATGCATTTGGCGGCGGCGGTGGAAACAAAACGCGGCCAACCACCCAATCGTCCGTGCGTTGTCGTTGCGGGAGGGCGCGAGCCAACCCATTGGGAGGCCTACCCGCATCATCAGTTCATTCACACCATCGGGGCGCTGCCATGCTGCGCGCATGGGGGTTGTTGGAGAGATCGGACAACCCGTTTACGAGACGGGGACAAGAAGGATCGTCCGGAAAACTTGTGCGTGGATGTCGTCCGGGGACTTCCGCATTGCATGGACTTGATCACACCGCAGGAGGTTGTCCGCCGGATAGAGGGCTATTTCAACGGCGGCGTTGTCAAGTATCTATCGCCGCGCCAAAGACAGGCGGGGGCACGGGGCATTTCGGCGACCAGCCAGAACGATTTTCACCAACACCGCCTCAGTCTGTCCGGCGCGGGCATGGCTTGTGAGCGGTTCATCGAGACAATTCCGAGCTATCCGGACAGTTATGAGGGGCGGGGGATCGTGGTGTGCGGGGGCGGGGCCAGGTACTTCGCCAGCGCGTGGGTTTGCATCAACATGCTGCGGCGCGTCGGGTGTTCGTTGCCGATCCAGTTGTGGTATTTGGGAAGAAAGGAGATGGACAGCCGAATGAAAGCCCTTGTGGCGCCACTGGGTGTGGAATGCGTGGATGCGACCAAGGTGCGCAGGAAGTTTCCCGCCCGGATTCTCCAGGGGTGGGAATTGAAACCTTACGCGCTGCTGCACTCGCCCTATCGCGAAGTGTTACTGATGGACGCGGACAATGTAGCTGTGATGAATCCTGAATTCCTGTTCGACACGCCGGAATTCCGCGACACGGGGGCGATCTTCTGGCCTGATTTCATCCGAGGCACGGGAAAAAAGGCGCGGACGATCTGGCGCAGTTTCGGAATGAGAATACCGGACGAACTTGAATTTGAGTCCGGGCAGATTGTACTCAATAAAGAGCGATGCTGGCGGGCACTTTGTCTGACGCACTGGATCAACGACAATTCCGATTTCTACTATCGCCACATGCACGGCGACAAGGAAACGTTCCACGTGGCCTTTCGAAAGCTGAAAGCACCCTACTCACTGATCCAAAAACCGATCGATCCTGTGCCGGGAGTCATGTGCCAGCATGATTTTCTGGGCCGGCGGATTTTTCAGCATCGAAACATGGAAAAATGGGACCTGTTTTTCAACAAACGGATCAAGGGGCTTCGATGGGAGAAGCGGTGTCACGCTTACATCAGCGAGTTGCGGCGCGCCTGGGATGGGCGAATCCAAAGCGACGCCCAATGGAAGGGGCTGACGGAGTCCAGGCGGGTCAAGGGAGCGATCCGCTTTCAGGCTGTGATGATTTCGTGCAGGGAGCGGGATGAGTTGAGGCGCCGAACCCTGGAGAATCTCGCCAAGACCGATTGGGGCGACATGCCGCTGCACGTTCACTTCGACACGCCCGACGACGGGACGGAGGAGCAAAGGCAGGTGCAATCGTCCTTCCTGGCGCTTCAGAAGAGCCTGGATTGTCGCGCCGATTATATTTTGTTTTTGGAGGATGATTTGGATTTCAATCGGCACATTCGGCATAACCTTAGCCATTGGAGTCCGATCCGAAGGGGCGTGGTGACCCTGGCCGGCCTGTACAATCCCCGGCTTTCGGTGAAGGCGTGCGATCTGAGGAGCAATGCGCGCATTATCGATCCAAACACATCATTCGGCAGTCAGGCGCTCCTACTATCAAAGGAAACAGCGGCGTACGTGGTTCGACGATGGAACGATGTGCTGGGCTTGCAGGACACAAAGATTTGCCGGCTGGGGGGACGCCTGGGGAAGCCAGTTTATTATCATGCCCCGTCGCTGGTGCAACATATCGGCTCCAGCAGCACCTGGGGCGGGGGATTTCATCAGGCGTTCGATTTTGATCCGGTGTGGAAGGCGTAGCCAATGTGGGTTGACCCCCCATTCCCCCCATGACAATCCGCTACTCAACTTTCCGAGTGCTGGGCAGGTCTTTGGTGTCGATGAGCTTCCGAAATGCCTCGTAGTAGCATCGTGGAAGCTCCTTGAGCACGTCGGCGGGGGTCATATTCTTGGGGAACGGCTCGCCGTCTGCCTTCATGCATTCGTACCAACCCGAATGCGGAACATCCTTCTTTTTGTCGAAGTCGTAGCGACACCATTCAAAGCCAATGAATATCACCAGACCATCATTTAAATCGGAGGTTTTGATTTGCTCCTCGATTTTCTTGAGTCCTTTTTCGGCCAGATCAGTCAGATCGCCCCTGAGCTTCGCAATCTCCTCGGCCGCCTTCTGAGCGTCCTTGGCAGCACTTGACACGCGAACTTTCGACTCGATCTTCATCAGAAGCTGGGCCGCCTTGAATGCATCCCACGCGGCCTGAATGGCCGTCGGTGTCCCTCCATAAAGATTCGGACGCACATCGAACCCTACAAAAGAGATTTGTGCCGGCCCTTCATATTTCTGGATTGGCGGAGCGGCACACTGAGTGCATGTCTTTGTGCCGGACGGATCAACATTCCGCAGGGTATTGCTTCTGACATATTCGTAGAGATTCATGCTGTCCACAGGACCGAGTGGATCCCTCTGCAAAAACCTGCCCTTGCCTGGGGCGTAGTATCGGGCGCGGTAGAAATAGAGGCCGCTCTCCTCGTCGAGTTGCCGTCCGGTAAAAAGGAAGGAATTGGAGATTGCAGTGTGCGCGGTGCCCCAGGCATTCAGCGGCAGCGGATTGTAACTGCCATCCATCACCGTCGGGCCGCCATACGCGTCATAGGAATATCGCTCCGCGGGAGTTCCGGTGGAGTCGGTGAGGGCCTCGACGCTGAACAGCGCGTTGGGATGATAATAATAGGCCTTCCCGCCGCGATCCATCGTGAGCACCTCGTCTACGTAGTTGCCATAGGTGTAGGTGGCGAGGGTCGTTCCGTCCGCGTCCTGCTCTTCAATGATTCTGGAGCCGTCGTAAAACATGACGTTGGTCGCGGGAGAGCCAGCAGGGCTGGTCAGGGCGATGACGCGGCGACCTAGTGCGTCGTAGGTGTACTGGCCGACGAGGGTGGAAGCACTGTCGCGCGTGACAGTGGTGACACGGTTCTCAACATCGTAGGCGTAAGAATATTGCCCGTCATCGGTGAGGTTGCCGTTGGCATCATAGGTCAACGGGCTGGCGTTGATGGTCAAAATCTCGTTGACGGCGTTATGCGTGCGCGTTTGGACGACAGCGTTGCTGGTGAAGCTGGTCCAGTTGGCGACGGGATCGAGGTTGTAAGACTCGTTGATCACAGGAGAAGAAATGACTGCGCCGGAAAGAGTGCCCACGTCAAAATCGGTCAGCCGATAGAGGGCGTCGTAGGAGTAGCTTTCGGAATCGGACGGAACGGGTTCGTTCATTTGGCAGGCCTTGTTGCCTTCGTTATCGTAAGTGTAGGCAAAGCCGGCGATGACGCCGCTGGCATTGGTATGGACCAGATCTGTGATCCACTCGTTAGCATCGTAGGAATAATTGGCAACGGTGGCATTTCGATTGGTGCGGATCAACACATTGTCATCCAAATCATAGGTATATTGAGTAAGCGGGCGCGAGCCTCCATCATTGACCTCAATCAAGCGCGAGCGCAAATCGTAAGATTCGGTCACGTTTGTCCCGCCGGGGTATGCAATGGTCCGAATACCGGAAGGAATGATGTAGGTGTAGGTGACAGTCTGGCCGTTTTGAATGGCCGTGAGCACGCGGTCAGCCCCGTCGTAGGTGTAGCTGTCTGTCCACCCGTTTCGAGTCGCATTGGTCGTTCGTCCGCCAAGATCATAGGTGTACTGGTCGTTTGGACCAACCGAATACTGGCAATTTGTCACGTAATAGAAATCGTTGTACTGGAAGGTGGTGGTCTGGCCGTTCTGGTCGAGTCGCGAAGTCATGTGGCCGGTGCCATCGTAAGTGTAGGTGCGCGTGTCGGAGGGGGTATCCGGGTAGGTTTCCTGGATCAGCCGGTTGTCTGCGTCGTAGAAATTCTTCGTGGTGTGACTCAGCGGATCAATGGTGGAGATGACGTTTCCGACTGGATCATAAGCCGTCGTGCTAGTATTACCAAGAGCATCGGTCATGCTGATCTGGCGGTTGTCCGCGTCAAACGTGTAGGAGGTCGTGTTACCGTCGCGGTCAGTCCTGGACAGAGCGTTACCGACGGCGTCATACGTGGTCGTTGTCGTGTGGCCGAGCGGGTCGGTGACACTGGTGCGCCGGTCGATGGCGTCGTAAGTATCGATGGTGACGTTGCCAATGCCATCGGTTGTCGAGATGACATTGCCAACGGAGTCATACGAAGTAGTGAACACCGGGCCGAGGCTGTCGATCTGCTGGATCACACGGTTGTCGGCATCATAGACGTTAGTGGTGACATTCCCGCGAGGGTCAACCGTCCGAATGAAGTTGCCCACGGGATCATAGACCGTCACGCTCACGTCGCCAGCCGGGTTGGTCATGCCAATCATCCGGTCGAGAGCGTCATACGTCATGGTGGTCGTATTATTGTTGGGATCGGTAAGGGCGATGTGGTTGTTGTCCGCGTCGTAAGCGATGGTGGTGACCGCGTCGTTGGGGGTGATGGTGTCGTTGGTGCTACCGGACTTCTCTACTGTCTGGATGCGCCGGTTGAGTTCGTCATAATTATAGTAAGTGTACTTGCCGTCGGCATCAATCATGGCGGTAACCAAGTCGGACCCCGCAGTTGCGCCACAGCAGGGCGGGCCGCCTATGTTGGCGTAATCATAAGTTGTGATGTTCCCCAACGGATCGGTCACAGAAATCCGGCGGTTCAGGGCGTCATAGCCATTGGTGGCGGTGTGGCCATTGGCGTCTGTTTGGGTGAGGACATTGCCGACCGGGTCATAAGTCGCTGAGCTGACGTTACCCAGCGGATCGGTTGTGGTGATCACGCGATTGAGCGTGTCGTAGCCATATTTGGCGGTGTGACTGTTTTGATCCGTGCGGGTGATGACATTATCGTTGGCATCGTAGGTCGTCCGTGTAACGCCAGCCAAGGCGTTGGTCGTGTCCACCAGGCGGGCACGCAGATCATAACCGTAGTCGGTGGTATGGCCGTTGGCGTCGGTCCTGGAAAGGACATCGCCGACCGGATCGTAGGTGACGCTGGTCGTGAAGCCAAGAGGATCGGTGGTTTGGGTCAATCTATAGTCCTGGTCATAGGCGTAGTCGGTAGTGTGGCCGTTGGCATCGGTCATGCTAAGGCGATTGCCGAGCGGATCGTACGTGGCGGTGGTCGTGTCGCCAAGCGGATCGATTATTTTGATTAGATTGCCGCTCGCGTCGTATTCGTTTGTGGTTGTGAATCCACGTTTGTCGGTCGCAGTGAGCACGTTGCCGTGGGTGTCATAGGTCCAGGATTGCACTTGTCCCAAGGCATCAATCTCCTGGATTTGGTTGCCGTGGGTGTCGTAGGCGCAGGTCGTGGTTCGGTCGTTGGGATCGGTTATGCTGGTAATCTCATTGAAAACAGGATCGTAGGTGTAAGTGGTCACGTTTCCAAGGGCATCTGTCATGCTAACGCGATTGCCTTGGGTGTCGTATTGGTACCGGGTTGTGTTGCCGTTGGCATCGGTCATGGAAGCAATTTCCCGCGTGGCAGCGTCATAAGTGTATCGGGTTGTGGTGTTGTCAGGGGCTGTCGTTTGGAGGATGTAGCCATTGGTGTCGTAAGCATATTGCCAGGCATGGCCGTTGCCATCGGTGCTGGTCGTGGTACCGGGGAGGTACTGACGCAGCAGGCTGAAGGTCAGGTTGGTTTGGTTGACGGCCCAGTTCATCGGATTAGACATCGAGAAATAGGGTTGTCCACTTCCATCGGTCACCATGAAGGGCAGCAGGCTTTTGTAAGTGTATAAGTACATCCGCCCGTCGCGGTCAACCTTGCGAGTCATTTGATACTGCGAATTGTAAGTGTATTGAGTGGTATTTCCCAACGGATCGGTTATCAGCACCGGCATACGTGCCAACGAATCGTACTGAAATGTCGTTGTCCGCCCCAGGGGGTCGGTGACGCTGGAAAGTTTGTTAGACGCGTTATAGACGAATTGCAAACTGCGGCCATAAGGATCGGTCACCGAAGTGAGCAGACCGCTGGGATTGTAACTCATGGTGGTGAGGTTCTGGTTGCGGTCTCCCATCTGCAGCAACCGGTACACCGGCCCCGCGACCAAAAAGGGGGTGTTTGGCACCGAGCCAAAATGCCACCAGCTTTGATACTTGTTGGTGACAATAAAGCTGCCGTCGGCCTGCAAGGTCAATGTCTCGAAGTATCCCGCGGCCGAAGTATAGCTGCCGGCGGTACCGGTGTAGTTCATGTAATACTGTGTGACGCGCCCGTCGGCGCCCAGACGAAACATCTGTCCGCGTTGCTGAAACAGAAGCGTGTTGTAAGAGTGGGTCCAGCCGAAGCCCAAGCCAATGTCCAATTGCGCCTTGGAGCCGTCAGCATTGTAGGAATCATGCGTCAAACTAAATGCGAGCGTCGGACCATAACCGCTGGTGAACGTCACGACCGGGTAATCCACTTTGATGGTGCCCTCGGTCAAACTTGTGCCGATGGTGCCACCCTTCTGCCGTGTGGGCTGGGCTCCGCAGACGGGGCAGATGTCCGGCGCGTCGCCGCCGATATACGTTGCGTGGGAGGAAAGGGCCAAACCGCCCATGATGCCGCCGACAAGTATCAACAATAGCCGAGTGACGGCCCTGGGAGCAAAGCGCTGGCGCACCAAGGAAACCAGCAGGACGGACATCAGGAGGCATCCCGCCAGCAACGAAGCTTCGGCCGGCTCAGGCACAGCGGCCACGCTGGAATTGACGACCATCGCCTCCGAATCCGCCTCCATCGATAGATAGTACGTATTGCCGGGCGACAGTGTCATCGTTGCCGACAGTGTTTCTGAATAACTCCCGCTCATGGATTGACTCGGACCGATGGACAGAATCTCATCATTGAAGAGAATCGGATTCCCGTTGATGGAAAGCGCAAAATCGGTTTCCCCTTTTCCGTACAATCCATAAGGGTCTGACGAAAGAGTGAGTTCTCCAGTAATCACTGTCGAAAACGTGACACTGACTGGTTCCGTTGCCAGGATCTGAAAGGTAGTGACAATCGAAGCGCGCCCCGTCGAGGTGTCGAAGCCGGCAGTTGACCCGGGAATATACGCAGTCGCACTGCTCGAACCGGTCAAGGAAGGCGACGCCGAGGCGGTGCCTGCGCCCATAGCCGAACCTCCAGGCACGGGGGTGTCCGTGGCACCGGCCGTGCTCGTTGGAGAAAGGGAATTATATTGCGTGTTGGCGCCGGCCTGGGCAAAAGCGGAACTGGTCAAAGCCGTGAGGTAACTGACACTCCCGGATGACGGATCAATCGTGACATTCGCGAACGAGCTTGAGCTCTGCACTACAATGCTGGCCCGCGCAGGCTGGCCGGCCGCAAGGAAAAGGCTGAACCCGATAACAACGGATGCAAAGCGGCATGAAAGAGTCTTCATAAGTTTGACAAACTCATCATGGAGAAGGAATCACGAATGCGGCCAAATAAATTTGGTCGGCGCCATCGGCACCAACAGCGTTGGTGGAGGTAAAGTTGCCGCTCACGTCGAACACATTGGTGGCTATCCGCGTCCAATCGGCCCTGGGCCGGCTGAGATCGTCGGAGGCCATAATATAGCAGAGTGAACCGGGCGGCCCGTCGGTGACCTGAAAGACCAAACTGGCTCCGAGGAGGTCCACGTTGGCGAAGGCCGGCTGGGATGCGGATGAGACGACGGAAATCTGGCCGGTGGCCGGGTCGAAGCGCCAGCGCAGCCACGGCCCGGGCGGCGGCAGGACGCGGCTGAAATTTCCGCTGGCTGGCGCGGAACCGAAAATGGAAAAGCTCTGCCCGAGGGAAAATGCACCCGACAGATTTGTTACCACCAAAGTCCCGCCATAAGTGACGCTCGAGAGGCCTTGCAGAGCGGCATGGCCTGGAGCGGCGGCGTTAACCGCCACAATCGTCGTGCTGCCGGGAAGGAGGACCAGTGAATTATTGATGGTCAACGGCCCGAGCGGGTTGCCAAGGGAGAGTACGCCGCCAGAAGCGACAACCACAGGGCCGGTGATAACGCCTGTGCCACTTAACGTGGCATCGGCCACTTCCACGCCGCCTGTTCCGACAGAGCCGGTTACGTTTAATCCGCCCCCGCTAACGAGCGTGCGGCCGCTGTACGTGTTCACGGCCGCAAGCACTAAAGTGCCTAAGCCGTCCTTCTGGACACCCGCCTGGCCGGCCAAGACGGCATTGAGAGTGACTTGTAACGAAGGAGATGTCACCGTGATTTCAGGCAGTTGGAAAGTGCTGTCCAACGTTAGTGATCCGCCCGAACCCGAGCTAAAACTCCAATTGCCTGGGGCGCCCTGGGTTGTGAAGAAGAGATTTCCAATCGTTTGCGATCCGCCGAGTGTAAAAGACGAATATTGGCTAATTGAAGCTTCGCGATAGAATCCGAAATAAGCAGTATTGTCCGCGCCTCCGGCGATGCCGTTAGCCGGGTCCCAATTGCCTGGATTGGCCCAGCTTGCGCCGCTGCTGTTGATCCAATAGCCGTCCTGCGCCCTTGCCTCCATCGCGCAAAAAAGCGCAGCAAAGAGCACGGGACCGATCCGTCCCGAGAGTGTTCCGCCGAGGGCACGCCGCTTCCAAGATTTAATTCCGCCATTCACCATTCTCAAAGACAATGGACAGATTGGTTTAGCAAAGTTTGAAACAACAAAGGCGAATGAGAACATTGGCTCCACTCGCCTTCCCGCGCTTAGAAATGCTTACACGGCTACGCCTTTTGGTTTAGCACAATCGTGATTCCTTGTCCATGCAGATTTGGGACACGTATAGTGAGGATTCGGACATGGGTTTAATCGCGCAGAATGTCGGCGCCTTCAGAACTTTGATTTCTGATCGGAAGTCATAAAACGACTTTTTGCGGCATTTGGATTTCCTTGGCCTCATTGGGCGCCGTTTCGGAAATATTAATTGCATGTAACGGACGTCATGTGCTATACGTTTCTACGTTCGATGAAGACTTGCTTAAATATTCCAGCCACGAGTTGGCCGACGATGATGGTCGTGAAAGCGACACGTCATAGCCGGCACACCCAAGGCTTTGTGTTTTGCCTTGGACTATCCCTGGCATCGGTCGGGAAACAAGCCGAAGGTTCTTTGGAAGGACGCGGCGCAAGCAGGTAACCGATCGAACGAGAATTTCTTCACCCTGCTTACTCCGTGTAGGCAGGGTTTTTGTTTTCGTGGCCGGCTTCGACACGACCGTTCCGCCCGTGATTGCGGAGTTTGTCGCCAATAGCGAACGGTTCAAGAACGCCAGGAACAACTCGGGCGGAAGCGAGATTCTCCGTCCCCACATTTTGAAAGGACATATGAAATCCAAACGCACAAAACGTACCAAATCAGTCAAACGACGATCCAAGCTGGTGCTCAAGTTGAGGCCGTGGGGAAATTACGTTGACGAGGCCTATCAACTCGAAACGATTTTAGCAAAGAAACCCGGACGGGTTCAGATTGAATTCGTCGGCTCAGGCGAAATTCCCGCGGATTCGGTGCTCTTGATGCGCTCGATGATCCTCAAGCGGGCCAGGCGGACGCGCATTGTCACCAATGCCCGATCCAGCGTGCAGGGCGCGGCCGTGCTGATCTGGCTGCTCGGTGACACGCGACTCATTCGAGATGACGCGAGACTTAGCTTCCGTCCCGCCGGCCCGTTTGTTGCCGATGACGTTTCGACAGTTTGGAAGGATCGAAGCTTCTTCGACGACGAGGATATGGAAGAGGACGATTACATCCGAGTCCTGCAGGCGATCAACGAGTTCCTTCCGGTGAAGGAATTGGCTGGCCGCCCGGTCGAAACGTCGGTCCTGAAGCAATTCGGACTGATCGACAATCAAAAGGTCGACGCCCTGTTGGCCGCGACTTTTCGGAGGGAGAACGGGCGCCGCGAAAAGGCAGCCGGTAAAAAGGAACGGGCAAGAGAGGCGAGTCGGTGACTGCGACGAAAACGGCGGCATTGAGGACTGATCTTGTCATCATAGGCGGGCGGAGGCGCGGTCTCCGCCTGCCTTCAGCGTGACGGATTCTCCTTTGAATCAATCAATCCACTGACCAGAATCCATTTCTTATGACCTCAACACAAAGCGAAAAGGCGCGTCGATTTCAGGAATTGCACCGGCGACCGGGCGCTTTTCTTATCCCGAATCCGTGGGACATGGGGTCGGCGCGCATCCTAGCGGGGTTGGGCTTCGAAGCGTTGGCCACGTCAAGCGCGGCAGCCGCCGGAGTGCTTGGCCGGCGTGATGGGCAATTGAGCCGCGATGAGGCGCTTGCTCACGCGCGCGAGATTGTCAATGCCACCGATCTGCCCGTTGCCGCCGATTTGGAACATGGGTTTGGCGACAGCCCGGCGGTCGCCGCGGAAACAATTCGCATGGCCGGGAGCATTGGGTTGGTTGGCGGGTCAATCGAAGACGCCCGGGCTGAACGGGACAAACCGATCTATGATCTTGCGCTTGCAACCGAGCGTATCTGGGCCGCCATTGAGGCGGCGCGCGCTTTACCCTCCCCGTTCACGCTGGCGGCGAGAGCAGAGAACTTTGTCCGCGGCAATCCGAATCTGGATGACACGATAAGGCGGCTGGTGGCATACGAAAAAGCCGGGGCTGACGTGTTGTTTGCGCCGGGCCTGCCAGACCTGGCATCGGTACGAGCCGTGTGTGCGGCGGTTTCGAAGCCTGTGAACTTCGCCGTCAGCGGCAGAGGCAGATCGTTCAGCGTGGCGGAGCTCGCGGATGCCGGCGTGAAACGCATCAGTGTTGCAGCTTCATTTTATCGCGTGGCGATGACCGGTTTGATTGAGGCGGCGCGAGAAGCGCGCGAGCGGGGAACGTTTGGGTTTGTCGACCATGCTGTCACCACGCCGGAATTGAACCGATTCTTTACGGATTAGTCTTTCACGGGGCCGCAAGGCGGAAGAATTGGCCGGCGTTGGTGGGCAGAATAGTCAAATAGAACGTTCCGTTGGTCTGGATTGCCGGGGTGTCGACGAGGCTCCAAGTCACCGGCGGCGCCAGATTGGTCGCCGTATATAATTGGTAACCAGTCGCCGACGCCGGCCAGGAAATAACAAATGGAGCGGCCGACGAACCTTGGAGACTCAATAGCGGCGCGTTGGTCGGAGCGGCCACGGCCGTCGCGGAGAAACCCAGGTTGTCAATGGCCAGCCCCTGCGATTTGCCGGCTGAACTCGCCATTTCCCAGACCAGCCACAGCGCGGCGCCGGGTTCCCAATTGGTGATGACCTGATTGACCACGCCCAGGTTTGTCTGATTGATTGCGGCAGTGCCGTCAACGGCTTCTCCGCCAACATCGGCCGCCACGGTTGGAAAACTCACGTTCAGGGCGGGCAAAAATGCGGTGGTACTGGTAGAGAAGACGTTGGTGGCGGTGGGATCGATGAAATAGTAGAACTCGAGCGTCTTCGCCGTGTCGGACTGGCGCCAGATTTCACCGGTGAACCGCAGGTCCATCGAATTCAATGTCTGCGACGTGCCATTGATGAATTTGGCGCCGAAGGCGGTGTAGCCCGTGCTGCTAGTTGCCAGCAAGCCCAGTGCGCGATTGGAACTGTTGGGCAAGCCGAAGCTGATTTGGCCGCCGGTGGTTTGGTCGCCGTCTGTGGCGCCGAAGCGGGTGCCAACGCTGGCCGCAGGGTCCGCCAGACCATACCATCCGGGCATCGTAGTCGAAAGGCCCAAGCCGCCGGTGTTGGTGCTCTCGCCAGAGGAGTTAATCGGAAAGGCCGCGCCGAAGGGATTGGGCAGAAAGTAGGTCACGCCGCCGATTGTCACCGGATTATCGGAATCGACGGAATTTGACCCGGGATCGGGCAAGGAATCAAAGTTCTGGCTATAGACCGAACCGGCATAGTTGTAAACGATCTGGGCCGGAGAGGTCACCAGGCCAACGGTGGCCGTGGTGTAACCCGACCAAGGACTGGAGAGGGGCGGGTTTCCGGCGCCGGTTAGGTTTCGATGATTTACATCGAACGCCCGAGCCATGATTACGGCGCTGTTCGGGAGAGAAATCGGAGTTTGGTAAACCCTGGCCGTCGAGGAAACCGTTCCTCCGGGCAGGCGCGGGTCGGAGCCGTCCGTGCAATAATAAATTGTGGCGGCAGGAGGACCATTGATCGTGAGTGTCGACCCGGTGGAAATTGACCCGCCATTGGAACTGAACACCGGCTTGGCCAGCAGGTTGGTGTCCATGAAATTGAGCCGGTCGCGGTACCATTGCTTCAGGAAGTCGACTTCTCCCTGGTAAGTGCCGGGGAAGTCATAGGAATAGTCCGTGCCATATGAAACGACGCCCGAACGGGGCGTGGTCCAGCCCGGCCATCGGGCAATCTCGCGCGGCTCCTCTTGAACCACCTGGCTCACCAGCGCATCGATATCGGCGTAAATGTGATTTGTGGAGAGCAAGTTGGTCCGCAAATTCTCATATCGGTCAATCCAATTCTGCCAGAAATCGATGTCGGTGAACATTTGGCCCCACCACGGATAGTTAAAAAAATCCGTCGCTCCGGGGCTGGTCCAAGTAAGCGGGTCGAAGTCGCGTCCGTCCGTTGAGCCTTGCGACCGGTCGAAATCCCAGACGGGGCCGAAAATGAGCTGGCCCTGGCGGGGTTTATAAAAATAGGCGCTCAGGCGCAAGGCATCGACATTGAAGGCCATGACGTTGATGATGTGGTGGTCGATCCACGAGCCGACATCGATATAGGGGGGATAGCCCAGGGTGGCGTTGGTGTAGTTGGCCGAATTGAGCGCGGTCCAGAAGGCGTTCATATAGTTTTCGATGTACTGCTGCTGGGGCACCCGCTCTGGCGTCAGGATGACCGGTTCCTCCGGATCGCCATAGACGATTGACTGGCCGGCGGCGTTTAAGCCGTTTTCACCGGGGCCCAATCGGTCGATCCTGAGCATGTATCCGCCGGTGACGTCGGGCGGAGTGTTGTCGTCGGGGTTGAGTTTGGCGATGTCGATCCGGTTGGTGGCGCGCTTGATCTTCTCCTCGAGGACGTAAATGCCGTTGTAATCGTCGGCAGTGACCGGTCCGCCCGCGGTGTTGATATAGACCTCCAGGAAGCGGGTGTGCGAGGCGTAGCGGCCAATTTCGTTGCTCAACTGATAGATGAGCGGATCATGGATGAGCACGGGCTCAAAGTTATCCGGGGCGTAAAGCACCCAGTCCTTGCCGGGCGGCAATCCCAACGGCGCGCAGTAAGTTTCGTTATCCAGGTCGTCCCAAAAATCGACCGTCCAGGCTTGCTTTGGGTCGCCACGAGTGGAGGACCCGCGGACATGGAAGCCCGCCCGTTGGCTTAAGGTGGGGGCGTTGGTCAAGAAAGTCTCTCCATTGGTCGGCTCGTAAAAGGAGAAATTGGCAAACTGGTCGGGGGCGGCTTCAGCGTCCGACGGCACGCCTGCGCCGAAGTTATAAATGATGAGGGCAGGGAGGTCGGAGACTATCTGGGCAACTTGTGGGGTCAGTTGAATGTAGCTTTCGCTGTGCATGAGTCCGGGCAAGAGGCCGGGGGCGAAGGCCCGGGTCCGCACCTGGACGGTGTTGGTGATGGCGAGGGGACCGGCCATGACGGGCGAAACGTCTGTGGGCAGAGTGCCGTCAAGGGTGTAGCGAATGACGGCGTTGGAGACCCCGTCGTTCACGCTTAAGGAGAATGGGTTGACGAAGGTTCCGCCCGCCTGGGAAAACACAGGCTCCGGGGTGAAGCCAGCGCCGACTGTGGCGTTGGGGTCCCCCGGCGTCGGTGTTGTGTAGTAGCCGATGTCGTCAAGCAGCACCGGGTCCACGCCATAGGAAATATCTGTCTGCTGGGGCGGATAGTCCGGGGCAAAGAAGGACACCAAATTGGTCTGCGGATCCACGAGGGCCAGGAAGCTGCCTGAGGCTTTTAATTTGAAGTTAGTGTGCAATTGGTTGGTCACCGCCGTTAGGTTCATGCCGGAAGCGAACACGACCAGGTAATCGCCGGCTGCCAACACGTAGTCGGGAAACGTCCATTGGGTGAGGTTGGTGGCCTCGACGGTCAGGGACCAGCCCAAGAGATCCACCGCGGCGCTGGTGCCGTTATAGATTTCGATCCAATCCGAACTGTTGCCGAATTCGTCGAGCAACGTGGTCTTGTTTGCGGCCATGAATTCGGAGATTTCCAGGCTCGACGGTTGCGCCAAGCGGTCCAGGACGTAACTCCAACCGGCCCCAGGGGAGACATTGGTCTGGCCGACGAGGCTCATAAGATCCGCATTAGTCGCCCAACTCACCTGGACATTGCCGATCGGCGGTTCGGGAAAATCGAAAACGTATTGCCAGGGCGCGTAGGCGGTCACGTTGGTGGCCGGCACGCCATCGATCAACAGGTCCTCAGCCACCACGCCGCTGACCCCTTGGTTGAAGTGCACCTCGACGCTCCGCAAAGCGGGCACAGCCGAGTACGCGGGTGGAAAGCATGAAGCCGTCGCCCCGTTCGGACCAGCGGTATTGGTTCCGGCCTGATAGTTAAAGTTACTGACGGTCTGGATCGAAGAGACACCGCCATCGGCGGAACTGAACCCGATGTAGGCATAGCTGGTTCCCAGCAACGCGACAATATCACCAATGTTGTAGTTGGTTGTGTAGCTGTCAGCCGTGATGGTATCCATGAGGGATTCCTGCACCACTCCCCCGGGCGTGTACTGGATTGTGACGTTGATGGGATCGCCGCTGGAGACATCGACAGCGCCCGTGGAATGGTAGCCTGAAGTGGCGCCATCCGTATGGTAGACGATGCCGATCCCATTGGGAGAGTAAAGGTCGATTTCCCAATCAGCACTGGGGGTCAGGCCGCTGATGCCAAGGGCGCCGCCAGCGCCGCCGAGAAACGCCGGGCCGCTTTCTTGCAGGGCGAAAGAGGTGCCATCCGCATTAGCGCCAGGAGAGCCGCCGACGTCCTGGTAGGTGAAGGTGGCGACGAAGCCATTGATATAAACTGGACTGTTATACCAGGCGGTAACTGCCTCGCTGCCGTTGCCATCGGTGCCATACAAGACATTTCCGCTGATGTTTGCGGAGGAAAGGCCCGATTGGTTGATGGTCCAATTGGTGCCATTGTCGAAGAAGCTGATCGTCGTTTGGGCGATGCTTCCCCAGGCGGACAAGACAAACAACGAGACCTGACAAAACAAATGGCGTTGCCGGCCCGAACGAGTCAAATACAGCGGGTCATTCATTAAATGCTTTCACAGCCAACCCAGGGAAAATCCAAAAAAACCGCTGAATTGGCTGTTTAAGCCTGTCACACGGCAGGCATGAATAAAAGAAAAGAATCTGCGCCACTGCTCCGCTTTGACGGTGAAGTGCGATTGACGTTTTCGGGCATTGCGTCCAATGTGAACGAATGGGCGTTGTTGTTGGAGGCGCTGTTCAGAATCCGATCAGCCCTGAACGCATGTTTGATGATCAGGCTTGAACATCTCAGCAAGACTCTGCGCGGACGTCGCGCGCTGGACGATGTGACGCTGGAGATTCCTGCGGGCGAGATTTTCGGCTTGCTCGGGCACAATGGCGCGGGCAAGAGCACGCTTTTGGGCTTGTTGCTTGGGCAACTTCACCCCACGCGTGGCGAGGCGTTCATTCGCGGGATTTCGGTGCAACGGCAGCGACAGCGCGCGTTGCAGCGCGTCGGGGCGATTTTTGAGACACCGGCGTTTTATGATTACCTCAGCGGTTGGAACAATCTGCGGAATTTTCTTTCCTACTCCGGGCCGGTCAGTCGGGTAGAAGTTGAGGATGTCGTTCGATTCGTCGGACTGGAAAGCCGGATTCACGAACCGGTGCGCATGTACAGCCACGGCATGAAGCAGCGGCTGGCGCTGGCGCAAGCGCTACTTCCCCGTCCTGACGTGGTGCTGCTCGATGAGCCGGCACAAGGACTCGATCCTGAGGGCATTCAAGAAATGCGCCGGCTCATCCTGCAGCTCAACCGCGAGCACGGGATGACGGTGCTCTTATCCTCGCATCTGCTCGCTGAGGTCGAGCAATTGTGCAGCCGAGTGGCGATCCTCAATCAAGGACGATTGGTTTTTCAGGGACACTGGACCGAGCTGGCCCAGGCGAGAAAACAGTTTCGGCTGCGCTTGAACGATTGGGAAAAGGCGCGCGTGGCAATGGAAAAATGCGGGGCGATATTGGTCGGGCAGGAAATTGTCGAGTTGCGAGTCGAAACAGAGATTGCGGATTTGATCGCGGAACTGGTTCGAAGCGGGGTGAGAATCCACTCGGTCGAGCCATTGCGGGATGATTTGGAGGAGCTTTATCTACGAAAGGTTTCCGCGCGATGAACGCATTGGCGCTCCAACTGTGGAACGAATTGTATAAACTCTTCGCGCGAAAGCGCACCTACCTTGGCTTCGGCGCGATTGTGGCCGCCGAATGCGTGATACTTCGGGTCATGAGTCGCCCACAATCTGTCGCACAATTTCGGCAGCTCGCCGCCCAGCACGGCCTTTCCTTCACGCGCTATTATTCGGGCCTCACCCTCGGCCTTGAGATGGTGATGTGGACCAGCCTGATTCTCGGCGCGTTGTTTCTGGCGCTTGTGTCCGGCGACGTGATGTCGAAAGAGGTCGAAGACGGCACGTTGCGCATGTTGCTTTGCCGTCCCGTGTCGCGGACGCGCATCGTTGCGCTCAAATACATCACGTGCGTGATCTATACGTTTGCGCTGATTTTTTTCCTCGGAGCAACTGCGTTGGGCGCCGGGTTGCTCTACTGCGGCACGGGCGGCCTTCTCGTGTCGTCGCCGACGGAAGAACTTTTTGCGGTGCATGAAGCGCGGGCCGGCCTGGCGCGCTACTGCGTGGCAATGTGTTTCCTCGCCTTGAGTCTCACGAGCCTATCAAGCCTTGGTTTTATGTTCTCCTGTCTAAAAATGAAACCGGCTGTCGCGACGATTTCAACGCTGTCGATAGTGTTCGTTGATTTGACTTTTCGCCGCGTTCCTTTTTTTGGAAGCTTGCTTCCGTTATTTCTCTCGACGCATCTGGCGGCATGGCAACAGCTTTTCGCGATGAGGATTCCCTGGACACGGTTTTTCCAGGACTACAGTTACCTTCTGTCACTCGACGCCGTTTGTTTTTTATTTGCGCTGCTGGTCTTCCGGCGGCGCGATTTTAAAGCGTGATCAGACTTTATGCGCTTATTTTTCGTTCAACTCGGATGGGAACTTCGGCGGCTGGTGACGCGTCCGCAGACGTGGCTGGCGTTTGCCTTGAGCGTGGCGTTCGAGCTGACCGCGTCGCTGTTGCTGAAGGTTCCCAGCGTCCGCGCCGACATCGCCCGTGACGTTTGGAAAATGCGAGCGCGATGGAATGAGGTCTTTTCGGGATTGACGACGGCGGCGCACATCATGGGGGAAAGCTTTACCATATTCGGGGCGCTCGGCATCGCGTTGGTCGCCGCCGTCATCGTCGCCGGAGAAGACGAGGAGGGGACGCTGCGAATGATCTTTTGCCGCCCGGTGAGTCGCACGAGCGTCCTGGCGCAGAAATGGATTGCCTGCGCACTCTATGCGGCGGCGCTGACTGGATTCATCGCCTCGAGCACGCTGGCCATCTGCCTGATCTTCGAAGGGCCGGGAAACCTGGTTTTGCTTGCCCCGCACGAAGGTGTCATGGGAAGCTTCGGTTTCGCCGAAGGAATGCGTCGTTACGCGCTGGCGGTCCCGCTGATGTGGTTTAGCGGTGTGAGTGGAATGCTCTGGCCATTCTTTTTTTCATGCACCGGCATGAAACCCGCCGCCGTGGCCATTCTTTCTTTGAGCCTGCTCGCAACGGATGACATCGTCCGCACGACTCCAGAGACGGCGGTCGCCTGTCCGTATTGCGTAACGACACGAATACTCTCGTGGCGCCAGGTTTTCAATGACGACATCCCGTGGCCGCGCATCCAGCGCAATTACACGCAACTCGGCGAAATGGATGTGACGCTGATCGTCGGGGCGTGGGTGGTTTTCCGCCGGCGGGAATGCAAACGATGAGAGTTTACCAGCCGCCGATCGGGTGACCCGAGAGCGAACCCGTGCCGGCAACTACAAAGCCGTTGAATTGGTGTGTTCCTTTCGTGTTCGTGTAGACGAAATTCAACTGTGCGTGGATGGAAATCGAGGCAACGGGTGAGGCGTGGGCGTCACCCACGTTGAAAAGATGCTCGCCTAACGCTGAACCCGCGGCTTCAAATGGCGAGGCGAGAAACCCGTCCAGCGCCGGGGTGCCATTTGTGGTGGCATTGATCACCCCGGTTGCGATGCCGATGCCGGAGTTTACGACATTCTCGTAGGCGTTCTGCCATTGAAGAGTTTGCAACGTGGCGACGACCACGCGGACACCGGCCTGCCCATTTTGCGTCGTGTCGTAAATAATGAGCTGCTGCGATAGGGGCGCGCTGTTGGTAGCTTGAAACGATACTTCCGCCGCCAGGACCTCCGTTTTCGCGTTGACCTTCGTGGTGAGCGGACGCCCAAAAACGAGATTGACGATATCGGCGTCATTGAGGATCATTCGCGTGATTGTATCATAATTTGCGCCCGTGCCGTGGACGACCATTTCCGCCGGAAGAGAAAGCTGGACTCTGAATATACCGGTGCTATGGAACTGCGCCATCGCAACAGGCGCTGCGGCGCAGAGCAAAGCACCGACGATAAATTGAATTTTAAAGAGACGAAGAAACGTTTGCATAAGCGGGAGTAGAGTAGCATCCGCAGGAAATTGCGGCAAGGAGAAAACGGGGAATCATCGGCGTTCGCCGGCTCCTCACTGAAAATCGGACCTCCGGCTTTTCCGTCCGATCGAACGTCAAGGCAAGCTGTCCGGCCAGGGTGAAACCGGCGGAGTCTGGCCGGAAGAGGGCCGAAAGAATCCGTGTGCTTCCGCGTAGATCAGACACGCGGTCACCGCCACCAAGATTGCGACGACCACCGCAATGGCGACAACTACGTGCCTTTGCCATTTGTCTTCGGCTCCAAATTCTTTGCCCGCTCCACCGTCATCATGTAGGTCCTGAGTTGTCACGTTGCTGCTTAAACATCGCCCCGCGAGAATCATTTGCAAGGCTCTCCCTGTAGAACCTGTTGAATTTCAACAGCGTTCCTTGGCAGTCGAAATTTCTTTTAAAAATCATTTGACAAATTCTCCGAAAAGCCGAAACTACGATCACATTAGTCGTATTTGTGAGCTCCAACGAAGTAAATTCAAAGACAGAGAGCGTGACAGCGGCGAACTGGGTCGACCTGGTACAGCGGCGCATCAAGAGCCTTCGGTACGGCGTTGTGCAAATAGTTGTGCATGACTCACAAGTAACGCAAATAGAGACGACTGAGAGGGTGCGATTGGACAGACCATCGCCCGGGCACCAGAGCGGAAAATAATTTAGAAAAGGCTAAAATGCGGAAAGCCGACCGGACCACGGGAAGTTCAGACCCGTTCAGCATTATAGAAGAATGCGGAACTATTCAAACAGGCGGTCCGCGGCGAAATCGTTGCCAAATAAACGACTTAAACAGTCGTTTATATCGAGTTTTCTGCCGGCCCTAAGCAGGGCGTCAACAACCATCAAATCCACCTGGAGAGGGGGCGACCAGATTTCCGGAGGCGCTTCATGTTACATCCACGCCGAGTGCGGAGTTTCACACAAGTTATCTATAAGAATTGTTAACTTCACAAGATGCTGCCTGGCAATTACTGGCCGATGAGGCCGGTATCAAAGATTTCCCACACGCCGTTGTTTTTTTCGAAGGTTTTTCCGATGGAGTAAAATCCTCTTGACTGTTGCACCCACAATGTCCTGGTTGGCGCCATAACGGCCACGCCGGTCAGCTTGTGCAACCGCCAGGCCGCCGCAGCGCTGCCAGCGCCCGCATTGCACGACCACAATCGGATGTTTTCGCCCTTCCAACCTGCTTTGATCATCGCGCGCAAGAGCTGGGGTGAGCTCACGTTGACCCATCCGTCACCGTACTTGATGGAGAAGCCCCGGCCGCGGCTACGGCCGTGAATTCCGACGTTAAACCACCCTTCGGCCGGCGGCATGGTCTTTGCCACATAGCGGGTCAACCTTGGCTCGGTAAATATGGACATGCCGCCTTCGACGGGTTCAACCAGGCTCTCAGCCAGGTCTCCGGCATCGACTGCAGATGTTTCCTCGCCGACGGCCAAGGCTGAGGCCTCAACGCTTTCCTCCTCCGCAGCCAGGGCGCTCAGATTGCCGGGTGGAGTTTCATGGGCAGGGGTGCAAGCGAGGGCGCCGCCAAGCAAGGCCAGCGCGCCGCCGGAGGCCGTTTCGCTTGCCTCTTCGAGGTGCTGGGCGTCTGTGGCGTTGTACATGTTATACACACCGACCCCCATCTCCACGCCGCCGATGGCCACCTCGGAAACGCCACCGGTGTATGTCGCCAGGGCACCACGGCCCAATGTTTTGACGTATATGCCGCCTACCTGTTTGAGTCCCGCTGCGCCCGCCGTAAACCCGCTCTCGCCTTTGGCCATGCCGGACTGAATGCGCCCTCCCAGAAGGCTGGTCAATTCGGTCACGCCGCTTTCATCTCCGCCAAACACCGCGTCACCGCCCAAGTGCGTAACGTCGGTCAACTCGCGCAGGGGTTCCGACAACAGTGTGGCTGCGCCGTTTACTGTTTTTGTCATCCTTCGATCCACTGTGTCCGTGTCCAGCTCAAGGGAGCCATTGCTGATCAAACCAAGCAAGCCATTGGCGAACTTGTAGCCGACCCATTCATCCTTTTCCTTGACCCGCTCGTCCGCAAGGCCACACGGATCGCTCCCGTTGACGCCGTCGTTCCGCGCGTACATATAAGGATTGGTGTCCGCCGCCAAACCGAGCGGGTCGCCGGCTTGAAAACGGCCAACGGCCGGGTCGTACATTCGCGCTCGATTATAGCAAAGGCCGGTCACCGAATCCTGGCGAGCGCCGGCGAAACCGTAAGGGTTGCCTGATGATTGAACAGAGGGAACGACATCCTGCCCCCAGGCGCTATAAACCCGGTTGTCCAGCACGTTTCCGTTCTGGTCGGTCACCTGGGCTACGTTTCCGGGACCTTGGACCAAAGACCACCGAAATTGGGGCTGTCCATTCGTATATTCAAAGAATCCAATATGGTTGTCCAACCCGGGAGCATTGAAATGCCGTAGCAGGGGCACAACAGTGCCGCCGCTGACACTGAACTCGAAATAAGCGTCGGCGCCATCGTTGGCGAAATAGCGAGTCTGCCCCGCTAGATTGTCTGTCTCCGAACCGCGCAGCCCCTCAGGAGTAATGGTCCAGGTCTTGTCGACTCCCGGTCCGACCAGTCCGGTCAAGTGTCCGCGCACGTCGTAGGTGTAAGTGAAACTCCCATCCGAAATCAAGCGTCCATCAGGGTCATAGCTCCGGCTGATCATCTGGCTGTCTATGGTGTAAAGCGCCACTTCGTTGATGAACACGTCCGGAAGTTGAACCACGGTCAACGGGTTGACCGCTGTGCCGCCCGCCGGGACCAACACACGCACCGCGGCGGCCAGTTGCGGCGAGACGAAAGTCACCCGCACAGCATGCTGGCGCGTGCCGGCCGAATTGGTCGAAACGCGATAGCCATTCTGTATCTGCCAAAGCGGCACCACCTCGAAATTTCCTCCGGCCGATTGGGCCACCTCCATTTGAAACTCGCCCACGCCTCCACGCGCCGTCGGCACCGAAACTTCGACCGCCGAAATCGGCAATTCGCCGGTGTTGGTCAAATCCAATTCGATCCAATGCGCAACCGAGTTGCTGGCACTGTCCCAGCCTGAACCCGGAGCCTGGCTGTCGGGCCCCTGAAGGCAATTGGCCAGGCTGGGATCATAGGAGCCTGCCCGGTTGGTCGAGTCCGCGCTGGCATGGATGAAGTTGGTTGGCACGCGAACGAGCGATACTGCGGCCTCCTGGGTGAGCTGGTAGATGCTGTTATAAGTGTAAGTGGAGATATTGCCGTTGAGGTTGCGCCATTGGCGGTTACCCGCCGGGTCATAGCCGATCTGGTCCTGGTAGATTTGTGCTCCGTCGGACAATTGGCTCCACGTTTCCGAGATCAAATAGCCTCGCGGATCGTACCCCAGCGCGCCGCTAAGTCCCCTGGAATAATCCATGATGTTGGTCAGCATGTCCCGCGCGTCGTAATTATAACTCATTGCAAGCAGTGGCGTGAAGGAAATGCCGAGGTCGGAGTAAGCCAACTGTGCCAAGCGCCCCTTGGCGTCCCGGCCCAGGGAAGCGCTGGCGACGGAGTTGCCCCCGCTCGCCAGGGTCCATCCAATGGTGCGTCCAACGTTATCGGACTCAACGCTGACCTGCTGTACCTGCTGGGAACCGCCTGCCGGGGGCGTAATCGAGGTGTTGGTTACGTTATCGAAATCATCCCAATTGTACTGGACGGTGAAACCCTGGCTGTCCTGCTCTGACAGCAAATCGCCGTAGGCGCCAAATTGATAATCCAGTTCGTTGGTGACCCCCGGTACGTTGAAGACCGTGCGCCTGGCCAGCGTACGGCCCATATTGTCGTGCGTATAGTCAATCTCGTAATCGGCGTCTTGAATGGATGCAAGATCGCCGCGCCAGTCGTAAGCGAGCACTTCATTACGGGAGACTGTTCCATTGCTATAGTACTCGGTGGTGTTAGTTACGCGGCCCAGTTGATCTCGCATGTAGGTGATATGGGACCCGGAGGGGTAGGTCTGGTTCGTCAGTTCGCCGAAGGCATTGTATTGGAAAGACGTCGTGTGCCCGCCCGCATCGGTCTGGCTGGTCAGGCGACCGGAGAGATCATACTCGAATGTCGTGCCTGTTCCATTATTCCCCGGAGTGACAATCTGAGTGGGATTTCCCAGGTCGTCGTGGGCCGTGCGGGTCGAGTCAAGCGCCGAGCCGCCCGCGATCGTCGTGGCGGCTGCCGGGTCACCGGCGGCGGACCAGCCGTTTGTGCCGATTGTTCCCACTGGATCCGTTGTCGATTGCGCCCGCCCAAGGCTGTCTCGATCAATCTCGCTGGAGTCCCCGAAGACGTCCGAAAATCCATTGACCAGATTGAAGTTGTCGCGACTCACCGTCAGTGCGGTGGTGTCGGCCTTGATGCCGGAACCAAATTGTGGGATGGCCAGGTTGGGCACGGAAATCTGTTTTAGTAACCCGCCCGCATCCATACTAAAGCTCACCCGCTGGTTGCCCTTGGCGTCGTAGACACCGCTGATCGTGCTGAAAGGACTATAAGTCAGAGTGGCGACAGTCGGTCCGGCACGGGTCGGTTGGCTTTGAATGTTTGCGGGTCCCGGACTGCTGGACCATCCATTGAGCAGGTAAAGGCCATAGTCGTTTGTCGTTCTGCCCGCATAATCATTGGCATAGTACCGCGCCGCACCTTGTCCTCCGCCCATGTCCATGACACTTCCCAGGCAGTCGTCAAAATATCCAAAGTACTCGGTCTTGGCCATCGAGTTGCCTGCGAACGCGTAAGTCTGGTTGGTTATGTTGCCATCCTGGTCGTAGTTAAAGTATTGCTCGGGCCGGCCAGAGACGCCTCCCTGAACAACATTCGGAAGCTGCATATCCAGGACGCGCCGGAGGGGATCGCGTTTAACGACCGTCCAGGTTCGGGTCTCGGCTCCGTCGATCCGGTACATATCCGTGATCTGGTCGTTCGAGTCGTCATAGGTGTACTCGGTGACTTCGCCCATTGGCCCGACGGATTCGGTCATTCGGCAACGGTTGTCGTACTGTCGGGTTTCCGAACCGAGATTGGGATACACAATGTTGGTGACGTTGTTATCATCGTCGTAGGCGTAACTGGTAGTTGCCGGGGCCCCGGTTGGGTCATTCCCAGGCTGGATGACCTGCACCAGCCGCCGCTGGTTGTCATAGATGTAAGTGATGGTCAGGTTGGGGCCCGCGGGGTTCCGGGAACTTTGCTGGACGAGCAGGTCTCCCTGATAAGAGAAATCGGTTTCCGGCGCAACGGTGCTCTCGGACGGGTTCGTTGGGCCAATGATTGTGGTCAGCCGTCCCGCCGTATCATATACATATTTGGTCACGTTCTGGTTCGGATCCGTGACAGAGGTTCGCCGCCCCAGGCCATCGTAATCAAATACCCAGGTGTAGGGATTGGGGCCGCCGGTCGTTATTGGATGCGAGAGGTTGTAAAGAGGAATGATCTCGTAAGGGAGTTGCAGCTTTCCGGGCGTGGTGAAATAAACCATTTGCGTCACATTCGAGTCCAGATCGGTAATGGACTGGACACGAAATGAACTGTCGTAGTTGTACTGGATGCTTCGCGCGCCTGGGGTTGCCGAGTCCTGCCCCGGTGGGAATACAGCCTGGAGGCGTTCGTGGGGGGACTGCGCGTCATAATAGCTGAATTGCGTGACGAATCCTCTCCATCCGGTCTCGCTGGCGGGAGAGCGATCCGTTGTCAGGCCGTTGAATTGCCACTGGTAAGTTGTTCCGTCTTCACGCGTTATGGTCACTGGATATTGGTTGTCGTAACTCTGGCTCACAACATTGCCCGCGGCGTTGCTCGAAAGATCGACAAACTGCCAGGTGTTTTGCGCGAGCTGGCTTCCGAGGTAGCGCAGGTCACTCGGGCTTCCCTCCACCTGGTCGGACTCGATCACGAAGGCCTGGACCAGGGACCCGTTGAACGACGGATCCGAGAAGAAAGATACTGTGTCTGTGTCAAAATAACTTGTGTTCCTTCCGGAAGGGTCGGTGATGGTAATACGGTCGGGCGCCACCGAAGCGGGATTGTAACCGTAGTGATACGAGACGGTGCGCGCGGAGGTGGATGGTGTTTCCTTCCAATGGGTACCGACGAGCGTGCCCCAGAAGAAGTTCGTCGGGTTGGCGCTCCCCGACGGTGGCGTTGCGTAATCAGCCTGAATCACAAAGCCATGAGGCAACATCCGCTCCGTCAAAACATAAGTCGTGGCGTCATACGCAAACTCCCAGCCATAGCCGGTGTTTTGCTCGCGCAAGCCGACAAGCGCGTTTCCGGAGTATGTGGGCACCCACTGGCCGCCCGCAGGATCATCTATCTGGACGATCTTTCCCGTAAAGCTTGGCGAATCGTATGTGAACTGCGCGCTTCGACCGGAACTGTCCGTCACGGTCTGAACTGAACCCGAATAGGAGATCGTGATCGGGGTTGCGCCCCCTTGCATAAGGATGTTCGTGATCAGGCCTTGCAGGTTGAAGTCGATTTCTTGAAACCCATCCTGGGTCGGACTAGCCTCCGTGATGGCGTATCCTGTTTGATTGGTCGTAATTGTCGGCGCGCTGAAGCATGCCCATTCCGGGGCAGGGCGGTGTATCCAGCAGTAGCTACTGGGTCCTGTCAGGAGATTGGGGGTCACCCGGCCATCCGGAGAGACCAAATACAACTCGTAAATGTTGCTTGTGGCTATTCCATTTGACCACGCCAATTGGTAACGAGGAATGATGCGCATGCCATAGGGGTAACTCCATCCGGGCCCAAAGGGCATGGAGGTATAGTTGCTCGGTTGAGCCTGTTGCATCGCGCCATAATCATAAAACCCCTTCCAGGAGGAGTAAGATAAGCCGCATTGGAGATTGAGACCCTCGCCGTGGCCCATGAACAGAGGCGCGTCGAAGCTGTAATCTCCGGAAACAAGGTCGACCATGCCGTGGCCGTCATCAATGGTGCGCTGGAAGGGAGCCAGGGCCAGCGGATCGGGATCCATCGGCATTCCCAGCCCGGCCTCAACCGTCGTTCCATTGACCGTCATTTGAATTTTTGGCGCCGGCTCGATAATTCCAGTCGGATTCCCCACCACATCATCCAACAAACTCAAATCCAGGGCGACTCCCAGTACCTTCGGCACCCCAAGTGGCACGTTGGTGACGGTGTAATCCGGCGGAAACTGCTCCGGGACAGTCAACGCCGGCCAGCTCGCCGTCAAAGTGATTTGGTTGGAAGTGCATGCCGCGACGGCGGTGAATCCGGAGCCGTTGGTTGTCGGATTCGATATGTAATATGCGGTTTGCGTCATGTCCCAATTCACCTGCGTGAAATAAAAATTATAATTGGTATCAAGTGCTCCGGGTGCGGCGTTCGGAAAGGCCGCAAATGCCTGGAACCAATTGAACAGAGAATCCGGAGTCAATGGAGGATTGAAAATGAAACCGGGCGGCAGCGTGACTGTGACATTAATGCTATTGCCAAACCCCGAATCATTTTCCACTAACAGACCGTAATTGCCCAGCAAGCTGGCTCCGCTTTGATAAGTGGCGGCGACGGCGAAGGAGGCCTGGTAGAGTTGGAACAAGTCCGGCCCCAGTATCTCATACGAATCGGAGTCCGTTTGACTGAACTCGTCAAGAGTGCCGCTGATGTATCTGGCGCGCACTGTTCCGTTCGTGTATTGGATGGGAGTCACCGGTGTCAGCGATGTTGCTTCGACGCTGGAAGATGTGTTCCCGCTCGGGTCCACGCTGCCGCCTGTCAGGCCCAAACCGCCGCCAAATCCCACGCCGAACGCCACCGCGCAAACTTCCTCGGAAAACGGGCTTTGATTTCCCAAATTGTCAACGGATTGGATTTTGTAACAAAATGTCACTCCCGGCGGCAGGTTTGTGTCGTTAAAGAGGGTTGATGGCGCCGGGACAACGCCAATCAGCACCTCGTCTGTGTCGCTCACGCTATTCGTGCGCCGGTTAATCCGGGTGAAAGTCAGATCCGATTCTCCCGAAGGGAGCCATGTAATTTGATTGGTGTTGATCGCAAGCGCCAGCACTTGCAGCCCCTGTGGCTGGTGCACGGTGGTGTCCCGGTCTATAATCAGGTTCTCAACGGTCTGCGCCCCGCTGGCGTTCGTCGCAGTGATGACAATGAGATTGTCCCCCTCCTGGCTCAGAGGGACTGCGTTGGCGGCCCAGTTTGTGCCGGTTTGGCCTGCAAGCGCTCCTTGGACCATCACGACTGCCGCAGGGCCATTTACGGTCCCGGCCAGATTTACCGCAGTCGTATTGGTTCGAAACACGTTGGTGAAATTCGTTACCGGCTGCGTGATCGTAAGCTCCGGAAACGCAAAGAGCGGAGCGGCGACGTTGGTGTTTGGGGAAAACGAGAGTTCGTAGAAGCGGATCGGCGTGTCCCTTGGCGCAACTGTGGTGAAGAACCCCCGGTATTCAAATGGCGGAAACAGAACAGTTTCCCAGTCCTGGTCACCGGAGAGATTAGTCGATGTTAGAAGCGACACCGCTCCAGCCGTTTTGGGCCAACTGATCGAGACCGCGGAATTCGTCAGCGGCGTAATCGTGAGGATTGGCGGCGGGGCGGCGGCAGGTTGCGCGATCGTTTCAGGCTCAAATCCGGATAGAAACATCCACACCACGTAAGCGGCAAGAAGTGGAAATTGCCGCAGGCGGCTATCGGCTGGTCTCTGAGACCCTTGCAGGAAAGTCAGTCTAACATTTCCCATTTGGATTCTCGCCCACGACGGGCGCGGGCCGTTTTTCCGAGAATGTCCTCCCCCGCTGCTGCTTGTCAAGCCTTTTTTACACTTCGCCATCAATTTTTCTCCGGCAAAGGGAACCGTTCCCGGCTCCGTGCCGTCGGCCAGTCACAAGGATTTGTCCACGTGCGACATGGAAGCGAAAGACATCGGCGAAATGGCCCGCTTTTGAAATTATCGATCCAGGCGGAGAATGAAACCGCCCCGGGCAGGAATCGTGTGCCGCCAGGATGATACGGCATTCTTCACTTGAAACGTCTCCACTTGCATTTGCGGATCTGCGCCTTCGGCGATCATCATTCGATGAGGGAATTCTTTGAATGGGGACAAATTCAAATGGATTGGCAACGGTTGAGAGGCTCCATTGATGCCGGCGATGAACCAACTCGTGCCCGCTCTCCGCGCAAAAACCGCGACTTTTCCGGGTTCGCCCGCGAGACATCGGGTTTCATCCCAGCGCGCTGGCGCGTCGCGAAAAATCTGGAGAGCTTCCGGCGGCAAGGACTCGAAAAACTCCGGCTTGTCGGCATAATGAATGATGCCGCAAGTGAAAATGATCGCTGCCGCCAACTGATGCGCGGCTGTAGTGGTGCGGGCGTATTTCTTGGGTGAACAAGCTACCGGTGTCAGGTCCATCGGCCCAACAGCGTTGCGCGTGAAAGGAAGAACCGTGTCCAACTCGGCGGCCTTTTCGGTGTAACGGGGCTCATAGAAGTAGGACTCGCTCCCCAAAACGGCTTCGCAGCTTAGGAAGTTGGGCCATGTCCGCTGCCAGCCGCGAGGAATCGTGCAGCCATGCAAGTTCACAATCATTCTGCGCGCGGCGGCGTCGTGCATCAAAGCCTGTTGCGCGGCGATGGCTTCCTGGCGGTCCGAGCACCAGAAATCCACCTTTACTCCGCGAACCCCGGCGGCCGACATTTCGTCGAGTTTGTTACTTCGCTTCCTGGCGTCATAAAAGTCGCCCGCATAATTCCAGGCCAAAGGAATCACGCCCTTGTTGACGGCATAGCTGGCGATGGGCGCCAGTCCTGGTCCCCACCAACCAGCGTCGAATAAAGTATATTCCCAGCCCATTTTCGCCGCGAAATCCGTGAATGTGTCGAACAGCTTCTCGGTCGGCGGGGCGTCTGGATAGGACCACCAGGCCCAGGAAGCGCGGCCCGGCTTGATCCATGAGGTATCGGCAATCTTCGAGGGCGGAGCGAGGTCGGTGACGAGGGTTTCCGTGGCAATGTCTCCGGGCGTTCGGGCCATGACGATTACGCGCCAAGGCATGGTCCAGGGCAAAGCGCTAAGCGGCTCGGGACCAAATTGGTTGGTGTATCCCCGGGTCGTTTCGTTAGCGGATGAATCCGGGTCGAGATGGCAGGCGCAATAAGATTCGTCGGTGCCGGACTCTGTCAACAATACCCAGGCACGCGCGCCGGGCACGTTGAACAGGGCTGGAAATGCCCACCCGACGGCTTTTTGGCGCGAATCCGGGGGCGGGTCGCCGGGGGAAACGTGAAAATAGAAATCCTCGTAGGCGGGCGTGTAAGGTCCCGCCGCGTGGTACGGTTGCAGCCAGCCGCGCGCGTTGGGAGCCACGGCAAAGCCACTTGCTTCAGATTCGACGATATGAACGGAACTCGAAGCATCCGTGAAACGATAACGGAACGCCACGCCTTGATCGCTTGCCGCCAGATCAATCACGATGGAAGCGTGGTTTGTGTTTAGAAATGTCAGGCTTCGCTGATTCAAAAGATCGTCCACGCGCGGGTTGGGGCCGGCAAACAATTCGTACTGTTCACGTCTCTGTTCGATTTCTCCGCTGTGGTCGAAAGCGAGCGAACTTTCGAAGTTCTGATAATCGCGCCGCAACCCGAGCGGCGATTTGCCCAGGACTTTTTTCCCGGCGAGCGATGTTTGATAGGTCAGATGCCCGTCGCTTCCAAGCGAAACAGAAATGGCGCATTGTCCATTTGGGGAAGCAAGGGACCAGGAACTGGGTCCATGCGATGCCGAGGCCCGAGTGGGAGGCAACAAGAGCGATAGCCAGATAAGCCAACTGTTTTTCAATGCCACAACTCTTTTCAAACTATTCGCTTAATTCAATGACGGAGGCTTCCAGAGCCGTTGAACATGAAGGCTGGACGCCATCGCGCATGAGTTCTTCGCCCGTGAATGTTTGGCCTTCCTGCGCGATCGCCGGACGGCCCGGCGCGCGATTGAGTTCATGAATTGCATAACGCTTCGATGGCGCAAGTCCTTGGGGGCGGACAGGGGCGTTTGGACCGTCGCCTAGTTGAAAGGCGAACATGACGGCGCGCGATTGATCGGGTGAAACAAAATCAATGGCACCGCGATAATTTTCATGCGGGTCTTCCAAACGGTATAGATCGCCCAAAGCCGTGATATCGCGGATTTTTTTGTAGGCGGCAATGGCTTCGGCGCAAATCGCCTTGTCCTGGGCCGGCAATTTCGTCAAATCCAGGTCCATGCCGAAGCGGGCGCTCATGGCAACACAGCACGCAAAGTGCATCGGGCGGTTGCCCCAATGGGTCACGTGGCTGGCCAAAGCCATCGCCGGGAAGAAATAGGAATAATCCCATTGCATGAGCACTCGGGCGGTCGGGTCGGTGTTATCGCTCGGCCAGAATTCGTGGAAGTATTTCAACGCACCGTAATCGGCGCGTCCTCCGCCGCCGGAGCAGAGCATCAATTCAGTATCGGGAAATGCCCTGGCCGTCTTGTCCATCAACGCGTAGAGCGCTTGCACATAATCAATCCACAATTCCGATTGACGATCGCTCCCGAGATAGGGCGAGCCCGGCTGTGTGAGGTAACGGTTGCAGTCCCATTTGGCGTAAGTGATGCCCGGCACGCCCAAAATGCTTTGGATCGACATCCACTCAAAATCCTGGACGGCTGGCCGCGTCAAATCCAGCACCAGTTGGTTGCGCTGCAATTCCAGCGGACGTTTTGCCTGGCGAATGGCCCAGTCGGGATGATTGTGAAACAAATCGCTGCTGGGATTGACCATTTCCGGCTCCATCCAAATGCCAAAACGAAGACCGCGCTGGACCGCTGCGGCTGCCAGAGGCGCCAGGCCGTCGGGTAAACGTTGCCGATTGGGCTGCCAGTCGCCCAGGCCGGCCGTGTCGTTGGTGCGCGGGTACGTGTTGCCGAACCAGCCGTCGTCGAGCAGGAAGAGTTCGACGCCGATTTCCCTGGCGGGATCAAACAAGCTGACAATGCGGTTGAAATCGAAATCGAAGCCGGTCGCTTCCCAGTTGTTCAGGAGCACGCTGCGGGTCTTGTGGCCGTCGCGCATTCCGAAGTCCCGCGCCCACTTGTGGAAATTGCGGCTCATTTCGCCCAGTCCGCGCTGGCTCCAAACCCAGATCATCACGGGCGTGATAAATGTCCTGGCCGGCTCCAGGCGATACGCCGATTCGAAAGGATTGATGCCGCACAAGGCTCGAACAGTCTTGCCGTTGTCGTCGAAGGCCAGTTGGAAACTGCCCGACCAGGCGAGTGAACCCGCCAACACGCGGCCTTCGGTTTCGGTGGCGTTGCCGTCGAGGGAAAGGAAGAAGGACGGATTTTGAAATTGAGAAGCGCGCACGCCCAGTTTTGAGTCCAGCACCTTGGTGCCAGGCGTTATGCGTTCAGTGATGGGGGAGAGCATTTCTTTGGCCCAGTCGCCAAAGAAATGCGTCAAATATATATTTGTTTCCAGCAACAAGGAGGTGGAAGCCATGTGAGCGAGCGTCACCGGGCTGGGTTCGTGATGGACGATTTCCGTCCATTCTTCGAGGACATTGACAGAGTGATGCGCGCGGAAGCAGAGCGTGACTTCAAAGGGATAAGCCGCGTCATGGAGATGGATGCGGGTTTCCTCGATGTCCGTTGTTTGGTTCGTTCGCATGACCCCGTCATAAACAAGAGCCGTGGAAGTATTCCCGTCAGAGTGGACGACCTGCAAGGCCGGCTCCCAAACGTAGCCATCGCCGGATTGCGGATAAAACTCGTCGTCGCGTTGTGGTTTCCAGTCGGATTGTTCGGTGCCGACGGGCTGTTGATAAAGACGGCGGTCGTCGCCGACTTGAAAATTCAGGGTGAAGTCTTTGGTCCCAACCGAAATCGTTTCGGCGGATGTTGAATGCGCAAGACAAAGCAGGCTGGTCCAAGCCAGCCCGAAGGAGAATCCACGGTTCATAAGTCGAAACATCATAAGCCTGCGCGCACGGAAAGTCGCCAGCGGATTGAGCCGCGCGCGGCAACGACCCCGCAGCGTTGAAACCCTGCGGCGATGGCCAGCGAATCATGGTAGGCATTGGTGGGCTCGATGGCAAGATGGTGATGGCCATGCCAGCCGCCGCGGGTGAGCCACAAACCCAGCGTGTTGTTCGCGGCCGAGTCCCAAATGAATTGCAAACGGTCGCCCTGGGTCTGGTTCTTGATGGCGGCCGTTCCTTCTTGAACACGGTGGCCGAAAGCCTTGCAACATTTCATTTGAGGAATGGCCGAGGCGACAGAATCGATCCAGGCTTCACCGATGAACAAAGCCCTTGTCGATTCCGGCAATTCCAGTTCGTCGCCGTCCATCAGCCGCAACAGCGGATGGATGGCCCAGATAAAATGTTCCTCTCTCGCGGCCAAATTGAATAACTTATAATCAAGCTGCAAGTGATCTTCGCGCAGTCGAAGAGTCCGCTCGAATTCGAACGGGGAAGGATCCAGTTTGACGCTCGTTTTCAAAATGCCGCGCTTCCAGGCGGGCTGATCCACGACCCAGGGCCGGCTCCGAACTTCACCGTGGTCGCGCAGTTGATAACCCCGGAACCGGCCCGACAGGGCTGACACGCGTCTGCATTGCGCGGCACGGCAGCAGGTCGGCGGGTGCCGCACCGAAGAAGCTGGCGTTTGGCGCCACGACGTTACCGGGATTGATCGTCTCCAGTTTCTATGACGGCCATGACGAGCCGATCCGTCTGCAAGATCTCTGGACCTATTATTGGAATCTTACCTGGGTGCCCAGCACCGTGCCGAAAACACTTTAGGGCGGGTTGAGAAATGGCGGCGCTTCGTTCCATCCTGTAAAGATGTGAAAAATCCAGCCTGCTCCGCAAGCCGTCCTCCATGTCTGGACGAAAGTCCATTATCAATTTAATTTGCAGGCATGAGTGGCCAAATCCGGAATCCGGTTTATTGCTTGATCTTTCCTGGTTGGCTATTCAATTTCGAACCCGCAAAGTGATGACGATTCATTAAATTTTTTATGACAAAGAGATTTTTATCGCCACTGAGGTGGACATCGGCTGCCGGGCTGTTGTGCCTGGCTGGCGCGGTCGTTGCGACGGGCCAAAACATGCCGGTTGGCAATGCGGAGCGCGGGCAAAAGTTCTTCCAATCCGCTTGCGCGATCTGTCATAGCCCCGCCCTCGGACCTGATAATACGCTGATCATCAAACAAGGCCCGACCTTGTTGGGTGTGATGGGGCGGAAGGCGGGAACCAGCCCGCACTTCAACTACACCCAGGCGCTAAAAGATTCCGGGTTGGTCTGGGATGTGCCGGCTCTGGACCATTTCCTGACGGATCCGGCAAGAGCCGTTCCCGGAACGACCATGCCGATTCCGCTCCCGGATGCAGGCCTTCGGGCGGACGTGATTGCTTATTTGGCGACCCTTAAGGTGCCAGAGGGCATTTCGTTGGATACGGCGGCCTTCTCGGTTGTAAACCCTACGGGTGGTAATGATCCGAACGACTGGCAGCGGGCGGCGCCGGGCGTTCAACATCATTTCACGATTGCTGACTTGCCGGCGCCATTCGCAACGCAATCCGCCGGCAATCCCCCAAGTGTGGTGGCAAACCCGCCGAACGCCACCCTGTCCGTGCCAGCCGGGTTCACGGTGAAGCAGTTTGCGTCGGGTTTGAACAATCCAAGACTCCTTCGCATGGCGCCCAATGGCGACATCTTCATCTCGGAAACAGGACGCAACCGTGTTCGTGTATTGCGCGCCAACGACGGCGCTGACGCCCCCTCGGAGAACCAGATTTTTGCCGAGGGATTGCAGCGTCCGTTCGGCATTGCATTCTATCCGTTGGGCGATAATCCGCAGTGGCTCTACGTTGCCAATATCAACTCGGTGGTGCGCTTTCCCTACCACAATGGCGATTTGAAGGCGTCGGGTCCAGCCGAAGTCATTGTCCAGAAACTTTGCGATGGCAGCGGAGGGCATAGCACCCGGGACGTCGTGTTTTCAAAGGACGGAAAGCGGATGTTTATCTCGGTAGGCTCGGGATCGAATGTCGCCGAAGAGATGGAGAAAAAAACGCCGGACGAAATCAAAGCCTGGGAGTCTGAACACGGTTTCGGCGCGACTTGGGGACCCGAGGCGAATCGCGCGAACATCCTCGTGACGGACCCTGAAGGGCACGAGCCGCTGCGCGCTTATGCCACCGGCATTCGCAATGGCGTCGGAATGGCCATTAACCCGACCACGGGCGATCTATGGGTGTCAACGAACGAGCGCGACGCATTAGGGGACAACCTCGTGCCGGATTACGTTACCAGCGTCAAGGAGGGCGGGTTCTATGGCTGGCCGTGGTATTACATGGGCAAATTTGAGGACCCGCGCCATGCCGGGGAGCGGCCCGACCTCGCCGGCAAGGCGATCGTGCCCGATGTGCTGGAACAGTCGCACTCGGCCTCGCTGGAAATGACGTTCTATACCGCGGGCGCGGGTGTCGCGGCGTTTCCTGCTGAGTATCAGGGCGACGCCTTTGTCGCGCTGCATGGGTCGTGGAATCGGTCCACGCGCACAGGTTATAAGGTCGCCCGCATCCGGTTTAGCAATGGCGTGGCGACGGGCGAATACGACGACTTCATGACTGGATTTGTCGTCGATGATGAAGGCGTTTGGGGCAGGCCGGTCGGCGTAACCGTGGCGCACGATGGCGCCCTGCTGGTCACCGAAGACGGCCACGGCACGATTTGGCGGATCGCTTATACCGGCCATTGAGAAAGGGGTACCATGGCGGGTACGTTCAAAACTTACCCGTCCCGCAGACACGGCGATAAAGAGCTTCATAGCGCGGGACAATGGCATTGGCGGAAAACATCTTGCGGGCGCGCGATTGCGCGGCGCGGCCCAGGATCGCTCGTAGGGCGGCGTCCTGAATTAACCTTTCGACCGAGCGCGCCAGGGCGTCGGAATCACCGAACGGCACGAGGATGCCGCTTAGGTTATCCTCAACGACTTCCGGAATGCCACCGACGCGCGTAGCGACACTAGGGCAGGCAAAACACATCGCTTCGAGGATGCTCAAGCAAAAGCTTTCGTTCTCCGAGGTGTACAATGCCAGATCGGCGGCTTGCAGGTAATCTTCAATCTCCAAAATGTTTTCGCGCACGACAATGCGGTCTTCGAGTTCCAAGCGGCGAATGTCGTCCGCAAAAGGCGCAAAATCTCCGCCGGCGAGAATAACGAGCTTGAACGATTCGCGCGGGCGGACACGCGCGATCGTTTCGAGCAACAAATCGATTCGTTTTACCGGCCGCAGATTTGAGGAATGAAGAACCACCATCTCATCACGCAGCCCAAGCTCACGGCGCACTTCCTCCCGCGAACGACGCGGCGCGCGCGGTTCAAAGAAGTTATGGATGACTTCTATAGGCCGATTGAAATCAAGCACGCGCTGTGTTTCCGTTTTCAAATAAGCCGATACGGCTGTCACCGCGTCGGAATGAGTCAACGCATGGTGGATGGCGGGGCCGTAGCCGGGATCGTTCCCGAGCAACGTCGTGTCCGTGCCATGCAAGGTTGTGACGACACGCGGCTGCTGCTCAGGCGGCAACATCGAGCGGGCAAGAATCGCGGCGGTCGCGTGAGGCACCGCGTAATGCACGTGAAGAATGTCCAATTGATGATCGCGGCTCACTTCGGCCATCTTCACCGAGAGCGGCAAGGTGTAATCAGGATATTTGAACAACCCGTAATCATTGATCACAACCGCATGAAAAAAAAGTCGCGGCGCGTTTTCCGGCATCCGAAAGGGGCGTTCGTAACTGATGAAATGGACTTCGTGTCCGCGCCGCGCCAAGTCTTCACCGAGCGTTGAAGCGAGGATACCGCTTCCGCCGACGGAAGGATAACAAGTAATGCCGATCTTCAATGGTGGGCCTGAATCCATTGTCAAAACTGACGCGCCCCGCGCCCGGCGCGGGCTAATGAATCGAACACCAGTGGCTCGTTGGGAAACAGGGCGACGGCGTGAGCAATTCCCGCCCGGGCGCCGAGCAATCGGGCGCGCGTCAATTGTAATTCAACGTAATTGCGGGCCGACGTTTGCGTTGCATGCGCTTCCATCGCCACAGTCCACGCAGCGATTAATTCCGGCGAGGATATGTCAATAAGTATCGGTGTAATATCTGGAGGCTCGGCTTCAGGCGTGACAGCGTAGAAAAATAATTGTTCGATGGCGTGCGGAGGCTGGAGGCGTAATTCCTTCAGTCCACCGTAACGGGCGAGCCGGCTGGCATCGCGCACCAGTCTTCCCAGCCGGGCGTGATCAGGATGTTGATTCTCGGCCAGACTCGGCGTGAGCACGACGCTTGGGCGCACGCGCCGAATAATTCCCGCAAGCTTAATCGCGTGAGCGGGGCGGCATTCCAGATGCGCGTCACCGTCCAACTTGATAAATTCGATGGTCGCGCCCAGCAGCGCCGCGGATTTTTTTGCCTCTGCCGTCCGTTTGCGGGGCGTCCCGTAAGTTCCGGATTCGCCCCGCGAACAAATGACAAAATGCGCTTTGCGACCGGCGCGCGTCTCGCGGGCGATAACGCCGCCGCAGGCAAATTCGATGTCGTCGGGATGCGCGCCAAAAGCCAGCAACGGCGGGAGCTCAGGGGAGTTCGATATAGGCTTCATCGGATCGATCAATGGCGTCGCGCGTTAAGAATTGAATTTCCGGCGCATCATCCCGGCGAAGATACGCTTGTTCGCCCGCCCCCGCAATGTAATGGGTGCAATGCAGGACGGATTGCATCCAGCGCAGACGGCTGTCACGGGTCGGGCTGATCTGTTCCTTGGTGTAGGCCGTCGGAGGCAAGGTGACGTATTGGTCGCCGCCTTCATGCAGCATCAACGTGCCGTTGAAATAACGGGCGCGGACAATTTCACCAGCATGGGGAACATCCGCGAAAAATTCCGAAATGTCGCAGGCGGCCCGCCGCAAGGAGGGATCGCTCGAACGCATCACCCGGATGCCATCGAGCAGGCTCATGTGGCGGTACATCTCCAGGCAAAAACCGGCGACGTTTGCCGCGCTGGCTTTTTTGAAAATATCGATAAGCGGGTTGCCGATATAATTGGGCAATTGGAGCGCGGTTTTTTCCTGCCAATCAGCGGGAATCTTTTTGAGGTGAAGCGGTGAAAATTTGCGCTGAATCTTGTTTTCAAAGGCAAAGTTAAGGTGAGCGATCTCATTGGTCTGGCGATGGCGCAGGAGCGTCTTAGTTTCGCGCGGGTCATGGTCGCTATCGTGATAGAAGAGAACAATCTCGCCGCCAATTTCATTTTGCAACCGCCGCGCGGTCTGGATTTTGGCAAACAGGAATCGTTTCGGAAAAAATCCGCAAGGCTGCTGGCCGAAACAGATTACCGGAGGTGTCATGGCGCGGGCGCTTGGTTTGTTTTTATATCGCCCCCCAGCGCCGCCTGCAACGCCAGGCTGAAAAGCACGCACGCGGCGCAGCCGATCAGGGGATACCAGAGATAGGAAATGCTCAGTTTAAAATAAAGCACGAACACCAGCGCCTGCGCCGCAAGCGCCGCCCAGAACACGGCGCCGCCCCCGACCCGCGGGACAAAAAACGCAACGACGAACAGGCCGAGCATCACGCCGTAGAAAATGGATCCCAGAATGTTCACAGCCTGGATCAAATTTTCCACCAGATGCGCGTAAAGGGCAAAACCGATCGCGACCAACCCCCACAGCGCGGTGAACCACTTGGAGGCGGTGAGGCAGTCAGCATCAGTGGCATCGCGTTTGATGATATGACGGTAAAAATCAATGGTCGTGCTCGAACCGAGCGCGTTAAGTTCGGCGGCTTTCGAGGAGAGCGCAGCAGCGAAGAACGCTGCCACCAGCAAACCGATAACGCCGTGCGGCAGTTGATGGAGGATGAAGGTAATGAACACGTAGTCAGCGTCGTTGGCCGATACACTTGAATGGGACGCCCGCAATGCCGTCGCCGCGTCTTCCCGCACCTGCTCGCTGTGTTGATGGCTGGTCGATGCGGCGGTGAAAGCAACAGCGGCCGCAGACGGGTTGTCATCATGCCTGGCCTTCAACCAAGTTTCAAGTTGCTGGCGCGTTTGGGCGTGCGATGAATTATACTCCGTTTCGTAAGCGTGGAGTTTTTGGCCAATTCCGTTTTCGGAGACGTATCGGCTGGAATCCGGATTAAAAAAGAGTGGCGGGCGCTCGAACTGATAAAAAACAAAGATCAAGACGCCGAGCAGCAAAATGCAGAATTGCATCGGAATTTTACAGACGGCATTGAACATGAGACCAAGCCGGCTTTCGCGCAACGATGAACCGGAAATGTAGCGTTGTACTTGCGATTGGTCGGTGCCGAAATAGGAAAGCATCAGGAATGTTCCGCCCAGGAGTCCCGACCAAAACGTATAACGTTCGCGAACGTCGGTTGAGAAATTCACAGCTTTGAGCTTTTGAAAGCCGCCTGCCAGCGCAAAGGTATCTTTGATCGTAAGTCCGGCAGGCAGCTTCATGACCAGCAGACAAAACGCGGTGATCATGCCGCCAAAAATGACGGTAAGCTGGTATTTTTGAGTGACGGTCACGGCGTCGCTGCCGCCCGTCACGGTATAGACAATGACGAGCAATCCGGAGCAGATGATCGTCAGGTTGAGAGGCCAGCCAAAGACCGTGGTGAGAACAATGGCTGGCGCGTAGATCGTCAGTCCCGCTCCCAGCCCGCGCTGGAGGAGAAATAACCCCGCTCCCAAAAGCCGGGTGCGTCCATCAAAGCGTTTTCCCAGGAATTCGTAAGCCGTATAGACGTTGAGCCGCCGATACAACGGCAGAAAAATTGCCGCGATAATGATCAAGGCCAGCGGCACGCCGAAATATATCTGCAAAAAACCAAGCCCGCCCAGATAACCCTGTCCGGGCGTGGACAAAAATGTAATGGCGCTGGCCTGGGTGGCCATGACCGACAGGCCGATAGCAAACCACGGTGTCTGGCCGTCCCCTCTCAAGTAGGAGCTCAAGTTGCGACGGCCCCGCGTGCGCCAGATGCCGTAGGCCGCGATGCCGAGCATGGACCCAATGAGGACGACAAAATCCAATGCGCTCATGAAAAGGAATCCGTCAGGGCTATGAGCAACGCGACCCAAAGAATGAAGCTGCCGATTACAAAAAGATAGACGCCTTTCCAGGTTCGCGGCCAAGGCAACCTGGTCTCTTCACTTTCACGCGCGGAAGGTTCCGTAGCGGAGGGACGTTTCATTTTCCGAGCGAAATCAGGTTGGCGAATAATCGATATGCGCCGGGCACGCCGGCGGGAAGCTCCCTGAAGAAAACAAGCCCCGTATAAACGAAATAACCTTTTCCATATTGCGCGACCAGCAAACCGCCATCGAGCGGCGATTCGCCCGGGTCGTGACATGCAAGAATCGCTGTAAAATGATCATCCCATTGATTGGGAAAGTAGATTCCACGCTCCTGCACCCAGCCGGCGAAATCGGCCTCGGTTATTTTGTTTGGCGTGTTCAACACCGGGTTATCCGGCGCGAGAAATGTCACCGCCGCAGTTTCATCTGTGACGCGATCTCCCGACAAGTGCAAATCGTATGGCGCCACTCTGCTTGTTTTAAGGCCATCAGGCCGGTTGTATTGAGCGATCATCGTCCCGCCATTTTCGACATAGTCAAAAAGCGCCGGCAGTTGCGAAGCAAGGTTTGTGCGGACGTTGAAGGCGCGGACGCCAATGACGACGGCGTCAAGCCCGCGCAATTGTTCCGGGGTGAGATTCTTATCGTCCAGCATCGTGACGGCGCAACCCATTTGCCGCAGGTTTTCAGCCACACTGTCACCGGCGCCGGGCAAATAGCCAACGGTGTGGCCGCGATTCGCGAGGTCAAGGCTGATCGCCTTCAAACTCGCCAGCGGCTGGAGCAATTGCCGGGGAATGTGGGGGTAAGAAATTTCCTCGCGGTCGTTACGATACCACACTCCGTTAATTTCCGCAGTGGCAATGATTTTTGCGCTCGTGGATTGAGGCGGCGCAGTGAGGGTGAACTCGAACCGGGCCCGTTCACCCACGGTGGCGAGATGGAACGATTGTTCGGCGGGCGATACCTTCCAATCGTCAGGCGCGTCCAATCGCAAAGTCCCGATGGAGTTGGCGCGTGACGCGGTGATTTCCACCTCAACCGGATGCGACGTTCCCGGGGTTAATAATGCGATGTCAGAAACAAAATGGAGCGAAACGGGCGGAATGACATCCAAGTAGCGGCGAACATTATTGCCCGCCATGTCGGTCGTGACTTGCACGGGTTCGTCAGGAATCACGAGCGTTTGGCCGCCCACTTCAAAAACCTGTTCGATGGGATACACGGGCGGATTTTCCGCCCGGCTAATCAATGAAGGGTCATCCACCCGGAACATTCCTGGCGTGCCTTCCTCCCGCAGCCAATAGGGCTGGGTTAACGGAGTGCGGGCCGGCAGCGTTTGCGTTGAATCCCATGATTTCGACCGGTTCGGACGGAGATCGAATCCTTTGATGATTTCGCGTTTTATTTCAGGATAGCGCACCGAAACCCAGCGGACTGGAACGCTGGAGTGCACCACCGCGGAATGGCGCATTCTCAGCATTTCCCCGGGCACAACTTCCGCTCGCGAAATTGCGGTCTCTACTTCAAGACCGAGACAAGCCTGTAAGATGCGGTCCAATTGCGCGCGCTTTTCCGCGGTGACGGAATCGTCCGCCGATAACGCCGCCAGTTTGCCGCGCAATTCCAGCAACGCTGGAACACTCGCGGAGGGGTTCTGCACATCAAATTGCGCAATGACGGCGTCGGCTAACTTGCCAATTTCCGCGCCGCCCGGCACGCGGTTCCAGGTCGTATCCACGCCATCCAAAATGTCATTCGTCACCGGTGAACCGCCCAGGAGTTGGAAGTGCTCCTCTCTTGATCCACCGCCACTGCGGGAACCTCTAAAGGCGCCGAATCCCTGGGTCTTGTGCATGGAACGGCTGCGCCCCGCGATGTCAGAGAAGGACTCGCCCGTCACAGGGTCCTTGCCGCCAGCTTCAATGCTCACCTCATTGGTTCCGCTGACCTTGTTGCGTTCAAAACCCGAACCGTTCCAAAGAATGCGGGTGGGCTGCCACGGCTTTAGTTCCCCGAGTTGTTCAGGAAAAGCGGTTGGATCCCCAGCCAGCTTGAACGCTTCCACAGCCAGGATTGCTGATGCGGTGTGATGTCCGTGTGTCCCGCCCGGAATGGGAGAAAAACGCGTGATCAATACGTCCGGACGGAAAATCCGGATGACGCGCACCACGTCCGAAAGCGCCCCCTGTTTGTCCCAGATGTTAAGCGTTTCGCGATAGTCTTTGGAGAATCCGAAATCGACCTCGCGGCCAAAAAATTGCCGGGCGCCATCGACTCCCCGTGCGGCCAGCAATTCCTGGGTGCGCGCCACGCCCAATTTTTCACCAAATTCAGGCCCAAGCACGTTCTGACCGCCATCGCCACGGGTCAGTGACAGATACGCTGTGCGATAATCCTGTCCGCGCGCGAGATAGGCAAGCAATTGGGAGTTTTCATCGTCAGGATGCGCCGCGATATAAAGCACGCTGCCCATCTGACGAAAACTTTGCAGGTCATGAAGAATGGCCTGGGATGACTCAGGCGCTGGAAAATCCGCATTCGGACTCTGAGCGACTAAACTCGAAGTGAACAGCAACCCGCAACTCAACGCGGAAATGAAACGAAGTCTTCTCGACTTCATACAATCGCAGCGACACGACTATTTCTGAACCGTGAATGGCACTGAAAACTGCGTGTTCTCCCAGGACATTTTCAACACGCCGCCGCCCGCGGAATTTTTCTCGACGGCCATCGTGAATTGGTCCACCGGGTTGTCCAAGGTGTCCTTCTTAAGGTCAACTCGCGCGAGGTCCTGACTCTCATCGTAAGAATTGTTACCAACGCCCCATTGTCCGATCTGTTTGTTGATGACCAATTTGGCCGTGCCGTCCTCATTTGGCAGCGTGAATAAGGTGTAAGCGCCCGCCGGGACCGCCGCGTCTCCGATCGTAATCGGTTTTTGCGTGATCAACAGCGTGGCTTCATCGGCGCCCGTGCGCCAGATGGCGCCATAAGGGACCAGTCCGCCCCAGATTTTACGCACCTCGCCGGTCTTGGGGCTTTTCGTGTAAGGCCGGCCATAAGTAATGGTGACTCGATTTCGGTCAATGACCGCGCTGACAGTTTCATGGGGGCTGAGGCGTTTTTCCTGCGCCATCATGGGCAGCGCGCTGATAATAACGGCGGCGATGGTAAGAATGGATTTCATTTTGTTCATATTTATTTCAATAAGTTCTCGTAATAATTAGAGGTTCCCATTGGAACCAACGTTATGGTATTACGCGTTGTGCTTCCGTCAACAGTCGAGTTCGAGAGTTCAGCATCCCGCGGGAGAGGGTGAAGGTCTTTATCGGGGGCTCCGGCAAAAAGAAATGTTCGGTTTCGCCGTGACCGGCAATTGGTATTTAGATGGACGCGACGGATGACAGCGAATTGTTGCGGGAATATGCGACCGGAGGGTCGGAAACGGCCTTTGCAGCATTGGTGCAACGGCATGTCCACTCCGTGTATTCTTCCGCATTGCGACAGGTGAGCAATACACATCTGGCGGAGGAAGTCACTCAGGCGGTGTTCATCATTCTGGCGCGAAAGGCCGGAAGCTTTAGGCCCGGCACGGTCCTGGCTGGCTGGTTGTTCAATACGGCGAGATTTGTCGCGGCGGCTGAACTCCGGGCCGCTGCGCGCCGGCATAAACACGAGCAGGAGGCTGGCATGGAATCCACACTTGGCGAAACAACACCCGACGCATCCTGGGAGCAGATTTCTCCCTTTCTGGACGAAGGTTTGGCGCAATTAAATAAGAAGGACCGAGAGGCGGTCTTGCTGCGGTTTTTTGAGCGAAAAACCTTTTTGGAGGTTGCCGCAAAGGTAGGGGCCAACGAAGACGCGGCACGAATGCGCGTAAACCGGGCCTTGAAATCGTTGCGCGGCTTTTTCTTAAAGCGGGGATTGACTTCTTCCGTCACCGTTTTGGCCGCGGCGCTTTCGGCTAACGCCGTTCAAGCCGCCCCCACGGCCCTGGCGCAATCCGCAACCGTCCTGGCCCTTGGCAAAGCCGGGTCGGCTGGCGGTTCGACTTCAGCTCTTGTGAAAAGTGCTTTGAAATATATGGCATGGACAAAATTCAAGAGCGGCATCCTCGCAAGTGTGGGAATTGTTATCGTTGCCAGTACGGCAACTGTCACGCTGCCGGACATTTGGCCGCTCGGCGAGACTCCACAAACGCAAAAACTGGCGGATGGGTCGGTTTTGACTTTGGAAGGCGTGAAAATTGGCATAAGAAACGAATTTCTTCGCGGGCCGTCCAGGAAGAAGGTCACCCAGCCGGAGACATTGTCCCCGTGTTTGACGGCAGAATTGAAATTGACCGGTGCAACCGATGACAGTCCGCTGCGAGCCGCCTCCGACCGACCCTATCGCCCATGCAGGGCGGTCATCTCGGGCAAGGACGGTTTTAAGTACACAACAGCGCTCTGGCGTTTCTCAGAATATGAGGACGGCTATTACGGCCAGGTAAACACGTGTTTTTTTCCCCGCGACTCAGAGCGATTGCGGATTCAGATTCAGCGTCGGGACGCCCTGGATGGCCCATGGGCCACCATAGCCAGCTTTACTCACCGGCAGCGCGTCACCAAAGACGAGGCGTGGCAGCCGGAACAAGCGCCCATCACGCGAGAGGTTGATGGAATGCATCTGAATATCGGCCAGGTCACTTTGCAAGTTGGCGATCCCAGTTCGCTGCCAGGAAGACAAACATGGAAGGACTACTTGCAGAGTGAAGGCGCCAATGTGGCTGTGACCGTCCCATGGCAACTTATGAGCGACGGCAGGCCAGTGACAAATTGGACTGTCTATGAATCAACGTTGTGCGATTCCAGCGGTAACGCAGGCGACGTTGCCCTTGATGAAATACGCACAAACGGGTGGGTGATGTCGCGATGTTGGCAGTCGCCTGATCCGCGCAAGATATGGAAAATTAAAATGAACTTCGCGCAGCAGTCAGGCTTTGACGATGGCAATATATTTACCATTCGCGTTCCGATTCATCGCTTCGCGCCTTTTGAAACAAACGTGGCTGGGTTTCCATTGCGCATCCAATTCTTCCGCGGCATTGACCTTTTATCCACGGAATTGCTTTTAACGAACCGCACCGACCTGCGGTTGAACTTCTTGCATGCCGAAAACCAAAATGGTCAAGATCAAAGCATGAACCGATGCGGTTTTACCCAATACGTCTTCCAGACGCTTGTCAATCTTCAGGCGGGCGGAGAGTTGGTGGAAACTTTCGCCATCGGCAGGAATGTTCCTATTGAATTTATGACCAAACCCCAATTGGTCCGCAGTCCCGATTGAATAGTGACAGGTATGAGCCGCCTCTTGTTCACACGTTGGCCCATAAGGGCGCGCCTTGGAAAAAACAGCGCCGGATTCACCTTAATTGAGTTACTTGCGGTCATCGCTATCATCTCGATTCTCGCCGCCTTGTTGCTGCCGGCCTTGAGTAATGCCAAAGACCAAGGAGTGCGCACTGTGGATGTCAATAATTTGAAGCAGATGATCCTCGCTCTGACCATGTACGGCAGCGACAATCAAGACAATTTGCCGTGGTCCAACTGGCGAGCCGGCGACGCTCCGACTCGTCAAGGCTGGCTTTATACCATAAATCCCGAGGCCAGCGGACCCGCCCAGTTCGACCCTCGCACTGGCGCGTTTTGGCAGAGTTTGCAAAGCAGCAACGTTTACTTCTGTCCGCGCGACAAGTATACCTCAACGTTCAATCAGCGTGACCAGCAGTGCTCCACTTACGTCATGAACGGAGCGGTCAACGGCTACGACCTGGACATCTACCCTCCGATCAAATTGAGCCGAATGCCGCCGCTTGGAATCGTTTTCTGGGAGCCGGACGAAAATGACATCAACAATTTCAACGACGGCGCCAGCAGCCCCGACGAAGGGCTGACAGCCCGGCACGCGAGGGGCGGGGTTAATGGGGAATTCAACGGGGCCGTGGCTTTCATGAAAGAGAAGGCCTGGAACAACGGAGTCGCCGAGACCAATGCCAATCAGTTTTGGTGTTACCCCGACAGCTACGACGGGCGGTAATTTCACCGGCGAGCAACACCCCTTGACAATCTACTGAACGGTCTGATATTCTTCACTAGAACGTCTATGATAATGACGAATAATTGTGCCTGTGACCGAAGTTAACTTGGATCCCGACTATTTGCTCGTACAGCGTGTTCAATCGGGAAACCTGGACGCTTTTGATGTTTTGGTCGCAAAATACAAGCAGCCCATTGTCAGGTTCGCGACCCGCACCCTCCGCGATGCGGCGGAGGCACAGGATGTAGCCCAGAACGTTTTTGTTTTGATGTTCAAAGCGTGTGGCCGTTTTCGGTTTACCTGCCGGTTCTCGACATGGTTGTACACCATTACGCGAAATCTCTGCCGCAACGAACTGCGGCGCCGCTCGCGGCACCGGGCAGATTTCCTAAGGCACGAAGAGATCGAAGCGCAGGAGTTCGAACGATGGCATTTGGGCAAGGCTAAATTTGGCACGGTGCCGGGTGCGGTTCTCCAGAAGGAACTTGAGGAAAAGATTGAGCAGGCCCTTGAACTGCTGTCTGAGCGGGAGCGCACGGCCATCCTCCTTTTGCAACACGAGGATTTATCGTACGCGGACGTCGCGGAAGTCCTTGGGACGTCCCACTCAGCCACAAAAACACTGATTCATCGCGGACGACAGACGTTGAAACGCGAGTTACAGCCCTACTTGCGCAGCGGGGCAGGGCGGGCGTCGTGGAGCGAGGTTGCCGCATAAAGACAGTCTCTAATACTGCCGGTCAGGCTAAAATTCTTTTTCGTGGAAATGCGCGTCCCAAGCGTATCACTTCTTGAGCGGCCTTCCTGTGACAGGTCGCTGCAAAGAAAATGCGATGCGATACAATCCAATGCCAGAGTTTAAGACCAATTGAGGCCGCAATGGGAAAGGTCAATTTTTTGTTGCCTCTTTTCTCAATGACGGACGAGCAGGCGATGTGGCGGGTCCAAACGACGAATGACAATGCCGCCTTCGGTCATCTCGTGCAACGGTGGGAACTACCGATTCTGCGGCTCTGTGCCCGCATGACTGGGAATTTGCATCAAGCCGAGGACTTGAAGCAGGAAACCTTCACCCGGATATTCGTACGCCGAAAGGACTTCCGTCACGGGGCGAGGTTTTCCACCTGGCTCTGGCGCATTGCCTTGAACCTCTGTTATGACGAACTCCGCAAGCGACACCGACTCGGCGAGCATTCCCTTGGACACGGAGCGGAGCATGCCGAATATGCGCCAGAGCAGGTGTCACCCGATCCTTCTCCCGATTTGCGGCTCGCGGCGCAGGAAGACTGTGAACTGGTGCGTTGCGCCTTGTTGCGCCTGCCAGAAGCGCAGCGGACGGTGGTGGTGCTGCGTTACTGCGAAGGGCTTAAGCTGCGAGAAATTGCGGACATTCTGGAGATTCCCGAAACAACCGCCAGTTCACGAATTGCCGTCGGTCTGGCCCAAATCACCCGGTTGCTTGAGCCGGAATTTGATGAAATGAAAGGAAAGATCAGTTGAGGACCCTCCCCAATTTTGTGAAGACATCGCCATGCGCGCTGGAAAGAGAAAAATGAAAGGCAACGGCACTAACAGCGAGTTCAACCTCCTTCAGGAGGAAAACCTGAGACTCAAACAGGAAAATAGAATCCTGCGGCAACAAACTGGAATGTTAAGAAAATCCATCGGCAGGTTTTCGACGAGGTGTGTGTCGTAATCACAACCTGACTTGCTTAAATTATGAATCATCCAAATCAAAACGAATGGCTACTTTACGTGGACGGCGACGCTTCGCCCGAGAATATGGCCCGCCTCCGCGAACATTTGGGGCAATGTCCGATGTGCGCCGCGGAAGTCGCAGGGTGGAAGCGCAGTGTGGAAAAATTGAAGCGAATGCCGTTCCCATCGACAGCCCAGCTTCTACTAAATCGGCGTCGCGATACGGTCCGGACCTCTGGGTTCCTAAAATGGGGCCTCGCCGCGGCCATCGTGCTGCTGGTGGGCTTTGCCTTCGGGCGTGTGTCTGCCATGCACACCCAGGTCCTGGAGCAAACGGTCGCGGCACAGGTTCACGAAAAACTCATGGGTGAAATTAGGGCGGACTTACTATCTGCCTTTGACCCTGAACGTGAAGCCAGAGACGGATTCCAGCAACAGTTGCGGGTTAGGGTGCAGAACGCGCTGTCGAAGGCGAACGCCTCCATGTATCGCGATCTGATTCAAGTTGTGCAGCAGCAACGGCAGCAGGATCAACAGCACGTGTTGATGTTGGTGAAAGAAGTTCGCGAGCAGCAAATTTCGGATTGCCTGGCTTTAAGACGGGACTTGGAAACGGCCGTCTCGACCGCAGACAACGATTTGCAGCAGGACAGCAGACGAATCAACCAATTAGCAAGCACCGTTTTAGCCGTGCAAAAACCGTAAATCAAAAGCTTATGAAAAATTATATATTGATAATCATTATTTGGACCAGCTTAGCGCCTTATGCCCATGCCCAACAGCCGGCGGTGGCGGGAGCAGTTGTGGAGACATCTCCCGACTGGGCTACCACTACAGGGACTATGCCTGGAGTTGTTGGCAGGCAACTCTTTCAAAGTGTTGTTCCGGGGTATGCGTGGACTGAGCGTGGCCGCGACGGCGAGAGCGCCGTGTCGGTCGTGAGATTCAAGACGCCGGATCAGGCCGCGCTGGATGAAACCGCCGCAGACCTGAGCATACTATCCTTCATCTTCTCACAAAACCTCGAAAGGGCCTTGAGCGAGGACGGCGACGAGATGGGCGCTTACAAGTTAGGCATTCCGATGCTGTTACAGACAGGCGGCCAATCAGTTGAAGCGAGCTACATTGAAGGATTTGGCGCGGTTTTTGACATGAAGGTTCGATTTCCTTTGGTACGGCCAGCGGACGCCGACAAGGAAAGTCAAACCAGTCCGGCGAATTCGGAGTGGGAACAAGCGCGGCGCGCTCTCGCCGGTGACACGCAGTCTGATCCCCGCAGTGCCAATCCCTTTGAAAAAACGGTGCATTTCAACCCGAAATTGGTGGAAACGCTCAAAAAGCGGGTGATCCAACTCCTTGGGAATGCATCCCACCTGCGCCATGTGCAGCCAGACGAATGGGTTGCCGTTACGTTCTCCGGGCCGCCAAACGTGGTTACGCCCAATTCAGGCGTTGGATCGGCTTCGGCCGGCGGTGGCAGTTTGGGTTCGAGCAGCATCGACGACCCCAATGAGCCTGCGAAGCCGTCGTCATCATCCTCCAAGCCAGACGAAGCATCGCCCGGCACTGAGAATCCGAGTCAGCCAGGTCAAAATATCGCTGCCGCGCGGCGCGTCCCCAATCGCATGACGATTTTGACTATTCGCGTCAAGAAGACGAATGCGGACGCGTTCGCGGCGAATAAAATGACTGAGGACGAATTCTTTCGTTCCGCTGAGATTGCGAATTACCTCGGACCCATCGTCGAAAATGGATCGGCGAGTGATTCTTACTCAGTCTTTGGCCGATGGTCCCGATGATTATTCTGGGCACTTTTCGTCGATCGCCGTGGACGAACTGTCGCCGCGCTTTGCAAGCTCCTCAAAAGCAAACTTCCGCCGGAATCTGGTTCAAATTCAAGAGTTAGGCGGTTTAGAATGATCTCCCCTTGACAATCTATGTGAGTGCGGTAATCTCCCCTAGAGTATCTAATTAACGACTATGCCAAACTCAAAAGCTGAATTGCTTCAAGGAACGCTGGATCTGCTCATCCTTAGGACTTTAACCGCCGGCCCCATGCATGGCTACGCAATCGCCCAGAGAATCCAGCAACGATCGGAGGACGTGCTCGTCGTTGAGGAGGGATCGCTTTACCCATGCTTGTACCGAATGGAGGAAAAGGGCTGGATCACTGCGCAATGGGGCAAATCGGAAAACAACCGCCGCGCCAAGTTTTATTCACTGACCCGCTCAGGGCGCAAGCGACTGGAGGAGGAAACTGCTCTCTGGGAGCGCATTCACCGGGCGATCACGCTCGTGATCCAAACTGCATAACGGCCCCTTTATGTTTCGATCTCAAGATCGGGATGAAGCGTGGGCGGCAAACAGCAGGCAGATCAGTACATTGAAGGACGGCTGGATAGAGAAATGACCAAATGAATCCTTTCCGTAACGCAGGTAGGAAATTGCGCGCTTTCTTGCAGCAGCCAAGACTCAAACAGGAAATTGATGAGGAATTACAATTTCACATCGAGCAGCGCACCGCAGAGAATACCGCGGCGGGAATGCCGCCAGAGGAAGCGGCGCGTGAGGCCAGGCGACGGTTCGGCAATTTCCAAAATTCCCGCGAAGAGTGTCGGCGCCTGGTAAGCGCGAATTTCGGTGAAAGCGTGCTCCAGGATATTCGTTTTGGCCTCCGATCGCTGTCCAAGAATCCCGGCTTTACGGCTGTATCAATTACCACGCTGGCGCTTGGAGTGGGCGCGACCACTGCGATTTACAGCGTCGTGAACGCCGTCATACTGAATCCCGTTTCCGGGCCGGACCCGGAGCGCGTCGTCCAGATTGCGGAGCGCAACTACACCCAAGGCTTGTTTAAAGATCAGAATAACCAGCTAGACCTCTACGGCGTATGTCCGGAAGTGCTCGAAGCGCTTCTGCCCCACACGAGTCTTTTCGCCAACTTTGCCTGGTGCGATACCATCTGGCTGAGCCGCAAAACGGAGGATTTCACCGAAACGATCCTCTGCGATACTGTGCCGTCCACATTTTTTGGGTTGTGGAACGTCCCACCGTTGCTTGGAAGGACCTTCGCTCCCGATGAAGCGGTGCCGCTGAATGACAGCAAAATGCCCGTTCGGGACTCGGTGTTGGTCCTGAGCTATACGATGTGGCGGTCCCACTTTGCCGGGGACCGGAACATCATCGGGCGAATGATCGAGATGAGCGGCCGGAATTTTACGGTCATTGGGGTGATGCCGGAATGGTTTGCGCCGGAAGGCTCTTACAGTATTTGCTGGTTGCCCGCCGAACCGTGGCACATACCGGCAAATCAAGTCGGGCTTCCCAATACCCGGGTGCGCGCGCGTCTGACACCGGGCACAAGTCTCGCGCAAGCGCAAGCGATGCTTGACACGGTCGCCGCGCAACTGCAAGCCGCGCATACGGACGATTTTATCGGCAAGGAATGGAAACGTCGCCCGCATGGATTGGGGATCACGGTCAGGCCGTTGCAAGCGCAGTTTCAGGGCAGCTATGGGTCGGAGGATTTGAGGCGGACGTTGTTCGGGCTGTTAGGCGCGATTTGTTTCGTGCTGCTGATTGTTTGCGCAAATATTGCGAACCTGACGCTTGCACGAACCGAAAGGCGGCAGCAGGAACTTGCCATACGCAGCTCCATTGGCGCCGGGCGCTGGCGTTTGATGCGGCAACTGCTCACCGAATCGATTCTGCTGGCGTGCGCCGGCGGTTTGGCCGGAATCGCCGTGAGCGTGCTGGGAATGAAAGTGCTGTTGTCAGTCGTGCCTGGCTCAATGCCGCGCCTAAGGCCCGTCGAATTAGACATCCATGCGCTCGTTTATACTTTGCTCATCTCGATCGCCACGGGGATTTTGTTTGGGCTGATGCCGGCATGGCGGGCTGGGCGGGCGGAGTTGAGTGACGCCCTCAAGCAAGCAGGCACGGGCGCGACGGTGGGAGTGCGCCACAGCCGCTATCGCGGGACGCTGGTCGTGGCCGAAACGGCGCTGGCAGTGGTGCTGCTGGCTGGGGCGGGGTTGATGATTAAGAGCGTCGTGCGCCTGCTCCATGTCAATCCCGGTTTCGATCCGGAGAACCTTGTGTGCGTCAGTCTCCAATTGCCGTGGCAAAAGTACAGCGATTTCACCGCCTCGGCCGACGCGGGGCGCGCATCGCAACTTCGGAAATTGCTTTTCGGTCAATTGCAAGAACGGATTCAGGCCGTGCCGGGAGTCGTGGCGGTTGGGATTGGCAAGCACAGTGGTTGGCCGGAAAAAGTGATGCTGGAAGGGTCCAGCCAGCAGATCGAAGTGGTCCGCGAAGGCTGCGGCGTGGGACCGGGCGATCTTTTCAGAGCCATGCGCGCTCCCCTTTTGGCGGGACGATTGCTCGAAGACCGGGACCGCGGCGTCGCGGCAGGCACTGCCGTCATCAACGAAACCATGGCGCGCACGCTCTGGCCGGGCGTGAACCCTCTCGGCAAGAAATTTGAGGGCCTTGATAAACCAGGCGGAGGCGGAACCGAACGATACGAAGTGATTGGAATCGTAGGGAATCTGCGGGATTCCAGCTATACCGAACAGATTCGCCCAGCGTTCTATCGCCCTTGTGATGAACTTGACCTGATGGGAAGGCCGACGTTTTTGGTCATCCGGACCAAGGCTGATCCGCGTTTATTGATCCCGGCGATTCGCAAGGAACTAAAAGTGGCCGAGCCGGACATGAACACCCCCGAATTCACTATAGAAGAACAGCAGCTCTATGACAGCACGCAGGCCCAACGCACTTATATGGAGTACCTGGTGGTGTTTGCGGGTGTCGGCGTTTTGCTGTGCGCTATTGGCATTTACGGCGTGCTGGCTTATTCGGTGGCGCGGCGGGCACGCGAGATCGGCATCCGCATTGCCATCGGCGCGCAAAGGGAGGACGTACTGCGATTGGTAATTGGCGAAGGATTGCGGTTGGTGCTGGCGGGACTCGCCGCCGGTTTGGTGGCTGCCTTTTGGTTGACTAAATTCCTGCGAAGCCAGTTATTCGAAGTCACTCCGACCGATCCATGGGTGATGGCCTCGGTTGTCGCGCTGTTGTTGGGTGTGGCGCTGCTTGCCTGCTATTTTCCCGGACGGCGCGCGGCGAAGGTCGATCCGATGTCCGCGTTGCGTTACGAATGATTTTCTAAGTCTATGCAAAGCACAATCCCACTGATTCAAATGGCGAACATTGAAAAAGTGTTCCTGACCAACGAAGTCGAAACGCACGCTCTCTCCGGTGTCAGTCTGGAAATCCATCATGGCGATTACGTCTCGATCTCCGGTCCATCCGGCTGTGGGAAATCGACGCTGCTGGCCATTCTGGGACTGCTTGATTCCCCCACCAGCGGGGCCTACGAATTGCGTGGCGAACCAGTCGAGCGGCTCAACTACGCCCAGCGCGCCCGTGTCCGCAACCGCGAGATAGGGTTCATTTTCCAGAGCTTCAACCTCATTGGGGATCTAACGGTCTGGGAAAATGTGGAATTACCGCTCACCTATCGCGGTTTATCCACGGCAGAGCGCCGCGAGCGAGTTGACGAAGCCCTGACCAAAGTCGGCATGACCGCGCGCGCCAAACATTATCCGGCCCAACTTTCTGGCGGCCAGCAACAGCGCGTGGCTGTGGCCCGAGCACTGGGCGGCCGCCCGTCAATACTCCTCGCCGATGAGCCTACGGGAAATCTTGACTCGAAAAACGGCGATGCCGTGATGGCGTTATTGCGCGATTTGCACGCCGAAGGCGCGACCATTTGTCTGGTGACCCACGATTCCCGTTATGCCCGCGACGCGAAGAAAACCGTCCATTTGTTCGATGGCCAGATAGTCAGCGAGGAGGTTACGCCTGCATGATTACGGGAACGCCCGACAAATCTGAAAGACGACTTTCCAAAATGGATGTGCCCGTTTCACCCCTATTGAAGAAGCGACGGCAAAGGCGTCGGTGGGCGATTATTGGCGCGGGGATCATCGCGGCAGCGCTCGCAACATTCGGGTTGTCGCGGCTTCAACCCGCCGCACCATCGGTCGATAAATCCGGGTTGTTCATGGACACCGTTAAGCGCGGGGAGATGCTTCGCCAGGTACGCGGTAGTGGCACCCTTGTTCCGGAGGACATACGTTGGATTCCAACTGAGAACGCCGGCCGCGTTGAGCGCATCCTCGTGCTGCCCGGCGCGCGCGTCAAAGCGGACACCATCCTCGTGGAATTAAGCAACTCTGAACTTAATCAGGCTGGCTTCGACCTCGAATGGCAACTTAAGGGCGCTGAAGCCGACCTGGCAAATCTTTGCGTTGATATTAAAACGGGCGAACTGTCCGAACGAAAGGCGGTCGCCGCTGCCGAGGCTGATTACAGTGATGCAAAATTGAATTTCGATGTTCAAAACGAACTCGCAAAAGCCGGAATTTTCCCCGCCATCACTTTCACCCAAGCCAAGACGAAGGCCGAGGAACTTTCCAAGCTGCTCGATATCGAGAAGCAACAGCTAGACGCTTTCGCGGACGCTGCCAAGGCGCGCCTCGATGCTCAAAACGCGAAAATCTCACAACTTCGCGCTCAACTCGATTTAAAGCGGCAACAGAAAGCCGCCCTCCAGATTCGTGCCGGTATGGATGGAGTCCTCCAACGCCTCGGCGATGCGACCAGTTCTCTTCAGCTAGGCCAGCAACTCGCCGCAGGCGCTCTTATCGCGCGGGTTGCAAACATGACCAAGCTTAAGGCGGCGATAAAAGTTGCCGAGACACAGGTCAGAGACGTTCAACTTGATCAATCGGCTGAAATAGATACTCGCAACGGACTCATTGCGGGCCACGTCCTGCGCATTGATCCGGCCGTCGAAAACGGAACCGTGACGGTCGATATTGCGCTGGATGGGCCACTGCCCAAGGGATCTCGCCCAGACCTGAGCGTTGATGGAACCATCGAAATCGAGCGATTAGAAAACGTGCTGTATGTGGGCCGGCCCGTGCAAGCTCAGTCGGACAGCGAGGCGGGGCTTTTCAAGATCATCGACAGCGGCAATGGAGCCGTTCGGCTGCCCGTCAAGCTCGGACGCGCATCGGTGGGTACGATTGAAATTATCAGCGGCCTGCAAGTGGGCGACCAGATCATTCTCTCGGACATGTCGCAATGGGATAGTCATGACCGACTTCGATTAAACTAACGTCCTGGCATCTGAAATGCCCTCTTGAACTCGTCGGAATCGCCGCGCCATGAACGCCCATGAACAATAGATGCATTGGCAAAACATCTTTGCTCGCCGCCTCTGCCGCGTTCGGCGCCATGCTCATGATCCACGGATCGGAGACCTTTGGGCAATCAACAAAGCCCCCGAAAAAGGATTGGGTTGTGAATGCGGAGGAGTTGACCCGCATCGCGTTGACCAACAATCTGGATATTCGCATTTCGGAAATTCAGCCAAAGCTGGATCAGTTTTACGTGAACGGACTTTACGGCGCCTATGAACCGACGCTGACCATGAACGCGAGCCATAGCTACGATTCCTTTCCATCCGGCGTGTTTACGCAAGCGGGATTGGTTTATCCGGCGACAACAGAGCAAATCAATTCCTATGGACCCGGTTTGTCCGGCTTCGCGCCTTGGGGACTCAATTACAGCTTCACCGGGCCGCTATCAGAGCAAAATGTTTCCGGAGCGCCGGACCTTTATAGCAGCCAGCCCGGCGTGACGCTGTCGCAACCTTTGCTGAAGAATCTTTGGATTGATAACACACGCTATGCGATCTCTGCCAACAAGAATCAGCTCAAAATGGATCAGATGTCATTGCGCCTTCAAATTATGACAGTGATCAACAATGTCATGGCCGCCTATTACAGCCTCATCTACGCCCGGGAAAACGTGGCGGTCCAGGAGATGGCCGCCAAATTAGCCGAGGAAACGACGTGGGAGGACGCGCAAGAAGTGAAGGCCGGGTCGCTGGCGCCGTTGGACGAAAAGCAAGCCGAGTCGCAAGCCGCCAGTTCGCGCTCAGATCTCCTTGCCGCGCAAGCAAGCCTGATCGGACAAGAGAACGCGCTGAAACTTCTTCTGGACCTGCCGCAAGATCAGTGGAAAGACCGTACACCAGTCCCTGGTGAACATTTGCTGGCGCTGCCTGAAAATCCGGACCTCGAAGAATGTTTGCGCAACGGGATGGAAAAGCGCCCGGACATGCTTCAAGCCAAGCTGGCGCTCGAAAAACAACACCTCACAATCAAGTACACTTATAATCAATTGTTCCCGGAGATAGACGTCGTCGGGAATTATGGCCGCAACGCTACAGAGCTGACGTTCAACAGCACTTTAAACACGATCCAACGAGGGGATTATCCGTTTTATTCCTATGGCGTTGTGATGACGATTCCCTTGGGCAATAGCGGGCCTCGTAACGCGTACAAATCCGCGAAGGCCTCCCTTGACCAGCTTCGCTTGCAGTTCAAAAAAACCGAGTGGTCGATCGTGACCGCCATCGAAGACGACGTTGCCAACGTCCAGGCAGACTGGCTCCGAGTGGACGCGACACGGCAGGCGCGGATTTTCGCAGAGGAAGCGCTTAGGGCGGAGCAGACAAAGATGGAGCATGGCATGAACACGAGCTTTTTCGTGCTGCAAACCCAGCAAACCCTCACGTCGCGGCGTTTGGACGAAATTCAGGCATTAGTAAGGTATAACATCGACGTGGAACAACTCGCGTTCGACGACGGGACGATCCTGGATCGAAATCGCATTGAATTGCGCGTTCGGTAGCGCACGCCCCTGTGGTAATAAAATTGCCAATGCACCGGGCAGTCCATGTGATTTTCGAGAAACGGGAAGAGAAGTAATTGTATGAGAATGAAAAAAGTGGCTTTGCGCTTTGTTGAGGGATTGGCCTGCATAGGCCTCATCCTGGTTGTCCCTTCGCCTTCTGATGCTGACAACGTTTCCACAGAGCCGTACGGAGTCGGCATCGCCTTGTCAAAGCACCGGGGCGGCTTTCTCGTGACACAAATCGTCTCCGATTCAGCCGCTGCGCTGAGCGGATCAATAACAAACGGCGATTTAATCATTGCCGTGGGACAAAGCAATGCGCCGCCGGTTTCGCTGGCAGGCCTGGATTCTGTTTCCGACGCAGTGCCGCTTATTCGTGGCCCAAAGGGGTCCGTTGTCCGGCTAACCGTCATTCCGCAAGCTACAAACTTCTCTCAGGAACGGATTGTAAGTTTGATTCGAGGAGAGCTAAAAGACCTGGCCCTCGGCGGCCTGTGGTTGAGCATGACCAATGGGGCGGCGGCGCCGTCGGTTGATTTGTCGGATCTTCCGGATAAACATTCCTTTAAGTTGCAGGCTGAATTCGGCAAGTATATTATTTTGGAGTTTTGGGCCACTTGGTGCGCGCCTTGCCTGCGAATGATGCCTAAGCTACAAAGCGAGGCCGGACGATTTACCACGCGGACGAACGTCATGTGGTTGACAGTAAGCTTGGATGACAATCCGGATGTCGCGGCGAAACGGTTGGAACTCGGTGGCTGGAAAAAGACTGTCAATGTCTGGGGAGGTCAGGCGGCGGCGCAAGCGTTTGGCATTAACGGTATCCCGCAAATGTTTATCATCAATCCGCAGGCAAAAATTGTCTATCACGGTGACCCGTTGTACGGCGGCGCGCTGGAGCGGTTTTTGAAGGACTCGGAAGCAAAACCACAATGAATAACATGTTTGACGAAAGGCAATCTGAGATAGCGGCGGCACTCAGAATTCCGTCCCGCCTTGTTGGGCGTTACATCTGCCTTGAGCCGTTGAAGGATCGGCACAGGGAGGAGCTTCGCATTGCGGCAGATGACGAGCGCATTTGGCAACATACGATTGGGGCGGCCCACGGCAATCGTTTTGACGATTGGTTTGAAGAAATCAAAAGGCAAATCACCTCAGGCCGCCAATTGCCTTTTGCCGTGCGAAGCGTTCAGAGTGGAAAACTTGTCGGGAGCACGAGTTATTTCGATCCGAATCCTCGGCACCAACGGATTGAGATCGGTTCCACTTGGTACGCACCTCAATGGTGGGGATCGCAAGTCAATCCAGAATGTAAACTGCTGCTTTTAGCTCACGCTTTTGAAATCCTGAAACTCAATCGCGTTTCCTTTTGCACTGATGTCCTAAATGCCCGATCGCAAGCTGCGATTGAAAAGCTGGGAGCGTCCCGGGAAGGCATAATGCGTTGTCACATGGTCGTCCAAGGGGGACGAGTGCGAGACAGTGTATTGTACAGTATCATTTCCAGCGATTGGCCACGGTTAAAGAAAGGGATTGAAAAACGCCTCGCCAAAGGCCCTGCCTAAGTCTGTTTCCTTTGTAAAAGGTCCCAGAGGATTCCAGTCCCTCTGGGAGTGCGGCGACGTGTCGCCGCTTTGAAAGCGCGGACATGTCCGCGCACTCCAAAGTCCGGCGCGTGAGGAGGAACCGAGAATGGCCGTGACAATCGGGGCGTCCGTTCGATCCCTCGGCATTTTCAAATTGTCGCCAACGTCAGCGACATGGTCCGTGAAACGTGATCGGGTAGAGACAATTTCATTTGGCCGGGTGCGGCATTATTGACAGAAACTGGCGCAAAGCGCTGGAAGTATTGTCGGCGCGCCAAGCCAGGTAAAGATCGGCGATGGGCGGGTGCGCAAGGGGACGGAATGTGATGCCCGCGTGAGGAAGGGCTTGCAAGGACTCAGGCACGAGGGCGACGCCGCAACGGCTGGCAACCAACCCCAGAATCGTGTATCCGCGTGCCACCATTTGGAGGATTTTGGGGCGAAATCCCGCGCGGACGAATGCGTCCGCGACCTGTTGAGATGCGCCGGGATAAGTTTGCTCAGATATTCCCAGGAAAAAGTCGTTCGCAAGGCTGGCCAGCGCAACTTTCTGCTGGCGCGATTGGGGATGGCTGCGCGGCAATGCTGCGACAAACGCGCACGTGCCGACCTTGCGTCGACTCAAGCCTGCGGCACCCGCGTCGAGGGCGAACCCGATAAAACCGGCGTCCAGTTTTCCATTCAACAATTCACTGGCCTGCTCCATTGGCGTCAGGTCAAAAAGGTGCGCCGCGGTTTGGGGATTTTGGCGGCGAAAACGTTCCAGCCAGGGTGGCACCAGCGAGTGAAACAAGCCCCAAATGTAACCAACATTGATAACGTGGCCGGCTTCTGTTTGACGCGCCGCCCGCATTGCCTGGTCGCTGTGCAAGAGAAGGGAGCGCGCCTCAGCCAGAAAGGCGCGCCCAGCTTCCGTCAATTGGACGCCGCGCGAAGAGCGTGTCAACAACGCCACACCTAACTCGTCTTCCAATTGGCGGATTTGCCGGCTTAACGCGGGTTGAGCAACGCGTAGTTTGGCCGCCGCCCGAGTAAAACCAAGCTCGGAGGCGACGATGGTAAAGTATCGCAAATGCCGCAGTTCCATCGCGCAACTATGCCGCAAAAGCATGGCAGGGAAACCCAAGAAGTATTGGTCATAATCCACTCGACGCTGTAGATTTTCGTTCGTGACATCCGCATCCACCATCGATTGGAGCCGGCGCATCGCACGTCGCGCCCGGCAGATGAAGCCAAGCGCCCTGCGCGAATTATTAAAGCTCAGTTCGCGTCCGGAAATGATCTCCTTTGCAGGTGGATTGCCAGCAGCCGAAATGTTTCCGTTGGACCGCGTTGCCGCGGCCGTCCAATCGGTGCTAGGGCAGGTGGGCGGACGCGCCTTGCAATATGGCGAGACGGAAGGGGTTCTGGAATTGCGCGAATGGATTGCGCACCATTATTCCAACGCGAACTTGTCGTTAAAGGCCGAAAACGTCTTGATCACCACTGGCGCACAACAGGCGCTGGATCTTGTCGGCAGGGTCTTGCTGGACGACGGGGACCGCGTGATTGTCGAAAACCCAACCTATATGGCAGCGTTGTTGGCTTGGCAACCTTGCGGCGCGATCTTCGTGCCCATAGGCGCGGACAGCAACGGAATGAAGGCCGACGAATTGGGACCTCTGCTGAAGGAACAGCCAAAAATGGTGTATCTGATTCCCAATTTTCAGAATCCAACGGGCGTGACGATGACGAGGGAGCGGAGACAACTTTTAATTGACGTGTTACAAGGGCGCGACGCAGTGCTGTTCGAGGACAATCCTTACGCGGAATTACGCTATGAAGGGGAACCCTTGCGAAGCCTGTTGGAATCGGACTCGCCGCCCGATGACGGCGGTCGCGTGATTCAAGCTGGGACTTTCTCCAAGACGCTGATGCCCGGTTTGCGCGTCGGGTGGGTCATTGGCCCCCGGCAAATAATCGAACGAATGGGGCGGGCCAAGCAAGCGATGGATTTGCACACCAGCACGTTTAACCAATACATAGCGCTGGCTCTCCTCAACAGCGGTTACTTGGAGGAGTTCATTCCACGCCTTCGGCGGGTTTACCGGGAGCGCCGTGACACCATGCTGGCCGCGCTCCAACAGCATTTTCCGCCGGGTTCATGCTGGACCAGGCCGGAGGGCGGAATGTTCATTTTTGTGACGCTGCCGGAAGACGTTTCGGCAGGGAGCTTGCTGCCTCGCGCGTTAGAGCGGAACGTCGCCTTTGTTCCAGGCGAGGAGTTTCATCTGGACGACACAGGCCAAAACACAATGCGTCTGAATTTCACCAAAGCGTCTGTGGCGGAAATCAACTCAGGAATCAGCCGTCTGGCCGAAGTGATAAAACTCTTTAGCACTGGAGAATGACGCCACAACAATCATATGGGTCTAGATAATTGTCAACGGCCGTTCACGTATGATTACCATTACCATTACATCTTTCTTGAAGGCGGTTCATCGTAACCAAGTCATTGCGTTGTGGGAGACAGTCTTCGGTTACGAGGCAGCGCACAACGATCCGAGTCTTGTCATTGATAAGAAGGTCGAAGTTCACGACGGTCTCTTCCTTGTGGCGATAGCGGACAACGTGGTCGTTGGCACAATTATGGGTGGGTACGATGGCCATCGTGGCTGGATTTACTCTCTTGCCGTCTCTCCTTCTCATCGTCGGCAACGCGTCGGCTCTCGCTTGGTATCGACTGCAGAGCAAGCTTTAACCGCGAGGGGATGCATGAAGATCAATCTGCAGATTATGGAAGGTAACGAGGGCGTCGCGTCATTTTATTCGTCACTTGGGTTTTCGGTGGAGAAACGCGTGAGCATGGGGAAGCGAATTCCGGCAAATATTCCAATTTCCTGATACCAACAATTGATCGCGCCTCGGATTCGATCTGACTGTACTTATCCAGTGAAGGCGATTACTTGATCGCTCCTTTTCCAAGGAAATCCTGGCGGATTTCGTGAGGCGGCGGGGATATACTTGCAGATGATGAGCGATTTGGATTTGCTGGATCAATATGTGCGGGAAAATCGGCAGGAGTCCTTTGCCGCGCTGCTGGATCGCCATTTGAAACTGGTTTACTCGGCCGCGTTGCGTCAGGTGCGCTCGCCGGAACTCGCGGAAGAGGTGACGCAGTCCGTCTTTGTCGATTTGGCCCGTAACGCCGAAAAACTGAAGCCGCAGACCATTTTGACGGCCTGGCTTTATCAGGTGACGCGACGCACCGCGATTAACGTGGTGCGCGGGGAATCGCGTCGTCAGCTTCGCGAGCAGATCGCTCTTGAAATGACCAACATGAACTCAAATTCCTCTGAATGGACAGCAATTGAGCCTCTCTTGGATGAAGCTATGGAGGCGCTGGCCCCGCCGGATCGAGCGGCCATCCTTCTGCGTTATTTCGAGGATAAGAGCCTGCGTGAAGTTGGGAAGTTGCTGGGAACTTCGGAAGACGCCGCGCAGAAGAGGGTCAGCCGCGCGCTCGACCAGTTGCGCGCATTCTTCTCGAAACGTGGGCGCGCTGTCAGCGTTGCCGGGTTGACTGCCATCATTTCGGCCAATGCCGTTCAATCCGCGCCCGCCGGCTTGAAAGCCGCGATATTGACCGCTGCGGCCTTATCCGGGACGTCCGCCCCTATTCTAGGAACAATTGAAATTACGAAAACACTCGCTATGACAACTCTACAGAAAACTCTTATCTGTGCGGCTCTCGCCGCCAGTGTGGGAACGGGACTTTATCAGGCGCGTCGCGCCTCCGCTCTTCAAGAGCAATTGCGGGTACTGCCCCAGCAATTGGCTCCAGTCAATGGAGAGGTCGACGCGTTGCGCCAGCAAATCGAGGAGGCCGACCGCCAATTAGCCGAATTTCGCGCGAATAGCGACATATTGCGACGGGATAACGATACGTTGCGACGAGACCTTGCGGATCTTCCCCGCCTGCGCGGTGAACTCGAGCGGTTGCGCGAAAATGCGCAAATGGAAAAGACCGATCCAACCGCAGTAGCGATGAAATCGTGGCTGGAGCGGGTCAATCAGGTCGAAAAACGCGTGGAGCAAACGCCAGGGGCGAAGATTCCCGAGTTTCAGTATTTGACGGAACAGGATTGGCTGAACGTGGCCAAAGATGATCTTAATACGGACGAGGATTATCGACGAGCGTTGAGTGCCTTGCGCAATGCGGCCGAGAACACGTTTATTACAACAGCATTGAGACCTGCGTTAAGCCAATACGCACAAGCGAACAACGGACAGTTTCCGACCGATATCTCTCAATTAACGCCATTCTTCAATCCGGCGGTGGACAGTACGATCCTCCAACGTTGGGAGGTTGCGCCTCCATCGACCGTACAAAGTGTCGGCGTCGGCGACGCGCTGATCACACAAATCAGCCCTGTGGATGCGAATTATGATGGCCGGTACGCCGTTGGAATAAATGGTTATGGAACAACTGGCGGCCCCGAAGCTTGGGGCAACACGTTCCACTAAGAGCGTGTTTTGAAAATATCTCGGGCGGTCTTACGGCGTGAACTGGGTTAGGAATCCACGGCTTGTGAGATTTTGCGGGACTGCAGAATAGTACTTACCGTCGGAATCATCCGTACGATGTTGCGGGCTTTGGCTTGAGATGCTTCGCTCAATTGATCCCAGGGGACCAAATCAGGATGCAGCCGTTCCATGCGATTTTCTTCAGGAGCGTATTCCCAACCGGCAAGGAGACGCTCGGCGCACCAACGGGCATGCTCCATTTTGGCCATGACCTCCACCGTCAAATCGTCGATGAAGTTTTTGACGACTTCTTCGCTGGAGGAGAGACGGATAGTTTGAAAGTTATCGGGGGCCAGTCGCATGCCGAAGGCACGCAATTTTATTTGGAGATGGAGTGCCTGCTGGCGGTTGGAATTCCGATAATCCTCCTCCAAGACGTCCCACGCGTGCATGCCAGCGTCGTCGCGCGGCGAATGGGCGGATGCCAGAGCTTTAGCGTGGCCGGCCAGGATAAAATGGTCGTGGATTCGCTTCGCCAGCGTGTCCAGGGTTTCGTCAACCACCATTCCCGGGGTGCTAAGCTGATCGAGGGTGCCGAAAGAGTTGATCCCATGCAGGAGGTTTGTCTGCGGGGTGGATTGGACTGAACCGAATTCGGGAGGCTCGGTCGGCAACAGGCTGGCCAAACCACCTCGGGAAGACATTCGAACAAGGATCGGCGCAGGATGTTCCTTTAATTTGGATTTCAAATACATTCCAGCGGTCATGCTGCTTGAATCATCGTCGCGGCAAACGACGAACGTGAGAACACTGTTTGGTTGCTTGCGCCAACGTTGCAGTCGGGCGGCTATTTCCGGAGATTCCAGCGGTGCGTCAAGAAACTCCGCTTCACAGAGAGCGTTGTAATTGGGATAGCGGCGATAGAAGCCCTGTTTCAGGGACGACGCGTTTGGGTCAATGACCGTTAGATCCAGTTTTTTTCCATTCGCAAAATGTCCCAGGCGGGCTCCTTGCAACGCGATACTTTCTCCCATCTGCCCAAAGCCGACAATGACTAATCGCGCCGAGGTGGAACAACCAAAGGCGATTCCGTTTGGCCCGTCCAACGGTGTTTTTTGGAAGAGGGCCTGCGCCCATTTTTCATAAAAATCAAACATGGAAACCTGGAACGTTTCGTCCTGCTGTCGGAAGATGCGTTGTTGACGCAAGAGTTGACGCAACTGCGGCTCAACAATGTGAACAAAGCAACGCAAAGGCGGGAGGAGTGCCGATCGCGCTTGCCGGCAGATATTGTGCGCCCGCAACGCGATCTCCGCATTCTTACCGTCGTTCCCAGTCAGGGCGATGATCAGGTCGGCGCGGTGGACCCGCGCCCACTTCAACTGCGACATTTCCGCGGCGTCTCCAATCCAATAGGGGATGTCGAGGAGGTCGCATTCCGCGAGCAAGCTGTTGCCCGGGTCTTCCTCGAGAACGGCGACCCATCGGCCCCGGCGCCGATAGCTTTTAGCCAATTGCAGGCCTTTGCGGCTCAATCCGCAAATGATGACATGTTTACTTTTCCATAAGTGCCGAAGTCGCCGGTGATGAGCAGATGCAAGATTGCAATACGCACGCAGCGTGGTAAAACCCACCACCAACGGCGCCAGAGCGCGGGCAACTTGCAAACCCCAGTCGGTATTCCAATGCAGGGGCGGAAGGTTGTCGGGGACGTGGAGAAAAAATAAGTCGAGGGCGTTGAAACCGCAATCCCACGCGGCATCCGGCCAAAAGTAAACGTTTCGTCCCGCAATAGAGCTGTAACTCAACTTCCAGTAACCGAGGAAGCCGAGGCCAAACGCCACCAATCCCAATGCTGCGAGAACAATCGGGACTAAGAAAGCGCGCCAACCGTGCTTGTATCGATGGCTGGGGGACGGCGAGTCTTCGTGGCTCATGGCGTGGCCGGATTCGACCGGGCAGGAGAACGAAAGACCCCCAAGCCGGCCTCGCTCAGGACACCCACAAAGTTTCGCACGGCCCGTCGATCATAGGATTTGATCTCGTCGGAAAGTTTGTCCCATGGAATCAGGTAGGGGGTGATTCGTTTTTCAACATTTTTAATCTCGCCATAGCGCCAGCCGGATTGAAGGCGCTCGACAACCCATCGGCCATGCTCCATTTCCGCCATTTTTTCGACTTCCAGGTCCGTAAACGAAATGGGGTTGGACGAGAGTGGTCGAAGCGGCTGAACGTCAAAGCCGCAGGCGCGGAGGATGTGTTCCGCGTAAGCCGCCTGCGCACAGTTGGATAACTTGAAATCCTCCCGTAAATGCTCCCAATCCTGCATCCCGCTCTCGATGTACCTGTTGATGTTGTCGCGCCGGTAGGTTTCATGAATTTTGCGGCCGAGGGCCTCTATCTGGCGCGGGCCTAACTTGGCGTCCAAGCCGCCCGAGTGCACAAAAGCGCGAAGGGTCATCGTATCCCGCGGCAGTGCGAAGAGGTTTCCTGCGTCGGCCCAATCTGCGTCCGGTAACAGTTCATCCACAGCGTCTCCACTCTGGAGGACAATGCCGACCTTGGCTCCCATCGCCAGCGCCAGGCGGTATTCTACCGCGGCGATTTCCCTGCCGTTAATACCCAACAAGCGGACGGTAGCTGGATCAATTCCTGCCGCCAGGATGTCGATCCAGTTCTGCAACGGTTGGATGGCGTCGAAATCATTCTCCCCGGCGCGGAACACCTGATAAGCCGGATCCTCCGCGACACTTGGGGCCAGTGTTTTAGGAAGGTAACTGATCAGATGAAGCTTGGGTTCACCTTGACTTTCCAATGCGCGGGAAGCTTCTCCGACTTCGCCGGGGATGCCGGCCATCGTTCCACCGGAGATAATTGTTCTGCCAAACCCACGGAACGCTTCTGTCAATGCTTCACGGTAAGAAACCGCTCTTTCCTGGTAATCCAGACGCGAGCCGCCGGCGACGATGATCACCGTGCCGGAGAGAGACTTTCTTGCGTCTGAGGCAAGACCTGACTTTATCAAATACTCATTGATTTTGGCTTGGACGCGCTCGCGGGCGGCCGTGGCGGCCATCTCTGCCTGGCGCAGTTTCTGTTGTGCCAGTTGGAATAAGTCCGTTTGTTGTTTATCTGATTCGGCGAGTTCGGCGTTGGCTTGCATTTTGGCAACCGCCGCCTGGCGGGCCGCTTCCCATTCCTTGGCAATGATGCCCACCAGCAACAGGCGGCGAACCCATTCCAATTGAGGAAAGCGGGCGCCCGTTGTGTCTTGAAGTTCCAGCGTGGTATCCAGGGCCTCTTCCAATTCACCGGCGTTATGAGCGCATTGAATGGCTTTTGCGTACGCCTTAAGGCTCTCGTAAGGCTGGCCCAGGAACAACAGCAATCGGCCCATGGTCAAATGGGCCCAAGGCAACTCAATTCTCACCTTGGCATGTCGCCGACAGGTGTCGATCGCCGCGATTATTGCCGGACGCACCGCCTCCAGAACATTCCCGGCACCCTCGCACCGCAGTTTGCTTTCCAGGTACGCCGCCAAATGGTAGGAATTGGAGGGATCGCATTCGTAGCTTTTTCGGAAAAGGTCGTGCGCCTGGGGCAGTTGACCTTTGATGCGGGTGTACGACCAAGCCAGATGGGCAAGAGCCTTTGCGCGAAGTGGATCGGGTCGAGAGTTGGCCGGCGCTAAAGGGCGCGCGACCTCTTCCAGGTTCGCCTGTCCCTGTTTAAAGACCTTGGAAGTCGTCCTCGCGGCGGCAGTCCGGCAACGCGCATGGCCGAGACGAACCAACAACTCGGGGCGTTTTGGACCCTCGGCCGTCTCAAGTGGCTCCAAGTCTCGCACGATTCGTTTCCAGTCCCCCGCCGCACTCGACAGGCGTGCCAATACAACAGCGACATAAGGTTTGTTGATTTCCTCGGGTTCATTGGCCAGAATCGTCTCCAATGTGGCGACTTCCTTCCGAATCGCTTCCATGCTCATAAACTCGCCCAAGTTGACTTTATAACTCTCGACGTCACGCACCAACTTTCCGAAGGCCTCCTCCGCTTGCTCGAGCAGCGCGGCAATTCGGGCGGCGTCCCGTTGGAAACTAGCCGGGACATCAAATGCGCTTTTGTAAAGCCGATCATGACTAATATCCGACCAGGCATGTTGCAAAATTGTGCGGACTTGGATTTCAAACCGCAACCGCCTTAGCGGGGCCGGGACCGGCACGCCAAGAATGGAATCCTGCGCTGCCTGGGCGATCAAATGACGAGACTGATAACCGAATTCCGATACCGCCAGCCGTCGTGCGACATTCTGAAACTCCTCGATTTTGAAGATGAAAGTCAGAAGTTGACACACCGCTTCCACCTCTTCTTCGGTCGTCGTGATCACGCGGGCGCCGCACAAATCGGTCAGATTGTGGATTGGGTCATGGGTCCTGATGTCCTCGGCGCGGAATTGGCGCAGGGCCTTCTCCGCGAAACTGGAGAGGGACTTGGCGCGCGCCTGGGTTACGGCCAACGGGGCCGTTAGATGGCGCACCCGATCCACTATTTCGCGCACAACGCCCGCCAGTTCCCGATAATCATTGAACTGGCTTCGATAGGCCTCAATCTGGCCCCGATGCCATTCCTCGCTGCCTGGCGCAATTGTGCTCATTTTTATTGCTTACTACTTGAAAGGCGCTCGCGGTTGGCAGCGGCGGCGTAGCGAATCATAAAATCACGGGCTTGTTCGGCCAACTCCCATTCCGCAAGACCAGCCAACGGCGCCCAGGCGAACATTTCGTGTTCCTCGCTCAACCTGACCTCGCCTCCAAGCAGACGGACCTCCATGAATAAAGAAACGACATGGACCATTGGCAGTTCATACTGGGCCGCGCCGGCCAATCCAGTAATTTCCACGATCAGGGAAGTTTCTTCCCTCAGTTCCCGGGTCAGCGCCGTTACGAAATCCTCGCCCGGTTCGACCTTGCCGCCGGGCCACTCCCATTGGCCGGCGAACAACCGGCTATTCCTGGAGCGCCGCACTAAGAGGCAGTTTCCGTTCTCGTCGCGGACCACCGCCCTGACTGCGAGGCTGAAAGGTTTTTCCGGCATAAGCGCTCTAGCCAATAGCAATAATTTGAATTGTTAATCAAACGTTGAGCATCAATCAATCAAGAACCGACGGGAGCGACCAAAAGGACAAAAACACCCTGTGGAATAGCGCTTTGTGAACGGCCTTCAGAGTTGCAAGTTTAGATCGATGTGATGGAAGGCGAAACATGGATATTGACAAGAAGGACGTGTGACTTGACAAGTTCACACCGCTCGCTCTTACAGCCTGACAATCATAAATGTTTATAAGTCAATAATTTGCGCGACGGCGCGCGGGCAAGATTGCGGAAAATGGCTTCGACATGACAAGAAAAAGCTTGCCTAATGGAGCGCTTTTTGTGTATGGATTCCTTGTGCCTCCGAGACAACCATCCTCCTCGGTGTTTGTTAATGAGTTGGTAGCACCATCGGCTCTCCCACGCCGGAATTGCTATGCCGACGATCTGGCTTTGGCCGCAAGATGCCAATGTGGCGACGAAACGGCTGTCAAACAAGTCATTGCGGAATTGGACGGGCGATTAAAGGCTTTGCTTGTCAGGCGGGGCGCGAGTGAGACCGTGGCGGGAGATCTTGTGGAGGATTTATGGGGGGATTGTTTCAGCGTCGGGAATGGTTCTACTGCCCTGTTGTCTAAATATTCCGGACGATCTCGTCTAAGCACTTGGCTGACAACTGTATTAACACGCCGATGGTTGGATCGGTGGCGCGTTGAGCGTCGTTTTGAGAGTGGAGAGCGCCGAAACGGGGTGGAGAAACTGACGGAGGCGCAAAGTTCGCTGGAGAACGAATTAACGGTCCTTCTCCGGGAGACTCTATGTTTTGCGTTTGATAAATGCGATCCTGAAACATTCGTCATGCTGCAAATCGTTTACGTGCATGGCGTCTCGCAGCGCGACGTTGGCCGCGCCTGGGGCATTTCAGAGTTCGCCATCTGTCGCAAGTTGTCAAAGGCGATGGCTCAGATTCGGAGTGAAGCTGCGCAATACCTACGGACAAAAGACCCTGCCCTCCACCTGGGCTGGGACGAAATCATCGGGTTTTGCGCGAGTTCGGACGTGCTTTTTCCCGGATAGGACTTTGGAATATTGAGATTTTTGCCATCCACAGTGCAAGAATGGCTTCGCTACGCGTCCAATTGACGATATGCCGCGGTCGGAATTCAAAATCGTCTTTGAGTTCTTCGAGCGATCGAAGAGTGACACGAGCGGACAAGCGGAGATCGCGACTACTCCCCATATGCGGAAAAAAGTGAATGATTTCATGTGCGGAAAGATGTCCGAAAAGGAACGGGCGGAATTCTTTCGGGAATTACGCCGGGATTCGCGCACGATTGAATTCATGGCCAAGCAGATCAAAGCGAAAAAGGTTGGCAGGGGCGAAGAAAATGGGAAAGCAAAAGAATGAGAATCACGGCCCCGGCAACGACCTATTTCGGAAAAACCAATGCAGCATCACGTAAGACTCAAGCAAGTTGAACGCCATGTGGCTCGGCTGACCGACAGTCTCGCCAGGCTTCGCCAGGAACTGCCTTCGACGCAGGCACACGGGCAACCGGGTCACACCTGCGACCATTCCGAGCGAGTGGCGGCGTATATCGCTCTGGCTGCGACGCTGGAGCACGAGGTGCTTGAACACCTGCTCGCGTGTGCCATGCATGTCGTTCGGGCAAGAGGCGCGGCCCTGGCATTGCTGGATACGAAAACCCATCGGCTCGTATTTCGTGCGGCGCTTGGCGATGGCGCGGACGATTTGAAGGGTCAGCAAGTGCCGCTTAAGGGATCTGTGCATGGTTTGGCGTTCGCCACCGGTGAGGTTCAATCGACCACTCCCGTGCATTCGTCTCGAGGCAAGACCACCAAGGCGGCATTCGCCAACACATTGGTCGCGCCGCTGGCTGTGGACGGGGAACGGCTTGGAACCCTGAGCGCCGTCAATAAGCAAGAATCGGATCATTTCGATGGGCGCGACATGGATCAATTCAAACGGTTTGGGGACCTGGCCGCGCTGATAGTTCATCAACACGCGCGCGAATACATCTTGCGCGAGGGGTTGTCCGCCGGACGGTCCGCCACGAGTCGGCTGCCTTTTGCCTTTAGCAGCGATGACCGCCAGTTGCTCGAATTATTTGAAGCCCTTGCCAAAGTGAAGCATACACGCCCGGAGTTTTTGGGAGCCGTGCGGCGTTTCGTGCAGACTTTGAACGTGGAAGAATGAGCGCGCATACCCCACCGCTGGTTAGTGCCAGGCTTTCCATGCGCTGGCTCGCCGCAAACTCCCGTGGGCGAGGCGTTGAAATCGCTGTGATCGACAGCGGTATCGACGGGCGTCATCCGGAGCTGGCAGGGCGGGTCAAGGATGGATGTTCTGTGGCCAAGGATTCGCGCGGAAACATTGTGATCCGGGAAACAGCGGCCAGAAAATGCGTCGATCCCTTCGGACATGGGACAGCCGTGGCGGGCATCATCACCGATCTGGCTCCGAACGCAAAGGTGGTGAGCGTCAAGGTGTTGGACGATTACAATTCATGCACCGGGGACATCATGATCGCCGGCCTGAAGTGGGCGCTGGATCGGCAGTTCCGGGTCATCAACATGAGCTTGACCACTTCCAAGCCCCTATGGATCCCAAAGCTGCAGGAACTTTGCGAGCAGGCGCATGTCCAAAACTCAATCATTGTCGCGGCTCGAAGGAACTTCGGGGATTTTGGGTGTCCGGCGCGGTTTACGTCGGTCATCAGCGTGGACCGGCAGGATTACGTTGACAAACTGCGCATTCACTATCGCCCGAAGGACGTGATTCAGTTTGAGGCCCGCGGCACCGGGATCAAGGTGTTGGCGCCGGGAGGGAGACACGCGATTCAAACCGGCACCAGTTTTGCCACGCCACACGTCGCTGGAATGGTGGCTTTGCTGCTGGAACTTTTCCCGCACCTGACGGCCGTCGAGGCCAAGGCCGCGCTGAAGGCGTTCTCCGATCGCCACCGGCCCAATCATCACTCCAAAGGGCCTCAAACAAATCCAGCGAGATTAACCATGTGAAGAATTCACCGCAAGATTCCGACGGCCAATCGTCTTACAATCAAATATTCGCAGCATCAGTGGATGTTTGCAGAGTTTAAAAGTAGAAAACCCAGGGAACCAAGAGTCCCCACTAGAAAGAAAGGCAGAACATATGGCGAAGATCAAAGCAAAGAAGGGCAAAAAGCTGACCGCGAGCGGCATCGAGAAGGTAAAAGAGGTGCGCGTCGGTGGAAAACACAGCGCCAAGAGCGATGTCGAGGGGCAAGCAACAATTATCACCTTAAATTGCTGGGCTTGCGGTCAACCCAATAACGTTGCAACCAACTGGCAGACGTTTCTCTGTTGGAACGACCATGTCTTAAATGGCAACCCGTACTACTCTCCATATTGAACCTAGCGGCATCGCCGCGCCGATTTCGACAGGGAACGTGCCATCGGGCGCGGCGATGGCTTGCGGTTGGCGAATGATTCGGATTACTGACGAATCGACTTTGTAGCCAAATATTCGAACCGCTTGTGGGCGCTCGTGACTTTAGCGCACAAAACCCCCAGGTAACCAAAGTTTCCGAGAGAAAGAAAGGCAGAACATATGCCGAAGACAAAAGCAAAAAAAGGCAAGAAATTAACCGCCAGCGCCATTGCAAAAGTCAAGGAATCCCGTGTGGGGGGCAAGCGCAGTTCCAAAGCCGACGTCGAAGGGCAAGGCAATTACTGGGTCACTTGTTATAACGACGGATGCGAAAACCTTGTTCCAAGCACGTGGCCAACTTTTATTTGCTATTGTGATGGTGTTTTGAATGGCAACCCGTACTACGGCTATCCGTAGCCCGACGGTGAAAACCGAATCCATGGCCATTGCCGCGCCGCCTTCCAAAGCAAACGTGTCTTTGGGCGCGGCGACGGCATGCGGTTGGAGCTTGTTGAAGCAGGACCCCAAAGGCGTAGCGATTTATGTTTTTGCGGCCATGCTCCAGGTTGCGATCGCGCCAGTGGCGCTTCCCTTATTCGGCGTACTGACAAATCGAATGCAGGCGACGCCGGGCAAGGATTCCGGCACGATTGGTTTATATGTTCTGTGGGCCGCGCTGCTGCTGGGCACGGTGGGAATTTCAATGTCGGTCAAGTACGCCTTGGCTTTGCTGGACTCCTCGATGGCAAACCGCCTGCGCGATCAACTCTTTCGCGTTATCCTCCGCCAGGGACCGGCCTTTTTTCACAACAACGATTCGGGCAGCCTTACAATGACCGCGACCCAGATGACGGTGGAAACGCAGATGGCCCTCCGTCAAATGCTGGTCGACCCGGTCGTACAAGCGGTGTCGTTGATTGCGACGATGATAGCGTTGTATTTTAGCTTTTCTCACTTGAAACCGGGGCATGGAGGTTGGGTTTTGGCCTTGATCAGTGCCGTACTACTGCTCGCGATCCTATTGCTTTGGGCGATGAAAAAGATGGGCCGCGCGCTCCAGGCAACCTCCTTGACGGTCCGAGACCAGGCGCTGGCCCTCAACGGATATGTCAACGGAGCGTTTGGCAGCCCGGAAGAAATACAGGCGTTCGAGGCCGAAGACGCTTTCGCGGAGAAACATCGTGGCGCGTTGGAAACTTTTCGGAAAAGCCGAATGCGCCAAACACTCGCGATGGAATTCATCAACTCTTCCAACTCGTTGCCCGGGATTATCATAGAAATTGTGTTCCTTGGGGTCATCCTTTCCCAGGCAATGAGTGGAAAATTAGACCGGTCGGAGATCGGATACATTTTTCCGATCGTTCTGCTTGCGCCCAACATGATGTTGCCCATTCAAGCAATTTCCATCTATGCGGTCATGATTAATAACTCGTGGCCCAGCGTGGAAAAAATCCTTGGGCTGCTTCGATCCGGTAACGATGGAGCCCCCGGATCTACCAAATCCGCCGCGGGCCGCGCTCCGGCGGACTTGAGTTTTGGCGCGAAGGATCTGGTCTTTCGTTACGGCCCCGATTTGCCGCCGGTGTTCAGTGGAGTAACGGCCGACTTTCCTCAAGGTAAAATCACCGGCTTTGTGGCTGAGTCAGGCCAGGGCAAGACGACGTTCTTCCGGCTCGCCCTCCGTTTCTATGATCCGCAGCAAGGCCACGTGATTGTGGGCGGCGCGCCGGCAATCGAGGTCAGTCCGACCGTTCTCCGCTCCAAAATTGCTCTGATGTCGCAGTTCCCGGCGTTTTTCCACGACACGGTGCGCGAGAACTTCAAATTGGCCAATTCCGCGGCGACGGACCAGGAGATCCGCGTGGCGTGTGAGAGCACGGGGCTTTGGCCCATTCTGGAACAGCTTGCGCAGTCCGGCGCCAATGGAAAGGGCGCAGGCGATCCGCTCGATTATCCGTTCGCCGCCGGGCAATTGCTTTCGGGAGGGCAACGGAAGCTTTTTGCTTTGACACGGTGCTTGCTGCGCTCTCCGACTCATTTGCTGTTGGACGAGCCGACCGCCGGGATGGACGTGGAAAAGGAGTTTTCCCTGGTGCCGCTGCTTCGGAAGGCTTGCGCCGGACGGACGGCGGTGGTGGTGTCACACGATATTCCGTGGCTGCGACTGTTTTGCGATTATTTTATCGTGCTGGATCGAGGCAGGATCGTGCAGCGCGGCACGGGGAATGAGTTGGCGAATCAGCCGGGGAAATTCAAGGAATTGCTGGAAAAGTTTCAGCTTGGAGGTTCGGACAACGGCGGGTCGGGAGGCGCCGTTACGCAGCCGAAGGGCAGCCTTGTCGCAGTGGGTGCCGCCCAAGCCCAAAGCGCAAGAAGCGCGGCGCCGGCCGTCTAACGGATGTGATTACGACTGGAATCGTTTTCCAGCCATTGACGAGAAACATTAGCGAAAGACCTATTATGCCAAAGCAAAAAATCGACATTGAAATCGGAAGCAAACCAGCAAGCAAAACCAAGGGTGAGTCCGGCAAATCCCATCCCATGCCGCAAAACAAAGGCAAGAGTGATGTCAGCGGCCAGGACTTGGAGTACCGGATAATGCGCTGCTGGAATTGCGAAGGCCTGTCGTACATATGGTATGACACCGATGCTTACCACACCTATATCTGCTGCTATTGCCACGCGGCAAACACTCTTTAATCTGTTTACATCTGCCTCCACGCCGGCGGGAGCCGGACACCCGAAGGCGTAAGCGAGAGCGTCGATTGGTTTCTCGTTGGTCGAGACCATTTCCGGCGAATGCCTTGATCAGCCAGGCATGCCGGGAAGGGTGAAACCGGACCGAACACGAGCGGGAAATCGTCCCCCTTTTCGTTTTCTCGCCGGGAGATGTTGCTTGTCGCGAGTTGTCTTGACACTTGAGCGAAGTCTGATAAGGTCAAGCCGTCTTAACTCAAAGCAACCAATACCGTGACGCCGGACAACGAGACGATTAAGGGCACCGATTATTCCTGGGATTACCTGTTGACGAACATTGAGGAAGGGGTGACGATTCCGGTGATTGGGCCCGAAGTGTTGACCACGCCGGACGGCAGGACGCTAAACGAACACTTGGCCGTCAAACTGGCCGAAAAACTAAACGTTTCCTCGCGGGTGAGCGATCCCAAATCGCTCAATATGACTATCGTTGAATCGGACGATTTTCCGAACAAGCGGCAAAGGATTTACCCTCGCCTTAAAGAAGTTCTGGATCAGTTGATCAACGAGGGGGCATTTCCGATGCCCGAAGCGCTTTTGAAGCTGGCGGAAATCAAACCATTTCAATTGTTCCTGAGCACCACGTTCGACCAACTCTTGCGGAGGGCTTTGGACAGAGTGCGTTTCGACATTGAAGACGGAAAAACAGCGTTGCTTGGCCCGGCGACCTCCACGTTGACGTATACGCCCACACGGTTTGATGATTTGCCGGCGGATTGGTCGGAAAGGCCCAGGCCGACCGTATTCCACCTGTTTGGACGCGCCGGTGTAATGCCGACGGACTACGCCGCCACAGATGGTGACCTGCTGGAATGGCTTCACGCGATGCAGTCGGGCGAGGGCCGGCCGCAGCGCCTTTTCGAGAAGCTGCGTCACAGCAATTTGCTCTTGCTGGGTGTCGGGTTTCCCGACTGGCTGGCCCGGTTTTTTTTAAGGGTGGCCAAGGACAGCCGTCTGTTGGAAAATCGCGAGCGGTTCGAAATACTGGCTGATAATCGACTGAACTCAAGCGACAGCCTGGTCTATTTCTGTCATCGGTTCAGTTGGGAAACCAGCATCTATGAGGGGGGAGCGGTTGAATTCATTAACGAATTGCACGAGCGTTGGCAGAAGCGTGAGACTAAGCGCGATCCCCGACCTTCACGTCAAGAGCCGTCGGAGGACGAGATGAAACCCAAGGACATTTTTATCAGCTACGCCAGCGAGGACCGAGAGAAGGCGGAGCGGGTGAAAACAAAATTGGAAACCAAAGGACTTGAGGTTTGGTATGATCGCGACCGACTTAAGCCCGCACATTTTTTCGAAAACAGGATTCGGGACCACATCCAACGCTGCGATTTGTTCGTGCCGATTATTTCCAAAACGGCTTGCGCTTATGACGGTTACTACCGTCAAGAATGGTTTTGGGCCGGCGAACGAGTTCGCCAGTTCTACGGCACTGAACGACCGTTCATTCTGCCGGTCAATATCGATCAGACTCCTGCGAACTCCCCTAATTTGCCCGAAACCTTCAGGAGCGTTCAGTGGATGGATGCGCCCGACGGAAAACTTAAAGAAGAGTCGATCGAGCAGGTGTGCGAGGCCCTGCGCGAAGTTAGAAAACGGGGGCGCCGGAACGCATGAGCGACCCGGCCGGAACCGGGGCGGCGGACCCGGCACGCGTCGATACGCAGCATCCTTGGCTAGGCCTTGTTTCGTTTGAAGAAAGCAATAGCGAATTCTTTTTCGGCAGGGCAACGGAGATTTCTGAACTGGAACGTCTGGTGATGGGCGCACCGGTCACCGTGTTGTTTGGCCGATCCGGATTGGGCAAGACTTCGCTGCTGCGGGCTGGGGTTTTTCCACGTCTGCGCGCCAGGAACTACCTCCCAATTTATGTGCGGCTGAGTTTCTCCGACGGCGCCCCTCCATTGGTGGAGCAAGTCAGGCAGGCACTGTGGGGCGGGCTGCAAAGCTCGAAGATCGAGGCCCGTCCCCCCGATCCCAAGGAGACGTTATGGGAGTACTGCCATCGAGACGATGTTGATTTCTGGGACGCTCGTGTTCGCCTCATTACGCCGATCCTGGTATTTGATCAGTTTGAGGAGATTTTTACACTGGGCAAGAAGTCCCACATCGTCCAAGGCGATACGGAAAAATTCAAGGAAGAGCTTCAAGCGTTGATCAATAATTCGCCACCGCAACAAGCCGGAGATAAATTTAAATCGAATCCGGAGTTGGTGGAGCACTTCGATTTTGACAAACGCACCGTAAAAGTCCTGCTCAGTCTGCGCGAGGACTATTTGCCCGATCTGGATGCTCTGCGAAAGCAGTTCCAGGGACTCGGCCAAAATCGTATGCGACTGGAACCCCTAACCGGCCTTCAAGCAAGGGAGATCATCCTGAAACCCGGCGAGGGCTTGGTGGATGAGCCGGTGGCTGATCGAATCATCGAATTCGTGGCCCGGGACAAGACCCGCGCGGAAGATGAACCGTTGATTTTGGAAAACCGTGTGGTCGAGCCGGCTCTTTTGAGCGTGGTTTGCCGAGAGTTGAATCAGCGGCGTTTGGATTCCGGACAGTCCAAGATTACGGCGGAAATTCTCTCGGGCGCCAAGGAAGAGATCCTGGTTAAGTTTTATGACCGGGCCATGGAGGGTATATCGCAGCCGGTCCGCGAGTTCGTGGAGGACAAGCTCCTGACAGCGGCCGGCTATCGTGATCGCTACGCGCTGTCCAACGCTATCCGCATTCCGGGTGTTACGGAGAAAGCATTGGACGAGTTGGTCAATCGACGATTGCTGCGCAAGGAGCCGGCGAAGGGGGATACTTGGTTCGAATTGACTCATGATTTGCTCACCGGCGTGGTCCAAAAGAGCCGCGACCAGCGGGAACAACGGCAGAAGGAGGAGGCCCGCCTGCGCGAGCAGCGGGAAGCTGAGGAGGCCCTCCTGCGCGCCCGACGGGAAGCTGAGGAGGACCGCCAAGCTCTGAACAGAGCCCAACGGACGGTCTTTGTCGTGACTACCTTGGCGATTGCCGCGTTGGTTTTGGCTGTGGTCGCCTTCGCTTCTCTAATCATTGCAAGGCAGGCGGAGAACAGTGCAAGGCAGGAGAAGAAGTTTGCGGAGGAGGCGGGCGAGTTGGCGCGGAATAAAACTCTGGAGGCTAGCCGGGAGGACCTGGCCACTGCCGAAGAAATGTTAGATGAGGGAGAATGGGGGCGAGGCTTGGCTTATCTTGGTCATTCCTTGTATCAAGATCCACAGAACTCTACTGCTGCTGTCCATCTTTGGAGTGCGGTAGTTTACGGCCGCCGAGGCGACGGCAAGCTTCCCGAATTCTTGACAACCAATAGTTCCCCGGCAAATTTTGCTTTGCTTGACCCTACGGGCGCTAGCGTACTTGTCTCGACAACCAACGAATCGGCTGTCCAAGACACGGCCAGCGGAAGAAGGATCTGCACCCTTCATGATATAGACCCGCACAAAGCCCCCCTTATCGGTGTTCGACAAGCCGCATTCAGCCCAAACGGCGAAGTGTTGCTGACCATCAAAGCGGCCGGGTCCGTGCAAACCTGGAACTCGGCAACCGGCAATCGTTTATGCGAGATGGAACAAGTTCCCGGTCGACCCATTGGGGCCGCGTTCAGCCCGGATGGTAGTCGAATCGTTGTCACTGGTGTGGACGGGACGGCCGTCATTTGGGACATAACCAATAGCCTCCCGTACCGTGTCCTCAAGGGTGCGCACTCGGGGTGGGTTGGAACCGCTGCTTTCAGCCCGGATGGCAAGTTCGTCGTCACGGGGGGGTTCGATACAACGGCTTCGGTTTGGGACGTGGCGAATGGAAAACAAGTCTCCTCGTTGAAAGGGCATGAGGGCTGGATCACGTGGACGGCGTTCAGCACAAATGGCCTGATAGTCACAACGAGCAAGGATAAGACGGCGCGAATTTGGAATTGGCAATCCACCAATTCGCTGGCCACACTGGAGCACCGTGGAGAGGTTCTCATGGCATCCTTTAACGGCGATGGTTCGCGTGTCATCACGGCCAGCTCAGATGGAACTGCTCGCATCTGGAATTCAACCAATGGCGTTCCAATGACCGACCCACTTAGACACGATGCCCGAGTATTGACGGCCGCCTTTAGCGTCAACGACGGTGGCAAGAGGGCTCTAACCACGTGCGCTGACAACACTGTGCATGTGTGGGATTCCACAACAGGTGAACAATTGGGGGAACCACTCCAACTCGGAAGTTCTAACCGTCTCTTTACTGCAGGCTTTCTCAATGTCGGCGATTCGAAAGTCGTGACTGCGAGCGCCGTTGCGGTCGCTGTGTGGAACACCAAGTTTAATGATCCTGGTGAACTGCTTCCTCATGCTGGGAAAATGGTTTGGAGCGTCCGGTTCAGTCCCGACGCGAACCGGGTAGTCACCGCGTGCATCGACGGTACTGCGCGCGTCTGGGACGCCCTTGCTACCAACCATTCGAAGCTTCTCCTGTCGTTCAAGCCCACGACGGCGAAGCCGCTGGCGGTGCGATACGCCGAATACAGCCCGAATGGAAAACTGGTGGTGACTGCAAGCGAAGATCACCTGGCCAGGATTTGGGATGCCGCCTCCGGGGGGAACCCTATACGGGAACTCCGGGGTCACACGAATGCAGTAAGATTCGCTACCTTTAGCCGCAACAGCGATCGTGTGGTCACGGCGAGTTTGGATAACACTGCGATAATATGGAATCTGGAAGATTCTCCATTTTCAAGTAATGTGTTACGGCACAAAGGTGGCGTCATGTCCGCGGTCTTCAGCCCGGATGGGACTCGGGTGGTCACTGCGAGCTTGGATACCACGGCACAAATTTGGGATTCCGCTCGCGGCACAAATGTTTGCCAGCCCCTGCGGCATACCGACGAGGTCAACTATGCCACCTTCAGCAAAAAGGACGGGAGATATGTTGTGACTGCCTGTTCTGATGGTTTCGCCCGGATTTGGGATGCAGGCACGGGGAAACTACAGCAAACGTTGACAAACTCCGGGAAGGTTGTGATGGCCCAATTCAGCCCGGATGATAAAATGGTCGTTACGGCATGCTTCGACGGAACTGTAAGACTTTGGACCAATTGGAACTGCGCAGATTGTCGGCGACTGACGGTTCGTCATTCTGATCAAGTCAATTCGGTTGAATTCAGTCCCGACGGGCGGTTTGTGCTTAGCTCCAGCGCCGACGGGACAGCGCGCCTCTGGCAGCTAGCCGATGGGCGCATGATCTCCTACTGTGAGCCTTTCCCACATCAGGGCGAGGTGAAGCAAGCTTGCTTTAGCCCAGTTATGCCAAATGGGAGTTTACTTGTTGCAACCGCCGGCGAAGACGGCACCGCTGGAATTTGGAAGGTGCCACCAAGGGCTACCTGGGGCGTTTCAATGACGAATACCTTCAAAATCCACGATAACGGAACTAACGGTCCTGATTGGACTGACGGCGAAGTCCTCACGGCAGCAATCTCCGGTTACCATTTCGATCCCCTCTCTGGGCAACTTCAACAATTGTCGATAGACAGGCGACTCAAGCTAAAAGAAGTTCTCGATGACACGAATCGCGAGAATGACGTGTGGCGGCATCTCTTCCAATGGTGGGAAAAGTCTCCTGAGAGCCGCCCACCCTGGCCTGGCGACTAGACTGAACCGCTAGGATGGGACGACGCTGGCGCTGGCCGGCCCGGTGACCGCGGCAATTTGCATCACTGTGATGCAAATTCAAATACACGGTATACAGCGTGGTATATTTTCCCCGGAGTCAATTTTCACCGCAGTTGTAACTCATTGCAGGTATGGTGCATCCGGAGGGACTTGTACCCCCAACCTTCTGATCCAAAGTTCTAATCTGGCCGGTTGCGTCTTGTTGTATCAAATTGCACCGAATTGTCTTGAAATCACTGCAACATAGACGATTGTGTATGAATAGATGACGACAATATGCAATATCATTCAACGATGCACTGCTCACAAACCAGTAGAGAAACAGTAGAGGTTTCGCCCGGAGAACCACCCCCGACGCGAAAGAACCACCCCCGACGCGAAGGAAGTTCCCCAAGACCCATGTCAACTTTTGGCGTGAGCGACTCCAACGCCAACGCCATGGCAGCAAAAAAGATGGTACGTACCGTGAACTCCAGGCGCTGTATGTCCGGATCTGCCACCAAGGGCGTCAACACGCGTTCACCTTTCATACGCTCAACGGGACGGTGGCGGCCACCAATGCGCGAGACATTTACGCATCGATATTGAAAGAGGGGTGGGACGCTGTGCTCCTTAATCACAGGCCGTCAGGAGAACAGGCTGCGAATGATCCGACAGTCGGACAGTTCTTGGCGGAAGTTTCCGCCAAGGCGGGCCTACGCAATCGCACTTTCCGCAATTACTCCAATTGTTTCCGAACCATCATTGCCGAGATCTTCAAAATCCAAGGAGAGGGAAGCAAATTCGATTATCGCGGCAACGGCCATCTGCAATGGCGCACCAAAGTTGATGCTGTGTAAGCGTAACGCCAAGCGCCTATTGACAAGTTTTATCGGATTTAGCGTAAGTGTCAGAGTTTTATGCTCTGACGTTTATGCCGCCTTGCGGGAGGGACGGCGCGATTTGGCCCAGGCTTCTGGTGTAATCTCTGGGATTTGATGGTTGGTCATTCGGGGCAGGCGGGTCAGGACGTCGTGGAGATAAGTGTAAGGATTGATATTTCGGCGGCGGCAGCTTTCGACAACCGTGTAGATGACCGCGCCGCGTTGGCCAGCTCCGGCTTCGCCGACGAACAACCAGTTCTTCTTTCCTACGGCGGTGGGTCGAATGGCGTTTTCGACGAGGTTATTGTCGATTTCCAGTTGGCCGTTGTCCAGGAATACGGTCAGTGTCGGCCACTGGCTCAACGCGTAGTCGACAGCCTGGCCCAGCAAACTTTGTGGCAGATGTCGATGGCTTGCCTTAAGGCGGACCAGGGCGCGTTGGAGTCGTTGCACAATGGGCTGGCTATGGCTGGCCCGCAGAGCCGCGCGCAGCCGAGGTCCGGCTCGGCGTTGGCGCAAGGCGGCTTCCACCGCGTAGAGTTGCTGGATTTGCCCCAGGAGCCACGCCGCCGTCCGTGGTGTCTGTTCCAACGCCTGGTAGATTTTTCGGCGCACGTGCGCCCAACAGCCGCTCAATTGTATCCTGCCATTGCGGCTGTCGGCAAAGGCCCGATAGGCCGGGTAGCCGTCGCACTGCACCACCCCGCTGAAGTCCACAGGAATGATGTTCTTCAGGCACGCTGTAGCACGGCTGGTTTCCCAGCGGTAAACCACGTCGCCGCCCGGACGGCTGCATGTCCAGAAGTAGCCTTGGCGCGTCTTGCCGTGGCCGGGTTCCAAATATTCAATCGGTGTTTCATCGACCTGCACATACCCGCCAGCCAGGACGCCGGTGCGGATTTGCTCATAGATCGGCCGCAGCCAATCGGCCGCCAGTTCCACCCACCGCGCCAGCGTTTGGCGCGGCAACGCAACCCCGTGGCGTTGCCGGTAAATATGTTCCTGCCGATAGAGCGGCAGATGATCGCAATACTTGCTGACCAGCACGTGGGCCAAAAGTCCCGGCGCCGCCAGCCCCCGTTCCTGCAAACATGCCGGCAACGGCGCCACAATGGGGGCTGGTCGTGGTCGGTTTTGTGAACGTATTTGCGGCGCACCAACCGGCGGCGCAGAAAGCGGCCCGGCTCATAATCCAGTTGCTCGGTGACTTCCTGACCGATCAACCGCCAGTCCTGCGGCTGCGCTTTGACCACGTCCGGATCGATCACTTCTTCCACTACGGGCAGGTTCTCCGGCAATCGCGGTTTGTTCTCCGAGCGCGCCGGAGTGGATGGTTTGGCCAGCGCCGCCGACGGGGGTTGGCCCGCCGGAGCAACGCCCTGAGGCTCGGATTGAAGCAACAGTTGCAACTGAGCCGGGTCCAACCCTTCGCTGCTGGAACCAAAAACCCGGCGCACCAGCGCGTCGATCTTTTGTCTCAGGAGCGCGTTCTCCTGGCGCAACAGCTCGTTCTGACGGGTCAGTTCCAGTTCGCGCTCGGTCATGCGCGTTGAAGATAGAGCAAGACAAAGCCACCTGTCAAGCACATAGCTAGTTTGACTCCCGCTCATACCACGGACGCAGCTTGGCCCCGCGCAGATCGACGCCATCGGTCAACATCGCCAGAGCCTGGGGCGCCAAAGAAAGTTTGGTCTGGCCCTCCTCCAGGTTCTTGGGCCAGGAAAAAGTCCCCTTCTCCAAACGCTTGAGGCACGCAACACACTGCACCCCGAAGTCATCTTGTTCATAGATAAGGCATTAGAGTTTGATTGTTTGCCCGATGCGGCGCGGTTTTGCCTGAACGAGCTTGCGTGGCGTAGTTTCGCACGTCTGCTTTTCGCAAATCGTCGCGCTGGATCATCCATGGAACGCCCTTGGCCGCTTGGTGAGCTGGAAGAAGACCGTGGTTAATCAGAGTCCTAATCACGCATACATTCACTTTCAATTCTGTGGCGGCTTCGCTCATGGTTAACCAGGGCCGTTCACAACCTTTGGCAAACACGGGGATCTTATGGTAGAGGCGCAGATTTTTGACGCGCGTTTCATTCCAGCTATTGCCTGGCCCCGTGTGATGGCCGAGCCGATTCAAAATGCCGGCAATGTATTGATCCGACCACGCTTTGGCCAACTGCCGAACCAATTCGATGACGTCTTTGTCCGTGGCATTACCATTCTGTCCAGTCTTGTTCTTGTGGACGCGCAACATCGTATGAACGCCTCCGGCCCAATGGATGCGCAGTTCGAGGTGGCCTGACGCGTGATTGACATCAACGACGATCTCATTGACCACTTCCCTCAAGACGCGCTTCTTCAGCTCTATGGGTGCGGCGGGATCGTTCCACAGCGCGTGCAGGTCGGCTCCCAGGGCGAGTAACCGGCGCTGTTGATTTTCATCTAACGGCGTTTGTGATTGTTGTTCGGCCTGAAGACGCGCTCCGGCCTCGGTGACGTGTGTGAGCGCCGTGTTCCAACGCGCCTCCAACTCCGCGGCGACTAAACGGTTTGCTGGATCGACAGCGTCGTATTGCCGGTGGGCGCGGTCGGCCTCGAACCTCGCTCTTTCCAGCGCCAGTTCCAAGGCGCGTCGTTTGTGCCCCTCTTCGGTGCGGCATCCCTCCAAGACTGCAAGAGAGGCTTCAACTCCGATCGGTTGACAAGCCTCAAGGACGACATCCACGACGGCTTGTTCCACTCTCATTCCGCCAAAACAGAGGCAGGACGGCTTTCCCAGTTCTTTATTCCCCGACATGCAATAGTATCGTGGAGCGTGGCCGTCGCGCCCTCGATAACCGACGTGCAACTTGTGCCCGCAACGAGCGCATCGCAGCAGACCCGCCAGAAGGGCGCTGCCCTTGCGGGCGGCACCGCAACTCACCGCGTGCGATTTGGTCCGATTTGCTTTCAAGGTGCGCTGATTTTCCAAGTATTGCTCCCACGAGATATACGCGGCGTGGTGGTCCTTTAGCAAGACCGCCCACTGCTCCATGGCGACTTTGCGGCCCCCGCTTTTTCGGGACCGACCATCAATCATCCGAGAATGCGAACGAGTGCGCCCGTACGCGAACGCCCCCGCATAAGTCGGGTTCTTTAAAAGGCGCAGCAACTGCTGGTAATCAGGCAGCTTCCATATCATTGACTCTATCCCGTCGCGACGATGGAGAACCGGCAGCGTGACTTTTTCGTGATGATACCACAAAAGCGCCTGGCGCAGACTGCCTAACCGCTCAAAATGAGCGAACACTCCTCGGACCGCTTCCTGCACTTCGCGATCTGGTGTCATCTCGATGCCAGTGGGAGCGCAGCGAACATAACCCACGGGAACCCGGGTCAACACCTCACCGCGGAGCACTTTGAGCCGATACGCCTCTTGGGCTCGCTGGCGCAAAAGGCCCAACTCGAACTCGCTCATGGTTCCCTTCAGACCGAGAAGCAGGCGGTCATTGAGCAGACGCGGATCATAAATGCCTTCCGCATCCACCACGATGGTTTCGGTGAACACGCACAGGTCGATCAGATGATGCCAGTCCCGGTTATTGCGAGCCAGCCGCGATGCTTCCAACGCGAACACGGCGCCCACTTCGCCATTGCACACCGCCGCCAGCAGCCGACTAAAGCCCGGCCGTTCGCGATGGCCCGTGCCGGTGATACCCAAATCCTCGTCAATGACAACGACGTTCTTGAATCCAAGTTCCCGCGCCCGGTCTTCCAATGCGTATTGACGGCGTCCGCCCTCCACATTGTTCCGCACCTGATGCAATGTTGATTGGCGGATATAAACATAGGCGGCACGCTCCAAGTGGTGGACAGTAATTTTATCGCTCATTTTCCCCTCCTTTTTGAGTCCTTCCGTTCAGAACGACTGTCTGCAGTAACTCGCGCCAAAGGCGCAGGCACTTTATGCGGGTCGTGCTTGGAAGCCATTCGTTTGACTGCGTCGGTTCCAAAGCCAGAGGGAGTTGACTTCGCTCCGGGTGGCGAAGGACTGGTGTTTTGCGATGACATAATGCTGGGTTCATGCCCGGCGCTATGCGCGTCCGGCTTCCATGAGTCAAGCAGTTGAGCGAGCCCCAGCAGCGCCTGACAATCGATCGTTGGCCTTTCCGCGGACCGAATACCGGCACAAATCGACTCATCGAACATCCACGCAGGAACGCCGCGTGTGGTGTTGTTCGGAAGCCGGACATAGACCAGGTCCCGTTCTCCGCCGGCGCCTCCAAAAACTTCCATCTCCTTGCCGAACAGGGGATGGAACGGATAAAGGAGTTTTGATAAACCAATGTGAGCAGTGTGGATCGTGAGTGTTGGTCAGCACCCAAAGCCCCGTTCCATCCCAGCAGAGCATTTTGAGCCGCGTGCGCCGCCGATTGGTGAAGACAAACAAAGCTCCCTGGCGCGGATCTTCCCCCAAACGTTCCGTGACCAGCCCGTGCAGACCGTTGAAGCTCTTGCGCAGATCACACGGCTCAATGGCCAGCAAAACCTTCAAACTGCCGGTAAAACTCAACATCCGGGCAAGGGCTTCTCCAAGGCGCGCAACAACGCCGCCGCCACCGGGATTTGTCTCTCGTCGGCAGTCTCCGCCCGCGCCCCACCAGCAAACTGCAAAAATCCCTCCAGAGAGCCGACGAAAACTACGGACTGCCGACGACCCTAAAGTCCGTCGGCGGAAGAGGCCGCGCGCCGATGATGTTACTCGGTATCGGCTGAAAACCGAAGCCCCATACGGGAGAATTCGTCAACAAACCAAGTTGCGGTTGCAAGGAATTGACAAAAAGCGGGTCGCCCGACGTGAAATTATTGGTGACCATCACATTCGTCTGGGCATTATCCTGCCAACTGATCCAAAGAGCATTACTATATGAGATATTGTTTTGAATAATGTTTCCCACCGCCGCCCCGGGATTATTTGTAGGCAAAGGGACTAAAGCAGGGTACTCAACGCTCCACGGGGGAGTTTGGTATGGCATAGCATAAAGCTCCGTCCACATTATAGAGTTAGTACTTGTAATCATACTGGCTTCCCAGCCAAGCCCCCGCTGATCTGCTTCAATGGCCACGTTGGTGCATCCGACGAAGATATTGTCTTGCACAATGTTGTCACGGCCGCCTCCTATCTGCACGCCATGATCCACCGCGGAAAATATATTTCCATATATCGTGGCACCACAAAAGAGATCGTCCAGGTACACCCCAACCACACCATTTGGACTTATGGCCCCCCCTCCGCGATTGATATTATGAAGATAATTATAACGAATAATGTTGCCGCGTTGGGTCCAGTCTCGTCCCATGTAAATGGCGCCAGCGTCAGAGGTCTCAGTGCAGACGTTATGGATTTCGTTGTACTCGACAACATTATTGTTGCCATATACCAGAATTGCATTATGGCGACCATTATAAATCAGGTTGTGTGCGGCATACTGTCCAACTCCGTGTATGCTGATTCCCGGATTATAGGTCCAACATAAGCGACTCATATTATAAATGGTGTTGTCTATGACCGCATTTGTGTCTGCCGTCAGCGTGACACGGTTGAGGTTGCCATCAAGCATGAAGACACCTATTTCACCCATATTCGCAATAGTGCAATAAGACACTGCCGTTGTAACAGTGTTGTTAACCATGTCCACCCCGTCGCAAGAACAGCCATTCAACGTGCAGTTGGAGATGAGATTGTTCTGGCCAGACGTTATGAAGAAGAGAGACCCTGCCGCGCCCTCGAACGTGATACCGGAGAAAACAATGTTCGACACATAGGAGAGGTTCACAAGGCCGATCTCGCCGCCAGTGGCGCCAGCGCCGGAGCCCACTGTAGTGATAAAGGGATTTCCGCCGGCG
>DATKFW010000053.1:0-12239 GCA_035511075.1 Vulcanimicrobiaceae bacterium
TTCAAGTTGCGCATTATTGCCACGTTACCAATTGTCTCCAAGAAAACGCTCCATTTGCCGAAAAATCTGCCCGCAAGTTAGTGAGTGTGCCAGATTCCAAGGGATCCTGTCGTCTTTAAATTTTAAATAGAGAATAGACACTAGGGTTCGATTCCCTTCACCCGCTCCACCGTTCCGGCTCAAAGGGTTACGCATAAAAGACCGAAAAAGTAACAACAACGGTAACAACATCGGTTGTTGTGAGGGGTGTTCGCCGATGTGAAAAACCTGTGCAGAAGGTTTTAGCGGGGTCTTTCTTGACGAATCAGGGATTGCTCATTCTGTCACCCTCATCGGCTCTTCCAAGTTCTCCAGTTGCGCGAAATTGCGGAGTTTTTCCATCACCATCGGGGAAATTGTGCGCCCGCCGGGACGATCATCCCGCCGTCCCGCGTGCGCACTTCACCGGCAAGTGTTGTCCGACTTCCGGGTAGCTCGACCGTCGCAGCCTGCCCCGCGGGCCAGCAACCAACCATGCCATCTGTCGTCCTCGTCGGCGACTCGCCGACGGACCGCTGCGCCCACGATTACCTCACCCAATGTGCGGCAAGTCGTGCGTATCGTAAATGATTCGAGCTGCAAAAACCGGCGCAGTTTGGCATTTGAAAACTCCCCCGCAGAGTGGACAAGCTGAAGAAAAACCCATAACCTCGTTCTACTATGTTGATGACCGGACTTTCTGGCAATGAGATCTACTGCTTGCACTTGAAAGGTTTCGAGGCGGGCGAACTTTTGATCGGCAACAGCGTTTATTCGATGGGTTTCCTGGGGGGCCTCGGCGCGAATTGGAGCGGCCTGGTTGGAGGCGAGGTGACTCAGGTCACCCAGATCGTGGCCGAGGGGCGCCAGCAATCGTTTCAACGCCTCATGGAAGAATCGCTGAAACATCGGGCGCACGGCGTCACTGGCGTTTCCAGCGAATTGCGGATGTTCAAGGGCAACATCGAATTTCTTTCGGTGGCTTCGGGGGTGCGGGCCACCAATCAGCCACCGACCGACCGGATTTTTTCGTCGAGTGCGGATGGTCAGGAATTATATTGTCAAATGGACGCGGGTTACACGCCGTTGAAATTTGCCTTCGGCAACGTTGCTTACTCGATGGGTTTGGGCGGCGGCGTCCTCGGCGGGCTGAAGACGCTCGCCCGCGGCGAGATCAAGGAGTACAGCGATGTCTTCAATCATACGCGGCACCTCGCGCTCGAACGGCTCGTGCAGGACGCGCGGGCCGCCGGTGCGAATGCGGTGGTGGGGATTGAGACGCATATTCTTCCATTCAAGGGCGTACACGAGATGTTCATGATGGGCACGGCCTCCTACAACGCCGAGGTCGCCAAAGTGTCCAATGACGTCGTGACTAGCGATCTGACCTGCCAGGAAATGTGGAACATGGCAAACCTCGGATACGTCCCGTTGAAACTGGTCTTGGGTACGGCGGTTTATTCGCTCGGTGTGATCGGCGGACTGAAATCAATACTGAAATCCTTTACCCGCGGCGAGATCAGCGATTTGACCTCCATGATCTACGACGCGCGCGAGCACGCCATCGGGTTGATCAGAGATGAAGCGGCGGCCTTGGGTGCAGATGAAGTCGTCGGAATAAAAACGCAGATTCACGAGGTCGGCGGCATGATTGAATTCATGGCCATCGGCACTGCGGTAAAACGGGTGGCTGGCGTCACCACCGTCAGCCCGCAACTCCCCCCGCAGGCGATCATCTCTGACCGCGACACGTGGATCAGCACCGAGGATATGTTCAACTTGACAGAGTCCACCGGCCGGGTCGAGGGTGGAGGAGGCGATGCGGCGGGCGGCGTTCTGGACTTGTTACGCTCCATCACCGACCGTTGAACGAATAGCCCGAATTTTTATCGTCTTTCCGGGATAGGTGTGATTTACATTATAGACGGCCTGCTGAACGCACATGGTCGCAGCGAACCGTTCTCTGAAACGCTCACGATGTGCCTTTTCCGGCCTCTTCCAGTCCACGGCAGTGCGGCGGTGAGATTACACATGATGTCGGCTTCGGGAGACGCGAATCCCGATGTCGTGCATTGACTTTCAGGAAAATAAAATCACTTTTCCCAGCCCCAAAAGCGGCGAGGACCGGGCCATTTCAATTCCCACGCCTGCCGCGATTAAGGAATTGCTCGCCGAACTGGCGGAAGAACAAAAGAAATTCACCGTGGAATTCCCCTTCCAACCCTCACGCCGCTGGCAGCAATTCTTCATAAAAATCAAAAAGGAGCACCTGTGCTTCCACTGTCCGCGTGACTTATGTTAACCGCCTTCGTCGTGCGGGAGCGCCCCGTGAAGCGGCAATGTCGCTAGTCAATCATGCGTCAGAGATGTTTCACAAGATTTACCAACGCGAAAAAATTGAGGATGTCGTTCAGTGGTGCAATGCAGTCAAATTCCCAACCTGAGCGAAACCGGTCGCAAGTTTTTGGCGTTCCAGAGGAGCCTGCAATGGCGTGACTCGATATTGGGCCATGAACGGCACCACGAACAAAGGAATGAGAATTTATTTTTTGTCCGGCAAAGAATTCTCGAAAAAGCCGCGTCACCGTGGGAAGAACCATCAGCCTTCAATTCAACGCCGCCGACTCGACCGTTTGTAGCGGTTGACAATTGGCGAGCTGTTCGGCCAGTCCCCAAAGTCCCTTGGTCAGGCTCACCTTGGAATCAATGCCGCGCAATGCCCGCACCGAACGCAGTCGCCCACGACGGTCGCGATGAAAATCGGACAAGCCAACTCCTCGGATTCTAATGCCACGCCACAGAGTTGTTCGCTCAATGAAACATCGGGCACATCATGAGCCTTGCAGCCGACCCAAAAAAATGTTTTCCTAAACCATGTCGCAATCATATCCAACAATCCTTCCAGGACTTCGCAGCCCTTTCGACCAGGTCAAGGGCATCGTTCATTTCGGCCGTATGCTAGACAAAATCCGGCTCGCGGCGGCGGGAAAATTGCCGAAAGGCTGGCAATCATCGCGGGGCGTGACCTCGAAAAGCAATTTCGATTCCCGCTGCTGCAAGTTCCTCCACATTGATTACGCCGCACTCGAAGTTGAAACCCTCAAAGGCGGCAGCGATGAATCCCTGTTGGAATGGTCCTTCGCCCATGGCCGTCAGCCCAGTGAGGATGAAATTGAAGTGCGGAATGGATTCATGACCAAACTCGGCTGGCGCGATGCCAGAACACAACGTTTGAACGAACGCCTGGCCGAGATCGGTTTGCCACCCAGCACGGTGCTGACGATGTTTGAATTCATTGACCTGGATGAAGGCCGGCTCCGGCTCGGTTCGCAATAAGTGCTAACTGTTTTTTACGAGTCGCGGATGGTATGATTCTGAAAAACGAGCGTGTCTCATCCGCCGCGTTTTGCGATAGCAAAATGGGGCCGGGGTAGATCTCCCTAACAAGTTCGCGCATTCGTGCGGCGACCTCAATTTGAAGTCCGAGAAAGGACCGCTCTCATGCGAGCGCGGGTTTCGTCCACGAGGAAGCACGCGTGTGCGAGAACAGACTCCTGTTCCCCTCCGATAAATCCCTTCTCCATTGCGCGCGCCACCGACTCGACCAGGACCACTGCCACGAGAGTGCGGCTCTGCCGGTTTCGGACAGAAGAGCACGGCGACATTGCGGACTCGGGTGATCAGGGGGCTGCCGCTTTTCTCAGCCAGTTGCGGAGCGAGTTCCTTCTTCTGATCTTTGAAGTCGAACTTCAACTTGATCAGTTCATGGTGTTTCAGGACGTCATCCAGGCGGCGAGGAACTGCGGGTTGGCCGCAAGCTGGAGTTGCACTTTCGGTTTTCACTTGGCCTGGTCACTTAGGGTGCCATTAATATTCACAGAGAACCGCGCGGAAGGAGCGCAATTTTCAATTGGCCTGGGGGCTTGCTGGGTCCTTGCGCGTATTCGCGTCCTGCCGAGGCAGCGGCTTCAAATTCTTGTTCGACCGAGCTTTTCGAAAAATTGGACGCCCATTCAAACAAGAACACTAATTCGGCATTTTCCATCCGACAAACTGCCCACCTATTCAGCATTATACATATGGAAGGACATTATTATGAATAAGAAATCCATTTTCGAACGCCATAATAGAATGGCGGCTTTGCCATTCTGCCCTTCGGTCTGGATTAATTGGAGGTTGTGGTTGAAACCCGTCCAATCCTCGAGCTTGAATCAGTCAAAAGCGAATGGCGATGATTTCTAAGTTTTGTTCACCGCCCGGAGCGCTGAAGCGGACTCGTTCGCCGACTCGTGCTTTGAGCAGTGCTTTGGCGAGCGGTGAGAGCCAACTAATCCAATCCCGGTCCATATCTGTTTCATGCGCGCCGACAATCCGATAGGTGGTCTCCTCGCCCCGTTGATCGCGAATGGTGACGTTTGCACCAAACAAAACTTGGTCCCAAGGCGGTGGCGGTGGTGGAGCAGCCACGGCGGACTCAAGGCTTTGCTGAATTTCAAAGATGCGCTGCCGAGTTGAGGGTGAATCGAGCCCGAGTGTGAGTTCTTCCAATTCGTGGTGAAGATTATTCAGGCCATCAGGCGTAAAATAATTTGTCGCGCCAAACGGAAGGGAAGATGCCGGTCGCTTCAACGCCGATCGTTCCGGCATATCATCAGACTCACGAGTAAACGCCTTGCTCATACCCGCCAAATATACACTGAACCCAAAAATTGAACACAACCGACGATTTTGGCTGTTCATCCGGCTCCCATTTCAACCCGGCGCCGTCTAAAGCAGCTTGATGCCCTTCCCGTCACGAACACCGCTCCCATCCACCCCAGGCAGATCATTCCTGAGAGCGACATGGAACTCCTCCCTAATCAACGGCCCCACCACGGCTTTAAACTCCGAGCGTTTGATATCGGGCAACTCACGCCGCTTCAACAAACTGCGAAAAAGCGGCATAAGCGTCGGCCAATCTCAATATCTGTCCAAGTTCGCTTGTCAACAGGTCATCCACAAATTGTCGCGCCACCCTTTCATGCAGTTCAATTCCACGGATTCTCTGGTAGTTGGAGGTGGGGCCGAAAAAAAAGATGAATCCACCGCCAATATGCTCTTTGCCCAGTTCGTGACCTGCCTCGCTACTTTATCTTGCCTGAATTCGTGGAACAAGTTGAGGATGTTTGCGTCATCGTTCAAGGGTTGGACGCATCTGAGTGGCCAGGGATGTAAATGCTGTTGCAGCCTGGCAGGGTAGCAATGAGACGATCGCACGCGAAGCCCCAAAGGTCCCAATGGCCGTCAATATAGTTGCCGTTGTCGGGCCGCGGACAGGCTTGCGTAAATAGATACCATTTGCCCTCGATCTGATAAAACGCTGGCGTGGCGACGTGGTAAATCAAGTCGTCACGATACAAACCTTCCCACTTTGTCTGGAGCACGGTATCCACGTCGATTTGCGTCCAACCGGTGCTGGGTTCTTTGCTCACCGCGATGACAGGACGCCAGCGTTTGCCGGACGAAATGCCGACTTCTATTGAGAGGAAATAGGTGCTTCCGATTTTCAAGGCTTGGTGCCACTCGTAGTAGGCGCCAGGCGTGGATTTGAAAATCTGCCCCATGCCGCGCAGATCCTTCTCATTGTACTGACGAGTCCATGTTTTGCCATTGTGCGAGGTTGCCAGCCGAAGGCCAGGGAGGATGCCATCCTTGCCACGGTAGGAATAATACATGAACCAGTCCCAGCGACGCTCCTTCGTATCCCACTCGCGCAATACCGCCGCCTGCGAAGCCATCTGCTCGAAATACGGCGCGGCTGGTTGGGGTGAAAGAACTGGCTGCGTACCGATGCGCTGGATATTTGCAGGCGTGATGCCGGAATATCCATCGGCCCCAGCAGGGCAAATAGCCAGCCCGATATGATCCTGAATCGAGGCAGTGGTGCCGGAATAGTAAATGTAATAGGCATCTTCCTCCTCAATATACAACACCGCGTCGAGTCGGATGCTCCCAGAATCCCAGCCTTGTTTTCCAGGGCTGAATACCGGGTTGTGTTCGTCCTGATGCCATGTAAACGGGTCGGACTTGATCGCCCACGCTTTGCCAATGAAGCACAGGTTTCGGTTCGTCGCGGGCACGCCGGAGTAAAACATCACAAGGCGGGCAGGGTCCTTCGGGTTGGGCAATATGCACGGCTCTTGCACCTGCTGCGCCTCCCAAGCCGAGTTCGTGCGGTTGATAATTACTTCTCCGCGAATCGGCTTCAGTGGAACGGCCGGGTTGGCGGCGAAGACCGTGGAGTCGACGGAGAACAAGAGGGCGATGGTGAGAACGCAATGTCTGATTTCATGTGATGCGGTGAGCCGACCGCAGTTGCCGCTACGCAGAGCGCCAGTTGGGACCGCTTCGGCACGACTCCATCTTACTGCGCAAAGTTGCCCTGGCAAGGAATCTCACCCTTTTCCTTCACGCCGCTGTTCGGCTAAGCTCAAGCCGCGCCGGGCGGCGGCTTCCGCTTTCTCCACGGCCAGCAATGTGGTCGGCGGGATCGTGGGCAGCGAGATGGCCTTAGCCGCACATTTGAGCAACTGCTATTCCAGTGGCCAACGTTTGAACAAGTCGCCCCGTCCTTTGGCCGGATTGTTCACAATCACGTAATCCACCCGGTTCGCGGCGTAGAGGAACTATCGCCCCGCGTGTTGGTCATGCTTTCCGTGTCGTCAATTGGAAAAAGAAAAAACGTCATTCGCGGGAATTCAAAACCACCTGATGTCCACGACCGACCTGGTGCTTTCGTTTTGGCAGCCGTGGTGATAAGATCGAGTTCGCGTATCTTAGGTTTTGTCCCCAACGTAGCCCTTATGTAATTGCACGCTCCGCACGGGGCATGGTGGGAACGCCGTGAGCGAGTTATTCACATTGGGACACCGAAAAAATCCTTAAGTTGCAAATTTTGGCGACACCACTTCTGTCTTTTCCCTCTGTGGAGGTTTATGGAATCCCGCTACGCCGCTTGGCGCAAGGGTTCTTTCTTATCTCGTTTCAAGCGCGCCAGCATCCATAAGTTGTGTGTCAATACTCCCCAGGCCACGGCCAACTCGCGATGCGCAAATCCCTTGGCTCGCATCGGCCGCCCCAAATAGCCTCGCTGCAAAATACTGATCCGTCCCTCCGTTTGTGACCGGCGCTGCTGCATCCGCACAAAGCGCGGCTCTTTCATCCGCTCCTTCAGGGCGGCCGGACTTCTCGGACAAAGGCTGTCAAATATCTCCGCCTCCGCCAACCCGACGCTGTTGGCCTTGCTGGCAAATCCACGGTCGCCTCCCACGGCCCCCATTTTCTTTTTCAGGCCCACCACCACCCGCTCCAAACTTTCCACCAATAATGAGGCGTCGACCGGCGCTGACTCCGGCCACAGCTGGTAATCCAAAATGATCCCTTGCCGGTTTTCCCCCAACAGCAGTTTGTTCCCAAACTCCACCTCCGCTCCGGCCTTGCCTCGCACCAGCACCTGGATGTCCGGTTCATACAGACTTAAAATCTTTTCCGCGTTGTCCACCTTCCGCTCGCCGATAATCCGTTCATGCGCCTGTTTCTGCGCCCGCGACAAAAGCTCCAGCACCTGGTCGATGCGCCCCAGGACCTGATCTGCCTGTCGCCGCGTCCAATCGGTTCTCTCCCATTCCTGATCCAGCAGGTCCTGATGCTTCCGAGCATGGCGGCCCACCACCTTGACCAGCTTTTTCATCCCGCGCAAAATCCGTTTGCGTTCCTTCCGGCTCTCGGCTTTACGGCGGCTGTGCGTCATCTCTATGCAGAGACGGTTGATCCGCCGCAGGAACTCGGCCGGCGGTTCCATCCGGGCTTTCAAACCCTCCCGGCGAATGAGCGTGACGGCTTTCATCAGCGTGCGCGTGGCGTCGCGCAACAAGACCCAATCCACCGGAAAATGCACGTTGGCTTTCAACGCCGTCGTATCCACAAAATACTCCTCCAAGTCCACCGGTTCTTTTAAATCCAGCGGGCCGGCTGGATCCATCCCTGCCCGCAAAAGTCTCTCCATCATCTGGCGCATCTGCGCCGCCTCGAGCCAGTGCGCGAAACGTTGCAACTCGCTCTTGGAGGGCACGCGCACCTCATCCAGCGCATCCACCAGACAAAACCACTGATACAGAGGACTGCCCGCCAGAGCGCAGCTAAAGCCCCGGTAATCCTCTTGCAGCAGCGTGCGCAAGATCGTGCAGCGGAGCGCCCGCCGGCTGCGCAGTTGAAACTGCTGTTGCTGCCGGGCGGTGGGAAGGCGGGAGGCTGGCTTGGGCTTGAGCCAGTTTTGGAGAGCTTGCTCCACAAAATCGGCTTCCAAGCCACTGGCCTGGAGAAGACTCTCGATTTGTTCGAGCCGTTGGCACAAAGTCAGGTAATCGACATTGCCCACGATGGTGGGCAGGCGCGGGCGCAGATCGGTGGGAAAAGGAATAAGCAAGCTGGCCATGCAGCCAGATTATACTCTAACCTGCCAAGATGCTAGAAAAATCGTTACTTGACTCAAAAAAAATGGAAGTCACTTATCCTTTACGTGTCCAGGCCATGCGCTCGCGCGGACAAAAACCCCGGTTGTATGTGAGCTTTCCTCTGGCCCTGGCCGCCGCCATCGGCTTGGAGCCGGGCGACGAGGTGCAATGGGAATTGCTGGATCGCACCGAACTTCACCTCCTGAGGGTCAAGACGACCCCGACGGCCGCCAAATCCCAGGTCCGGAAATTATAGCACCCCAACATAACGCGGCGATTTACCCACCTTGGACAAAATTCATGTGTTTTAAAGCTAGACCCACCCAACGGCTACGCCCGGTTCCCTGCCAGGGGGGACAGAACCTAGCTACCGCTGGGTTCAGTACCAATGCGCGAGGCGAACCATCCCCTTTTGCAAGAGCGGAGGGAGGACTTGGTTTGTCCCCAGGGCCGTCCGCGATGCTCTAACCCGGCAACCGATCCGACGCGGACGACCAGCAAAATCGTAATGAGGCAATCAATGAAAGGTAAAGCGGCATTCTTTTTGCACGGGTGACCTTCGCTTTTGTGGGAGCTAGACTAGAGCCTGTACTTAACTTTTTGCAAAAATTGTCTGTACAATATATTTACATCCCTGCATTAAGCTGGGGATGAACGAAAAACGAAAGAATTATCCAAGCGATGTCAGTGATGAAGAGTGGGCCTTTTGCGTCAGCTATCTGACGCTGATGACGGAGGAGGCCCCGCCGCGGGTTTATACGTTGTGCGAGATCTTCAATGCCCTGCGCTACTTGGTGCGGATGGGTGGCGTCTGGCGCATGATGCAGCACGATCTGCCACCGTGGAACGTAGTTTATCAACAAACCCAGCGCTGGATCAAAGAGGGTTGTTTTGAAGCCATGACCCACGATTTGCGCGCCATTTTGCGCATGGCCTTGGAGCGAGAAGCCGATCCCAGCGCGGTCATTCTGGACAGCCGGACGCTCCTGTCCACTCCGGAGAGCGGAGGCCGGGCCGGGTTTGACGGGCCCAAGAAGCGCAAAGGATCCAAGGTCCACTTCGCCGTGGACACCCTGGGCCATTTGCTGGCCGTGGGCGTAACTCCGGCCAACGAAGAGGACCGGGCCCAAGTGGGACAATTGGCTCAAGCGGTCCAAGCGGCCACGGAAGAATCGGTGCAAGTAGATTTCGTGGATCAGGGCTATATCGGGGAGGACCCAGCCGAGGCCGCCGCGCAGGAAGGAATAAGGTTGGAAGTCAACAAACACCACCAAGCCAAACGGGGCTTTGTCCTGTTGCCACGGCGCTGGGTGGTGGAGCGATCCTTTGCCTGGGCCGCACGGTTCCGGCGTCTGGCCCGGGACTACCAACGACTCGCCGCAATCCTGGCCGGGTACCACTGGCTGGCCTTCGCGATCCTGATGCTCAAAAGTCTATTTGACAAAAGTTAAGTACAGGCTCTAGGCGGCCTGAGTCACAGGAACCAAGTCTGATTGCGCCGATGGATTCTGGGCCTGTTGAGTCACAGGAACCTGGGCCGTAGCCCCGATTTCGGCGGCAGCCTTGGCCTGGTGCTTTGCTTTTAAAGCGAGGCGCGCGCGTGCCGTACGCTTCTTTCGTCCTTTGCCAGTCCGGCGACGACTTCTTCGCGGCCCAGAACCGACGGATCGCATCCCGGCGAGTTACTTCGGCCTTCTCGCGAAAGCTCGGCGTAGAGGCGTAAAATTTTGGGAGTTCAGCACGAAGGGCCTCGAGTTCAGCCTTGTCTTCAGCCGAAAGTAGTTCTGGCTTAGCCCATGACGGCAGCGGGATCGTTGTGGGGTCAATGTTTCCCAAGAGACAGGTCGGAATAGTTTGGTACAGCAAAAATGCCTCCGCTCTGGACATGAGGGCTAGATAGTGGGCCAGGATGATTTTTCGGGAGTTACCAAAATACGTAGCCGCTGAATCCACCATCCCACCGGTAGCATGCACATACGCCGAAATCGAACCTTTGCGCGGGGAATCGTTTAGGTACTTATCAACTGCCTCAGTCGTAGCTTTGCACGGAATGGGATCATTACTGTTCTTGTACTTTCGGGGGTATTGTGTGTTAAACTCAGCGACCGCATCTTCGTCCGAAAGTTTTCTTAGACGGGGCAGGATATTTTTGGCCAGCGCCGGCGTCACCGCGCCATACCCCATTTTCAGATACCACGGGGACCAGGTGGAAGCGTTCCCAATGTGGAGCTGATAGTTGCCATGCTCATTCAGGATTCCAAGCCGCTTTTCGTCCCTAAGAATCTCAAACAGTTTCTTCGCGACCGGAGGAACCTCGACCGGGCGGTAGCCAGTCTTCGAATCCATGGGAACGCGATAGTACCGCAGATCGGGGCTAAGCCCCCATGGAGTTGCGGCTCGCGATTTTTTCAGCTCAGAAAGCGGCCGAAGCCCCATATAAAACCGAGCAACTGCAGCGGCGGCAAAGTCATTTTCCCAAAACACATCAATATACTGCTGGCGTTCCAAGAGCTTCATGGCCTGGGGGATCGCCTCTGACTTGAGCCCGAAGCTGTACAGGCGAACAACGCTGATCCTTTCCCTGTCGAGCAGATAATTAAGCGCCCGCCTCAGGCCTGTCAGGGCGAGCTGCTTGTAGTTGTCCGGTTCGTGCTCGGCGGCATGGAGCACCGCCTTCTGGTACTCGGCTGAGTTGACAACACCTACCGTAAACTCACCGAAAATCCTGTCGCAATGATTAAGAAAACAACTGACACCTGACATCGTCGCCAGGTGATCTTCATTTTTCCACGAAAGTTCCGTACGCTTCTTAAGCCAGATGCGCATCTCCCTGATTACGTCCTCGATCTTGGTGTTCCCCGCTTTAGGGTTCCAGCCGCACACAAGCGCGAAGGTTATGCCATCATCCAGTTGGTACCTGCTGTCAGGGTTCTTGGACTCGTCCTGCGGAAGCCGCGCAACCGCGCGCTCGGCCTCGGCCAGCCGGGACTCGTTGAGTTTCTTCGAGACGATCACAGATGGGGTCGCCACCTGCTTGTTGGTCGTCAGCCATTCCGCGTCTCCGGCCTCGAATCCGCGCAGTTTTTCATCCGAAGCTGTCCATGTATCCCACCGCAGCCGCACCCGTGCTTGCGGGCCGCCCCAGATGCGACAGCCGACGAGCTCCCAATAGGGTTTCTTGTCTACCGGGCTGTGCTCAGGCTTGGATTGAGGGGTGACGTAATATTCGCCAGGCTCGAGCCTTTTCTTTGGATTTTCCGTGCGCATCTTTCTTTTCCTCCTAATTACTTGGCGGCGGTCTTGGGATTACAGCCTGCTGAAGTAGCAGACTCGATTGGATACTGCATGCCCCAGGCTTCGTCAACGGGCAGGTCCATATGTTCGGTCATAATAATTGTCATACCACTCTTTCTTTAGTTTGGGAACTTATCGACTGCTGTCCTTAATGCCGTTTCTGCGCGACGCGGTTTCTAATCATAATAAGGGCTGCCCTCGCTGAGTTGTGGCAAACGTCGTGACAATAAATATTGCTATATCTCGCGAAACTTAAATGTCCTAGGCAAATTGGCGATACCTGAGACATCGAGCATCTCTTGGGGGGGGAGTATATTAACATCATAAATTTCTCTAGACATACGGTTTTACCTCTCAAAAATGGGGACTCGAATGCAATATAGACGCAACAAAACGCAGACTGGCGCACTTAAAAGCGGGCCGCTGTGGCAAAAG
>DATKFW010000054.1:0-11347 GCA_035511075.1 Vulcanimicrobiaceae bacterium
GTTTAACAAGGCTCGACAGTAGAGATGCAAAACAAAGACCGGCGTCTCCGGAGCAACGGCATTAATTTCTTCCAGTGTCGGCATCCGTCGCTCTGCAAATTGAAATTCGGTCCAGCCACCAACCACGCGAACCCATTGTCCAGGCGGCGTGCGTTGGGCTTGTTCTTTGAGCATCCGCAACGCGTCGGCCAGAGATGGAACACCATCCCAGCGCAACTCCATATTGTAATTCAGTCCGCCGCGGATGACGTGCAAGTGCGAGTCGTTCAATCCCGGAATGACGCGGCGGCCGTTGACGTCAACCACCTTGGTGCCCGACGTAGGTTTATATTCCTGCGCATCGCCCACGCCTATGATACGCCCATCTTTGACAGCCACATCAGTGGCCTCCTGGTATTTGGTGTCGAGCGTGGTGATGCGTGCGTTGTGGATGATTAGATCGGGAATTAGTGATTTTTTCATAAACGTGGATTAATGATTGTTCAAGATTGCTTGCGAAGTTTGAAGGTTTTGTGGTTTGGGTTGCAGCCAGCCGTGAAACATTCGTGTCAACAGCGGCATCGCCACCCAAGTGAGACAGACGACGACGAGCACGTTGAAAGCGGAATTTCGGAGCAAAAACGGCCACGCTTGAATCACCGGACCAGCTATCCAGAAGAGCAGAGTCGTAACTATATCAACCGCGATATAAGTGACCAAAGCCATCTTCCATTGCGGAAGGGGTTGAAGTGCTTGGCCCGGCAGCGTGAACCAGCTTTCAAGGCCGCAAAGTTCTTCGGCGTGACCGTCGCCTTCGGTTAGATCAGTGGCCAATTGATTCCATTCCAGGTATTCGGGCGAAGCCCGGAACGCGGTAAGCGCGTTGCGATCGGCGAATCGCCGAATGATTCCGTACTGGCGCGAATTGCTTCCCGGCGCAGGCCGGATGATATGCACTCCCATTTGCCCAGGGAGTGACAGCGATCTCTGAACAAACTCGTGAAGCGCCCGTTCGAACGCCGCCTCGCAGCCCGGTTTGACCGTTCTGACAATCGCAACATGGACGGGATCGTTCATGATCAGAAGAGGAAGCTAAGAGTTGTGGAAACGTAATTGACGTCGCGGCCTCCCGCCTCATGGATGTAGCTGCCGCTAAAAAAGTGAACATATGATGCCTGCAGGTTGAGATGGCGTTGCAGTTGCCAGTTAAGATTCAAATCCAGAGCAGTCCCAACAAAACTTGACGCCGTATGCAGCGCTGGAATCGCGATAAATCCGGGGACCGCGTAAACCGCATCGTTCCTCGAATAACGCCAAAACCAATCGGCTCCCCCGTCCAGGCTGACGGCGCGCGAAAGCTGGAACGAGGCGTTCGGATGCAGGTCCATGATGTTCTCGGGACGAAGGAGGGTTGCATCGTTGAAATAGCCTGATTTGAAATACATCGTATCGAAGGTCTGCAATGCGCCGTCGTGTGGGTTGGTGTCGCCGCTCGTCACGTTCGCCTTAAGTCCAAGCCTGGGTTTTCCGGGAATTTGCCAGGTGTAGCCGGAATCGAAACTTGCAGTCCACGCGAGAATGGATTCATCGGCGAATTTTCCCACTTGTACTACCTCTTCGGTATTCCAGTCCCAGTTATGCCAGAGTCCAAATTGGCGGGAGCCCAGCGAATGCCGGTGTTCGTCGCCCGTGCCGGAGGCGTAAACGCCGTCCTTTCGATGAATGCCGAAATAGTAGAGATCCACCCCCAGCAAATGAGGCGCGTCGAACCAGTGAGTCAAATATAGACCCCAAAACGTGGTGGTATGATCTTCGCTGTCGATATGGCCGGAATCCAGGGCCGGTTGGGTAAGGAATGCTGTGGCCTCCCATTTCGGGCTGGAATACAGCGCCTCAAATCCATCAAACCGAAAAGGAATATTCACCGGCGCGCGCGTCGCGACAAGGCGTCCGGCCCCAAATGACATTCCAAATCGGCCCATCCGAAGCGTTAATTGTTCCTCTGCGGTCAAATAAGGAACCACATCCATGAATGCAAATGCCAAGTCGATTGGATCCCGCTGCACCGGGGGCGCTGCTTCCCGGTTTCCAATCTCGAGGCCCGAAATGCCTTCGACAAAGAAACGAACCCGGTCGCCGAGATGCAGATCGGACAGAAGCCCCAAACGCTGCAACAAATAGGAATCCCCCGCTGCGCCGATTCCAAAATTCAGCGCGTCCGTGCTTTCAAAACGCTCCCGGGCTTCCCCGCCAAATGTCAGATACCAGGACGGGTCATTTGGCCGAATGGGCATATATTTGGCGGGATCAAACCAATCCGTTTGGTTTGCCGCATTGCTCAAACATGAATAGTTCTCATTGAATCGCAGCATGTCGTACGAGGGCGGCGGCGACGGAATTTCCTGTGAATTTTTCATGTCTTGCGCTTGAGTCGCGAACGTGAGCGCCACTGGCAATATGGAAAGCAAGCGGCGCATGGGTCATTTCGTGGCTGACGTGTAGGGACTCGCGTCGCGCCGAGAAATTTGCGACATTTCCGAAGCGATCCCTTCGCCCACTTGTTTGACGGCCGAATCGAAAAACGTGGGGCCGGCCTGAATGACGAAGGTCTCAATGGAAAACTCCGGTGCGAGACCCTGCGCCTGCAATCGCTTCTCGGTGTCGTAGGCGGAAACCATTTGCTCCGCGAAAGCCCTATCTCCCGCCCCAACTTCGATAGAGGTATTGCCTTCGTCGCGAATGACGGGAGCCCAGGCGACATGGCTCGCTTTAAGTCTGACGGCTTCACGGGTCGCGATACGGCCAGCCTCCCTCAGTGTATCAAGAGACAAGTCCTTCTCCTCGCCGAGGCCAATGCTGGAAGGCGACATCAAAGGTTGCTTCGACCACATCAGCCATCAATGGATGCTCCAACATGTCCTTACGGACAAGGTGGTGCTCCAAACATGGTTGAAGGCCGGTTACATCGAAAACCGAACCCTGTTCCCGACGGAGGCGGGCACGCCGCAAGGCGGCATCATCTCGCCCACGCTGGCCAACATAACCTTGGACGGACTGGAAAAACTGCTGTCTAAACATTTTCCCAAAGGGAAGTGGAAGGACGGCAAAATCTGGCAGCCCAAGGTCAACCTTGTCCGATATGCGGACGACTTCATCATCACCGGCGACTCCAAAGGGTTGCTGGAAAGTGAAGTGCGCCCCTTGGTGGAGCAGTTCTTGCAGGAACGAGGCCTGGTGCTCTCAGCCGACAAGACACGCATCACTCATATCGATGAGGGGTTCGACTTCCTCGGACAAAACATCCGCAAATACGACGGCAAGCCATTGGTCAAACCGTCGAAGAAGAACACGCACGCGTTTATGGAAAAAGTCCGGGGAATCATTGAGGCGAACAAATCCGTCAGCCAAACCGTGTTAATTGGTCTGTTGAACCCCGTCATTCGTGGCTGGGCCAACTATCATCAACACTGCGCGGCCAAGGAGACGTTCGACCGGGTGGACCATGAAATCTGGCGGGCGCTCTGGCAGTGGGCCAGACGCAGACACCCCAAGAAATCACGCGCCTGGGTCAAGAAGCAATGCTTCCCAGCCTTGGGCCAGCGAGCTTGGACGTTTGCGACCGAGACGGACAAACGAACCCCGGACGACAAACCCATTTGGTTGCGACTCGTGTATGCGAGCGAAACCAAAATCCGGCGTCATGTCAAAATCCGGCGGGACGCCAATCCGTTCGACCCGCAGTGGCAGCCCTACTTCACGGAACGTGCGTTTCGTAAGAAGGCGGGCCTCACACGCCGAAAAGCCGGGATCAAAACCGTTGTGAAACCGGCTCCGCTCACGCGGGGCTTTGGTGCGGCTTGAGCCGGATGAGGCGAAAGTCTCACGTCCGGTTCTGAGGGGAGGGAGTGGCGGCAACGCCACTTCCTTACCCGACCACTTTTCTTGTCAAAATCACAATGAGACGTTAATGACGGGCGGTTGGGCGCTAACGATTTCGGCCACACCAGAAACCTCGCCGTAGTGAGCATCTTGACCGCTTGCTCGTCAGGGCTGGAGGACACGGAAGAAATCTTGCGCGCTGCTTGGCGTGATCGGTATCACAAACTCGAAGATCGAACCGTCACCCGTGATGTTGGTGATCAAGAACCAGTTCGGTGTGGACGCGTTGGTGTCTTGTTGGATGGTGTAGCTTTGGTTGGAGGTTGTCTGGAAGCTGAAACTGAAATTGCCGCCGGAAAACTGGGGCTGCCAGAGCAGGCGTTGGGGAAGAGCGAGAATACTGATGGCGCGGACGATCAGCAAGGTGCGTCGCGTCGGCAAAAGCGAGTCGCCCTCGTCGTCAGAAACATGGTCTTCCATTCGTCCTAAGTAAGCCAAATCCACGCAGACTCTTTCAACAAAACTTTTGGATCGGTCGATTGAGGCGTGCCAAAAAGCGGCAGGGCAAAATTTGAACCCATGGATCAGAAAAACAAAAATAAAGCTTGCCTTCCTGGCAGATGACGGTTATTACTTCCACCCGGTTCGCTCACTTACACCAACTATAGGAGACCCTTATGAAGAAACGCCTGCTGCTGCTCGTGACCGCGGTTTCATCATTAACCTTGGCCACGAATCTTCACGGCCAAGGCACGGCCTTCAGCTACCAAGGCAGCCTCATTGAGGGAAGCAATTCAGCCAATGGGTTTTATGATCTCAGGTTCCAACTTTTCGACGAGAGCACCAATGGCACCCTGATGGCCGGGCCTTTGACCAACCTCGACACGTCTGTCAAAATCGGCCAGTTCAGCGTTGTCATCGACTTCGGGGACGTATTCAACGGCACCGTCCTCTGGTTGCAAATTGGAGTTCGCACCAACGGCGCGACCAACTTCATCGCGCTGAATCCGCGCCAGGAATTGACCCCGACGCCCTATGCCATCTTCGCCGAAGGTGGCAACGCGGCGGGACTGAGCGGAACCATCCCGATGGCCAGCTTGAGCGGCATTTTGAGCAATGTGGTCAACCTGACCAATGGGGGAAACAGTTTTGCCGGCAATGGCGCTGGTTTGACCAATGTCAACGCGGTCACACTGGGCGGTTTGAGCAGCGCCGCGTTCTGGAGGACCAACGGCAATGCCGGGGCCAATCCAACCAATGGCGCGTTCCTAGGCACTACGGACAATAATCCACTGGAAATTCACGTGAAGGGAACGCGTGGTTGGAGATTGGAGCCGACTCCAAACGATGCGAACCACTCCAACATGGTCAACGTGGTGGGAGGCGCCTCGGTCAATTTTGTGGCCGCCGGAGTCCGTGGGGCCACCATTGCCGGTGGCGGGGCGGACTTTTATTTCGGGTTTGTGGAACTGACCAACGCTGTGACGGCCGATTTCGGGACGGTTGGAGGCGGCGTAGCCAACACCAGCAGCGGCCCCGATGCCACGGTGGCGGGCGGCTTCAATAACCTGGCGTCTGGACCGGGTGCATTTGTGGGCGGCGGCGGTTACGACGGACAATACTATCAGGGAAATATTGCCACCGGCGGAGGATCGGTCATTGGCGGGGGCACGTTCAATTACTCGACGGCATTGGACACGGTGGTGGGCGGCGGCAAAGTCAATTCTGCGAGCGGTAATTTCGCGACGGTGGCGGGCGGGAACGTGAACGGCGCCTACGCCAGCAACTCGACGGTGGGCGGCGGAGCCTTCAACGATGCCAGCGCACCCTACGCCGCGGTTACGGGCGGATATTACAATGTTGCCAGCGTCACCGGCTCATTTATCGGCGGCGGCGGCACAGATGGTAGTTTAGCCGACGGTGCGGGCAATGAGGCCACGGCCGCTATCTCCGTGGTAGGCGGGGGCTTGGGCAATTCCAATGCATCTTATGGGGGAGTGATCGGAGGCGGCTACGACAATATCGCCACCACTGTCAACAGTGAGTTTTTCGCAGGCGGCGCGACGATTGCGGGCGGCTTTGGTAACAAGGCCTCCGACATGGGCGCGGTAGGTGGAGGCTACCTCAACAACGCCAGCGGACTCTTTGCGACCATTCCCGGCGGCATTGATAATATCGCCAGCGGCACAGGCAGTTTTGCCGCCGGGCAATATGCCCAAACGACCAATAATGACACATTCGTCTGGAGCGACGGGTCACAAAATCCTTTCACGGGCGCTGGCTTTGATGATGCCTTTAACGTGCTGGCCTCCGGCGGGGTGCTGTTCTTCAACGGCAGCGAAGGGGTGCATGTCGATTATTTAAATCAGAACACGGGCGCCATTGAGTACGGGCTGCGCTTTGGAGCCGGCGTCAGTGGGGAGGGCCTGGCATCCCAGCGCACCGGAAGCGGCAACGTGCATGGATTGGACTTTTACACGGCCTCTGTCAACCGGATGTGCATTTCCAACAACGGATTTGTCGGCATTAACACGACGACTCCAACGCAGCGGCTGGAAGTGAATGGCAACTACGTCCAAATAGACGGGGCCAACGCGGACGACGGGAACGGCCAGATCGACGCCTACATCGGAGGCAATGGTTCGGGTAGCGACGTGCAAATCGGGAGCATGAATAGCCTTATCACCGCCGTTGGGTTTTGGAACCAAGCTTCCAGCAGTTGGATGCACATCGCTTGCAGTTCGATCACCATCAATGGCGGCGCGGACTTGGCTGAGCCATTCCCGATAACGGCCGCGCCGGAGGAAATGCCACCCGGCGCGGTGGTGGTCATCGACGCCGACCACCCCGGAGGGCTAAAGCTAAGCAGGCAGCCCTATGACACTTGTGTGGCGGGGGTGCTCAGCGGCGCCAACGGCATCAATCCCGGCATTCAAATGCAGCAACAATCGCTCCAGCAGGGCGGCAAGAACGTGGCGCTGACGGGGAGGGTTTATGTGCAGGCGGACGCTGCCAACGGAGCCATCCGTCCAGGTGATTTGTTGACCACTTCCAGCACGCCGGGCCATGCGATGAAAGTCACCGATCACGCTCGCGCCCAAGGCGCGATACTCGGCAAGGCGATGACTTCACTGGCGGAAGGCAAGGGCATGGTCCTTGTGCTCGTCACACTCCAATAAAAAACGCCATGAGCATGAAAAACAAAACAGTCGCGCAGGTGGCAGGCGGACGCAGGGGGCATCTTTTTCCCTCCGCCCTCCCATCAACCGCATGGCGAAAGATAAAATACCGATTTGCAAAAATGGCCCTGAGCTTGGCTCTGCTTTCGCTGACCGCCGCTTCCATTCTCGCGGAGGAAAGACGCGTCCTCCTGACGCAAGTGCCGGAAACGGCGGCTCACTTGCAAAGGCTGGAGCGCCTTCCGCCGGGCCAGCGCCTGCATTTGGCGGTCGGATTGCCGCTGCGCAACGAGAACACTCTGAACAAGCTGCTGCAAGAGCTTTACAATCCGGCCAGCACCAATTTCCATCGCTTTTTGACGCCAGAACAATTCGCCGAAAAATTTGGGCCGGCGGAGCAGGATTATCAAAAGGTGATGAACTACGCCCGATCAAACGGGTTGGAAGTCGAGCGCACTTTTGCCAACCGCGCCTTGGTGGATGTGGCCGGGACAGTGGCCGATATTGAAGGAATGTTTAAAATCCGACTGGGTGTGTATGAGCATCCCACGGAAAAAAGGCAGTTTTTTGCCCCGGATGTGGAGCCGACAGTGGCTCCCGACATGCCCATAGACTTCGTCAGTGGCTTGGACAACTATGTGATTCCCCGTCCGAATTATTTCCAGTCCAAGCCTGTGCCCGGTGCGGCTGATGGTTCAGGCAAGAATGGCGCTTATTTAGCCGTGGATCTCAGAAATGCGTACATCCCGGGCGTTACTAACGACGGCGCCGGGCAAATCGTGGGATTGGTTGAATTTGACGGCTACACTCCCAGTGACATCCTGGACTACGAAGCCACGAATGGGCTGCCGAATGTCCCTCTGCGGAATGTGCTGTTGGATGGGGTCAGCAATATCGCCGGGACTGAAAATGGTGAAGTCTGCCTGGACATCGAAATGGTCATCGCCATGGCGCCTGGCGTAAAGCAAATCAATGTCTATGAAGGGGTTAATAACGCGGACGTGATGAATGAAATCGCCGCCCCAACGAATGGCGAGCCGGTGCCGACGGAGGTCAGTTGTTCCTGGGGCATTGGCGGAAACACCAACATTTTGCATGCCTTGTTGGAAATGGTCGCGCAAGGACAGTCCGTCTTTTTTGATTCCGGGGATTACGGCGCTTACCATAACGCCACCAACGCCATGAACATTGACCAGAATTACGTGACGGTGGTCGGGGGAACGGAATTGTCCATGTTCAACTCGGGCCAGGAATACGAAAACGAAACGGTTTGGAATAACAACATTACGCCTACGAACGGCACGCTGGCGAAGGACCAGTCCAGTGGTGGAATCCTAACCAACGTTCCCATCCCCAGCTACCAACAGAACGTCAACATGTCGTTGAACCAGGGGTCCACGCAGTGGCGCAATGTGCCGGACGTGGCCATGTGTGCGGATCATATAGAGGTCGTGCTGACCGACGTTTTTACCAACGGCAATCCCTCCGTGCCGGGGCAGGTCAAGAGTGCGTTCGGCACCAGCGCCGCCACACCGCTCTGGGCGGCGTTCACCGCGCTGGTCAACCAACAGGCCTCGGCGGAAGGCAAAGGCGTCGTCGGTTTTCTCAACCCCGCCATTTACGATATTTGCCAAGGGGCGTCCTACGAGACTTGTTTTAATGACATTACCAATGGAAGCAACACCAATGCCCTCAGTCCAGACAGATGGTTTGCCGCCCCTGGTTATGACCTTTGCACGGGATGGGGCTCCCCCAAGGGTTTAAACCTCCTCAACACCCTCGTCGGTTTGACCAGCCCGGTCTATGTTGACTTCAACTACAGCGGCTTTCAGAACGGCACCTATCTGGATCCCTACAATACGGTGGCTCAAGGAGTCAGCGCTGTTATGAGCGGCGGAAACATCATCATCGACACCGCCGGATCGAGCTCCGAAACCTTGACCATCTCCAAGCGGCTGACCATCAGCGCCAGCGGCGGACCGGCCACCATTGGTAAATAAACGCGTTAACACCGTATGACTTGAGAAAGGAAACCTATGAAAAACCTCATTGCCTCCTCGGCTTTGGCGCTCGCGCTGGCCAATGCCCAGGCGGGAAACCTTAACTTCGTCTTTGTCGGCGATCCGCCTCGCCGCGCGAATGAAACAACCGCAGCGCCGTGGCGCGGTCGGTCGTGTGCAAGCTATCCTGCTTGCCGGTCACGTCATCGTGAATATAGTAGCGTCCGCCTTTTTTGCGGCGGTAGAGCCGGTATCGTTGTCTCATAACTGTATTCACAGCGATGAGTTTACGACAGTTGATCTCGGCTCCGGCAGGGAGCAGGTGGGAGTTACGCAGGGCAGGCCAGAGTTAAATCGTGCTGGCACTTCCGCTGGAACTCAAATGTGGAGAATCTCCAAACTGTTGCCGCACATACGGTTAAGTTTGGAGGCGAGGGTCGGAATCGGCCATTTTCCGTCGCGTTTGCAGATCTAATGTGCCAGTTCTTCCGAGGTATTCAAGAGAATTCGGCACTATTTGGTTTAATCGTTTTTTACTCATTTGGTGTCCGTTTTGGTGTCCGTTTTCGGATGCTTGAAGGCACGCTTTTGGAATTTGCGGCAAACAACCGCGCTTGCGCCTGCTCCGCAACCATCCGGGCGCGGTCTGCCTCCTCACGCTCGCGTGCCAGACGTTCCCCGTCCAGCCCGGCTTCGGAAAACAGACTAAATGTGTCAACTGTAAAATAGAACTCATGCTGCGGAATTGGCAGGCGGCGTCTTGTGCGTTTCATGGTGGGTTCGCTTTCGGTTAGTCCGCCGGATAAAACGTCGGATACTTCTCGCGCGGGTCTCGGCGGGTGCCGGTGCGAAAATTTCCGCACGGGTGCTGCCAGACTTGCCGTTTCCGGTTCCAATGAAAACCAAGCTGCGAAAGCCCGGCGGTCACGTTGCGCGGCTGTTTCTCGCGAAACTCAACCCATACCCACTTGCCGACAACCTGGCACAATTCCCAAAAGCGGGGGGTCTCGTGGTAGAGCATGTCTAACACTTTGGCTGTCGAAAGTCCGCGATTGTAAAATCGCTGCCGGAAATCAATCCGATGCAGTGGTTCTGAATTGCGCTGTGCGGTCCGGTTTTTGAGCCTTGAATCTGAATTTGTAATTGTTTTCATAGTGTTTTTTTTACTGCGCGTGCGTTCTCGGATTGTCGCCCTTCACGAAAAAAGCCTGCGGCACAGGGCGGCCAGTGGAAGGATTCCTCGGAAGGTCGCCACGCCCGGCCCCCTGTGCGCAAGCAGGCTCGTGAGGACGACAAGGAGTGAATGCACTGCAAAAACACTTGGAAACATGCCAAACGGGGCGCGGGGTCGCGCTACTCTGGTCGCTCAGACTGAAAGTTGTGGAGTGGAGCGGTCGCCCATATGCGTAGGCCCAGCCTCGCAGAGCGAGCGCAGCGAGACCGAGAAGCGTAGCCGGAGCAAATGGGCGAGTAAGCGGAATGCAGCGGCTTTCAGTCTGAGGGACAAGCTCGAGTCCGGGGCGGAATGAGTGCGGCGGATTTTGCGGAGCGGAGACCGAGGGAAGCGGGGAGCGAAGCCGGAGCAAAAGCCGTCGCTCTCAGGCCGCGGGGAAAAGCCTTTATTGCGGCTGAGATTGCTTGCTAGATCACAGCACCCAGTTATCCTTTCTGTATGACAGACATTCCTCAAGAATTGCAAGGCGTTTATGCCATTGAATGGAGTGCTTCGGCGCAGCAGTTCCACATCCAACCGTTAAGTGAGACGCTGAAACACAGCACAATTTCTTACCTGGAAAGTCGTCCATCCGATTACGTTCTGGTGGCGTTGGAATCTGAAAAGGGCCAAAATTGAACTTCAAAACCGCCTTGAGGTACTCGTACGGACAAAGCGGCTCCCTCTCTCCCCCAAACAAAATGAACCAGAATTGCGGATTCTGGTTCACGAAAAAAGGCTACGCTGACGCCGCATTTTGACAAGATTATTTCGCCGATTTTTTCTAACTGGCCGCCCACAGGCGCTTGGCAAATTCCCGCTCCTCGTCGCCGCTGGCGTCGAGATAAATGGCCGTCGTTTCCAGTCGGGCATGGCCCAGCCATTTTTGAACCGTCGTGAGGGGAACGCTCGGGCCGATGCAAGCGATGGCAAATCCGTGCCGCAGCCCTTTGGGAGAGGCCATCGCGCCGGTGAAACCGGCTTTTGCCATCCTGTCCTTTACCAAACGGTAAGCCGTAGGCCGGGAGAGGTTCCAAACACGCTCCGCAGGCTTCCGCTCGGCGACAATTGACCGAAGCAACTTTGTGAGACTCCCC
>DATKFW010000055.1:0-4727 GCA_035511075.1 Vulcanimicrobiaceae bacterium
TGGTGACATTGGTTTGCGCCGCCCCGAGAACGCCAGCCAGGGCGATCAGCGCGCAGAAAGCGCTTATAACCAAGATGGAACTGCTTTTCATAATCTTGTTCACTCCTGACATAAAGTGATACAGACCATCCCTCGCGTCAAATGGTTCAGTTTTCATGGCCCATGCTGCACGGCCTGGCGGAGCCGTTGTTTGATCGCTTTTTGGCGCTCGGGATCCAGCACCTTGGAGCCGTCGCGCTCGGCGATGTAAAAGGTGTCGATGGCGGCGCCCTTTTCAGTCAGGATTTTGGCCAGATAGATGTTCACGTTCAACTCCGCCAAGGCCCGCGCCACGTCATAGAGCAATCCCACCCGGTCCTCCGCCTGCAAATCGACAATCGTGCGCGTGGCCGAGGCGGCGTTGTCAAATACCACCAGGGTCGGAATCCGCTCGCCCTCCAACGATTGGTAAGCGGCCGGGGCGGGGCGAACCTTGGCGATCAGCCCGGCCAAATCCACCGGCGCGCCCGTCAGAATCTTTTGCGCCAAAAGCTCGAATTGGTCCCGCTCCTCGCGGTTGGCCAATTGCCCGGTGCGGGCGTCGGTCACGAAAAAAGTATCCAGAATGACGTCGTCAAAACGGGTCAGGATTTCCGCGGCCAGGATGTTCAAGCCGGCGGCGGTCAGGCAGCCGGTGACGTGGGTGAAGAACCGCTCGCGGTCCCACGTGCAAAGCTTGACCGTGGTGTAGCCGCGGTCCCGCTCGTTGTGCCAGGTGATGATCGGCGCCAGGGCGTTCACTTCGGCCGGGGACAATTGCAACTGGATGAACCGATGGACCCGCGTCACGTCGCCCAAAATGACCTTGGCGTCGTTGATTTGACAGTAACGCGCCGGGAGATTGTTGAAATGGGCCTGGATTTCGTCCGGATCAAAGGTGGGCGGGGCCAGGCGCTGGACTTCCTCCACCAGCAATTCCCGCTGGCGCGCCTCGGCCAGGAGGAACGTGGTGCCGCCGGTGAGCGCCTGCCGGGCTTTGCGGTAAAGCTGCCACAGCACCGTGTCCTTGAACCCATTCCACAATTGGTCGCTCGTGCCCATGGAATCGGCGAAGGTGTGAAGTGTCAATAAAACAAGATTCTCGGTGGATTGGATTTGCCGGGCGAAGTTTTCGATCACCGTCTTGTCATCCAGGTCGCGGCGCTGGGAAATTTGAGCCATCGCCAGGTGGTTTTCGATGATCAGGCGCAAGGTGTGCGACTTGGCCCCGTCCAAGCCCAGGCGGCGGGAGACGCTTTGAGCCACGGTGCCACCGATTTCCTCGTGATGCCCGGTGCGAAAGGCCTTGCCGGAGTCGTGCAAAAGGAGGGCCAGATAAAGAATATAGGCATTCTCCACCCCGCGCGAGATGTCCGCGTAGGCGCTGAAGGGGGGAGTTTTGGCCGACCAGACCTGGTCCAGCTTTTCGATGCACATCAAGGTGTGTTCGTCGGCGGTGTATTGATGATAGAATTCCAGTTGCACCAGGCAGGTCAGGCGTCCGAATTCCGGCAGGAACTTGCCCAAGAACCCGACCTCGTGCATGGAGCGCAACACCGGAGCGACGCTGCCGCGCTGGTCCAGGATTTCCAGAAAGGTGGCGCGGACGTGCGGATCGCATCGGAACGAATTGTTGACCAGCGCCAGTTGGTTGCGAATGAGCTGCGCGGTGGCGGGATGCAATTTAAGCCCCTTTTGCTGGGCGTGCAAAAAGACGCGCATCAGCCGTTTGGGGTTCTCGCGGAAAATGCCCGACGAAACGGCGCGGATCTCGCCCTCGGAAAACTTGAGGCCATCGACCACCGCCTCGCGATTCTGTTTGGAACGCGAGCGGAAGATGTTCCGCGCAAAAGAGAGCAGGCGTTTGGGTTGAGGAAACAAGGCCAGCCGCCGCTCGACGGTGCGGGTGATGAAATCGATATTGCGGGTGTGGCCGTAGAACTCGCGCATGAACTGCTCCAATCGTTTGCCGGGCGAGCGGTCGTGCCAGCCCAGGTTGGCCGCGACGGTCGGCTGCAAGCTGCGGCCCAGGACATCGGAGGGGCGGTCGAGGAAGTAATGCAACTCATTGCGCACGCGCAGCATAAAGCCGTAAGCCTGGTCCAGTTGCTTGCCTTCGCTGGCGCCGATCATCTCCCGTTGTTCCAAGTCGGCCAGCGTGCGGGTGCGGTATTTGAAGTAGGCCATCCAGAGCAGGTTTTGGTAATCGCGCAATCCGCCGCAGCCGTTTTTGATGTTCGGTTCCTGCATGAAGGCGGAATTGCCGTACTTGTTCCGCCGCGCCGCCTGGTCCTCCACTCGCATCTGGATGTATTCGGTTTCATGGCCGAGCACACACTTGGCCTCTAACGTCCGGTTGAATTCGTCAAACAGATTCTGGTCTCCGATGATGCGGCGCGCTTCAATGAGCGCGGTTTTGGACTGCATATCGTTGTTGGCCACCTTGACGCAGTCGTCGATGGAGCGCACGGAGTGCCCGATTTTCAAACCCAGGTCCCACAAGGTGTAGAGCGTGCCGTCCACCAACTGGGCCAGCGCCGGACTCGCTTTGCCCTCCCTCACCATATCGCTTTCGTGCAGGAACATGATGTCGATGTCGCTGTGCGGGTTCAATTCGGCCCGCCCATAACCGCCAATGGCTACCAGCGTCAAGACGACCGGCGGCTCCATGGCCAACTGCGGCGAGGCCTGCTGGACGCCCTGCAAAATGGAACGGAGCACCAGGTCGATCATGGCCGAACGGGCGCGGCAAATCTCGCGGCCATCGGCCCCCGCGCGATGAAGCATTTTGAGGCGGTGAGTTTCGACTTTCAAGAAATTCTTGTAGCGCGCCAATTCCTGGCGGGGCAGCGTCTTGGCGGGCAGCGTCAATCGCGTCGTCGCGCTGGCCTCGATCTTTTCTAACAACGTCGGCATCCGCACAGAAGGTAGAGCAGATGTGGAAAGTTGAAAGAAATATGAAACGATGATTTCCTCGAAAATTCCCGAAAACCCCTCCCGCAATTCCGATTGCGGTCCAAGTGATTGGCCCCATTGTCAAACGCTCCGTCTGATTCAAGTTTATCATCGTCTTCACGCAACTTGAACAGATTCGCCTCATATCCTGCTTGTCCCTTGACGGCATGAAACCGCTGGTCAAACAGGTCTTGCAAGCCAGCGTCGTCATTTGCAAACGGCTCGTTCAAATCTTTGATCATGTCTTTCACTTTCACGCGAGCAATTTACCACAACCACTTGGACATCCGCTGTCCAACCAAAAGATTTATGAAAATTTTAAGGATGGCAAAATCATGTGGCAGAGCCGTCTCGGCTCTGTCTCTATTTGGGATTGGCCCCCGTCCCAAGGGATCGCAAAATAAATTGTTTAACACCCCCCTCACCCGCTATAACACAGGGTATGGCAACCAGCAGCAACACGAAATCCTCTAGTAATTCTGGCGGCGCGCTCGGTTTTGAAGCCACGCTCTGGGCCACGGCGGATAAACTCCGTGGCAACCTGGATGCCGCTGAGTATAAACACGTCGTCTTGGGCCTTATCTTCCTCAAATATATTTCCGACGCCTTCGAGGAGAAGCACGCCGTACTGTTGAAGGATGAAGACGCCGACGCCGAGGACCGCGACGAATACACCGCCGAAAACATCTTCTGGGTGCCGCCCGAAGCCCGCTGGTCCTGCCTGCGGGGCCGGGCCAAGGACCCGGTCATCGGCAAGTTGCTGGACAACGCCATGGTCGCCATTGAGCGCGACAACCCCTCGCTCAAAGGGTCCTGCCCAAGGAATACGCCCGCCCTCACCTGGACAAGCAACGTCTGGGCGGCGTCATCGACCTGGTTTCCACCGTCGGGCTGGGCGACAAGGAGAGCCGTTCCAAGGACATCATCGGGCGCGTCTATGAGTATTTTCTCAGCGAATTCGCCAGCGCCGAAGGCAAAAAAGGCGGCCAATTCTATACGCCGCGTTGTGTGGTCCAACTCCTGGTGGAAATGCTCGCCCCCTACAAAGGACGCGTGTTCGATCCGTGCTGCGGTTCCGGCGGCATGTTCGTGCAATCGGTTGAATTCGTGAAGGCCCACGCCAATGGCAACGGCAACGGCGGGAAGGCCAAAGGGGACATCAGCATTTTCGGGCAGGAAAGCAATCCCACCACCTGGCGGCTCGCCCGGATGAACCTCGCCATTCGCGGCATTGAAGGCAATCTTGGCCTTGAGCCGGCCGACGGCTTCCATCGCGACCTCCATAAAGACCTCAAGGCCGACTACATCCTGGCGAATCCTCCCTTCAACATGAGTGATTGGGGCGGTGAGCGCCTGCGCGAAGACCCCCGTCGGAAATATGGCGTGCCGCCCGCCGCCAATGCCAATTACGCCTGGGTGCAGCACTTCATCTATCACCTCGCGCCGAGGGGTATAGCGGGCTTCGTTCTGGCCAACGGCAGCATGTCCTCCAACCAATCCGGCGAAGGCGAAATCCGCCAAGCCCTTGTTGAGGCGGATTTGGTGGACTGCATGGTGGCACTGCCAGGGCAATTATTTTACTCCACGCAGATCCCGGTTTGCCTGTGGTTTCTTTCCCGCGACAAGCGGAACAACCGTTTCAAAGACCGGCGCGGCAAAGTGCTTTTCATTGATTCCCGTGAATTCGGGACAATGCTTGACCGTGTTCATCGTGAACTGGCTGACGACGACATTGCCAAAATTGCCGGGACATA
>DATKFW010000056.1:0-10517 GCA_035511075.1 Vulcanimicrobiaceae bacterium
GGCATAATTGCCGTAGCCGTCAATGGTCGCTATGGCTCGGGGAACGTTGGTCGAAGCGGTCTCGTTGATGCTTGTGGGGACGCCGTTCGATATGAACGGGGCTCCGGTATTAAACCCTCCAATCACCAGGTGCGTGCCATCCGGCGTCAACGTCATAAAACCATCATAAGGCTCGCCGTCGGTGATCAGCGCATTGGGACCATTGGAAGGGACGAGGAGCGAGCTTACCAAAGTTCCATTGGTTGAATACTGATCGATCCAAATGGAATTGCCGCTGTCCGAAGTGGTCACCGACTCGCCAGGGCCGCCGATTCTCAGGACGGCGAGGTTGCCATTTGTGAAATATTGGGCCTGCGTTGAAGCAATGCAGGCGACCAAAGCGAATACAGAAAATACAGCCTTTTTCATAAGCAATAGAGTTACTTCTCGCAACTATCGAATTAATAATGCTCGGACCTCCCAAGTCGAAAACCAGAAACCCTGTTTAAATGGACACCTATTCCTTCTAAAAAGAACACGGCAACCAGGGGGTCGGTTGCCACATGTAAAGATGCCGGGATGGCATTCTTCCAAAATAACGAGGCGAACCTTGACAGAATCGTTTCAGGGTGTCAACCGAGAATGTGTGACGATTCTGCGACAGTCCGCTAAACCCGAACTCTTTCTCGTGCGCGCCGGAGCGGGGACGTTAATCCGCGACTGGTTTCCAGGTGGAGCCCGGGTCGTAGGCTGTCATTTTGAGGGCGATGGAGGCGGTTTTGGGGCCGAGATTGGCCTCGTAAATCTGGCCCTCCTGATTGACGATGAAAGTCATCACACCGGAATTGCCCCATTCAGCCGGCCAAGCCACCAGCGCGAAACCCGCAACCATGTGGCCATTGATGATGTAATTGTATTTGCCGCCGGGGGCGTGCCGCCCCTGGCGAGTCAGCACCTTGAAGAAATAACCGTGATACGAGGCCTGTTCCGCTTTCATGATGCTGGATTGATGCGTGTAGCCTTCACCGCGGGCCGCGGCGATGAGCGGCCCCAACGGGCTGGGCTCCTCTCCCGGCTCAACGTGCCAGTAAAGCCCGTCGTGATTGCCGGGGGTGCTGCGGAGGTGCTGCGCATACTGCATCACTCCGTCACCCATGCTATCGACGCTCGCGTATTGGCGCTGGGCTTCCACGTAAGCGGAGCAAACGCGGATCGTGCCCAACTCGTTGCGTCCGATCCGTCGATTGAGAATTTCCTCCTTGCCGGCAGCGGTGTCAAAAAACCATTGGCCATCGGCCTTGACAAGGGGAATCGGAAACGGCCAGGCGTCATAGCCGATGTTGAGTTGGATTTTGGAATCGGATTCAGGCACAGGGGCGACCCTTTCGGACATGCGCCGCGAAAAAATGGCCAGCCCATTGCTGGCTTGAACCGGATCAGCCGAAATCAAACCGCGCATCTCCGGGCCAAAAATGGCGTTAAGAGCATTGGTATCCTTACTGTCGGCGGCGGTCGTCAGGGCTTTGGTGGCGTCATCAGCAGTGGCGAAACGCTGTTCTTGGGCGAATAGAACGACAGACGGAAGGAAGAACGCGAGCAATGCGAATATCTGTTTCATGCAGTCCTTTTAGCGTTTGCCGCCGCCACCGCGCGACGATCCGGAACCCATAGTGGAGCGGCTTTCCTGTCCGCGCACACTGGACTCTCGCGCCGCTGCTCCGTTCTGGGCGCCGCCGAAGGCGTCTGCGCGCTCGGCCGGCTCGAAGTTGCGAGGCAGTTCCGCGGATGGAGCTCGGAAGGCCGGGGCTGTGCGGGCGCGGTCTTGCCCGACGGGCGGCGCCGCTGTGCGCGGAAAAGCAGGTTCGGGAACTGATCGAGAGATCGTTTCCGGCGCGTAACCGCGGTCGCCTGCCCCGCCACTGATAATGACGCCACCACCACCGTGCCAGGTTGGGACGTGACTTTGCGCGATGTAAGTGTGTTGCTGGCTGGGGGATTGGTGCCACCAATTGGCCGGCCGCGGATGGCCGGGTCCCCAAGTGATGAGATGATGCGAATGCCAATCCCAATCATGAACCAACCAACCGCCAAATGCAAAGCCGATCCCGAAGGTGCAATAAATTCCCGGCTGAAAAAAGATCAGGCTCGGGTCGTAATCGGGAATGTAAATGCTATCCGGGTCCGCCGGCTCAATTTCAATGTCTCCATCCGCGCTGGTCACCGTGTCTTGCGGTGTACTTGGAAGATTTCCAAGGCTTTGGGCCTGGGCGCGCAGGCGCTGGATGGAGTCCATGACATCGGTGGGTTGACTGGTGAATGCCTGCCCCATTTGAGTTGTCCACGCCAGGTTGTCATCCAGCCATTTTAGAACAGTGGGATAATGCGCGAGAGCCTGGACGCTGGGGTCCCAGGGTTGTTGGGCGATTTGATTCGGGTCTCCGCCTCCGTTGGCATAACGGTCAGCCATGACGATTTGGCTGGGGAAAGTTGCGGCAGTGAGAATCTCGGCGACCAACGGATCGGGATAAAGGGCGATTGGACCAAGCATCTGATCCAGTTCCGCAGCCGACCGATCCTGCGCAATACCGGCCTGGACAAAGCTGAAGAGAAACATCAATCCCGCTGAAAACACCGCCATCTTCTTCATGCTACAACCTTGACCCTGACGGGCATGGAGTCAAGCCCCTTACTTTACCCACCGCCGCCATTTTTCGGGCTGGACTTAGATCAACCGAGATTCGCGCGGAATAAATATTGCGGCGCGTGGCAAAAAGAAGCTTTTAATCGCCCCGTCCGAGGGCTACAAAAGAGAGGAATATGAAATTAGATCCAGCCGTGGGCGCCATTAAGCTCTGCGCCGAAAAAATGAACGCGATGTATGGCAGGGTCATTTTCAACGAATGGGTCCTGCTGTCCTTTGGTGACGGCGCGGCCAAGATCGTCGCTTATTCGGGGCCTCGCAAAGAGCATTTCCAAGCCAACTTCGCCTCGGACGTTGAGGAGTTGCGCCCGCGCCTGATGAGTCATCAATGCGGACCGGGTGATTTTGAATTTGCCTGGTACGGGAGCGGCACCGGTTTCGAGGCTTTCATGGTGGTCGGGACGCGGCTCTATTTGATCTGGAACAACACGGCAAATTCAATGGAGAACCTGTCCAAGGACCCGCGCTGGCTCCGGGCGCAAGTACCTTTTTTGGAATTGACCGAATCCTTCCGAGCCGACCCACTCGCGCTTTAGAACCCGTCCCCTGTGGATGCGAGGGGTTCTAAGCGGCCGGCGGCTTCTCCCGGTGCCAGGGCGTGCTCTGCTCATAGGCATGGGCGAGCCGCAAAATCGTTTCCTCGCCGAATGGTTTGCCCAGCAGTTGCAGGCCGATGGGCAGTTTCGGATCCGTCGTAAATCCGCACGGCACGCTCAAGCCGCAAATGCCGGCAAGATTGCATGAGATGGTGAAAATGTCCGAGAGATACATTTGCAGAGGGTCGTCCGCTTTTTCTCCCACCTTGAACGCCGCCGTCGGAGTGGTCGGAGTGACGATGGCATCGACCTTTTGGAAAGCCTCCAGAAAATCCCGGCGAATCAACGTGCGCACTTTCTGGGCGCGCGAATAATACGCGTCGTGGTAGCCGCTGCTCAGGACCGACGCTCCCAAAATGATGCGGCGCTTGACTTCCGCGCCAAATCCCGCCCCTCGCGTCTTGCAATACTGGTCGGTGACGTCGCGGCCTTCGACCCGCAGCCCGTAGCGAATACCATCAAAACGCGCCAAGTTCGAGCTGGCCTCCGCCGTGGCAATTATATAATAAGTGGCCACAGCAAAATCGGTGTGGGGAAGTGAAATTTCCACGATCTCCGCGCCAAGCTTTTCGAATTGCCGCACGGCATTTTGCACGGCGGCGCTGACTTCCGGATCAAGCCCGCCAACCATGTATTCCTTGGCCAGTCCCAGACGCACGCCTTTAATCTGCCCATTGAGCGCAGCCGCATAATCCGGCACCGGCTGCGGAATGCTTGTCGAGTCGCGCGGGTCCTGCCCGCTGATGGCGCCCAGCACCACCGCGGCGCTTCGCACGTCCCTCGCAAACGGGCCGATCTGGTCGAGCGAAGACGCAAAGGCGACCAGCCCGAATCGCGATACCCGTCCGTAAGTGGGCTTCATACCGACACATCCGCACAACGCCGCTGGCTGGCGGATAGACCCACCTGTGTCCGAGCCAAGGGAGGCAACGCATTCGTCGGCCACCACGGCGGCTGCCGAACCGCCGGAGGATCCGCCCGGAATCCGCGTCGAGTCCCAAGGATTGCGCGTCGGGCCGAAAGCGGAATTTTCCGTCGAACTGCCCATCGCAAATTCATCCATGTTCAGCCGGCCAAATACGATTGCGCCCGCCTGCTGAAGCTTTTCGACCGCCGTCGCGCTGTAGGGAGAAATAAACCCGCCCAATATCCTGGACCCGCAATTGAGCGGTTGATTGCGAACCGCCAGCACATCCTTGACGCCAATCGGAATTCCAAGCAGCGGCTGCTGGCGATGAGTCGCCCCCGCGGCAAGGGCCGCGTCCGCTGCGTCAGCCTGGGCAAGCGCATCCGCGCGGTCAATACTGATAAATGCGCGAATTCGACCATCGACCCCTTCGATCTGGTCCAGACACGCTTGCATAACCTGACGGGCGGAAACTTCGCGCCGCTCCAATAAAACGGCCAGTTCGGAGATCGTCTGCTGGTTGAGCATCGGTATCGCGCTCATTCCACAATTTTTGGCGCCATGAACAAGCCGTTTGCACTGGCTGGAGCGTTGCGCAAGGCTTCCTGGTTGGAGAGCGAGGGGCGGACTTCATCGGGACGAAAAACGTTGACCAGCGGGACCGCGTGCGCCGTCGGCTCAATCTGGCTGACGTCCAGTTGATTCAACTTCTCAACGTAGCCAAGGATGTGGGTGAGCTGGGCGCCAAATTTCTCCTCCTCCTCTGGCGTCAAGGCGATGCGCGCCAGATGCGCCACATATTTTACGTCGAAATCGGAAGCCATTTGATTAAGCGGGCCGTCAATCCTCGTCGAACTTGCGCTTGATGAGCTCCTCGATGGCGTCCATCGCGGCCGGACCGTCCTCGCCTTCGCAACTGATCAGGAGTTTGCTTCCTGGCCCGGCGGCCAGCATCATCAAGCCCATGATGCTCTTGCCATTGATCGTTTCGCCCCCCTTATCAACCAGGATGTTGCACGTAAAACGGTTGGCGACCTTGACGAACATGGCCGCGGGACGCGCGTGGATGCCCAACTTGTTGAGGACAACAAGTTCGCGCTCCACCGCCTGTTTGCCCCCCGGTTTCCTGGCACTGCTCATCGGACGCCATCTTGGACGGCCAGAGCGATTTTTGCCATGAAAATTATATCTGAACGTTTCCGGCCATCTGCGCAAGCAGACGGTCGTTCAATTCCTTGGCCGGATTGCGCCCGGAAGATTTGAGTTTGATGTGGAACGCCGCCACTTCGATTAACCTGGCCAAATCACGCCCGGGCCGCACCGGAATGGTGATATGCGGCACGTCCACTCCCAGGATTTTGACCATCTCCTGCTCCATGCCCAATCGATCGACGTCGGGCACATCGTCCCATTGCTTGAGGGTGATGACCAGGTCAACAACTTTTTCGGTGCGAATGCTTCGCACGCCGAACATATCGGCCACATTGATGATGCCGATGCCGCGAACCTCCATGTGATTGCGCGTGACTTCCGCGCTGGTGCCAAGAATCTCGCGCCCATCAATGAGAGTCACGCGCGTGATGTCATCGGAGACCAGACTGTACCCGCGTTCGATGAGAGCCAGCACGCTCTCGCTCTTGCCGATGCCGCTTTCGCCGCGGATGACGACCCCCACGCCAAGGATGTCCACCATGCTGCCGATTTCCGTTCCGCGCGGAGCGAACAACATCTCCAGGGCCAGTGTGGCCAGGTTGATAAATTTCATCGTGATCAGCGGCGTCGAGAAAATTGGCACCTGCGCTTCTTCCGCCGCCCTCAGGAACAGTTTGTCCGGATGCAGATTGCGCGAGAAAATAATGCCGGGAATCTTGTACGAAAAGAGATTGGCATAACGCGCCTTGCGGTCTTCGGCGGAGATCGTTTTTAGAAACCAGCACTCCGCATTGCCAATGATCTGCAAGCGTTTATTGGCAAAGTAACGGGTGAACCCGGCCAATGCCAGCCCGGGTCGATTGACCGTCGGTTCGCGGATAATCCGTTTGAGACCCGTGGCCCCCGCCACCAGTTTGAGCGAGAGACTGCGAAATTGTTCGGTGTAAAACCTTTCGACTGTAATTGTGTCGCGTTGCATGGAGCCAAAATTCTAGTGGAAGGCCCGCGGCAAGTCAGGTCAAAAAAGGGACCGCCATTTTGTGATGTTTGTCATCGCAACGCGGTCTCCGCGACCTGCGCGGGCATTCCCAGGCATTACGACCCCCTTGCGAAGCGGTCCGTGTTGTGGTGGAATCAAGCATGCCGGCATGGAGAAAAATCATTGCTGAGGCCACAGTCAAGCTGGTCCGCAATGCCCGCAGGCCATTCGGAATTGCTCTCGTGGTGTGGGTCATCGCGCTGCTGGCATGGGCCGTTTTTTGGACGCGCTTTGGCCGAACAAAGGATTCGGGCCAGAGGCCGGCAAACGCGCCTGGCCAATCCGAGGTCGATCGCGCGGCCAATTTACAGCGCGCAAGAGCCGATCTCTACATCAAACCCACGGTGACTGCCGAGATGGGCGACATAGACTTGGGCGGCAAGTATTTCGGCCAAATTCCAGACCCGGCGAAAACGCGCCATTACTATATCGCCGCCGAGGCGCAGAAATGGGATTATCTACCCAGTGGGTCGGATGAGGTTTGCGGCCTGCCTCTGACGCCGTCCGTTCTCCTCAAGCACAACGTCTGGAAGGTGCGCTACTTCCAGTACACCGACGCCACTTTTACCAAGCGCGTGCCACAGCCATCGCGCCTGGGAATCCTCGGTCCGGTGTTGCGCGGCGTGGTGGGTGAATATCTGGCGGTGACGTTCCTCAACCGCGAAATCGGGGGCGTCTATTCCATGCATCCGCATGGCGTCAAGTATGACAAGGATAGCGAAGGCAGTTATCACGGCGGCCGCGCCGACCAACTGGCGTCGCGTCGAGGCCAGAACCAAGACGGGAGATCGTCTTTTCAAGGCCGCGGCGCGGCTATCGGGTACGGCGCGCGATTCACTTACGTTTGGTATCTCGACGAAGCGTCCGGCCCGCTGCCATGGGAACCCAGTTCCAAAGCCTGGCTTTACCACAGCCACGTTAGCAGCGAGAGCGAGATCAACATGGGTTTGGAGGGCTTTATCATTGTCACTGATCCCAAGCGCGCCCGGCCGGACGGCACGCCCATCGATGTGGACCGCGAAATGGCCGCGCTATTTATGATTTACGACGAAAGCGGGCTTAATTCGGAAGCGCAGGAAGAGGTGGCGGCCTCCGGCGAGAGCCAGCGGTGGATTTATTTTCAGACGCTTAAGGAATCCGGTCAACGCCATGCCATCAACGGTTATATTTATGGCAACCTTCCCGGCCTGGAAATGAACGAAGGCGAGCGCGTGCGTTGGTATCTCTTTGGCCTGGGTTCGGAAAACGACCAGCACACCGCCCACTGGCATGGCCTGCGTGTCATTGAAGAAGGTCGCCGTCGCACCGACACGGTAGAGCTTTTGCCGGGTTCCATGAAGGTTGCCGACATGGTGGCGGACAATCCAGGCGAGTGGCTGTTTCATTGCCACGTGGCAGAACACATGGCCAACGGGATGTTCGCGCGCGTCACTGTGTTTCCAACAAACTCCGCCGGAGTGAGCCGCGCGCCTGAAAAGGCATTCTTCGGTTTGCCCTCGCCACAACCATGACTATATGAGGGAAAAATGGTGGAGGCGGCGTGAGTTGAACCCCGTCTGAATTTTCGCGTAGGTTCATGAAAACCGCATATTCATTGGGCGTATTTGCGTTTTTCAAAAAGAGTAAAATGAACCAAGACGAACCATTATGAAATTTCTTTGTGGGGAATTGCGGGGACAAACCTGATATTTTATTGACCGCCTGCCAAAAAGACTGTGGTAGCATCGCGCAGATGACCTCTTCCGATCTTCTTCCGCCGGGGGAGAGGTTACACAATTTTAGATCACTGATCTGCTTGAGCAAATCGGCAGTACCCGTCCCGGGGGCGTCCGGCGGCTGACATTTGAGTACCGACTGTGCCCAGTAACATGGGTTGCTTGGTGCTCTAAGCCCCTGTCGGCAGGGTTCAGGAAGGGCATAATCACGAGGGTTCGATTCCCTTCGCCCGCTCCATTGATTATCAATGACTTACAGTGCAGTGCAGTAATAACGCGCGCCCAAGATTGCCAGAGGCACAGACGTGCTTCCTAGCATGACATTCATTCGGTGATACGCGCATTGTTCGGCGACAGATTATGGATGCTCACTCCCGAATAGTTTTGAGGCAAAGTTCATCGCCAACGCGGAGTACAGGCTCTAGAGCGAGATGGCTAAAAAAGTGACTTTCAGAAAGGGGTCGTTAGGATGAGTAGGACAGACCGATCATTCAATCACCCTTGGACTCAATGGCACCCTTTGTCTTGGCCCACATCACAAACCCCGCGGGCGCATTTAGAACGCCAAAAATATTGGCCTGTTCCATCGCTTTGATCTCTTTCCAATTCCTGATATTGTTCAGGTCCGCTCCCTGCAGGTTGGCTCGCGCCAAAGAAACTTGGGCGACATCCGCTCCTGCCAGATTGGCTGCGAAAAGATCAGTGTCATCCAACTGCGAGCCAGCCAGGTCACATTGGCGCAAATCGGCTCCACGCAAATTGGACCAGTGCAAGTCCGCATCTTCCAGGCTGGCTCCTTTGAAATTCGCGCGCCGCAAGTCCGAGCTGGAAAAGTTCGCCCGGCGAGCCTTGGCTTTCTCCAATCGCAGCCCTTCCAAGTACGCGTTGGTCGCCTCCACCCCAATCAAGGGCACCCGGTCAACATTGAGTTCCTGCAAAGCATCAATCCTGCCGCCGTTGCCTCCTTTGCCCTCGGCCGTGTTGATCACCTGCCAGGCTTGATAATGTTTTTGCTTGAGCCGATCGGAGGCACCGGCTAAATAAAAAATGGAGACAAATAAAATTGAGAAACTTCCCACATATTCCAATAATTCGACCAGCGGCCATTTTCCCAGAGTGTAAGCCGCCCAATCGGCCGCCCAATTCAGGCGGTAGAACGGCACAAGATAGCGGTGCGGTGCCCGCGCCTTGAACTCGGCCCACTCCGGTGGAGGGTTGCGCTCTTTAAAGACGAAAGCCATTTCCCAAAGGATATGCGCGGCCCAAGTGGCGCGCCATTTTAGAATTCTCAAGGTCGGTCAGGGATACACGATTCATAAGCTTGGATGACGACTGGCGGTGATGGCGATTCGGATGCTTGCGCTGGGGGCATCGTTGTCAAACGTGATTGCGCCCTTGTTGTATTTCACCCCCAGCCGATTCCATAAGGCGTCCAAGTCAACCGCGCCGGGTTTGGGGCCTAATTCGATGTGGAGGTCCTTTAAAACGGTGGTCTCCGTGGCTTTGTCGCCGACTGATAAAACTCGCTCCAGTGTCCAAACCGCGCCTCCGTTGCCGCCGGCGTCGAGGATGGCGCGGATGGCGTCATCAACGCTATGGCGGTTGTTTGTTTTCTCCCGAATCCGCAGATCCGCGACCAACCAATAAAGATTGCCGCCCCAATAGATGCGCTCGTGGATTCGCGAATTGTCCAGGCCGCGATCTCCCGCCGCAGGCAGTCCCTGGGGAAGACCTTCGACGAACTCGCGCCAAACTTGTTTGGCCGTCAATTGGCCAACCCGTGCCCGCGCGATCGGTTCCAAATAGTCCGAGAGCCCTTCCATCATCCACAAATACCGCTCGTTTAATGTCGGGAAAGCCAAGTGAAACATCTCATGCGTCATGATCCAATCGTGCCGCAAGTCGGCGGCTTGTGCTTGCGGGCCGAGGTGAACTTGAATTCGCGATCCGCTCTCCGTCACGCCATCATTTACTGGTTCGTCCCCGCCAGGCTCGACCTGGATCAATACGTCATTCACAGGGTAGCGGCCCAGATAGTTGGTGACCGCAACGGCCGCGCGACGGACCCAATTTACGACAATGATCCGCTGCACAGGCAGATCCGGGGCGAAGTGGATACGGATGGTTCCGTTGCCCATCCGCAAAATCTCTTCTCCATCGGGACTGGATTTCCGCGCTCTGGCACAACCAATCACACCCAGGATGAGTAGGGCAGCAAGCACGCAACCGCGCTTCATGGTTTGGCCGGTATTCTTTTTGCAATCAGCCAGTCCAAGGAGAAAACTCCCGGCCCGAAAGCGAAAATGATCATGGTTGCCAGCATGAAAAGAAACGGGTCAGCGCCGAGGAATTTGTCGGGATTACTGAAAATCGTTTTGACTTTGTCAAAATCCGCCGTCAGATACGCGATGATCATGTCGAAAGCCAG
>DATKFW010000057.1:0-44701 GCA_035511075.1 Vulcanimicrobiaceae bacterium
GGGGGGGGGAGGCCAGATCTTTATTACGAGCCGAAACAGCCCCCTGTTTCGGCTCTTTCCTTTGGCGACCCCCTCCGGACTCCTCAACTGAGCTTATTCTTCGCTTCGTCCGGCACAGTCACCTTCGTGGTGCCCACGTCCTTGATCTCCACGGTCGTGGTGCGTTCAAACGGCTGCTCATCGCCGTCCCGGTTCTGGCGCTTGCCTGAAACCTTGGTTTGATACTTGGTCAAGGCGCCGTCTTTGATCCAGAATGTCACGGAGCCTTTCACATCGGTCGGCGCCGGGCGATTGCCGCCTCCCCTGCGTCCGAATCCCATCGTCGCCATCGCTTTTGCGCCCTCCTCGGTCAGTGCGCCGGTGTAAGCGTCGCCATCTTGGGCGATGTCCGTGACCTTTGTAATGATATCCTGCGCTTCAGCCGCCGGCGCTTTGAGGTTTTGCAGGCGGCGGGCCATCCCTGTGGCCGGGTTGAATCCCCCGCCGCCGCCGGAAATCTCAGAGGCTGCCTGCCATCCATCCTCTCCTTTGACGGCGACCTTGTCGCCCATCTTGACGCCTTCAGTGGTGTTATCGTTAAAGGTCGAGGACATCCAAGTGGTTCCATCCTTGTCAATTTTCCCCTCGGTCGGGCCAGGCGTGCGTTGGGAATTCGGGCCGAAGTCCATCGTGACCTTCCAACTGTAATTGCCGCCATCGGCCAATTTGGCGGCGGCGGCGGCAACGTCATCCTTAGGGCTGGCGTTCGCCACAAAGAGCGAGCCCGCCATCAGGGCGATTATTGCAATAGATATTTTTTTCTCCATAGTCTTTTCCTTTATTGTTGCATGAGCCATTGATTATTGGGGTGATTGTCTGCATTATACACCCTGGTGAGGGAAATGAAAGACCTTTTCATTGCGCCAAAGACAGGCACAACAATCCCGCTAAGTAATGATGAAAAGCCGCATTGAACCGGAGACTGCCGAAATGTTCATCCAGAATCGCAAGCGCTTGCTCCGATTGCTTGCCCCCAACTCGCTGGTCGTTGTCAATGCGAATGATGTCCTGCCGACCAACGCCGACGGCTCGATGCCTCTGCATCCCAATTCGGATTTGTTTTATCTCACGGGCGTGCAGCAGGAACAGTCGATGCTCGTGTTGTGCCCCAACGCCGAGGACGAGAAAAACCGGGAGACGTTGTTCCTGCGAGAACCCTCGCGTGAAAACCAACTTTGGGAAGGGCACAAATTGACCCGGGAGGAGGCGTCCGCGCGGACCGGGATCAAGGGAATCCACTGGCTGGCGGAATTTCCCCGCTTTTTCCATCGTCTCATGTGCGAGAGCGAGCATGTTTACCTCAACAGTAACGAGCATGCCCGCGCCATCGTTGAAGTTCAAAGCCGGGACGCACGTTTTATCGCCGATACAATGCGTCGTTATCCATTGCATGATTACCGGCGACTGGCCCCGCTCCTGCACCAACTGCGGGCGGTAAAAACCGAGGCGGAAATCGCCCTCATCCGCAAGGCGTGTGAAATCACCGAGGCCGGGTTGCGCCGAGTGGCCAGCTTCGTCAAGCCGGGCGTGATCGAAAGGGAAGTCGAAGCCGAATTCGCCCACGAATTTGTCCGGCGCGGTGGGAAATTCGCTTATTCACCCATCATCGCCAGCGGCCTTAACGCCTGCTGTTTGCATTATGTGGCCAACGATTCGATGTGCCGGCCGGGCGAATTGCTTCTGCTCGACGTTGGTGCGTCGTGGCACAACTACAACTCGGACATGACGCGCACCATTCCGGTCAGCGGCCGCTTCACGGCGCGGCAAAAAAAAGTGTATAATGCCGTCCTGAGGGTTTTGCGGCAGTGCAGCCGGAATTTGACGCCTGGCAAAACAACCAGGGACTGGCAGAAGGAAGCGGAGCAGTTGATGGAGAAGGAATTGGTGGACCTGGGATTGATCACCATGCGCCAGATCAAGCGGCAGCACCCGGACAGCCCGGCGCTGAAAAAATATTTCATGCACGGCGCCGGCCACTCGCTCGGCCTGGACGTCCACGATGTGGTCGCCGCGCGGCAGCCCATTCAGGCTGGATGGGTGATGACGGTTGAACCGGGCATTTACATACCCGAGGAAAGAATGGGCGTGCGACTTGAAAACAATGTGTGGGTGACTGAAACCGGGCAAGTGGATTTGATGGCCGGCATTCCGATCGAGGCCGAGGAGATCGAGGAATTGATGGCCAAAGATCGATGATTGGAAACCCGGACAAACGCGCACAATGGCCGGCACAACGGCGGCTTTGGATGATCGCGCGGGAAATCCAAAGCGGGCCTTGTCATTCCGCCCAAAAACGGTAACGTTGTGATATGCTGAAAAAGTGCTTGTGCGTGGCTTTTCTGGTTCACAGCGTTGCGGCGCCGGCCGAGACGGTGGAACTGAAAGGCAAAGCGTCGGTGACCGGAAAAATTCTCGTTGAAAAACGCGACATGATCGTCGTCGATATCGGTTACACCGCGCTGGTTATTCCTCGCAGCCAGATTTTGCGCCTGCTCGATGACAAACAATCCGTCGGACGCTCAATCGCGCCCGTTGCCCAGTCCGAACCGCCGCCGGGGATCGCGGACCCGGCGCCCGAATCCGGTTTTTACCAAAATTCCTCCCCTGCCGCGAGGGAGAACACGGTCCGCGAACTGGTCAGCGAGTACGGAGCGGCAGTCGTGCAGGTTCGCACTCCGGCGGGTTTAGGGTCCGGCTTTATTATAAATCCGGACGGATTCCTCATCACCAATTTCCATGTTATCGAAGGTGAAACGCAAATCTCGGTGGAAGTGTATTTCCAAAGGGAGGGGCAGTTGGTGCGCCAGTTTTACAAGCAGGTCCAAATCATCGCCCTGAACAAGTTTGCCGACCTTGCCCTGCTCCGCATCGTGGACAAGGAGGCGCCGAAATTTCCGAGCGTCATCCTGGGCGACGCGGACAGCCTGGCGGTGGGCGATCGCGTGTTTGCCATCGGCAGTCCGCTGGGTTTGGAACGAACGGTGACCGAAGGCATCCTGAGCACCAAGACACGAGAATTGGAAGGGGAACTTTACCTGCAAACCACGGCGCAAATCAACCCGGGCAACAGCGGCGGGCCGCTGTTCAACATGCGGGGGGAAGTCATCGGCGTGACCAACATGAAGATCACCTTCGGCGAGGGCCTCGGTTTTGCGATCCCGGTGGAAGCGGTCAAGTATTTTTTGAACCATCGCGAGGCTTTTGCCTACGACAACGATAATCCGAGCTTTCCCTACCGCTATCTTCAGCCGCCGGGCCGGACCAATAGGACGGCGGAATAATTCATGATCAAGCGATTCGCTTTGTTGCTGGCCCTGGCCGGCATTTATGTGCAAGGCCGCGCCGCCGTTTTGCCGCCGGAGAAGCTTTTGCCCCAAGACACCGTGCTGGTCGTTACGGCGCCGGACTGGCCCATGGCGTGGTCGTTTCTGACCAACACCTCGTATGGGCGCTTGTTGCAAGACCCGGCGCTGAGGCCCTTCCGGAACAAATTCATCGATAATTTCACCACCGACACTCTCAATCCATTGCAGCAGAGTCTCGGGATCAAGTTCTCCGATTATAGAGACCTGCTGCAAGGAGAGGTCGCCTTCGCGCTGTTGCCCGTGGGGCCAAAGGAGAATTCGGAACGTCATTTTTCGCAGCTTTTGCTCATCGACACCAAAGGCCATGCGTCCCAGTTGAAGACCAATCTGGCTTCCATCACCAAGAGATGGATTGATGCCGGCAAAGCGATCAAAACCCAAAAAATTCGCGAGGTGGAATTTACCACGCTCATTGTTTCCCCGGGCGATCTTTCGTGGAGCAAGATTTTTCCAAAGATGAATCCTGTGGCCGCCGACGACGGGGATTCCAAGCCGCGTGAAAAGAACACGGAAATCACATTCGGGCAGATCGACTCGCTCCTGATCGCAGGCGACTCGCCTGATGTCATCGAGAAAGTTCTCACGCTGCAGCAGGGCGGCCTTCTTGCGCCGCTGTCGGACGAACCGTCGTTTCAATCGGATTTTCAGGCGCGCCTGCAGGGCGCGCCGTACTACTGCTGGATAAACGTCAAGGCGCTGATGGGGGCCTTGACCGCTGCGCCGGCGGAAAGCGACGACGAGGCAGCCGCGAGTGTTTTGAAATTGACCTCACTTCTAAACGCCACAGGTCTGGCCGGCGTCACATCGGCTTGCATCAGCTTCCAGGAGTCGCCCGATGGGACTGCGGCGCAGCTCTTCATTGGCGCGCCCGAGAGCAAGCGGGCCGGCGTCCTGAAGGTCCTGACCCCGGAGGCCAAGGATTCCAATCCCCCGCCGTTTGTGCCGGCCGACGCCGTAAAGTTCTGGCGCTGGCGCGTCAACATTCCGCATAGCTGGGCATTGCTGGAATCCATGATGAGTGACTTAAATCCGCAGTTCAACCGTGTGCTCGATTTTATTTTACAGAACGCGGGCAAGGACAAGGATGAACATTATGATTTGAAATCGGAACTGCTCAGCAATCTGGGCGATGACGTGATCAATTACGAAAAGGCGCCCGGCGCAAGCTCGTTCGCCGACCTGAAGTCGCCGCCTTCCATTTATTTGATTGGCTCGCCCAACCCCGGCAAACTGACCTCCGCGCTGACCGTCGCCCTCGGCATCATGTCCCAGGGGACCGGCGGCGTCAAACAGCGCGAGTTTCTCGGGCGAACGATTCATTCGGTGACCCTGGGCGCCTCAGATAATCCAGCCGCGCCGACATTGAGCTTTTCCGGCAGCGGCGGATACGTCGCCATAGCCAGCGACGCCGGAATCCTGGAGGAGTACCTGCGAAGCAACGACAGCAAAGCAAAGACATTGATGGAGACGGATGGCCTGGGCGCGGCCGCGCAAAACGTGGGCGGCCTTTCCACCGGCTGGTTCGGATTCGAGAACCAAAATCAGGACATGCGTCCGATGTTCGATCTCCTACGCAACCAACGCCCGACGGTCACCGATATTCTGGGAACGCCGGCAATAGCCGGGAGCATGACCGTTGCCGAACAAATTACCAGCAAGCTGCTGGACTGGTCGGACTTTACGCTTTTGCCGCAGTTCGGCGCGGTGTCAAAATATTTTTACTATTCAGTTTACGCGGGGCGTTTTTCGCCGGAGGGTTTCACGCTGAAGGTCTACGCCCCCACCCCGCCGGCGCTGCGCTAGAGCGGTTATTCCTGCGGATAAACCAGGATGCGGTCGTGGACCAGGACGATCAAATCGGCTTTGCCGTCGCCGGTGACGTCGGCCACGACGGCTTCGCGAGGTTCGAGAGAATCATTGCGCCGGGAGCGAAAAGTCCGCTCTTCAAAAACCGGCCAGCGATTGGCGGGCACCAGTTTGTGCGGCAGCTCGAAGGTCACCAGGTCCAGATAGTTCTTCTCCGTTTCCAGGAAGACCAGGTCCTTGCGCCCGTCGCTGTTGAGATCGCCGGTAACGACGTCCGACAAATGGCCGTCCTTGATCGGCGTCTCATAGCTGTCCAACTCGGAAAGTTCCCAGACGCTGCCGTGCGTTGCCATCGTGCCCACGGCGTTGACGCCGATCAACGCGATGCTGTTGAGGTTGGTGGACCCCAAGCCGACGCTTTGCAACGAGGTAAAATCACTGACCGCCAGGGGAATATTGCGGACGACCTGCCAAACACCCGCCTTGTCCCGCTCACACAACGTGAGGGCCTTCTGATCAGAGTCAAGAAGAAAAAGCGACGCCACGGGGTTGGTGCCGTTGGGAAGGGCGGTGGCGCCGACGATCCGGGAGTCGCTGGAGGTGCCGTTGATCTGCTCCTTGACGTAAAATGACCAGGCCGGTTTTCCGTTGGTGGCCTTTTCGTTTTCCGGTTTCAAGACGACGGCGCGCACAAAATTCTTTTGGGCCAGCAACATTTCCGGTTTGCCGTCGCCATCGATGTCCAGGGCGCTGAGCCACGGTTCATCGGCGTTTCCGCCGGGGGGCGCGACGTCGGCCTCCTCGAAGGAGGCCTGATCCTTCTGCTGAATGAGGACTTTGATTTTCGCGTATGGAATGAGCACGACCAAATCGGCCAGGCCATCCTGGTTGGCGTCGAGCATGGTCATCGAAGCGGGCATTGCCTTGAAATCATCGCTCAATTTTTGCGCGCGCGATTTTCCATCGGCCGTCCGTGTCACCAGCACCCGGTTGGTGTCCTGGTCAACAATGACCGCCAGCGTCGGCTTGGCGCCGGGTTGGAGCGGTCCCACGGCCATGGTCAAAGGATTTCCGTCAAAGGGGAGGATCGTGGGAAAGGGGATGCGGCCTTTTTCGTCGAGCTTGGTGACGCCGATTTGATGTTCATCGCTGCTCAAGAGAAAAATTTCCGCCTTGCCGTCCCCATACCAGTCGCTGACGGCCAATTCGCTGACCCCGGTGAGCGTGGGGAAGGTCCCGGCCGCCGAGAGTGTGCCGTCCGGTTTTTGAAGATACAGCGTGAGTTGGCCGCTGTCCGGCTCCGCCACGAGCAAATCCGGCAGGCCGTCGCCGTTGACATCGGCCCACAAAATGCCGCGGTGATTGCGGGTGGTTTTGTTGAGCGGCAGGACTTGAAACTGGCCTTGTTTTAAATCGCCGGAGAGCGGCTCCGCCGGTTTCTGAATGAAGTCCGAGACGGCGGCGCGTCCCGAGTTTTGAGCGATGGTTACAACCTCGGTCTTGTGATTGCCCTCCAAGTCATCGGCGGTGTAAGCGCGGATGGCCGGCATCGAGAAATAAATCTCCGGGTCCAACTCCCCCTGGGCGTTCTGCAGGCGGAACCGGAACGGACTTGGACTGTCCCAATTGACCAGCAAGAGGTCGTCGCGCCCGTCGCCGTCGATATCCAGGACTTGGACGGCCCGGACGGTGCCGGAGAAGGGGATTTTTTTCGGTTCGGCCAGAGTGTGATCAGCGTTCTGGGCCAGGAAATAGATGTTGTTCTCCCCGAGCAGCACCAGGTCGGTCAATCCGTCCCCGTTAAGGTCGCCGCTTGCCAGCGCATTGGGGGTCAATTGGCCGTCGTCGATGGGCCAGCGTTTGGGGGCGCTCCAGGTGTTGCTGCCCAAATTATATATTACAACCAACTCCTTGGGGTCGCCGTAATAGGCCAGGTCCGGCCTTCCGTCCCCGTTCAAATCCGCCACGACCAGCGAGGAAATTCTCTTTTCCGAGGAAATCGATTCGATGCGGAAGCGGGCGTCGGGCGGCAGATCGTTGATTTCCCCTTTTTGGTTGGGATACAGGCGGTCGGCGTTGGTTTTGCCGGTTTGGTTGTAGAGGATGTCTATTTTTGAGCGGGCGTTATTGACCACGATCAAATCCGTCAAGCCATCGCCATTGAGGCGCGCGGCGTGAAGGAGTGAGATTTGACTATCGATGGGAAAAATTTCCGGGCCTGTGAATCCAAAGGAGGCCTGTTTGTCTTCGGCATGGGCACAGAGGGCCATCGCCGCGCCCGCCAACGCGGCCAGGACGCGGCTTCGTAGTATTGAACTTGCATCAAACATGTAACGGGCAAAATGCCATCAGCGCCGCCGTGCCGCAATCTCAATCCCGACGGCAACGCGGCTTCGGGCGCATCTCATTTTTTGGAATTGCGCTTCGCAGGCTGGGGCAATCCAACCATTTTTCCGGGAGGGTAGCGCCGCGAGTCCCAAATTCGTCTGGGTCTTGAACGTTCTCGGTTAACATGTGAGCCAAATTGAAGTGGGACTTGCGGCGCTCGCCCCTCCCGATCGCGCCTTCTGCAAAGTTTGGCCGGTCGTCACGTTTTCAACGGTGAATCAACAGAGGCAAGGGGCGGGAGGGACGTTTGGGACGGATGTTGATTGTCGTGGGCTAATTCGGCGTTTTCCATGATAGGCGGTTCGGTTGATGCTGGGCGCGAACCTTGATTGACCTTAATTGGGCTTGATTGGGCTGGCGCGCGCGGGGTTCGGACAGGGGTTTTTCTCTTTATGGTTTTTTTGGCTTTTGCCTCTGCGCGCCATTTTTCTATCTGCGTCCTCCTGAGGTTGTCGCAGTGGTCCCTGTACGCTTCGATCTCAAGGTTGGACTGATACTCGTTCTCTGCTTTGATCCTCAATATGGGCAATTGGAGGGCTTCGCGCTCGGCCCGGTAGGTGGCTTGCTGCAATTTCAAAAGAAACTGGCCGATCTTGAGCAGCGTTCCAAACTGGGCGTTATCCTGGGTGCCGTCCCACTGGCCCATGATTGCAGCAAAACGGACGGAGAATTGGGCGACCATATAATCCATGACGGAGTGGGGGATGCTTTCCCACCGATCGCAAATGAGCGCCTCATGGAATTCCTCGGCGTTTTCGCGCATATGGGAGGCGGTGTCGAGGAGCTGGCGATGAAGGAGCCATTCGTGAAATCCGCCCTGACGCCAGGCGCTGAGGTTCTGAGGTGAGATGGCAGAGCCGTTGAAGTGCTTGCCCATGATCTGGCGGACTTCGGGCAAATCGTTGAGCCAGAGGAGAATTTCGGCGGCTTCCTGGCCGTCGTCGAGGCGGATGTTGAGTTGGTTGCGGAAAAAGCGCGGGAGCCGGGCAATTTTGCCGCGGCGCTGGGAGAGGGTGATTTCGGGGTCAGTCGTGGTCTGTGTCATAGGAATTGGTTCCGCCGTCGCTAACGCTATGGCGGACATGGGGGTGAGTGGTGCTACTTGTTGCCGGATGATGTGGCGTTGGCGCTCATCGGTTGGGAATATCCCACACTTTAATGGGACTTGCAAGTGCCTTTCGGTTTTTCAAAACCACCACGGATTACACAGATTACACGGATGAACGCTCGCAGTCCCCCTCCCGATCTGATTTCAAAACACGCTCTAGGACGCCGGAAGAGGTTGCCCGGAGCGTTATTTCGCTGTTGCTCGCCCGACGAGAACCGTGCATACATAGCCCGTTACACGCATGAGTGAAATCAAAGAAAACTACTTTGCAGATTTCTTCGCCGGAATCGGTCTTACGCGCATTACTGCCCTCTGCAGACTTTGCTACGCCGTCGGCCGGTTCATAATCGACGCCGGTCGTTTTCTGCGCCAGGGACGGCGGGAAGCAAGCTGAACATAGAATCGTTGTGCTTTTGAACCCCGAACGAATTCCGACCAGAGAAAAGCTCATACTCGCAGGCTTGTACCTTTCAAAATATGATCTGGCCGGCCTCAAGAAGCTAGGATTCGAGAGTTTTGTCGAAGCGTTCAATGTGATTGGTTACGCCCTTGGGTCAAAACCAGCCTCGATCAAGAATTACCGCGACGAGTTTGACCCTCTGGTCTCCAAACGTCGTAAAGGTTGGCACAAACGGCCAACTCGAGACTATTGTCTCAAGGTATTCGAGGACTACAAAGGTCTCGATCTCCAGATGTTCACCGGGCTGATCAGGTCTTTCGTTGGTTACGACGAAAACCTCCTGAGCGGAACGCAGACCGACCAAGGCAAGAAAGCCGGGATTTCAGCTTTCGCAAACAGACTGATGACCGGCCTTGCGGCGGAGCGTTACTTTGAAGCAAATCAACCCACCCTGATTGAATTCAAAGACTATGTTGTTGAAAACACCACAAAGATCGGATGCGGCTACGATTTTAGGTTGCGAGCAGATAGCCAGAAAGACTTTCTTGCGGTTGAGGTGAAGGGCGTCAAGGGCCGCACAGGTGGTTTGTCACTGACTCCCAAGGAATATCAAGTGGCGACGGAATTAAGCGATCGTTTCTTTCTGTTCGTAGTCAAGAACTTTAGGGAATCGCCGTTCCACGAAATCTATCGCAACCCACTATCCGGAGCGCTCCGCTTCGCAAGAAAAGAGACTGTCGTTGTTAATATTTCGTGGTTGACCACTGTCTAGCGCGAGGAGCAGTCTTGCCTGCGCCATGCTTGACCTAGCTATCGCAGACGACATCAACAGCAAAGCAGAAACCGTTGTTCTCACGAATCACGGCCGCACGTTGAGTGCTCCCGATTGGCCGCAGGACAGCGATTTCCAAATCGTCGCCTTTTCGCCGAACGCAGTAACCTGCAAGATCGTTTCGGCCGGGCAACTTTCCGGAGACATTGCTCTGGCACTCGAGGCGCTCGACAACGGAAGAAAAACAACCGGCGGAAGACCGGATTGGTATCGAAGGCTTGCCCGCTACGCTCGTGGTGCGTCTTCCGCTTAGAGGAATCTTTTCCACTATGGGCTTAGACATTGTTTTTGACTTATGAAACTTCATGCGTTGCTCAGTGTCATTGTTGCGGCCAGCGCTTTCGCGGCGGATGGCGCGACTCCGGCGTGGCCGGGGTTTCGCGGGGCCAACAGTTCGGGCGTCGGGGCCGGAGGCACGCCGCCTATCAACATCAGTCCCACCAACTCGGTCTTGTGGAAAATCCAGGTGCCGTGGTCGCCGTCTTCCCCGTGCGTCTGGGACGACCAAATTTTCCTGACCACCTTTAGCGATGATGAACTCCAAACCCGTTGTTATCGCCGCCAGGATGGCACATTGGCCTGGTCCCGTGGAGTGAAGCCGGACAAGCTGGAGACCTTTCACAGCATCGAGAGCAGCCCCGCCGCCCCCACACCCGCGACCGACGGTCAGCATGTGGTCAGTTATTTCGGCTCTTACGGGCTGATTTGCTACGACCGCAAGGGCACGGAACTCTGGCGCCACACGCTGCCCCTTGCCATCAGCGCAGGCAGCTACGGCACCGCGGCTTCCCCGCTCATCGCACACAACCTCGTCGTGGTGGACCGCGACCAGGCCGAGGGATCGTCGCTGCTCGCCGTGGACTTGAGCACGGGAACGACAGTCTGGGAAACTCCCCGCCCCGACGCGCACGGCAGCTTTGGCACGCCCATCCTCTGGGAAAACAACGGCGTTGACGAAGTGGTCACCCCTGGATCCCTGCGCCTGAAAGGTTACGCGCTCAAGACCGGCGAGGAGGATTGGCTGGTCCAGGGCACTTGTCCGTTTGCATGCACGACTCCGGTGGTCGGCGATGGACTGCTGTTCTTCGGGGGATGGTCCAACGGCAAGGCCGATTCCCCATGGCCCACGTGGGACCAGTTTCTGCAACAGTTTGACAAGAACAAAGACGGCGTGATTTCCCTCGACGAAATTCCCGCCGCCATGCGCGAATACATGCGCGGCCTTGACCTGAACCGCGATGGGAAGATTGACAAGGCCGAATGGGACCAGATTCAGGCCAATTCCGCCAAAGGCGAGAACGTCCTTGTGGCGATCAGCCAGGGGGGCCACGGGGACATCACCCAGAGCCGTGTGGCCTGGAAATTCACTCGCGGCCTGCCTTACGTGCCTTCGCCGCTCTTTTACGACGACCGAATTTACCTTATTAAAAGCGGCGGCATGCTTTCCTCATTGGATGCCAAAACCGGCACGCCTTTTTACACCCAGGAACGCCTGGATGCGCCGGGGGAATACTATTCCTCACCGGTTGCGGCGGGCGGGCAGATCTACGTCGCTTCAGTGACCGGCAAACTTACCGTGGTCAAGGCCGGCGGTGACAAGCCTGAAATCCTGCATCAGGCGGAATTCGGCGAGCGCATTCTCGCCTCGCCGGCGCTGGTCGAGGACAACATTTACCTCCGCACCCAGTCCACACTGTATGCCTTCGGTCCACAGGCCATTCAATAGCCCCCCGATTAGAGGTTCCGGGCGTAGGCGATGAATTTGCGGTATTCGGCCAGGATCGTGTGCAGCGCGGTTACGAAGGCGCACTCCTTCAAAAACTCCGGCGCGTTAAGGGGGCTTTGAAGGACGATTTCAAAGGGCCTCGGGCGAATGCCGGATGGCGCGCTCAGGATGCCCTGCCCCGCCGATTCCACGCCCTTGTCCACTGGCAGGAAATTTTCCGCGGCCTGCAACGCGGGATCAACCAGGTGCCGCGTCAGCGTCGCGCCTCGAGCCAGTCCGCGGAAGCCATTGATGGCCGCGTGGGTGCGCAATGCGATGGCGCCGTGAAATGAATGAAACAGGATTTCAGTCTGCAACAAACGCACTTCAGGGTGAAGCGAATCCTTCCAAAAATCGCCGATCAGGTCCCTGCCGCCGCGGGCTTGATTGGTGCCGTCCTCAAACCCGGTTGGATTGCAGACCGGATAAATAAACAGGCAGTAGCCCGTCGCCACTTCCGCGTGGGAATCCAGGAGCCTGAGAAACCGCGCCAGCGCATGCGCGCCATCCGGCTCGTCCCCACCCAGCGTCGCGAAAATGCCGATGCGGATCGGTTCGTCCCCCCCGCTCGGGCCGATGAAAAGGTAGCGCGGCAGGGAATAGGTTCGCCCATCGAACTCGAATCTGGCTTTGTGATTGGCAATGAGATTGGGGGAATTGGCGGCCAGCAAGTCCAACGGCGCCAGCAGATCGGCAATGGAACGGCGGGGCGATTCGTCGAAGGCCGGGTTTGTTCGGGTCCGCAGCGCGTGCTCAATATTTTTCATATCAATATACGATCAAGTCAGTCGTATATTGACATCGGCCCGTTTTTTGTCAATGCCGAAAGCGAATTTTCTTAAATTCCGTCGCCGCCGAAGTAACCGGCGGCGATTTCCTTCTGGGAAAGCGGCATGCCTTTGGCGATATCGGCGAGGGTCGATCGGTCCATGAGGGCGGCGACAAAGTTTCTGGCGTCAAAAAACACCCTGCGAAAGCGGCAGACCGGTTCCTGGGAGCAACGCTTGTAGCCAGTGACCGAAACGCAGTCGATGGGAGCGAGGATGCCGTCGAAATAGCGAACGACCTGGCCGAGAGTAATTTTTTCGGGACTTTTCCCCAGAATGTAGCCCCCGCGCACGCCGGCCAGGCTGCCCACCCAGCCTTGAGATTTCAGATCGAGCATGATTTGCTCGAGGAAACGCTTCGGAACATCATTGCGCCGCGCCAATTCGCGAATGGGAATAGGCGCGCCGCCATAATGGTCCACCAACGTGAACAAGGCGCGCAAAGCATAATCTGTCTTACGCGATACCCGCATTAAAATACGATAGGAAACATCGTGTATTAAGTCAAAGAAATGCTGAGCCAGCGCGCCCGATTGTCACGCCCTGCGCTCGCGGATGGCCGAAAGGATTTCCGCCACCGTTGCGGCCCTGGGTTTGGCGCCTTGATTGCCTTTGCCGTGGATGCGCACGCTGACGTTGCCGGCTTCCAGGTCCCGCGGTCCGATGACCAACATGGTGTGGACCTTCGATTCTTCGGCGCGCTGAATTTTTCCGTTGATCTTGTCGCTGCCCAAATCGGAGTCGGCCCGGACAAAGTTGGCGCGCAACTCGGCCAGAATCTCTTTGGCGTAGGCGACCAGTTTTTCGTCGTCGCCAATCGTGAGAACGCGCACCTGGTCGGGCGCGAGCCACAACGGAAAATTGCCCGCGTAGTGCTCGATCAAAAAGCCAATGAACCGCTCGTGCGTGCCCAGCGGAGCGCGATGGATGCACAACGGGGTCTTCTCCGAATTATCGCGGTCGCGATATTTCAGGCCGAACTTGGCGGGAACGGCGAAATCGACCTGATTGGTCGCCAGCGTGAACTCGCGCCCGATCACGCTCCAGACTTGGACGTCAATCTTGGGGCCGTAAAAGGCGGCTTCGTTGGGGACTTCGACGAAATTGATTTTCGATTCCACCAGCACGCGCCGCACAAAGTCCTCGGTCTTCTTCCACAACTCCGGCTCGTTGACGAATTTGGCTTTGTCGCCCGTCAGGCGCGAGGGGTCGTGCGTGCTGAAACGCATAATGTATTTCTCGATGCCGAAGATCTTGAAATACTTCAGATACATATCATTGACGCCGTTGAACTCCGACGCGAACTGTTCCTCGGAGCAGTAGATGTGGGCGTCGTTCATGTTGAACCCGCGCACGCGCATCAGGCCGAACAATTCGCCGGACTGCTCGTAGCGATAATTGGCGCCGTATTCGGCGAGCCGCAAGGGGAGGTCCCGGTAACTGCGCGGTTCGGCCGCGAAGATGCGGTGATGATGCGGGCAGTTCATGGCTTTGAGGTAGTAACGCTCGCGATGGGCCGAATCCTCGACAAGTTCCATCGGCGGGAACATCGAATCCTTGTAAAGCACCGGCAAATGGCCGCTAGTCAAATATAAGTTTTCCTTCGCGATGTGCGGCGTTTTGACGCGCACGTACCCGGCGGCAAATTCCGTCTCCTTGGCCAGCTTCTCCAATTCCTCGACAATCGCCGTTCCTTTCGGCAGCCAGAGCGGCAAGCCCGGCCCGACGTATTCGGCGTCCAGCACGAAGAGGCCCATCTCGGCGCCGATTTTGCGATGGTCGCGGCGCTTGGCCTCCTCCAACATCGTGAAGTAGGCATCCATCTCGGTTTTGTTTTTGAACGCGGTGCCATAGACGCGCTGGAGTTGGGGATTTCGTTCGTCGCCTTTGTAATAGGCGCTGGCCAGGTGCGTGATCTTAAAGGCGCCGATGTTGCCCGTCCGCATGACGTGCGGGCCGGCGCAGAGGTCGATGAAATCGCCGTTTCTATAATAGGAAATCGGCTCGTTCTCCGGGATGTTCTTGACAATATCCAGCTTGAATATGCTGGGGACGGAACGTTCGCGGAGCGCCGCCAGCCGGCCTGTCTCTGCGTCCGTCAATGCCAGTTGGCGCGACACGACCGACTTTTCAAACACCTGGTTCGCTTTGATCACGCGCTTCATTTCCTCCTCGATTTTTGGAAAATCCTCGGGCGTGATGCGATGCGTAAGTTCCATGTCGTAGTAAAATCCATTCTCGACCGGCGGCCCGGCGGCAAATTGGGCATCGGGCCAAAGCGTGGCGATGGCCGTGGCCAGGACGTGGGCGCAGGAATGCCGGATGCGCTCCAGTTCGGTCATTTTTTGCCGTTCTTCGGGCGACTTGCGTTCGTTTTCCATATTAGGTTCTACGGTCCTCCGCGCATTGTAATCTCTTTGGATTTGCCGTTCCATTCCACCAGAACGCGGTCGATCTGAATTCCGGTCACGAGCACGCCGTCGACTTTGTCTCCCGGCCCCACCATTCTGCCGTTGACCAGCGCGCGAGGGCTGGTTTTGTCATAAAAGATCGCTCTTACTGACAGGTTTACCGGCCATCCATCCGGGTCTGAAACGGGCGGCGCGGGAGCGGCGGCAGCCGTGGCGGATGGCGGCGGATTTCCGGGGACGACGGACGCCGGATTGGGCGCGGGCGGTGGCGCGGAAGCCGTCAATTGGCGCGGCGCGGCGGGAGCCGTCGCGACGATCGGATGAGCTGCGTCCCACCATTTCCAGCAGTACCACCCCGCCAGAACGAGACCGAAAACTTCCAGGGCAATCGCCGCCACCAGCCAGAAAACCTGGCGGGGACGCCGTTTAGCCGGCGGTTGCCTCGGAATCGCGGCGACCGGTTGCATCAGGCGCGGCAACGCGGCTTGCGGGGGACGGTTACGGTCCGACTCGCTGGCGCGCTTAAGGGCGTCGTTGATCAGGCTCATAGATTGACTTGCCCTTCCAATTCGCGCCGTGCGCGGCCGACCATGCGGAAATCGATTTTTTTTCGCTGGCCGACGTATCCGGCAAGGAGGCATTTGTCGCAAACGGCGTTGATCAAGCGCGGAATGCCCTTGCTGTAATTGTAGATGCGCCACACGGCGCCGGAAGTGAAATACGGCGAGCCATTGGCCCCGGAAACTTGCAGGCGATGCTGGATGTATTGGCCGATTTCATTCTGGCGAAGCGGGTTGAGATGGTAGCGGATGGTGATGCGCTGGCGCAATTGGCGGAGACTGTGCTCGTTAAGGCGGTCGCGAAGTTCCGGCTGGCCCATCAGGACGATTTGCAGGAGTTTGCGCTCGTCGGTTTCAAGGTTTGACAACAACCGCACCTGTTCGAGAAGATCGCGCGTCAAGTCCTGCGCTTCGTCAATGATCAGGACGGTGTCCCTGTTTTGTTCAACCTGTTGCAGGAGGAAGCGGTTGATTTCGGCGATGGTTTCCAGGAGGTCCATGCCTTTGACCTGCAAATTCAACTCCATGGCGACGGCTTTCATGAGTTGGGGGGCGTCCATGACCGGGTTGAGAATCAACGCGGTGGAAAACGAGGGCCCCAATTGCTCCAGCAAGGCGCGGCAGAGGGTGGTTTTGCCCGCGCCAACTTCGCCGGTCAATTGCACAAAGCCCTTGCGCTCGCGGATTCCATACAGCAGGTGATTGAAAGCCTCGCGATGCTTCGCGCTGTAAAACAGGAACCGCGGATTGGGCGTAATATTAAAGGGCGGTTCTTTCAGCCCATAATATTCCAAGTACACGGCACATTAGTACCCCAAATGGACCCGAGGGAAAAGACAATTTGGCCGCGCAAATAAGTCCCTGGAACGCGCGTATTCGAAAATCCTCGGTAACACTACCGGTTCGGTTGCAGCCGGTAATAACAAACGTTGTTGCCCACAGGCAAGGTGACGGTGAACACCGCCCCTGTGGTCTGGACCGAATTGGTCACCAACGACCATATTGCCGGCGGTCCAAGACTGCTTGCGGTCACCAGCCTGGAAGCCGCCCCGCTAAACGGCCACTGCAGGCGCAAATTGGAGCCGTCGAAAAAGGGGACCATCAACGGAGCGGCGCCCATGCCGCCGACGGCGTCGGCCACCGGCAAGACGTTCCCGTTGAAATCAAAAAACGACGACGTATCGTAGCCGGCTTCGTTGACGCCATTGGCCGCCCGGTACTCCGCCCCCCAATAGAAAAAGCCGGCCCCGAGGCGATTGGTCACGCCTTCGACAATTCCGGCCAGGGCCGCCATGAAGCTCACCTGGCCGGCAACGGTCGGAGGGAATCCGCAAAGACTGTCCAGCCACCCGGAAGGGCAGGCGTTGGTCCAGGGAAAGGCGTCTTCAGCGACGATCACCGGTTTGCCATAGCGCGCGGCGGCGTTGTTCAGACAATTGCTGAGGCTGGCCGGGGATCCGTGGAAGAAGGGGTAATAGCTCTCGCCGATGATGTCGAACGGAACCGATTGCGCGTTGAGATTGTCAAAAAACCATTTGGTCCCGGCCCAATCGCCGCCACGGTCGATATGAACGATTATCCCGGGCATGCGCGCGCCCGCGGCGTCCCGGATTCCCTGGATCGCCGCGTTCATCAACTGGCCCAGTCGCGACCACGAAGCGCCGCCATTGCCGGAAACTTTTCCCAGCGGCCACAGCATCCCGGAGGTGATTTCATTGCCGACCTGCACGTAATCGGGCATTGCCCCTGCCGCCGCGAATGTCGCGATGGTGTTGCTGTTGTACGCGCGCATCTGTTGAACGAGTTGGGGGAGGTCCAGGTTTGCCCAGGCGGCGGGTGTGGTTTGATGGCCGGGGTCGGCCCAGGTGTCGGAGTAGTGAAAATCCAACAGGAGGAGCAATCCAGCGTTCTTGACACGAACCGCCAGCGGCACGGTGTAGGCGGTGTTATTGATGTAGTTGTACGGGTCCGAATCGGCCTGCGCGACGGTGCTGGTGAAGAGCCGCAGCCGCACGCAATTGATGCCGTGGTTTTTGAGAATTTGGATCCCATCCTGAACCTGTCCGCCATCCTTATATGTGACGCCAAGGGATTCGAAGAATGCCAGGTCGGAGAAGTCCGCGCCCGCCAGGAAATTGCCGTCCGCCCGCGCCCGACCTCCCAAAAGCACGGAAGCGATCACCACCAGAATTTTAAGTTTTAGCTTCAAAACGGCGAAGCCTGGATTGTAGTTCAGTTCTCTGGATTTGCCTAGCGCCGCTAATTTCCTTGGCTGTGATGTTTCCGACGCATATCGTGCCGATGGATTCATCATGACGACGGTATTAACTCGGCTGGACATAGTGTGTTGGATAATTCTGTTGGGCTATTGGATCATCAGCGCGCGCGGCGTAAAGCCCGTGGCGGAACGGCCAAGCCGGTTATCGACCATGGCCTACCGGGTGCCGCTCATCCTGGGTTGCTTTCTGCTTTGGTTCCGCTTTTCGCGCCATCCACTGGACCTGGCCGTGACGCCTGACACGGGCCTGGCACAAGTGATTGGAATCGCCGTCTGCGCGCTGGGATTGTTCGTGGCGATATGGTCGCGACGCATCCTGGCCGGCAATTGGAGCAACGATGTCACCTTCAAGCAGGGACACGAGCTGATACAAACCGGTCCATACCGCTTCACGCGTCATCCCATCTATACGGGCATCCTCCTGATGTTCCTGGGAACCGTCATCCTTGGGGGACGGCTTCACTCCTGGCTTGGGTTCGTGATCATCTTCGCCAGCTTTTGGATCAAACTGAATCAGGAAGAATCGCTCTTGGTGCGCCATTTTCCCGCCGATTATCCGAGTTACCGAAGCCGTGTAAAAGCCCTCGTCCCGTTCGTTATCTAAAAATTGACCGTTCAGTGAAACATGTTATGCTTTGCGCATGAAAACGGTCGCGATACGTCGTCCGCGATGGAACGTGAAAGAGCACGCTCGCTGGCAGAAGAAAGTTTCCGGTGGAAAAATGTCGCGAAGCGACGCGGCGCTTGCACAAAGTCGCGCCGACCGGCCCGCCTAGATGATCTACCTGGACACCGGTTGCCTGCTCAAATTGATATGCGAATAGCCCGCCCGCCCGTTTCGTCACACCGATGATTCCCTGGCGGTGGCGGGAGGGTTTCCGTCCGCGCCGCCGCCGTCCAGGTCGATCAAAATATCCCGCGGCTCGGCCCCTTTGCTCGGTCCCACGATTCCGCGCAACTCCAATTCGTCCATGATCCGCGCGGCGCGGGTGTAGCCCAGGCGCAATCGCCGCTGCATCAGCGACACGCTGGCCTTTTGCTCGCTGCGGATGACTTCGATGCACTGCTGGATAAGGTCTTCGTCCTCGCCGCTGGCGCCGGATTCCACTTCCATTCCCGCGCCGGCTTTTTGCAACTGCTGGTGAATTTCCACTTCGTAGCTCGGCTTGCCTTGTTTGGCGATGAAATCGACGATGCTTTGCAACTCCGAGTCGGTGATGAGCGCGCCCTGCACGCGGATCAATTTCGCCGAGCCCGGCGGCAGATACAGCATGTCCCCTTTTCCCAGCAGTTTGTCCGCCCCCATCGCGTCAAGAATCGTGCGGGAATCCACCTTGGCCGCCACCTGGAAGGCGATGCGCGCCGGAATGTTGGCCTTGATGACGCCGGTGATGACATCGACGCTGGGCCGCTGCGTGGCCACGATGCAGTGAATGCCCGCCGCCCGCGCCATCTGCGTAATGCGGGCGATGGCCATCTCCACGTCCGCCGGCGCCACGAGCATGAGATCCGCCAATTCGTCAATAATAACGACGATGTAGCTCAGATAATCGGGGATGATGATTTCCTCGTCGCGCGGGACAACGATCTCCTCGTCCAACTGCACGGCGAATCCGTCCGAGCTGGCTTCGACCTTCTCCTTGCGGGTCATCAACGGCAGTTCGGGCTCGGCGCGGACGACGGGCCTGTTTTTTGGCCGTTCATTGAACGAGCGGATGTTGCGCACGCCGACCTTGGCGAAAATCTGGTAGCGCTTTTCCATTTCGTTGACCACCCATCGCAACGCCAAAATGACCTTCTTGGGATCGGTCACCACCGGGACCACCAGGTGCGGCAACGCGTTGTATTGCTGAAGTTCCACCACCTTGGGGTCGATCATCACAAAGCGCAATTGGTCGGGAGGAAACCTGTAAAGCAGCGAGGCGATGATCGAATTGATGCAAACCGATTTGCCCGAACCGGTGCTTCCGGCGATGAGCAGGTGCGGCATCTCGGCCAGGTCGGCCACGATCGGCTGGCCGTAAACGTCCTTGCCCAGAGAGAGCGGGATGCGCGCCTTGGTGTTGCGCCATTCTTCGGACTCGAAGATGTCGCGCATAATCACTTTCGTCTTGACGGCATTGGGGACCTCGACACCGACGGAACTCTTGCCCGGCACCGGCGCCAGAATATTGATGCGCTCGGCTTTGAGGGCGGCGGCGATATTGTTGTTCAGGCCGGCGATCTTCTCCATCTTGACCCCGGGGGCCGGATGCAATTCGTACCGGGTGATGGTCGGTCCCTTGGTGATGTCGCCCAGGGCGACTTCGATGTCGAATTGCGCCAGAGTTTGCTGCATCAGCCGGGCGTTGGCCATCAGTTCCTCCCTGGATTCAGTCGGCTTGGCCGTCGAATCGGCGTAGTGCAGAAAACTTAACGGTGGCAACGTATAATTGCCAATCTTGGGCACGACCGCGACGGCGATCGGTTTGGGTTTGCGCGGCGCCGGTTTCGGTTTGGCAATGGATTCCAGGTCCGGCTCATTCTGTGCCGGCGCGGCTGTGCCTGCTGCCGCGGCGGGCTCTTGCTGCGGCGCTGGAGGTTCGGGGTGTTTGCCCAGAACGTCCGCCGTAGTGGCCGCCGCCACTTCCTTGGCCGGAATAACGATGCCTTCGTCAGCCGGAGCGGGTTCCTTGGAAGGTTCGGCAACGGGTTTCTTATTGCGGTCGCCGGCTTTGGATTGAGGGACGCTGAGGTCACGCACCGTCGGTTCGGGCACGGGCTGCATATCCGGTCCCAAACCGCTGGGTTCAGGGGCCTTGCCAGCCCCAGCCTTGCCCGGTTTGTCCAATTGCTCTTGCAATTTCCGGGCCTGTTTCTCCAGGTCGCGTGCGCGCCGTTGGAGTTCGTTGTCGCCGGAGGCGGGCGGCGGGCCGGTTCGGCCGCTCCAAAATTGGCGGCACCATTGGCCGAGTTTAAAATTCGTGAGATAAATCAGGCTGATGACATAGACGGCGCCCAGAACGATCGTCGCGCCGACTTTTCCCACGTAGCTCAGCACGTCCCGGTAAAGAAACTGGCCGAGAAAGCCGCCGACGCTCGGGGCGTTTAACGCCACCTGCAATCGCTGAAGCAGGCTTAAGTCCGCCTCGAACATACTGGCCAGGCCCATGCAGCAGAGCAGCAATACAAGCCCCCAAGCCCACCGCTTTTGCAAATAAGCCAGAAACTCAAGGATGTAGCCCAGGCCAAACATCGCCAGCAGCACCGGAATCATAAACGCGCCAATGCCAAAGACGCGAAACAACATCAACGCCACCCAGGCCCCCAGCGGCCCTCCCAGATTGCGCAGGGGATTGTTGGGGGGATTTAGATTCGACGCCGAATCATGCGGATCGTAGGACAGCAGCGCCACCAGAAGCAGCAGCGCGGCCGCGCCAAGCACGATGCCGATGACATCATTCAAGGCGTGCGGTTGAGATTTCTTTTCGTCTTTGCGAGCCATCCCCCGCACTCTAACGCCGGCGATATGGAGTTTAAAGCCAAAGTTGCACCCTGAAAAAAAATTGCTTTCTTTGGAACATTCCCACGCGTGCCGCCTCTTACCGGGGTGAATTCAAAATTCCAATACAATGACACGAACAAATAAGATCAATTCTATGAAAAAGATCGTTCTGACACCCATATCGATTCCGCGCCTGTTTGTGGGAGCGAGATATGGCATTTTTGCCTTGGGCATGTGGTGTGGTATCGGGCAAATTGAGTTGTGCCATGCCCAAGGCACTCTGAATGTTGACGCAACCATCTCCGCCGTCCAAGATGGCGGCGTTTACGACTACACCATCGAGCTGAACAACCCCAGCGGTTCCCCGGCTGTGGGGACTTTTTGGTATGCGTGGGTTCCGGGGCAGTTTTATCTTGGAACCGAGCCGAGTTCCGTGACCTCACCGTCGGGATGGAGTGACAGTGTCGTTGCCAATCACAGCATCGAGTTCAACACCAGCACTGCGCCTTTGGCGCCCGGTACTTCGGCGACCTTTGGTTTCACGAGCACCGAAGCTCCGGCGACGCTCTATGCAAGTTCGGCCGACATTTCCTTTGTTTACACCGGCTCCACGGCATTCTCGGGTTCGGGCGAGCAATTTACCGTCAGTCCCATCCCGGAACCCTCATCCATCGCCCTGATGATGACGGGATTGACGGGGGCCTGGTTCGCGCGCCGGAAGCGTTAACCGCACTCTTGCAGACGGATTTGGGAGCGCGAACTGCCCGCCTGCCATAGCTTCCGGGGGACGAAGGGTCCTCGTCCGCCCCTTCGGCTTGTCCGACCGGAGGCCTCTGCGGCGTTCGCGCTCCTCCTTTTCACTCGCACAAATACCCGTTGCCACGCGGTCCGTTCCCACCGGCGGGTCCATTAATCCTTGAAGCTTGAAGTTTGGACCCAATAGACTCCGGCGACGTGAATGATGATGCCGCCCCGACTCCCGTCGACGGTCGATGCAATTGGGCCCTGCCGCGCCGCTTCGCGCTGCTGCTGGCCGCGATGATTGCCATTCCATTTTGGGATGTTCTGCTGGGATTCAAGACATTCGTCGTGCGGGACTACGGGCTCTACAGCTATCCGGTGGCTTATTATTTGCGCGAATCCTTTTGGCGCGGAGAATGGCCGCTCTGGAATCCGTATAATTGCTGCGGGCTGCCGTTTCTGGCGCAATTCAACACGCTGGCTCTTTATCCACCCTCCTTGTTTTACCTGCTGCTGCCGTTGACCTGGGCGCTGGGAGTATTTTGCCTCCTGCACATTTTTCTTGCCGGAATGGGAATGTACTTTCTAGCGGCGCGCTGGACGGGTTCGCGGGCGGGCGCCGCGCTGGCCGGGGTGGCCTTTGCCTTCAACGGGCTTTCGCTTAACTTCCTCATGTGGCCAAGCCACCTGGCGGCGTACGCCTGGATGCCCTGGGTCATTCTGCTCGCCGAGGAGGGCTGGACCGTTGGCGGCCGGAAACTCTTTCTCGCGTCGCTGGCCGCGGCGATGGAACTCCTGGCGGGCGGCCCGGAAGAAATATTGTTTACGTGGTTGATCCTGCTGGCGCTGGCGGCGGCGCGTTTTCGATTTCACCCCGGCGGTTTCCTCACAGTCGCGCGGCGCTTTCTGACCATTGGAATGCTGGCTGCCGGGTTGGCGGCGGCGCAATTGCTGCCGTTTGCGGATTTCGTGCTCCATTCCAACCGCAACACTCATTTCGCCAATTCCGCATGGTCGATGCCGCCGTGGGGCTGGGGAAATTTCCTGGTGCCGGTGTTTCAGACCTCCAAGTGGCAACAGATTGTCGTCCAACGGGCTCAATACTGGACCTCGTCGTACTACGCCGGAATTGGCGTGGTTTTTCTCGTAGTGATGGCTTTGTGGCGGGTCCGCCAGCGGCGTGTGTGGCTGATCGGCGGGATTCTTCTGGCCAGTTTGATCCTGGCTTTGGGCGACAACGGCTTCGTCTTTCTCTGGGTCAAACGGCTCTTTCCATTCCTGGGCCTGTTTCGTTACCCGGTCAAGTTTGTCATTCTGACCATGATCGCAATGCCGCTGCTGGCCGCCTATGCGTTGGCCCATTACGAAAAGGGGAGCCGGCGCCCGGGGCAAGGCTGGCTGGGCGAAATCCTCACCGGCACGGCAATCCTTGTCCTGGTGGCGATCCTTCTCCGGATGGCCTGGTGCTGGCCGCTGGAAAATACCTCATGGCGCGCGACGGCGGCCAACGGCCTTTGGCGCGTTCTGTTTTTGGCGCTGTTGCTGGTGGCTCTGTATATTTTCGTCAGCCGGCCTGCCTGGCGGGGTTGGAGCATCTTGCCCGTGCTGGTGATTTGCTGGGGTGACATAATGACCCACATGCCCTGGCAGAATCCGACGTTGGACCCTTCGGTTTACCAACCGGGCCTTGGCCAAATGAGCGACCAGTTGAATCCCGTCCCGACGATTGACGAGTCCCGGCTGATGATGTCCCCTTTTTCCGCGCGCCAGCTTTATTACAAGCCGGCTTCGGACGTCCGGACCAATTACGTTCTCCAACGCGTCATGTTTCTGGCCGATTGCAATCTGCTGGACGGATTGCCGAAGGCGGACGGTTTCTTTTCTCTCGCGCTGCGCGATAGCGATAAAGTGCTCTGGCTTCTGGATTCCACCAGCGGTCAACAACTGGACAGTTTGGAGAATTTCCTGTCCGTTTCCGAGACAATCGCTCCGGGCAAGGTTTTTGACTGGATGGCAAGGTCCAATTATATCCCCATTGTGACGATCGGGCAGGAGCCGGTTTTTGCCAGCGATCAAGACGCGTTCAGCGCAATTGCCGGGGGGCAGTCGGATTTTCGCCATTCTGTTTACTTGCCGCAAGAGGCGGCGTCCTCTGTCAAAGCCCGGCGTCAACCTGAGGCGCGCATTCTCGCCAGGAAGTTCTCAGCCATGCGCCAGAAAATTGACGTGGAAACCCCGACCGATACGATCGTGGTTCTGACGGAGGCTTATTACCACAACTGGACGGTTCGAGTGGACGGCAAACCGGCTCGATTGTGGCGCGCCAACTACGCTTTTGACGCCGTCGAAGTGCCCGCCGGGCGACATGAAGTCCTTCTGGTGTATAAGGATGAGGCATTTGGGGCCGGAGCGGCGGTATCGCTCTGCGCGCTTTTATTTTGCATTCTGGGATGGGTTGCGGCTGGGGATCGTGTTGCAATAGATTGATGGAAAAGATTTTGCAATTTATCTTGGCGCTTCTGTTGTGCGGGGCCAGTTTTTAAGCACCCGTCAATTATGGTATGGCGTGATCTCTGCTATAGCGTGAGCCTTCACGGCATTGCAAAAGGCAATTAGTGAACATTTAGCGTAATAATATATAAATCCGCCTTTTGCATTGTTCACTGCCTGGAAGGAAAGAAAGGCAGTGTATGCAGACCATGAAACAAGGGCGACGTGGGTTTACATTGGTCGAGATAATGATAGTCGTAGCGATTATCGGGTTGTTGGCGGCCATAGCCATCCCCAACCTGGTGCGCGCTCGGACTACGTCTCAGACCAACTTGTGCATCGACAATCTTCGAATGATTGACGCTGCGCAGCAGCAGTGGGCATTGGAAAACGGTGAAGTGTCTACGGCGGTGCCGCAGGCCACCGACCTTCAGCCCTACATCGGGCGCGGCAGCGGGGAGTTGCCAATATGCCCACTTGATACACACGTTCCGCCGTCGTTTACGACGAGCTATAGCGTGCTGAACTGTGAAACAACACCCGTTTGCCTGATCGTACCAGGGACGCACGTCTTAAATTAAATTAACGACCGTGGCCGGCAGCGCGAAGTGTGTCTTAAAGGCACACTCTGAATGCGCGACCGTCACTGTGCGCCAAGCGCCAGCAGCCACGTTGCAAAGAACAGAACGGCCAGCGCCGCCATGCTCGCGGTGTTTACCACACCGTGCTGAAGGATGGCGGGCCGCACGTATCCCAGGCCGATTCCGAATATCGCGCCGGCAATAAACCCGCCGACATGCGCGGCGATGTCGGCGCCCGGATCAAAACCAATGAGCACGAGTATGAGGATACCTCCCGCTGCCGCCTGCATCAGAAACCTTGCCCCGATTTGATACTTACGCCAGAAGGCGAATGATTGGGACGTAACCAAGCCCAGCGCCCCTGTCACCATGCCCGAAGCCCCCAGGCTTTGGTGGGGCTCGGAATAAAGCAGCAAGTCCACCGCATTTCCCGCCGTTGCCGCCAGAAAGGCCGCCAGCAGACCCACCCCGGGCCCGTATCGCGCCATTGCCAGCCCGAGGAGCACAAAGCCCGTCGTCGAATTGCTGATCAGATGCGGAAGGTTTTCGTGCAGGCTCACTGCGGTAAAAAGCCGCCACCACTCTCCCGCTTCCGCGCGGCGGCTATCCAGAATCCCGGCGCTCCTGGCCCCCGGCCAAACAACCGTGCTCCAATAGTACACAGCCGTGATCGCGACGACCCATCCGAGGCTGCCCCAGTGAAATGCCAACTCCGACCCGGCCAGTGGGTGTTTCCAGTTCCAGCCGCGGTTCTCGGCGCGATATTGCCGCAGGACGGCTTGCGCCCGCTCAAAGTCCCGCGCGTCCACGATCAATTCCCAGCCTGTGTCGGAGTGATTGATGATGGCTTCGATCCCCTGGCTAGCCAGGACCAGCCCCCAATCCATCACCTGCCTCCTGGATCGGGCCGCAATTCTAGGAGGGTCCGGTTCCATACTGGCGGCCGGCGGCGATGTTCGAAACGATCCACGAGGCGGCCGCAAAACCAAAAGCGCCCGTGACAAAACTGGCCGCGCCGTAACCGCTGTCGCAATCCATTCCCCCCCCGGCCTCGCAGCCCGCTGGAAAAACCGGCCGCTCGCGTGAAAAGACGCACGGCACGTTCAACGGCGTCTTTGGATCGCAGGCGAAGCCATGCTCCAAACGCAACTGTTTGCGCACTTTTTGCAGAAGCGCGTCGCCCGCAACCTGGGAGAGATCGGCAAGCCGGATTTCCAACGGATTCTTGCGCCCCCCTGCCCCGCCGGAGGAAATGACCGGCATTTCGTCGTGACGGCACCGGGCGATCAACAGGCATTTGTTGGCCACTTGATCGATCGCGTCAAACACCCAGTCAAAGCGGGTTTGAAAAATCTCCGCCGCGGTGGCTTCGTTGAAGAACTCCTGCACGGCGCGCAATTCGCAGGACGGATTGATCGCCTTGATCCGTTCGGCCATGATCGTCACTTTGGGCCGGCCGATTTCCCCCTCCAGCGCATGCAATTGCCGGTTGATATTGCTCACACAAGCATCGTCCAGGTCAACCAGCGTCATGTGGCCCACCGCGCTGCGCGCCAGCGCCTCCGCCGCCCACGAGCCGACGCCCCCAAGCCCAACCACGCAGACCCTCGCCCGGCGCAATCGTTCCAGGCCCTCCGCCGAATAAAGCCGTTGGATCCCGCCGAAGCGCGAATCAAAATCGTTCATCACTTCCCCTTTATTCGCCGATGATCTTGACCAGCACCCGTTTTCTCCGGCGCCCGTCAAATTCGCCGTAGAAAATTTGCTCCCACGGTCCAAAATCAAGCCCGCCCCTGGTGATCGCCACAACGACGTCCCGGCCCATGACCTGGCGTTTGAGGTGGGCATCGGCATTGTCCTCGCCTGTGCGGTTGTGATGGTACTGGGAGACCGGTTCGTGGGGAGCCAGCTTCTCCAGCCACACCTCGTAATCGTGCAACAGCCCGTCTTCAGCATCGTTGATGAATACCGATGCGGTAATGTGCATCGCATTGACAAGGCAGAGGCCCTCCTGAACCCCGCTCTTTCGCACCAGCTTTTCAACCGTCTCGGTTATATTCACGAATCCCCGCCGACCGGGAACCTCGAACGATAAATACTCTGTCAATGATCGCATCCTCACGTTTTACCAAAACGGATTTCATTTGAACAGGGCGGGTTGGGCTTGCGTGCGCGACGTCCCGGCAAGACGCCTTATTGACACGCGACACAATATCAGACTGTGCCTCTGTCGGTCTCAGGCGCCGCGACTGGCGGCATCGGGCCAAATAACCCCGATAATAAGAAATCAGCTTATTTTCGTTTTTCGCCATTTACGCTAATAATGATTCGTGCTATTTTCAGGAATCGAAAATAGCTGCCAATGGCAAAAACAACCAATATTCCCGGCAAGAAGGTGCCGCAAGGCAAGTATTCGGCCTTTATTCCCAATGCGCTGCCGCCCGCGCTTGTTTGGACGCCGCAGCTTATTCGCCTGCTGTCTGACGCGGACAGGTTGATTGGAAAGCTTGCGGGCGAAGGCGGACGGCTGCCCAACCCCCATGTGCTTATGCGGCCATTTACGCGCCGCGAAGCCGTGCTATCCAGTAAAATTGAAGGCACCCAAGCAACCCTTGGTGAATTGCTCGCCGCCGAAGCGGGCATCGCCGTGGAACGCAGCCCCGACGATCTGCGCGAAGTCGGCAATTATGTAGTCGCGTTGGAGCACGGTATATCCCGGCTGGACAAATTGCCGATTTGCGTCCGCCTTATCCGGGAATTGCACGAAAAGCTCATGACAGACGTAAGGGGACATCACGCTACGCGCGGCGAATTCCGAAAGATTCAGAATTGGATTGGCAAACCGGGTTCCACACCCGAAAGGGCTTCGTTTGTTCCACCGCCGCCCGATGAGGTAGAGCCATGTCTTGCCGCATGGGAAAAGTTTTTGCATGAGTCCGATTTGCCGCCACTAGTAACTATCGCCCTGGCGCACTACCAGTTTGAGGCCATTCACCCATTTCTTGATGGAAACGGACGAGTTGGCCGTCTGCTTATCACCCTGTTTTTGATTGAGCGGCGGATTTTGCCAACGCCATTGCTTTACCTTTCCGCATTTTTCGAGGCGTCCCGCCGCGAATATTACGACGGATTGCGTGGCGTCAGTGAGCGCGGGGCGTGGCAGGATTGGATCGAATACTTTTTGTTGGGCGTGGCTCGCATGTCGGAAGATGCTGTGAATCGCGCAGGCAGGATCAACGCGAAGCTGGCAGAATGGCAAAAAAGCGTGGCAGGCGAATCCACAAAAACACCGCTACGAGTTGTCGAATTGCTGGCAGCGAATCCGTTTATCACGGCCAAAGGCTGCGTTGAAAAACTCGGCGTCGCATTCACGACCGCGCAACGCGCGATTGAACGACTTGAACGCCTCGGCGTCGTGCAGCAAGCGGGAACGGCAAAACGCGACCGGGTTTATTGCGCGAAGGCATTACTCGACATCTTGGAAGAACCGGCACAATTGGTGCCGGGTAACAATTTGACCTGATTTATGAGTCGGGACGTCGCAACCATCCTTCCCAACATTGCGCACTCGCCTGAAGGCACAGGCTTTCTCTTCGGCGCTGGCACGGCAGTTGAGGCGGGCTACCCCATGATGAGCAGCTTTGACCCGAAAGATTATAGCTGCGCTTCACGCGGCACATCGGCGCACCGCAGACGATTGACGCAAGGTTGATGATGCCACTGAACTCGATCGGCGGATATGTCGATCTTCCCTCAAATCCTGCCGAAGGCCCGGGAAAATCTGTCGGATTCTTGGCGCCGTGGTTATTATATGGTTGAGATGCAGACAAAGTCGGACGCAGATCTTCTTCGAGAGTATGCCGATAACGGCGTCGAGGCCGCATTTGCGGAAATTGTCGCGCGCCATACCAATCTCGTGTACTCCGCCGCTTTGCGACAAGTCAACTCGCCCGATATTGCCGCCGAAGTTGCCCAACGCGTCTTCATCGGCCTGGCCCAGGGGGCGCGGTCGTTGTCCCGCCGCTTTGCCCGCGACGCGTCACTGGCGGGCTGGCTCTGCCGCAGCGCGCGCAACATTTCGCTCAACCACCGACGGGATGAATTTCGTCGTCGCTCGCGCGAAGGACTCGCCATGGAAAACCTCAATGCAACATCCGACTCCGCTCCGGAATGGGAAAAGATGCGGCCCGTTTTGGACGATGCCATGTCCGACCTCGATGAGTCTGATTACGACGCGATCGTGATGCGTTTTTTCAGAAACCAGGACTTCCGCACAGTGGGCGTTGCCCTTGGGGTTAGCGACGACACCGCCCAAAAACGCGTTTCGCGCGCTCTGGAAAAGTTGCGCGGCCACTTAAGCCAGCGCGGTGTCACAACGACTGCCGCCGCGCTTTCCATTGTTCTGTCCGCCAAAGCCGTCCAAGTCGCGCCCGCCGGATTGGCCGCCGGTATTTCGTCCGCAGCGATGCTGGCGCAGGGCGCGGCAAACACTTCAACCGCAATCGCCGTAACCAAAGGCATCCTCATGACTACGTTTCAAAAAGCCCTCGTCGCCGCCGCTCTCGCCGGCGCCGTTGGAACTGGAATTTTCGAAGCCCGCCGCGCCTCAGCCTTGCAGGAGCGAACCGCGGCGCTCACGGCCGAGTACGATTCGCTCACGAGGCAGATGCAGGAAGAACGCGAGGAGGCTTCGCGCAAGCTGGCCGCCGCGCAACGGAAGAATGCTCCCGCGCCCGGCCAACTTTCAGAGCTCATGAAATTGCGGGCCAAAGTGGATCGGCTTCAAGATCAATTGGCCAATGCCAAGGCCGCCCAGCAGGATCCTTCCGCGCTGGAAATAAGCGCCTGGATGGATCGCGTCAAAAAACTCAAAGAAAAACTCGCGCGCGCGCCGGAGCGCGCCATCCCGGAATTTCAATTGCTGACGGACCAGGACTGGCTCGACGCCGTCAGGGACGTCAAACAACTTGAAACCGACGCAGATTATGACAAGGCCCTGGATCAATTGAAAAATGCCGCCAAGCGCGAGTTTAGCACCTCGGTTCAGAGCGCCATTCAGGCCTATGCCCAGGCCAATAACGGCGCCCTGCCCGGGGATTTTTCCCAGCTTCAGCCCTATTTTGCAACGGCCCCGGACGATTCGATTCTGCAAGGGTATCAGTTCACGCAACCGGGGACCGTGGCTTCGAAAACCCCTTCTCTCATTGACCAAAATGGCAACTATTATTCGTCGCAACTTACGATTGGCATGGACTCCATCTCGAGTTCGACGACCAGCGAGGATGCGTTGCATCAGGCCATCCAGTCCTACCTTGCCGCGAACAATGGACAAACCCTCACCGACCCGGCCCAACTGTTGCCCTACGTCACGACGCCTGAAGAAAAGACCGCATTGCAAAAGATACTTCAAGGGAACAGTGGGCGTTGAGTCCGGCAACTAACAAAGTTCCTTTCGGCCAGATTCCCTTCGGCCGACTGGACCGCCCAGCAATCGCATTCTCCAGGCAAGGTCAGTTGAATTGAGAAGTTCTGAAAGAGTTCGATTCCACCCGTCACGCCAACTTCAGCGGGCCGCCGTCGCACAACTCGGATTTGCCGAACGATTCAATGCGATGGCCCATGGCGTGGGCCAGGGCAAGGTAAAAACGATTGTGCGGAACGTTATCCAACTTCACCGAACGGCCCATTTGAAAACCAAATCCGCCGCCGATCAACACAAAGGGAATGTTGTCCAGCGTGTGCGTGTTGCCTTTGCCCAGTTCGTTGGTCCAGATGACAAGCGTGTTGTCCAGCAAGCTGCCGGGGCCGCCCGGTTCGGGCGTGTTGGCCAGCTTGTCAACAAGGTAACGCAATTCGCCCGCGAACCATTTGTTGATTTTCACCAATTTGCCCTGCGCCACTGCATCGTTGTCCGGCTCGTGGGACAAGGAATGGTGCGGGTCCTTGATATCCAGCCAATTCATGCGCGCCTGGCCAACCGACTTGGTGTACTGGAGGGTCGCCACGCGCGCCATGTCGTTGACAAAGCTGTTGACCAGCAGATCGGCTTGCATCCGGCTCAAACGCGGCACGTTGTCGTTCTGATCGGCTATGCCTTCTTCCAAGGCGGGCGGGGCCACCCGCAATTTCTGCTGGTCGGCGATGCGAATTTCCTTTTCCATTTGGCGAACAAGCCTTTCATGGTCCTCGAGCAAGAGGCGGTCCTCGGCGCTGACCAGTTTGCTGACTTTTTTCAAATCCTCCCGCACGTCATCCAGGACGCTCTGCAAGTTTTCCTTGTCCTTTAATTGGCCGTAAAGTTTTTCGTACATCTGGTACGGATTCGAAATCGGGGCCAGCGGCTGATTGGCGCCGGCGTAGGACATGCGCGTCCAGGGATCGGCGCGGTCGGTGACACCGACGCCAAATTCCAGCGAGCCAAAACGGGTGCGCGAGTCTTCGCGGGTTTGCAGGAAGTTCTTAATTTCCTGGTCTATGGAAATGCCGCTGGCCCAGCCGGAGGGTGTGTCGGAGCCGCCTTGAACATTTCCCGGAAGCAACTCGACGCCCGTCAATAGACAACTCATACCGCGCATGTGATTGTCACCGTCGCCGCGCACTTTGTTGGACAATCCATGCGCCACCAACATGCGCGATTTGAAAGGCTCCAGCGGTTCCATGATTTCCTTGAGCTTGAAATCGCTGCCGGTTTCCTCGGGCCAGAAAGCCGGCGGAATAGTGCCGTTGGGGCTGAACACGAAGACCAATCGTTGTCGCGGCCGCACCGGGCTGGCCAGGCCGAGGCTGGGCAAGCCGATGAGAAACGGCAAGGCAGAGGCGGAGATTCCCAGTTGTTTGAGGAATTGGCGGCGGCGAATCGCGATCATGGATTGAAGTATACTCTCTTGTCGGTTGTTTGACCAAACATAAAAATCCTCGGTAATGCGTTAATTTGGCTTTTCAACGTGTTTGCCAGTGGGATCAACGGCTTGCGGGCCACGTTGCGGTGGTGTCTCTCATCCTTGCGATGCTGACTCATAACTTTGATCTTCACAGGGGGTCACAATGCGTCCCCAGTTTCTCCCAGCGGACGCTGGATTTCAATTGACACGGCACCGGTAATAATGATAAGCTCACGCGTCAGTAAAATTTGTCACCTTGTTTAACTTGTTTGAATAAGGCGGACAAGTGATGCCAAAACCAAATTGATGCAACACGCGAACAATCCTTATTCGTCATTTCTCAAAGATGGCACGTCGTTGGCTGCATCAGGGCCTCGGATTGGCCCCGCCCATTCAACAGATTTAAATCTCAAAAAACCCACCTCCCGCACATGAAAATTGCCCAATTACGACTGCTCGCCGCCGGAATTTTTTTATTTGCCGCAGGCCAACTGTCGGCAACTTTGACCTATTACTACAATTCTCTCGACTCGAACCCCGATCAATTTACGGGAACCTTGACCGTCCCCAGTTACTTTCCCAACCAACCTGTTCCAATCCTGACGTTTTCCATGTCAGCCGTCGTTGATGGACAGACACTTAGCTACACGACGGCCGATCAAACCGGGCCCGCGGAGGCAATGTACGACGCGAATCCCGCCGATCCTTTGTCTTTGCTCTATCCCTACCCGGGGTACTTTACCCTCAACCCTGTGCTTGGTGGACAACAACTTGTCCTTGGCCCCCAAACTCCGGCCGCCTCCAGCTTGGGCGCTCCCATGATTTTCACAGTGCCCTCATCCCCAATCGATGTAACCGCGTCCGACAATGGCGTTTGGCTCCTCACGGCGCCATTGGCATCCGTTCCCGAAACCACAGCCACGGTGCCTTTGTTTGGACTCGCCATTATTACCGCCCTCTCCGGTTTCACGCGCTTCCATGGCCGGGACCGCGCGTTGTCTTGTTGAACAAGGGCAATTCGGACGCCGGATTGAGAACTACCGCCGGACGGAGTTGAGTCCTTCAGGCTGCCTGGCGCTGGCGGCCTCGGCGAGTCCCTGATTTCCCGCGGCGCCAACTGATGCAACCTTGGCAGCGTCGGTTTTCCCGACGCCGTGCAGAGCCGAAACCGTCGCGATACGCAGCAACAGTTCACGCACGTTAAATTGGGACGCGACGAACGATTGCCGCAGACGATCCATCGTCTCCGCGCCATAAGCCAGCATCGGCTGTTTTACCGTTTGATTGAACAAGTGCTCGATAAAAGAGTTCTGGGCCTGCTCGCTACCTGCGGCAAATTCCGCGACGTCACGCGGGCCGGCCAGGTGGACGGTCTCGCCGGCATCGGTGGTGTAATCGCTGACCGAATCGATCGGCACGTCGTGTTCATCCAGGCGAAATCGGCCCACCGCATCGTAATGCTCGAGACTAAAACCCAACGGATTGATGACCGAGTGGCAGCTTTGGCAGGCCTGGGGACGAGTCAGTTGGGCCACCTTTTCGCGCATGGTCAAATTCGGCGAGAAATCGGCGTCCTTGAAAGTCATGGCCTTGGGCGGGGGTTTAAGGGCGCGTCCGACAATGTTGCGCGTCAAAAAAACTCCGCGGTGGATGGGCGAGGTGGATCTCGGATAGGAAAAGGCGGAAAGCAGGTAGGGATGGGTGATGACTCCACAGCGCTGGTTGGGATCAAATTGCACTTTCTGAAAATCTTCCCCGGCCGGGGCCGGGACGCCGTAAAACTGCGCCAGGCGGGCGTTGAGGAAAAGATAGTCCGCCAGCAGCAGCGTGCGGTAATCCGACGAACCATTCCACACGGTGTCTTCCAAAAAAAGATTCAGTGAAACCCGCAAATCAGCGATGATTTCGGGCGTAAATCCTGGAAAAAGGGTGGCGTCCTTGGAAAGGTCCTCCCTCTGGTTCATTTGGACCCATTGCTGAAGAAAATATCGCATTTTGGAATGCACCCGCGGGTCGGCCAACATGCGGCGCGCTTGCTCGGCGACTTGCTCCTCTGTGCGCAGTTGGCCTTTGGCGGCGGCTCGCTCCAAAGCCGCGTCCGGCAGCGAATCCCACAGATCAAACGAAAGTCGCGCCGCCACTTCGAAGTCATCGGGTTTGTCGCCGTTAATTCCCAAATAAAGGAAACGCGGTGACTCCAACGCCAACAGCACGACTCGCTTGACGGCGTCCTCCGTTGTCTTGGCGCTTTTAAATTGGGCGGATACGAAGAGGCGTTTCTGGTCCGCTGTTAAAGGGCGACGGAATGCCATCGCGACAAAGTCGCCGCAAAATGCTTCCACCTTGTCGATGCGATTGGTGTCATTGGGTTGGCTGTGCGAGAGCGCATCCAGCCGTTTGACCACATCATTGGCCGCCTCTATGGCTGCGTGCGTCGTCGCATCGTCCCAGGCCTCGGAAACACCCATGCCGCGCTCATAGCCCACGCTGCTGTCGTCCGGCGGAAATGGCGTGGTCAGGACAAACGTCGGCGCCACGTGACCCGGCAAAAGATCGCGCGCTGGAATCGTTTCCTCAACGCCATGAGGTGGTTTCCAATGCAATGAGAGTAGCGCGGTCTTCTCCTTGAACCTGAAATAATCCAGGCGAAAAGGATAGGCGCGTCCGCCGATCAAACGCAGCACGGCCCTGCGTTCGGCAAGCTGGCCGCCGCCGACCCAGCCGTCAATGATCGGATCGTCCTTGTCGTTGATCCACAAACGGGCGCCGTTGGCGGTTTTGAGAATGAACTCGTAATCGCCAGTCTCCTCCGCCAGGAGCGAGCCGCGCCAATTCACCGAGAATCCGTTGGTGCCATTGAGTTTCGGGTCCCAGTTGTTCGTGCTGAAATCCAAGCCAGGCTGCCGCTCGACGCGCTCGTAAACTTTGCTGTCTCCATCGAAATCCCTGGAATTGTAATAGACGGCCCGGAGGCCCCGTTCCTCGGTCAACGGGGGGTCATTGCCGGTAAAATATTTGATCAAATCGGCAACGGTGTTGGCATACTGTCGGTTGGTCAAGTGTAACAACTCGATGCGCGGGGCATGCCCGTGCAAGCGCGCCTGGCTCGAATAAAACGAATCATAAATGTAGCGAGCCACAGCCTCGGCCTCGGCGCCCCTGCATCGGCCTGGGTCATCGTCGGGCATCTTCTTGTCAATGTAACGGCTCAGCCTGTCCAGCGACCAATCCCCTTGCAGCGCGTCATCGTATTTGCCCTTGACTCCCTGGCCATTGGCGCCGTGGCACTTGGCGCAGAGTTGGCTAAAAATTTGACTTCCGTTTAACGCATGCTGGCCGCCGAACGAACTTTGCTGGCCGAATAAAAGCACGGCCAGCATCCAGAGACAGAATCGATTGGGTTCAACCAACATGATAACTGGAAGCATCTATCTCACAAAGCCTGCAAATGCAAGCTTTGCCCCACTTTATTCTGTTGCCGACGGCGTCTCGGAGCCGGTAGCTGTGGCCGGGCATTTGTGAGTGATGTAGGCGTCGCAAAGAAATCGTAATGCGTGGCCGCTTCCCTTCACCCGCTCCAACTATAATCAACGACTTACAAACCAATGCAGTAAAAGTGCAGTAAAAAGGGGCGATTATTCGCGTACGTTCAGCCGATAGCCCACTCCAGGCACCGTGATAATCAATTCGGGTTTGGCCGGATTGGTTTCCAGTTTCTCGCGGAGATAGGTGACGTAAACCCGCAGTCGCGCCGTTTTTTCAACGTCATCTAAATCCCAGATTTCGCGCAATAACTGGCTATGGGTCAGCACGCGTCCGGCATTTTGCACAAAATACCGCAGCAGCGCGTATTCGGTCCGGGCGAGTTTCACCTGTTGGCCTCGAACTTTGACCGTGCGTGTGGCCAGATCCACCTGCAAATGGCCGGAAGTGAAGACGGATGGTTTTGCAGCAGGCTGATTGTATCGCTGGACGACACGCAGCCGAGCCAGCAGTTCATTCGTGCTGAATGGTTTGGAAAGATAGTCGTTCGCCCCGCTGTCAAGTGCCAGCACTTTGTCGCTGTCGCGATCCCGCACTGAGAGAACAATCACTGGAACCTTGCTCCACTCGCGCAGACGGCGCAACACGGCCATCCCATCCATGTCGGGCAGGCCCAGGTCCAGGATGATGACGCCGGGTTGGGAATCGATCGCGGCCCCGATGCCTTCTTCGCCGGTGGCGGCTTCCAGCACTTCGTAGCCATTCCTCTCCAGAGAGGCGCGAATCAAGCGGCGCATCTGGACTTCATCGTCTATGAACAGGACGACAGTCTTGGCTGGTGTGGAACTCATAACAGTTGACGTGATGTTAACCGCAGAGCGCCGCTTCGTCAAAGTCGCAAGTGACCGTTGGGCCGCGCTCCATTATCGAAAGAAGAACCACCAAACGACCAAGACCATCGGCATCATGTAAGGAAGGGTAAAACGCAGAATATAGCCCAGAAAACTTGGCGTATGAACCTTTTGATGGTCTGCAATCGCCTTGACCATGAAATTGGGGCCGTTGCCGATGTAGGTGTTGGCGCCAAAAAAAACGGAGCCTATGCTGATGGCCACCAGGTAGGCGCTGAGCTTGACATCGCCGAGGAAATAGGAGACCTGGATTTGGTCGGTGGTGAGGGATTGGTGGGCTGCATGGACATGGGCGACGGCGACGGGATCAACAAACCGCCCGATGGCGGCTTTGAAGAAGCAGAGGTAGGTGGGAGAGTTGTCGAGCACGCTGGAGAGGGTTCCTGAGCCGAAGTAAAAAAGAGCCGGGCTGGGGTGCTGCAGCCTGACGGCGTTAGCCTGGAGCCACTCGAGCGCCGGGATCATGGTTCCAAAGATGCCGATGAAGAGGATGGCGACTTCTTTGACAGGGGCCCATTGGAAGCGGTTGGATTCATGGACGGTTTTGTTGGTGGTGAACCAGGAAAGGAAGGCGGCGGCGGCCATGAGGGCTTCGCGGACAAAATTCGGGTTGTTGACGGTGGTTGCGTAAAGGATAAGGGCGAGGAAAAAGAGATTGGACAGACCGTCGAAGCGCCAGGTTTCTTGAGCGGTTTCCCTATCGCGAATCATTTTGGAGGCGTGCATGAAGTTTCTGTTATCAACTATAAAAAACACGAGCAAGAGGAGACCGACGCCGGTAAACCACATGGGGAGGCAGCGGCGCGTGGTCCACCAGAACGGGACGCCCATAAGGTAGCCCAGGAAGAGGGGGGGGTCACCGACGGGGGTGAGGCAGCCGCCGACATTGGAGACGATAAAGATGAAGAACACCACGTGGTGCGCAGTGACGCGGTATTTGTTCATACGCAGCCAGGGGCGGATGAGAAGCATGGAGGCGCCGGTGGTCCCAAGCACGTTGGCGACGATGGCCCCGACAAGAAGAAAGACCACGTTGACGTGCGGCGTGGCTTCGCCCTTGACGCTGATGTGAATGCCGCCGGAGACGACAAACAAGGAGCCGATCAGGGCGATGAAACTGAGGTACTCATGGGCGGTATCCCAGACCGGCCCAGGCTGATGGAGGCCCAGGAAGTAATAAGCGACGACAACAATCGCGAGGCCGCAGGCGACTTTCGGATAGTGGCGGCCCCACCACTCGGAAAACCAAAGTGGTCCGAGAGCAATCGCCGCCAGCAGCAGGAAAAATGGCGCCAGCAACATGATTGGAATGAAGGCTGGCGTGATGGGTGAAGCCACAGGTTGGTTCTTTTGATTCGTTGCTTAATTAAAAAGCGGCGTAAATCCACAACAGATTCACGCCGCGTAAGCCGTGGGGAAGATATGCTTTGGGGAAGATATGCTTAAAACCCGCACGTCAAATCTTCCGGATGGCAAACCGTCATTGACCGGCCGCCCTGCGCCGTCGCAATTGCTGCAGCAAGATAGCTCCGTAACCCACCACCACCCCGCCGGAAACCCACCATTGGCAGCCGTTGGTGAAGAGCAGGGGGCAGATAAATTGCACGCCTGCCAAGGCGACGAGAAGGTAGGCGACCCGGCGCATGGAGCCTGGCATGACAGCCCACCCGCTCTTCAATTGGCCGTCGCTTTGCAACTGTTGATTCCTTCTGGCAGCGGCCTTCTGAATAGTGCCAAAGCTAAAGCCGATCAAAGCTCCGGCGCCGAGGGCCGTGGCGGAGGCGAGAATGTGGTAAAAGTCGATTTGCATATTTTTTATTGTTGTGGGTTTAAAATCCGGCCAGCGGCTGCGCGGGGCGTTTGCCGCCACGCAGCCCGGCCGGGATATTGGTCACTTGACCTTGTTGGCCCATTTGGCTGGCATTCCTTGGCCTCCGGGACCCACGGGTGTTTCGGATGCCCTGTCCATGGTGACGCCGGTGTAGCCGTAGGCACCCATTTCTGGGATGTCCAGCCCTTCAATTTCCGTTTCCAGCGAGCAACGGTTACCGACCAGTGTCTCGGCGATGTAGTAAGCGATGAGGGAGAGAATCGACAGGGTAATAAAGCAGGTCGTCACACCGATGGCTTCGGCAATGAGCTGGCTGAAACCACCACCGTAGAACAGGCCTGTCACTTTTCCGGGCACGTTATTCCAACCCTCGCCGTAAGTGCCGTCTGCGAAGAGGCCGAGGGAGAGACAGCCCCAGGCGCCGTTGACGCCGTGGACGGAGATGGCACCAACGCAGTCATCGATGCCGATTTTGTCAAAGAAGAAGACGGATTCGACCACCAAAACGCCCGCAACCAACCCGAGCAACGAAGCTCCGCCGGCGCTGACAAAGGCGCAGGGGCAGGTAATAGCCACCAGGCCGGCCAACATGCCGTTGCACATCATCGACGGGTCCGGTTTCTTGGTGCGCACCCACCACATCCAGAGCGTGGCGCCCAAAGCGCCGGTGGCGGAAGCCAACATGGTGTTGACCGCGACAACGGCGATGCGCAGTTCCGTGCCAGCCAGACTGGAGCCGGGATTGAACCCGAACCAGCCGAAGGCCAGGATGAAGGTGCCCAACATCACCAACGGGATATTGTGCGCCGGAATCGGGTGGACCAGTTTGCCGTTGGCGTCATACTTGCCGTAACGTGGTCCTATTAGCCAGCAGTAGATAAGCGCTATGACACCGCCTTGCATATGCACCACCGAGGAACCGGCGAAATCTACGTGGCCATGGCCGAGGCCGAAATTGGCGCCGAGCTGAGAAAGCCAGCCGCCACCCCAGACCCAATTGCCGAACACCGGATACATAAACGTGCCGATGCAACAGCCATAGATCATGAAGGCGGAGAACTTCCATCTTTCCGCCGCGCCCCCGGTTGGTATGGTTGCAGTGGTGTCCATGAAAACCATTTGGAACAGGAAGAGCGCGAAGGCTGCGCAATCATAGCCGGCGCCCTGGAGCATGAATCCCTTGAGGCCGATCAGGCCGAATGGTTTGCCAAAAATATTCACCGTCAGTTCGTGATTCAACCCGGCGTAGCCGCCCATCGTGCCGATCGCTCCCAAGCCGCCGAACATGAAGGCGAATCCACAAACGTAGAACCCCAGCATGCCCATCGGGTAAATCATGAAGTTCATGGCCATGGTATGGCCGGCGTTCTTGGCCCGGCAAAGGCCCGTTTCCACCAGCGCGAAACCAGCTTGCATGAACATGACCAGAAAGCCGGTGACAAGGGTCCACATGAAGTTGATCGCCACTCGGTTATGGCCAACTGCGTCGAGGGAACGAACCGCCAGCGGCTCCAGCTTGATTTGCCCTTGCTGGTCATCGAACGCTTTCTTCGCGGTGTTGAACGCAGCAACTTTGTTGGTGTCCTTTTGGTCATCGGCGCTCAAGTCCGTGGGAGCGGTAAGAAGAATGGCTGTGTTACTGGCGTCTGCGGCATCGGAACCAGCTCCGGTGTTGTAGCCCTGAGGGTCGGGGGTTGGAACGGCTGGGGCGGGAGCGGCAGCCGGCGCGTTGTTGGTGGCTGCGGGGGCAGTGGCGGTTTGGGCCAGCCCGCGGTGGGAGGCGCAGATAAGCAGCAACACAGTTAGAAACCTGGCAAATCTATTAGTCATAGTTTTTTCGTACGTTGTTGGATACATGGATACATTTTGTTTTTTATATTGAATCGGTCCCCTCTAAATCGCGGTCGCCCCCTTCTCCCCGGTACGGATGCGGATGACCTCGTCCAAAGTGGAAATAAAGATCTTGCCGTCGCCGATCTTCCCCGTTTTGGCGGTGTTGATGATCGCCGCCAGGGCTTTGTCAAGTTGATCGTTTTGCACCACGACCTCAATCTTCACTTTGGGGATGAATTCCAAGGTGTACTCACTCCCCCGGTAGGTTTCGGTGTGGCCCTTCTGCCTGCCGAAGCCCTTGGCCTCGATTACGGTCAGCCCGTTAACGCCGATTTCCGTCAGGGCCGTCTTTACTTCGTCAAGCTTGAACGGTTTAATGATAGCCTCAATTTTTTTCATGGATAACGAGCCTTTTCCTTTCAGTGAGTTGGAATGTTAGTCTTTGTTTTCATTGTCTTGTTTTGGCCGCGACTGAACATGCTCGCGCGGAATCTCAAGCCGCGCCATGAGCTTTGCACAAGGCCAAGTCTAGCAGACGATGTGCCAACGGACGGTTTGAGTTGGATGTGAGTTTCTTCTTAGGGCTGGTATTATCCGCAAACAAGCGCGACGCAAACAGTGTCGAATTGCATGAAAGCTAGATCGATGCGACTAGCATCAACTTATTACACTTAGAAATGGTTCTTTCATATTGTTGATGCCAGTCACACCAGTACGACTGATGCGCAATAAATTGTCTAAACCCGATTCTGAAATGACAATGGATGCGTGACAAAGTATTAGACAATTAAGGAAACATTAACCCTTGGAGCCAGACTGGGGGTTGTTTGTCCAGTGAGCTTGACGGTATTGCAACCGTGTCAAAAGAAGCCGGCACAATTCCGCCTGGCAATTGCGTTAATGTTTTTTTGGAATCACTCGAACAAACCGGACGCCCGCCGCAATTCGGAAACAATTGACCAGCGTGGTTAAATCGAGACAGAGGCGCGGCTGTCCCCGTTGGTGAGCGGCAGAGTGATGGTGAATTCCGCCCCGCCCCCGGGCCGGTTTTCAGCGGCAACCTTGCCGCCTAGCACTTCAACAAATCCTTTCACCAGCGACAAGCCGAGTCCAGTTCCTCCCGTCGGGGCGTCCGGCGCGCGGTAGAACTTGTCAAATATACGACCAATATGGTGTGGGTCGATGCCGGGACCATGGTCTGCCACAGCCAATAAGAGAGCTTTCTTCGTTCTCCACACACGCAATTCCACCAAAGTTCCGCCGGGCGTGTGCAATGCGGCATTGGACAAAAGATTCATCAGCGCCTGCTGGAGGAAGACAAAGTCCGTCCGGATAATCGGCAAATCCGGCGGAAGATCGACTGTAAGTGTGTGGCGCACCAAGTCCTTCTCGGTTTCGGCCACGGCCACATTGACGATGTCGTTTACCTCACATTCATTGAACAATGGCTTGATGTGTCCCGACTCCAGTCGCGTGATGTCGAGCACCTTTCCGACCATGCGATTCAACCGCTCGGCGGCTTCCTGGATTTCAGCGATCAATTCCGTGCCCGGGCCGGTGACGATCTTCAATTCGGCAAGGTCGATGGCGGCGGCTCTGATGGCAGCCACGGGAGTCCGTATCTCGTGCGACATGGAATCGAGCAGCGTTTTGCCCAGCCGTTCTGATTCCGCCAGCAATTTGGCTTTCTCAGAAATCTCGCTCAGGCGCTGTCGATCGAGCGCGAGGGCTATCTGCCGCGTAAGGGCATCGAGGAGATTCCGTTGGTGGATAGTGGGAGGACCCGGTTGACCAAGGCGCAGACCCATCACCCCCAGCACGCTGTTGCTGCTTTCGAGTGGAATAAACAGGTTGTCCACCATGGGCAAATTCCCCGTGTATTTTCCCGCAGTTTGCCTGTGTTCCAGCACCCAGGCCGCGACGGCGTGCTCCTTTTCTCCCAATTCCAACGTGCCGGCCTCCTGCAATTGCAATCGGTTCCTTGCGTCCGGCAGCAAAACCGCCACTTCGGCATCAAAAGAGCGCCCTAATTCATCGATTACTTTTCGGAGGATTTGGTCTGTCGTCGTTGCCTCGGCCAGTTCACGGCCAAGCAAATAAAGGGCCGTGGCGCGACCTTCACGCTGGCGTTCGGCCACTTCCTGGGCGCGAATCCGTGTCGTTAACTGGCCAAACGCCAGAGCCACGACGAAATACATCACCAGTAACAGTGCGTCCTCAATGTGCGAAACTCGAAAGGCGAAGACCGGCGGGAGGAAAAAATAGTCCCAAATCGCCGCGCTGAGCGCCGCCGCCAGCAAAGCCGGTCCCCGTTCCACAAACAGCGCCAGAATCACCACGGCCAGCAGAGACAAAAACGCCATAGCATGTGCTCCCACCTCCGTCACCTTCGGCATGAACAAGAAACCCGCCAAAGCAACCATTACAACGGTTGCCACCACAACGACGTACTGCATCCACGCGGATCCTGCCAAACTGCGTCGCAACGGCATGGCCGGCGTTCCCCGGTTCACGGGCACCACATGCACGCCAATGTCTCCGCTGCCGCGAATTAATCGCGCCGTAACTGGATCCCCAGGAAACATTCGCCACCACGGCGAGCGACCGGCTTTCCCGACTACAATTTGGGTAATGTTCCGGGAAAACGCCACCCGCAACACCGCGTCTGAAAAATCCTCATCCGCTGTCGTGATGACTTCCGCGCCCAATTCCCGCGCCAATTCCAGGTTCCGCGTCAGCCGCGATTCTTCCTCGACCGACACACTCCGAGTGGTTTCGACGTAAAGCACAATCCACGGCGCGTTCAAGCTGCCGGCAAGGCGTCGTGTCCAAAGGATTAGCTGTTCAGAGTCCCAACCCGCCTCGACCGAGACCAGCACGCGATGGCCCGATTTGGCCGGGCCGCCCGTCATCGCGGCCTGCCGCTGCTCTTGGGCATCCCTAGCCACCCGCTCGGCGAACAACCGCGCCGTCATTTCTCGCAGCGCCATCAAGCTCTTTTCCTCGAACAAGCGCGACTTTTCCAACCCGCTGCCTTCCGGAAAACGACTCTGGGCGTGCCTGAGCCGTCGCATCAATTCCGACGGCGGCAAATCTACCAGCACGATTTCCGCTTTGTCAACAATACCGTCAGGCACGATCTGGTGGCTGGTGACACCGGCCATTGGCCAGAGCAGATCGGCGCGGCTGGCAATCTCATAGACATTCAGCGTCGTGTAAACATCGATGCCAGCCTCCAACATTTCCAAAACGTCCTGATAACGTTTGGGGTGCCGAGCTTCCGAGGCATTGGCGTGGGCCAACTCGTCCACCACCACGATCTGGGGCCGCTTCGCCACGACCTGGTCCACGTCGATGTTGTTCCCGTCTTGGTGGCCAATCCACGGGAGACGGCCAGCGAGGATCTCAACGGCCCGAACCCCATGCGCCTGTGCAATCGCAATAATGACTTCGCGCCCCGCCATCTTGTCCGCCATCGCAGCGTGCAACATGGCGGCGGTCTTCCCTACTCCGGGAGCCATGCCCAGAAAGACTTTCAACCTTCCTTGTTTCCGGCGCCGTCCCGATGTCGAATCGGGAACGGGAGGCGAGGCGGCATCGGGATGATCATAGTGCATCTCTACACCATCATACTCCATCCTATTTCATAATCAGCGACAATATGCCCATAAAAGACACACATGGAGTGCGGCTCCCTTTTCGCTCGGCCAATTACAGGGACGACCTTCCTTCTTCAATTACAAGAACAAGAGGAGGCGATCAAGGTTGGCGGATATTTTTGCACCACTTTAAACCACGATCTGCGACTCGTCGAAATTATGAACCACTTTAAAAGCAAGACTTCAGCGCGTCTACAAAATGTGTAAGTGTTTAATTATAAATGTTATATAATAAGTAACCGATACGAGGGTTCGATTCCCTTCACCCGATCCATTGATAATCAAGCACTTACGATGCAGTGCAGTAAAAGTGCAGTAGAATCAAACTGGAAGAACCAATCGCAAGAAGAGCGAAGATCAGGAAAGAGGAAGAGCTTTCAATGGGAAGCGCCTAAGAAAATCCCAGCCGAAGAAATGGGAATTACAAACCGCCAGCTTTTATCCGCTTTCATCCGCCACCCTAACGAAGCGCGGCCTGGCAGCCATCCAATCACCACGTAAGCCCAACGGCCTTTCTCATTGCATCTTCGAATGCCTGATCGTCGAGGCTTTTTCGCAAGCCCAGAATCATCTCAGCGTCCTGGCCGACCGGTACACGAAGCGGTGTCGCGGGATCTTCGATGGCGCTGGCGATGGCTAATGCGACAACTTCGGGTCCCTGTGGACCAGATGGCCCCGTCATTCTGTTGTGGGCTCCCGTCCATTGTTCCCAAAGCCCGGCGTAGTCGGCTGGTCCTTCATGGCGCTCGGCCGCTTTCGTGCCAGGTGCGGTGTTTCCTGGCTCGATTATTACGCAGCGTATTCCAAAGTGGCGGACTTCCACGTGCAGTGACTCCGTAAAGGCTTCGAGCGCGAACTTGGAGGCGTTGTATGCTGCTTCGAGGGGCGCGGAGACTCGGCCGCCCACACTCGACACATTCACGATGACGCCGGAACCCCGCTGTCGCCAGCCGGGCAAGACCGACTGGATTAAGCGCAACGCGCCGAGCGTGTTTGTCTCGAATATCTGCCGGATGCGATCGAGTGGA
>DATKFW010000058.1:0-75491 GCA_035511075.1 Vulcanimicrobiaceae bacterium
CATAGGAAAACGACAAGCCACCTCCTCTTTTGCGCGTGTTTTGACAGGCTTATCACTCCACTATTGTAACAAAGGCTCGAATCGAATTGCAGGCGGAAAATTTCTGTTTTTCAACAGCCTGTTAGAGCATCAAACATCGAAATAACTGCCAAAACGAGACACAACGCCCAGCCCAGCATCCATACCGAAATGAACCCAGAAAGAATCTACCAACAGCACCGAGAAGATGCTTTAAAGGGACAAATCGAGGCCGACAAATACTCGACTTTCGTGGCGATGCCTTTTCGTGACTCGTTCAGTTATCAGTCCAAGAAAGTGTACAAAGAAATAATTCAAAAGGCGGCTGAGGTTGCAAACAACAAGAAAATTGCGAGGATCGAGTTCGACGTACCAAGAAGGGTGGACGATGCGTCAGGCCAGGCAGTCCTAATAACTGAGGAGATCGTCGTCGATATACTAGAAAGCCACATTTTCTTGGCCGATCTGACATTTCAAAATCCTGGTGTTATTTTAGAAACCGGAGTCGCACTTGGCCTGAAGCCAAATCGGCAAATCATTCTTATCTCACAAGGAACTGAAAAGGAGCTCCACTTCGACATCAGGAATAACAACGTCAATTTTTATCAAAGTTCGGCCGATGTTGAAAAGTTGGCTGACGCAATGATTGCCGCTGCTGTCGCGTTCGAGGAAGATGCTGATAAATATGTGAACGCCGTCGTCGAATCCTTGAGCGAGGCTGCAATTCTGTGTCTTCGGTGGCGTGGTGATAAAATGGCAAACAAACCCAACCAATCTCTTCACTCAGGAATTGCCCCACTCATTTTTACAGATTATGCAAAAGGTGAAGCTGTGTTGTTATTTACACTCGCAACTCAAGAATTGCTTCACCGAAAGCTCTTGCGGATGACGTTCTTTAAAGAAAACAACCAAGATATGTTTGGTATGTACGCCACCAAGCTTGGAGAGATTCTTATCCGGAGAAAGTGGCCCGAGTTTTTCGGTCCAGGCCGTTGAAATAGATTGCCCTCGCCCCTCGATGGTTCTTTGTCGCGGTCACCGCGAGCCTTTCCCCTTTGCCCGTGCCCGTGGTTGCTGGGGAGCGGACTCTCTGCAATCGCGTCTCCCTTTTGGCGGGTGCCAAGAATTCCCGGCAATCAAAACGGATTCCCTGACGATTCACTCAGATCAGCTTGTGAGTCCGATTCTGTCACTGGTCCCACGACAATATTGTCCGTTTCCTTCGGCCGCGATTCCTGCCAACGCGCTTGCGCTGCATCATCAAAAGGAAGGTCAGTGAATTTCCGCGACAAATCCGAATGCGCCGCTGGCATTTTCTTCTTTGCCCCTTCATCCAGATACGGAGATGGGTCTTGCGCAAAGCCATTACCACACCGGATGTTGTCCCGCCAAGCGCGGCGCTCAGTACGTCACCACTGACAGGTTTGGAATCCTTTGGAAATGATGGGTGTTGCTGGTCACGAGTTCCAGCCTGTGACAGAGCGCTGTCGCCGCAATCCATAAATCATTGTCGCCGATCAATTGGCCCGTGGCGCGCAATTGGCGGGATAGTTGGCCCGTCCGCCAAGCGATTTCGCGATCAACGGTGAGAACTGTGTATAGCTGCAAGCACGTCCAACAGTCTTGTTCCCGGCCCGGCTCAAACCCCTCTGCGAACTCACTGACGCTGATTACACTGACAAATAAAGGCGCATTGGGGCTCTGCCTCAGAAAGGATCGCGCAGGACCTTGCTGGCTGCGTTTCGTTTCCCGCTCGATGTCAATCAGAAATGTGGTGTCAAATAGCATCAACGCTCCGTCCAATGAGACGGACTGCGGGACGGTTCAGATTGCGCTTGCGTGAGGCGATCAAGCGCATCTTCGCTGAGGGGCGACGAACCGGCGCGGCGTTCAAGCTCGGCTGTTAAATCGCGAGCAAAGCGCGGTTTCACTGGAAATTCAGCGCGCCGCACGACGTCGGAAAGTGTCTCCAACGGATTCACCTTAGCCGACTCCAATTTTTTCACCGCGTCCAACTCAAGCTCGACTGTCATACTTAAAAACTGCCATGTTCGGGTTCGACCTTCAAGTCTTATTCGGGTTGCCCCGGAGGCGCTCTCGTGCGATAAGGAATAACCGGTGGAGAGGTGGCAGAGTGGTTTAACGGCACGCCTGGAAAATGACTTTGGCCCTCAGAGCGTGTTTTGAAAATATGTCGGACGGTCTTGCGGCGGGGCGGGCGGCTGGCTTCGTTTCTCCTCGGTTGCAGATTTCTCTCGAATATGCGCCCTCGTCGCGCCTCGCCATCCACCCCGCCGCGCTCGCAATCCCTTTCCCGATCTATTTTCAAAACACGCTCTTAAGCGTGAATCCGAAATAATCGGCAAAATCCTCCTCCTCCCGAAAATCCGGCATGGATGCCGCCGGTTTAAGGCGGGCGCGGTGAATTGGGGCCGGGCCCCAAAAACTATTGACAGGCCCCTCATTACGGGACGACACCGTGGCGGTGAAGATCACACAGATAGGACAGGTCACGATTCCTCTGGCGATGCGCCGAAAGCATGGCTTGCGGTCGGACGCTGAAGTAGTATTGATGGACCGACCGGAGGGGGTGTTGGTTGTCAAAGCTCCGACGAAATCGCGCGGCAGACGCGTTCTTGCAACGTTGCTTCGAGGCGGCAAGGTCAAGGGGCGAACTAAAGAGTGGCTGAAGTTGACACGCGGATGATCCTGGTCGAGACCAGCGTCATTGCCGACATTTTCACAAAGGATCCTGACTGGTTTTTGTGGTCCAGCAGCCAGATCGAGCGCGCGGCCTCGCAAGGACCTGTGGCGTATGATGCCATTGTTTTCGCGGAATTGGCCGTGAAATTTGATACGCAGAGGGAATTGGAAAATCGTCTTTCGGCGTTCACGTATTTGCCATTCCCACTCAGTGCCGCATTTCATGCTGGCAAAGTATTTGAAAAGTACCGGCGTGGGGGCGGCAAAAAGGGCCGTCCGCCCCCGGACTTCTTTATCGGCGCTCACGCGTACGTAGCCCATCTGCCGTTGCTAACCCGCGATCCTCGGCGCGTCCGAACATTTTTTCCTTCCGTTCGACTGATCATTCCTTGACTGAAACTTGTGACGGGTCATTTACGGAAACGGGTCAGACAAGACTACCCCTGAGGGTGTTTGGCGAGGACCGCATTGAGATATTCCGAGTCATACTGTGCGAAAAGGATTGATTTTCGTGACACAGCGTGTCACGTTATGGCTGTATGAATCGTCATCATATTACTCTTTCTGCGCCAGTCAGCAAAGCGTTGCGCGCGCAGGTGAGAAGCGGACGTTACAAGGACTTTTCCGCTGCCATTCAAGATGCCGCCTGGCATTATTTTGTTGGAAAACCCCCGGTCTTTGAAGAATACGCGGTGAAGGCGGAGGAAGTGGAAGTGGCTGCCACGCGCGATGTGGCTGGAATTCGGCGTGATCGCAAAGCGGGAAGGCTGAAAGCCTGGAAACCATGATTTACGTCCGTTTGTCCGGGAAAACGAATGAACGAACAAATGCTTCTTCTTGGTTCATGTGTTTGATCAGGGAATCGGCAGCAGGGGTTTAAATCCTGCCTGGTCAAAATGGCGGTCGTTTGTCAGTGCTTCAACAATCTTTTCGTCGCTCATCACGAGGAAAGACGAGCAATCCACCAAGCCCCATTGCTTGTCTCCTCTTGACAGATATAAGTCGAGCGAACGTCGCAACAGAGTGGCGGTCACAAACACGACCCGGCAACGAGGATCGCTTATGAAGCGCTCGACAATCTGTGAAAAGCGATCGCGGGCGCGTGTTCGGGCCAACCCATTGCCGGTTTCAGCGATAATCCAGTCAGTCAATACAATCGAATATCCACGACGCCCCAGATCGCGCCAAGCGGCATCGGCTGGTGAATGAAGCTGATCAGAGGCATTCATCAAGGCGAGCCAGCCGTTGGTATCGAGAAAAATGACGTTACCCGGCATGATTCACTTTAGGGTGCCCATAAAGATAATGATCCGCGTTTGTGGCAAGGTCGGGAATGCCGGTCTCGACGGCGCGTTCGCCAATTTGAAAGAGATCGAATTGATCTGGCAATGTGCTGTTGCCGACCGGTTCGTCGATTTGGACATGAACGGCGGTCCCGTCCGGAAGATGCGCTCCAGGTTCCAGCGTCACCACGTTTCCTTTGACCGTTCCACGGTAGATCATGACAGAAATTTATCGCACTGGATACAAATAGGCAAGCAGCAGGCGTTTCACGCAATGACGCGCTGAGCTACCACGTGCTCCTGAATTATCAGGGATTTGCTCGAAAATGGGCAACCCGTATCAAATGGCATCCTTTTAGGATTGCAAATCCAAAGAAGGGCTTCAGGATGGCGCCGCTTAAATCCCTGGAGTCGGAGTCAAATTGGGCCGGTATTGTTGTGCCGCGGGGCCTCGGGCGGGGATGAGAGAATCAGCAAACAAATAAACCAAAAGGCAGTCCATGAAAAACCGTATTCATCAAACCTGGTCGTTCGCCGTTCTGGTCGGCTCCATCTTATTGATTACCCTATCGTCCTTATGCGCGCAGACTTACACTTGGGCTGATAACGCGCAGGGCCAGGTGTTTCTGGCCTGCCCTGACTGTGACGACGGCACCAACACGTGCTACTATTACTACCCGTCCAACTTTATCTGGAGCCAGTCCGTGGAGACGAACAGTGGCTGCAACGGCATGGGAACAGTGGTTGTTGAACCGAGCAATTGGGACCCGGCTCCACCGGTGGGGATTTATCCCGGTGGTCCAGGGGCCGTCGGAGTGGATGTGGTTCTTGGCTCACCAGGCAATACTCTTCTGGATGTACCCGTCACCCTCAGTAGCCTGATGATTGAGTCCAATGGCAGCCTGACCATAACCTCCGCCGGTGGGGTGACCGTCAGCAACCTGGACATTCAGGGCGATGGCGGCATTGGCAATGGCGGTGGCGGCGGCGGCGGAGCTTACGTGAACATTGTCTCGGGCGGAACGCTGACCAAATCCGGCGGCAATGGCACCTTTGGTTTTGAAGGGCCGCCGTATGGCGAATTTGTGGAGCTGGCGGCGGAAGACTTCAATTTTGTGATCATGTCCGGGACACTCGCTTTGCCGACCGGAGCCGATGGTCGTCTGACTGGCGGAACATTCTCCCTTTCAAATAACACCACGGTGCTCTTAACGGTGGACAGCAACGCCCAACCCGAGCTTACGGAGACGATCGCGGGTGTTGGCGAAGGCACGGTGTTAATGAATATTGGATTTGTTAATTGTGCCGGTTACGATTTCAACGGCAACTATCATTCGGGTTTGACACTCAATTTCCCGGGCAACATGTTTCAGTGGACGGGCGGCCAGTTCATAAACGCGACGTTGACCAATGTCGGCGTATTCAATCTCACCAACACAACCGGGCTTTACGGCACCTATTTATACAACAACCGCACGGTGAATCTGGCCGATAAGAGCAGCCTCAACAATGGCGGCGCGATTTACAATAATGCCAGCGGCACGTTCAACATGGGCATGGATTCCAGGATCACGGACGGCGGATACTATTTCAACAATTATGGATTGCTCGATATAACCGCCGGCGCGGCCTCGGCGCAAATCGCCTCGACCTTCCAAGACTATGGCGGGACCGTGGAAGTCGATAGTGGAGGGCTGACGTTTAATACGGTCAGCGGGAACTACTTCAGCAATGCGACGTTTGTCGTCGAAAGCGGGGCGGAACTGGATCTGAGCATTGCGAACGAAATTTTTACGAATAACACCACAGAGATCGAAGGCACCTTGACTGGATCAGGCGGGGGCACAGTGTTGATGAATAGCGGCACGGTTTATTCCTACGATCAAGCCACGCTGAATTTCCCCGCCGCCATGTTTCAATGGCAGGGCGGCAACCTTGGCGGCGCGGACAGCTTTCTCACCAATATGGGTACCATCAATATTAGCGGCCCGGTCGGAATGACTGGCCAGCAGATTGCCAATAACGGAACCATGATCCAAAGCGGGACTGGCAGCATCGGCGACGCTACAGGATACCTTAACAATAATGCCTCCGGGGTCTATCAAATTCAAAATGACAACGGCGTGGCCATAAACATCTTTAACAACTTCGGCCTCTTTGAGAAAACGGGCGGGAGCGCCACGTCCGTCATAAGCGGGACATTTAATAATTCGGGAGTGATTGAACCCGGCACCGGATCGTTTTTGTTCACTGGCGGCGACTTCAATCAAAACGCGGGCACGCTGCAAATCACCCCGTCAATTTCATTTGGTCCCAACCGGCCGACCTACCAGAATGGCGGCACGATCACAGGCGTGGGCATGCTGGGTGGCACGGCGATCAACAATGCTGTGTATGTGGAAGGGGGAACGCTGGCGCCCGGCAACCCGTTCGGCGCGCTCAATGTTCCCGGTGGAGGCGGCATCGCGCTGGAAAGCGGCGCGACTTTCAGCGTCGTTTTGGGCGGTTCAAACTTGTTCAGCCAACTGGCGGTCAGCAACGTAGCTTCGCTCAACGGCACGCTCAATGTGACACTTACCAATGGTTATGTGCCCACTAAGGGCGCCCAATTCCAAATTATCTCCTGCAGCGGTCTTGGCGGCTCGGGATTTTCCAGCCTGAACGTTCCGCAAGGCCTATCCGTCAGCTACAGCAACAACGGCGTCTTTCTATCGGTGGCAGTGCCTGTTGCGGCGCAGCTAGTGTCGCCGCAAATTAACGCGGGCACGGTCAGTTTCAATTTCGGGACCGTCAACGGCGAGAGTTACACCGTGCAACAAACCACCAACATCGAGACGACGAACTGGAATTTCTGCACCAACATCACCGGCAGCGGTTCGCTCTACAAATTCTCCGTGCCGGTGACCAACAACATCCACGCGAATTTCTTCCGCGTCCGCGAACCGTAATTTTCCGGCCGAACGAATTTTTCCCTTTTCTCCGGCGCGGTTGTCGATGAGAATAAACCATGCGTGAAAGCAGCGCCAGCGCCCTCTCCCCTTCGCCTTTGCTGATGCTGGTGCGGATTAACGCTCTCCAGTCCTGGCGGCGTCTCAAATCCGTCCGCGCCACTTCCAATTTGCTGGCCTCGTCGATCGGGTTGTTTGTCGTCGCTTACCTGACGCTGGCGTTTCTGCTTTTTCGCCGGGGTCTGCAGTTCCTGAATAATTTTCCCGCGTTGGGAGACATTTTGACGGAGCGGCTGTTCCTGCTGCTGTTTGTATTCCTGATGATATTGCTGCTGTTCAGCAACCTGGTGGTCAGTTACACCAACTTCTTTCGCAACCGAGAGACGCAGTTTCTCACGTCGCTGCCCATCGCCTCACAAACGATCTTTAACTGGAAATTTCTGGAATCCGCGCTGCTGGCGTCGTGGGCTTTTCTGTTCTTGATTGCGCCGCTTCTGGCCGCGTACGGCCTGACGCGCGGGGCGCCGTGGCATTTTTACGCGATGACGGTGGTGGGGCTGGGAATGTTCATCGTGTTACCAGCGGTGGCGGGCGCATGGGCGGCGCTGAATCTGGCGCGTTACCTGGATCGGCGCGCCTTTCAAACCGTGACCGTCATGGTCACGGTGATTGTGCTGCCGTTGCTGGCGCACTGGTTCCGCCCGGAGACACTGACGGATAATTCGACGGACACGCGCGTGCTGGCGACGCTGGACAAGCTGCTCATGCGGACGCATTTTTCCGAATGGCCGTGGCTGCCGAGCTTCTGGCTTTCCACGAGCGTCTTTCAATGGGCCGAGGGAGCGGTGAGCGCGGCGGGCTTTTTTCTTCTTGTCCTTTTGAGCAATGTCCTGTTTTTCGGGTGGCTGACGTTTACCCGGACGGGGGGGCTTTTTTACGAGGCGTTTTCCACCGTGCAAAACCGCGAGAGCATTTTCGTGCGGTGGAGATGGTTTCGAGACTGGCGCGGACACCGGGCGGCGTTCGACTATGGCGCTGGAACGGTCGAGCGTGTATTTGGTTTTTTGCACGGCGGGCGGGCCGACGTTCGGGCGCTGCTGGTGAAGGATGCGCGCACGTTCTGGCGCGACACGACCCAGTGGGGTCAAACGCTGGTGCTGTTCGGTTTGCTGGGAGTCTATGTCATCAACCTGCGGCATTTTTCGCAGGAACTGACAAATCCATTCTGGGTGCATCTGGTGTGCTACCTAAACCTCGGGGCGTGCGCGCTGAACCTGGCGACGTTGACAACGCGCTTTGTGTTTCCGCAATTTTCGCTGGAGGGCAAACGGCTCTGGATCGTGGGAATGGCGCCTTTGGGACTGGTGGAAGTGTTGAGGACGAAGTTCTGGCTCGCCAGCCGCGGGGCGCTGTGGGTGACATTGGGACTCATCTGGCTGTCCTGTCACATGCTCCAGATGCCGCTGGACCGCACATTATATCTGGGGGTGATCATCGCGACGATGACGCTGACGCTCACGGGCCTGGCGATGGGGTTGGGCGCGTTGTATCCAAACTTCCGCGAGGACAATCCGACTAAAATTGTCAGCGGGTTTGGCGGGACGCTGTGCCTTGTCATGAGTTTTCTTTACATTGTTGCCTCGGTCACGCTGCTGGCGATGGGTTCGCCGTGGGGTTGGCGCGGGGAGACGTCCATTCCCTGGGTATTGACGAGCTGGATAGGATTCGCAGTTTTATCGGTGGTGATCGGCTGGTTGCCTTACCACCTCGGATTGCGGCGAGTCAGGACGTTTGAGTTATAAGCCATGCGGAAGGAAGATGGGGACATACAAACGATTGGATTTAATGCTCTGACTTCACGGTTCCTGATAAGAACTTTTCCAGTGCTTTGAAGAGGGCGGTCTTGTCCGGCAGATGGCGGCATTTGGCCGAGGGGGTCAGCAGGCCGAAACCGGCGCCATACGCCCTGCCGTTAATCACACAGGCGTCCGTTCTGTTGTCCGCCAGTTGTTGGGCCGCGCGCGCGATGGCCTGGGCGCGGTTGCCCTCCAATTCGTATTTCCATCCGATCAATCGCGCGTGGGGAAACCATGCCCGCAATTCGGAAATGATCTTTGGCGCCGGCACCAGTTCCGCAAGGAGCGGACCGGAACGGGTGGAAATTTTTGGCGACCGGATTTCTTTAAGCGCGCCCCCCGGGGCGCGCGACCAGATTTTGCCGAAAGCAAAGTCACTAACCGCAGCGGCGTGAAACACGGCGGCAGGTTTCCTTGAACGCAACTTTTGCAAGAGCCGTCTCAAATCGGCGGCGGTGGTGAAAACCTGGGTCCTTTGCGCCCTGGGCTCGATCTGGCAGGTGGAATAATGGCCGCGCAACAACTCGACTTCATGTCCGCGCGCCGCCAGGAAATTGGCCAGTTCGGAGCCCAGGGCGCCGGTGGAAAAATTGGTCAACCGCCGGACTTCATCCAGTTCCTCATAAGCAGGCCCCGCCGTCACGATGCACTTCATCCGAGGGCGCAAGGTATCAAAGCGGCTGGGAGTTTAAACGTTAAACTTTGAACTCGCGCGCGGAATGTGGCTAATTGAGGCATGACGACGAAAGCAATGCGAGGACGGCAGCCGGATGCGGTGACTCAGTTCTCGATCTTCACGGCCAACCGCATGGGGCGGTTGCACGATCTGATCGCCCTGCTCAGTTCCAATTCCGTTCACGTGCTGGCGGTCACCATCTTGGACATGTCCGAAACGGCGATTATCCGCATCGTCGTGGACGATCCGCAGGCGGCGCGCGGTTTGCTCACGGATAACAGCTTCGCCTTCACGGAAAGCCAGTTGCTGGTGGTGGAAATCGATTCCGCGACGCAACTGCCGGAGTTGATGTCGGCATTCCTGGAAGCGGAGGTCAATATCAATTACATGTATTGTTTTATACCGCATCCGGGGGGCAAATCGATCCTGGGCGTCAGCATCGAAGACAACGAAGTCGGCGAACGGGTGCTGACCCGGCACGCGTTCCGCGTCCTCCGGCAATCGGACGTGTCCCGGTGAGCAAAATCGTCGGCATCGATCTGGGCACTACCAATTCCCTGGTAGCGGCGGTGGATTCGAGCATCCCTTACGTCATCGCCGATTCCGAAGGGCACCGGCTGACGCCGTCGGTGGTTTATTTCCCGGCGGACGATTCGGCCCCTGTCGTGGGGCGGGGCGCCAACCGCGTCCGGGTGGTTCAGCCCGGCGCGACTGTGTATTCGATCAAGCGTTTCATGGGGCGGCGGGGCGCAGAGATCGGGCGCGAAGAGATGCTGGTGACTTACCCGATCAAAGGCGAGGGCGCGGGGCCAGTCTGTGTCGAAATTCATGGCCATTCGTACACGCCGGAGGAGATTTCGGCGCAGATCCTTAAGAAATTGAAACGGGACGCCGAAGGCGCCCTGGGGCAAACCGTCACGCGCGCCGTGATCACGGTGCCCGCCTACTTTAACGACGCCCAGCGCAACGCCACCAAGAGCGCGGGCGAATTGGCGGGCTTGACCGTCGAACGAATCGTCAACGAGCCGACGGCGGCCGCGCTGGCGTACGGGCTGGATAAATTGCGGGAAAAATCCCGGATCGCGGTGTACGACCTTGGCGGCGGGACGTTCGATCTTTCGATCCTGGAATTAAACGAGGGCGTCTTCCAGGTCCTTTCCACCAACGGCAACACCCGGCTGGGCGGCGACGATCTGGACAAGCGACTCGTCGACTATATCATTGACAAGATTAAATCCGGTGGCGGCCCGGATGCCTCGTCGGACTTGCCGCTGCTGGCGCGGATCCGGGAAGCCGCCGAAGAGGCAAAAATCCGGCTGTCCACGGAAGAAAGCGTCGAGATCGCGCTGCCATTCCTTACGCCCGATTTTCATTTTCGCCAGGCTCTGCGGAGGGGCGAATTGGAAGAGCTCACCGCCGACCTCATCCTGCGCACGCGGCAGCACTGCCTGCGCTCGCTGGCGGACGCGAAGTTGGAAACCACGGACCTCGACCAAGTCATTCTCGTGGGCGGACAGACTCGGATGCCGTTGGTGCGGCGGATGGTCGCCGGGATTTTCGGCTGCGCGGAATTCGAGGAAACCCGGGGCGACGTGCGGCTGGGGAGCGATTATCACAAGGCGTCCGGCCCGCAACTCAACACCTCGCAAAACCCGGACGAAGCGGTGGCGCTCGGGGCGGCGATCCAGGCGGAGATACTTTCCGGCGGGTTCAAGAATCTCCTTTTGCTTGACGTGACGCCGTTATCGCTGGGGATCGAAACCTTTGGCGGCCTGATGAACGTCATCATCCCTCGCAATTCGACCATTCCCACCAAGGCGGGCGAGATGTTCACCACGGCTGTCGATCATCAGCGGGACATGCTCATTCACATTCTCCAGGGCGAGCGCGAGCGGGCCAGGGACAATTGGAGCCTGGGCCGGTTCACCATTGAATTTGAGCCTGCGGCCAGGGGACTTGCGCGAGTCGGGGTCCAATTCGAGATCGATGCCAACGGGATTTTGCACGTGTTGGCGCGCGACACCAAAACCGGGAAGCAAAAGATCGTCGAAATGAAATCCGCCGTCGATGTCGCCGACGCCGCGGTGCAAAAGATGGTGGAAGAATCCGTCGAACACGCCTTCCAGGACATGCGCGCGCGGCGGTGGATCGAAGCCAAAGTGCGCGCCGATGAAACATTGACGGCCGCACGCAAGGGATTGGCCGATTGCGCGGGCGAACTTGAGGCCACCTACAAGGAACAGGTGGAAGCCGCGATGAGACCGGTTGAAGAACTGATCGCAACCGAGACAGACGACGTCGACCCCGCGCGCCTGAAAGCGGCGCTTGCCGCGCTGGACGAAGCGACCAAACCGCTGGCCCAACTGCTGATGGACAAAGCAATGGACGCGATGCTGCGGAAAAGAGGATTGATCAGTTAGCCGGGAGAAGCTTCGTCTACCCCCAGAGTTTAGACAAGCGTATGATATCGCGATCGATTTGGAAGTTGCTGGTGCTTGCTGTCGGAGGAGGAAACGCCAGCATTTCAAGCTTATGGCTGCTGAAACAGTTGCAGCAGAGTCATGGGCTTAACCCGGATATAACCGACCTGCTTTGCATGCTGCCTGACGGCGTCGATTACCACGCGTTGCTTCCGGCGACGATCGACGGCTTGTTTGAAGTGACGCCGGACTCCTACCGCACCATCGGGGGCGAACGGGTCAAACCATTTCCCGAACCAACCCTGGCTGGCCACAAGGGCGCGTTTAAGCTCCGCGCAGTTTATGGAGCCACGCTGGCGCGGGGAACGGTCGGATTCAGCCAGACGCTTCATGAATTGGTTGAGCGGGAGAAGTATGATTTGTTGCTCGCCGTGGATGTGGGCGGGGGTTTCATCGCGACGGACGAAAACACGAAAATCCTCTCGCCGTGGATGGATAGTTATGCGGCTTTCGCGCTGCAAAATCTGCACATCAACAAGGTGTGCCCGATCGAAGTGGCCGTGATGGGGCTTGGGACGGACGGGGAATCGACCCCCGAGATGATCGAAAGCGCGCTTGCGCGGGCGCAACCGTATTCGGACGGGCTTCTGGAGGCGGCGTCGCTCGGCGAGGTCACGCGATTTTACCTGGACCTTGTGCGGCCCAAGCGACGGAGCCTGACCGGGGACCTGATGGTGGAAGCACTGTCCGGGCGGCTGAAGACTGATTATACCGTCGGCCGTTACTTCCATGTCCGGCAATGGATGGGAACGCACAAGTTTGTGGCGGAGCAAGCATTCCAGTTGGCCCCGCGTCATGCGGGAAAATATTACCTGTTGGACCGAATCGACCGAATCGGGAATCGATTCATGCGGCAATGCCAGAGCAGCCTTGAGTGGGTGCGGTTGACCCAGGACCCGCAGATGCGTTTTCAACATGAATTAGTCAATCAAACGGTGGAGGGCGGGTTGATGGCAACCCCAAGCTGGCTGTTCCCGCCCGGGCAGCGCGAGGAGATTCTTGCCGCGGTAAAAAAGGCGCTCAAGACGGGCCACTATGAGAGGGCCTTTGTTTATCCGCAGGATTACGAGCAGGTCGGCTCCAAGCGCACCGAGGGGAAGGTCATCGTGCTGCAATTCATAACGCAGTAGCGTCTTGAGTTCCCTAGGACGGTGTGGCTCTGAACCGGAATGATGCAGTTAAAGAACTGAATTTTGACAGGATTAACAGGATGGAAAAAAGATGTGGCATGAGAAGTAAATCCACACCGTTTGAGGAGAGCTTCGTGAGCCGTAATTCATGCTGTTCATCCGTCTCAAAATCGTCCTATCATGTTCGTCGACTGCATGTATGGAAGACGCTCGATTTTTCACCGCGAAGCGGCCAAATTGGCCGCATGACCGATTCGGTTTTAGCAAGCGAACTGGCTGTCGCCTAAAAGAGAGCCGAAGATGAGCCAATACGCCGCACTCTATCAAAATGCCGGCGACCAAGTGGTCGCATGGTTGTTGGTCGCGTTGTGGATTCTTTTTGCGTGTGGCGTGCGGAAAAGATTGCCGGAATCTGTTCCCTCGGAGGAATATCTCGTTGCCGCATCCCGGGCGCTATTCTTGCTCTGTCTCGCTGTTGGCGGCATTTTTCTCGTTGGTCTTGTCTTCCTGGCATGGCTGAAAATTTCTTCGGGATTTTGGTTTGTTTGGGAGCTTTTCTTTCTGATGAGCGTCATTACCGCTTTTTGGGTCGCGCCTGTGCTGGCAGTCTTCTTTCTGGGTTGGGCGTTAGTCGCCAGGAAGCGGTTTCGCCATAGTCCGCGCCCGCTGAGGATGGCATCTCTTAGTCTTGCCGGTGTTGTTGCCGATGTTTTGTTGTATTATGCGTTTGCAGGGTCCATCGGCTAATCTTTCCTCCGGCAAATATGACGAAATTGAAAACCCATTGCATTGGTCCGTGAAACTTTTGTTAGGCCACGTGAGGGTTATGACGTGTTTTCACATTTTTCTATTTATATTGGTCTTTGCGTTCGTCTCGGCCCTCCCGATGCCAGCGGTAGCGCAGACATCCGCCGTTATTCCGGCGACCGAACTGCCCGCCGACGTGACGATCAATAAAGATGCCGGTCGCGGAAATTTGTTGTTTGTGACGCTTCGCTTGGAAAGCGGCGAAAAGTTGCCGTTTTTTCTGGATACCGGCTCGACGTTTACTTCGTTCGACAAATCGCTCGAATCCAAATTGGGAAAGCGGCTTGGCGGAGCGGATTTATCCGGCTGGGGTGTTACAAAAAAAGCTAAAGGCTATGCAGCGCCCAAGCTCTATTTGGGAGACACACTGCTGACAACCGGCAGCCGCGTCTATATCGGCGATTTCAAACAGTTGTGCTCTCAAACCTGCCGTCTTGTCATGGGAGTTCTCGGCATGGACTGTTTGCGCCACTATTGCGTCCAACTGGATTTTGAAGCTGGGAAGATGCGTTTTTTGGATTCTGACCACATGGATGCCGCACTGCTTGGAAAAGCCTTTCCACTTGTGTTTCGCAAGGGCTGCCCATTTATGCGGCAAAGCAGCCTTGTCGGAGGAGAAGGCACTAATTTACTAGTGGATGCCGGCTATCGCGGTGACGGTGCATTGGAGTCGGGGCTTTTTCGGCGGGAAATCCAGGAGTTGCAATCTGAAGGGAAAGCCATTCACGGCCAGCATGCCGGACGTGTCTGGTTTTCAAATTGCGTTTGGAACGGTGAAATCTACACGAATCTTTTACTCGGAGATGGAGGAACAAATTTTTCAAAAGGGCAAGGCGGGAACGAGATGGGATTGAGATTCCTGGCGCGGCATCTTGTCACCTTTGATTTTCCAAGACAGATGATGTATCTCAAACAGACAAGTGCCGGTCCACTGAGTGATGAAAACACCGAAGCAGCAACAGAATTCCTAAAAGCCTTGAAGGGAAAAGGCCAACTGCCCGGCTGGTCAACGAATGATGAAGGAACGATTTATCTTGAGCCATATCCCGACTTTGAAGCATTCGACGGCCAGAAAAATGGTGATTCATCCACCTATCATTACAAAGTTGCACGGGCCTCCGGAGGTCCTTGGAAGTTGCAAAAAGCGTGGCGAGCAAATCAAAACGGGAGCACGATTGAAGAGTATCCAGTCCCATCAAGTTTTGAATAAGGGCCATGAAAAATAATTGGCCTAACAAGTGGCTGGAATCAGTCGGCAGCGGCGCTGTCGCAGGAAACTGAAAAGCCTTTGTCAGCATTAAGAAACCTGAGACGAATAAAGCGCCTCAAGGTGGCCCGTTTTAATTCGCCCCTGACTGGCTGGTTTTGAAGTGGCCGGTGACAATGATTTTGTCCAATATTTGTCGCAAGCATCTTCCAATGAATAAGACGCCGCTGGAGCCGACTACTCCGAGCAGAGCTATCATTATGTTATAGCGTGGATTTTTCTCATGCGGGACTTTGACTTGATGCCGCCATTTGGGATAGATGCCCGGCAAGACGTTCCAAGGTCTGTTTCCCGCCTTCTATCGCACCGAATTCCCTTGCCACAAAGTCGCGTTCCTCCGCGGACGGGAAAACCATCCGGAGGGTCAGGCGCATCTTGTCCGCAGCCAGCGCGTCAAACGACCATGTCGCCACAAAGCTCGCGCCCGGGCCGCCTTCCCGTCCGCCGCCGTGCGAATAAACGAGGCGCACTGGCTTCACCACCTCGGTGAAAACGCTTCTATTCGGATAATTCGCGCCGTCCGGCCCGTGCATGACGTGCTGCCAAATTCCGCCGGGACGCACGTCCATTGTTTCAATCGTGGTGCTGAAGCCATTCGGCCCCCACCAGTTCACGACGTGTTTTGGATTTGTCAACGCCTCCCAAACCAGTTCGCGAGAGGCATTGAATTCTCTCGATAGGACGATTTCGCGCTCTGGCGCAGATTCATTCAGGCTATTTTGTTCTGTCATGTTTCCTTTCCTTTGATTGCATTTCTTTTAAGTATTCTTCCAAACGGTCAAAGCTGCCCTCCCAAAATTGGCGGTATCCATCCGCCCAATCAGCCACGCTCTTGATCGCACCGGGAACGAGTGTGCAGAGATGTTCGCGCCCCCTTCGTTTTTTGGTGATCAAGCGAGACCGTTCCAAGCAAGCCAGGTGTTTTGAAACGGCCTGCTGTGTCATTTGAAACGGCCTGGCAATCTCGTTCACAGTGGCCGGCCCTGCTGTCAGGCGTTCCAATACCCTCCTGCGCGTCGGATCAGACAAGGCGGCAAATGTTGAACTGAGTTTATCCACAACCTAAAGGTTGTATATATTTCCGAAGAAGTCAAGGCGGATTTAGTGGAAAATGCGGAATGGCGAAGGGAGCGTCGTTTGGTCGCCGGTGTCGGGGAGTGAAAGCTTTGAGGCGGGCCAAGGGTGGCAGCTTCTTGGAAAAATGGCTCCGGTTCGCCGCGCGAGGGGACGCCGCCTGTATCGACCGAGCAAGGGGTACCGCGGGTTTCGGGGGGCAAATTTTCATTATCAAATTGCGTCCTGGGGGAATACCCGACAAAATGCCGGCCACGAATGAAATCCCTTGCCCTTGTTGCAATTGCGTCGATTGGTCTGGCGGCCTTATCCGCTTCGGGGCAGTCCGGCGCTTTGACCCACCGTTACAGTTTCACCGTCGATGCCAGCGATTCGGTCGGCGGCGCCAACGGCACCCTGAATGGCGGGGCGACGATAGGGGGCGGCGCTTTGACGCTCAACGGCGTCAATGGGTTCGTCAGTCTGCCACCCAGCCTGGTTTCCAACTACACCTCGATCACCATCGAGACCTGGGTGACTGACAACGGCAGCGGGGGTTGGGCGCGCATTTTCGATTTTGGCAACAACACCGGCGGCGCGGGAGAACAGGGCACCGGCACACAGTATATGTTCCTGTCGTTGCCGGCGGGCACGGGCAATCTGCGCGGCGCTTACACTATCGCAGGAAATGGCGCGGAGCAAATCATGCAATGGCCCAACGACGGACGTCCGGCGGTGGGACACAAGACGCACATTGTTTGGGCGACAGACGGAAACACGTCTCTGGGAACGTTGTATGCGGACAATGTGTTGGTCGCAAGCAACGTGGCGATGACCATCACTCCCGCGGCAATCGGGGCCACGGAGAATGACTGGATCGGCCGCTCCCAATGGACGGGGGACGCCTATTTCGACGGTTCGTTTGACGAGTTCCGCATTTACAATTTTGCGTTGTCGGCGGCGCAAGTTCAGGATGACTTCCAACTGGGTCCGAATGCGCCCGCGCCGCTCGGCATTGTGACTGCCTCCCCGTCAAGCACCGTCAATGTCGCGTCAACCGTCACGTTCAACGTCGCCACCACGGGCATGCCGCCGCTTCAGTTCCAGTGGCGCAGAGGCGGCTTCGCCATACCGGGGGCCACCGCACGTTCGCTGGTATTGACAAACGTTTCCACCGCCGCGGCGGGCCTCTACGATGTGATTGTCAGCAATAGTTTTGGCTCCAGCAACAGTCCGCTGGTCTCCCTTAGCGTCGTTGAGACCAACCAGATTCCGGCCGGCGGCATGACCCATCGTTACACCTTCAATGACGGCACCGCCAATGACTCTGTGGGCAATGCCAACGGCACGCTTGTGGGCGGCGCAACGGTCAGCAACGGGCAACTTGTGATCCCCAACACGACTGACGCGGCGCCCGCGACAGACTATCTTCAATTGCCCGCGGGCATTATCACAAACGACGCGGCGGTAACAGTGGAGGCGTGGGCGACGATCGCTCCGAACCAATATACCTGGGCCAATCTGTTCGATTTTGGCAACCAGGATGCCGACGGCGATTCCGAGTACGATATTCACCTTTGTGTTCACTCCAGCGACAACGCGACGATCGCCGGGATTTCGGATTCGGACAACGCCAATGTTGATTATCAATACATTGACCTCGGAGGGGGAAGCAGCCTGGACAGCCGCAGCAACATGGATATCACGACAGTATTCGACCCCCCGGCCGGTTACATCGCTGTTTACACCAATGGCGTCCTGGCTGGCGCCATTAGCAACGTGACCATTCAAATGTCGGGTGTCCAGGACGTCCGCAACATCATTGGAGCGGACAACTGGCCCGACCCCGGCCTGCAAGGGTCCATCAACGAGTTCCGCATCTACAACTTCGCGCTTTCGCCGGCGCAGATTCAGGGTGACTTCCAACAGGGTCCCAACGTGGCCTTGCCCATCGGCATCGTGACCGTTTCACCTTCAAGCACGGTGTATGCGGGGGAGACGGTGACGTTCAATGTTACAACCACCGGCATTCCGCCATTCCAGTATCAATGGCGGTCGAACACGGTGAACATCGCTGGAGCCACCAACAGCGCGCTGGTATTGACCAACGTCGCTACCACGGCTTCCGGTAGTTACGACGTGGTCATCGACAGCAGCGCAGGTTCAACCAATAGTCCGCCAATTACTTTGACGGTCACACCGGCCTCCGCGCCGACCTTCGCGACGGAACCGACGCCAGCGGCGCTCACGAATTACGTCGGGGGTTTTGCGGCGTTCTCGGCGATAGTGGCCGGCAGCCCGCCGATAACGCTACAATGGCAGTTCGAGGGAACCAACATTCCCGGCGCGACGGGCAGCCAACTGGTCTTGGGCAACCTTTCAGCCAGCGACGCCGGCTCCTACACATTAACCGCTTCAAACCCATACGGCACCAACGTCAGCACGGCGGCCGCGCTCACGGTTCTGCCGGCCGCGCCATTGGTCCCTGTGCTGACGTATCACTATGATAATTCCCGCTCCGCGGCCAATACGAACGAATCCGTGCTGATCCCGAGCATTGTCAATACCAACAATTTTGGGCTATTGTGGAGCTACGCGGTGGACGGCTATGTCTATACGCAGGCGTTGTATGTTCCCAATGTGAACATACCCGGGTTAGGCCTCCATAACGTTATCTATATCGGGACCGAGAATGACTCGGTTTATGCCCTGGACGCCGATAGCAACACGGGGGCCAATGGCGGCGTGCTCTGGCACACAACCCTCGGAGTTACGCCCCTGAGCAACAATGGTGAATTTGGCAACCGCTATGGCCCAACGTATGGGGACATCGTGCCGGAGGTGGGCATCACGGGGACTCCGGTCATTGACCTTGTTACCGGAACGATTTATGTGGATGTTTTCACACGCGAGGTAGGGGCCACGAGCACCAATTATTATCACCGCATCCATGCGTTGAACATCACGAACGGCGTGGAACAATCCAACAGTCCCAGTGTGGTTGCCGCGACGTACCCGGGGACGGGAGTTGGCGGGAACGGCTCGGTGCTGACATTTAATCCGGAAGAACACAATGAACGATCCGCGCTGACTCTGGCCGGCGGAATACTTTATGTCGGCTACGCGGGCTATGGCGATACCGATCCCTATCACGGTTGGCTCTTCGGCTTCAGCACCACCAACCTCAAGATGTTGCCAGACCATATTTTCAACACCACGCCAAACGCTACTCAAGCGGCTTTTGGCGCCCATGCCGGCGAAGGGGGAATGTGGATGGGCGGCAATGGATTATGTGTTGACGCGAGCAACAACCTCTATTTTGAATCCGGCAACGGCAGCTTTAGCGAAAATACAAACGGCAAGGATTACGCGGATAGCTTTATCAAGCTCGCGACTACCAACGGCCTCTCAGTGGCCGATTATTTTACACCGTACAACCAGGCCGACGACGCCGCGGCCGACCTGGATGTGGGGTCGGCGGGGCCGTTGTTATTGCCCGATTCTGCGGGAAGCGCGGCGCATCCACATTTGATTATCGGCGCAAGCAAACAGGGGACGATCTATTTGGTTGATCGCGATAACATGGGGCATTACTCGACCGGCGGGAGCGACAACCAGATTGTGCAGTCGGTGATAGGCCAGATCGGGGGCACATGGAGTTCGCCCGCCTATTTCAACAACCGGGTCTATTTCCAGGCCAGCAGCGATGTCTTGAAAGTATTCACCATCAACAACGGCGTTTTGGGAACGACACCGGCATCGGAATCCGCGGCGGGGGTTGGCGCGTTTAACGGAGGGCCGATTGTTTCGGCCAATGGCACCAATAACGGGATTGTCTGGATGATAAACTCCTCGGCTTACGGGAGCAGCGGGCCTGGAATATTGTACGCCTACAACGCCACCAATCTCGCGCAGGAACTTTACAACAGCAGCCAGCTTTCCCGCGATAACCCAGGCGGCGCTGTCAAGATGATCAACCCGATGGTCGCCAATGGCAAGGTCTATGTCGGCGCCGAGTACGCCTTGTCCGTTTATGGCTACAACGCTTTCCTCGACACTCCAGCCATTTCACCCAATGGCGGCGCGTTCACCAATTCAGTAACGGTGACACTGTCCGATGCCACGCCGGGCGTTGCGATCTATTACACGGAGGATGGCACCGTCCCCACGACCAATTCGACGCTTTATTCCGGGCCATTCGCGGTGACGACAACCTTGAACCTTGAGGCGGTGGCGGTCAAATCGGGCGCAGTCAACAGTGGGGTTGCCACCGCGTCATTCGTCAATAGCGCCGCTTTGGGCGATGGCGCGGGGTTGCTGGGCGAATACTGGGCCAACACCACCAGCGCCGCCTTCACGAACATCGACTTCGCCGCGCTGCCAACGCTGAGCAGGACCGATGCGGTCGTGAATTTTAACTGGAGCAGCGCCGGACCCGCGCCCTCCGTCGGCCAGACAAATTTCACGGTGCGTTGGACTGGCTCCGTGCAGCCGCAATTCAGTGAGTCCTACACGCTGACCACCGTAGCTGATGAAGGCGTGCTTCTGTGGGTCAACGGACAGTTGCTGATCAATGACTGGACCACTAATTCCGAAGCCGTAACCAACGGCGCCACACTCGCCCTCAACGCTCAGCAGCTCTATACGATCGAGGTGGATTACTTCCAAAGCGCGGGCAACGCCGTCGCCCAACTTTTCTGGAGCAGTCCTTCCACAGCGCAGGCCATCATCCCGCAGACCCAGCTCTACACCTACACCAATCCGCCGCCGGCGGTCGAATTGATCGGGCCAACCAACGGCTCGACTTTCACTGCGGCCGCCTCCGTCTCTTTGACTGCCGATGCCGCGGCTGCCTACAATCTGGTGAGCTTCGTAAATTTCTATACCAACGGAGTTTGGCTGGGGAGCGTGAGCGAGGCGCCCTATGCGCTGACCACCACCGGTTGGCCGGCCGGCAGCTATGTCCTGACGGCAACCGCCACTGACGGCGGCGGCCTGACGAGCACTTCGGCCCCGGTCAGCATCACGATCGCCCCCGGCAGCGGGCTGGCGTACGGCTTGACATCCAACGCGACCGTGGGACCGTTCCTGAACCAGAACATGCCCGGCGTCTTCAATGGCTCCATCCCGACTTTGCTTTCTGAGACGGGCGCGTATTCCGACACCCCGAACCGCGTTCCTGCGGCCGGCTTGATTCCCTATGTGCCCAACACGCCGTTGTGGTCGGACAGCGCGGTCAAGAGCCGTTATATGGCCGTGCCCAACGACAGCGGATTGGCCGCCCCGGCCCAGCAGATTGGCTTTGCGCCGACGGGAGCGTGGACTTTTCCGTCGGGCACCGTCTTTGTCAAGAATTTTGATCTGGTGGTGAACCAAACCAACCCGAGCGTCCCGCTGCGCCGCCTGGAAACCCGCCTGCTGGTGCGCAACACCGACGGATCGGTCTACGGCGTGACCTACAAATGGCTCCCGGACAATAGCGACGCCCAACTGCTGACCGGCAGCCTGACCGAAGCCGTCCTCGTCACAAACGCGACCGGCGTGGTCACGCAGAATTGGTACTATCCCAGCCCGGCGGATTGCCTGACGTGCCACACGGCGGTGTCCGGTTACGTTTTGGGAGTCAACACGCGCCAGCTTAACGGGGCCGATACTTATCCGGCCACGGGCGTCACCGACAACCAATTGCGCACCTTGAACCGCCTGGGATTGTTCTATCCCGCCTTCGACGAGGCGGGCATCACCAACTTCGAGCAACTCTCCAGCGTCACCAACTTGAGCGCTCCACTAGTCCAGCGCGCCCGCTCCTATTTGGACGCCAACTGCGCCCAATGTCATCAGCCCGGCGGGACCGGCATCACGTTCGACGCCCGATACGCCACTCCGCTGACCAATCAGAACATCATCAACGCCGTGGCTGCCTTTTCGCTGGGCTACGACAACGCCAAGATTGTGTCGCCTTCAGACATCTGGCGTTCCGTCCTCTATGACCGAATGAACACAGTGGATTCCACGATCAAGATGCCGCCGCTGGACAGAAACACCATCGACACCAACGCGGTCGCCGTGATGGCCGCCTGGATCAACAGTCTGGGCGGCACGCCGGCCCTGGCTCCGCCGGTGCTGTCACCCGCGTCCGGCACGTTTACCAACGAGGTCACGCTGACGTTGCTGCCCCCGAACGCCGACGCGGCCCTTTACTACACGCTGGACGGCACGTTGCCCACAACCAACTCCATACTCTACAGCGGCCCATTCAACCTGACCGAGAGCGCGGTGGTGACGGCCAACGCGTTTGAGGCCAACTTCGTCAATAGCGTGGCGGTGTCGGGAATGTTTACCATCGTGCCACCGTTGGACAGCTTGTTCGCGCCCACGGTCCTGATGGATGGATCGTTTGAAGCGCAGTTCTCGGCAACGCCCGGGCAAACGTATATCCTGCAGGCCAGCACCGATCTGGTGCATTGGACCTCGTTAATTACGAACACGCCGACCTCGACGCCGTTTACATGGATCGACCCCGGCGCGGCTGATGAACCGACCCGGTTTTACCGGGTGGTCCTGCCGTAACGAATCATTGGATGCCAGGGCCGACTCTTAGCACTGTCATTGAATTGGGTTTGAAGGTGTAATCGAATCCGGCTCCGACCTCGCCGATCGAAACGGTGGCCGGCGCCACTTTTCGCGGTTGGTCGAATGAATTTTCATCGGCCGTATTTTCGCTGGTCAGAACCGTGGCTTGCGCCTTTTGTGTGCCCGGCGGGATTCCGTTGATTTGAATGGTGGCGGGCGCGGGCTGACTGCTCGCATTGACGACTTTGAGAATGACGTCACTGGCCTCGTTGTCCCGGACGGCCGAGGCAAAGAAATTGGTCGCGCCCTGGTCCCCGATGGAAACAGGCAGGACGGCGTCGCCGCAGTTGCGGCTGAAAAGTTGCTGAACGTAATAATCGGGGGTGCCGTAAATGCGATGGTTGTCCACCCAGATCAAGTTGGGAGTCCATTGCCAGGCGTCAACGTTACCGAAGAGAGGGGCGTAGGAAGCCATGCGGACGACGGCGGCGTTTCGTTCCAGACCGGTCATGTAGGCCGCTTCGGCCAGCGCGCATTCGAGCGTATTGCGATTTTTGGGGCTCACGACGCCGACGCTTTGGGCGGCATATTCGCCCATAAAGACCTTGGGGCCGTTGGGATCATAGTTATCGTAGCGATGGGTGTTGTTGAAGAACCAGGCGGGGTCGGCGTAGCAATGCTGGTCCACAATATCCGCGTGAAGCTCGCCCAGTTTGGGCCAGAGGAATTGAAACCGTTGGTCGTCGGGCGACGGGCCGGTATCAGAGACAAGCATAATTTCCGGATGCTCTTTCTTGAGCACTGCGGCGAACCGGATGTAGCGCTCGATATACTGCGGGCCCCATTGCTCGTTGCCCACACCCATCATTTTCATGTGAAACGGCTCGGGGTGCCCCATCGCCGCCCGTTTGGCGCCCCAGGCGCTGGTGACCGGTCCGTTGGCGAATTCGATGAGGTCCAGGGCGTCCTGAATGTAAGGGTCAAGCTGGTCAAGCGGACAAAGTTCGGCGGAGTTGAACTGGCAGGCCATGCCGCAATTGAGAATGGGCAGCGGCTGAGCCCCGATGTCTTCGCACAATTGGAAGAACTCGAAGAAGCCGAGGCCGAAGGACTGGAAATAATCGGGCGTGGGCCGGTGAACGAATTCATAATTCCAGCGGTTGATCAGGAGATGCCGGTCCCCAACCGGCCCGATGCTATTTTTCCATTGATATCGTCGGTCCAATTGACTGCCCTCGACAATGCAACCGCCCGGGAAACGCATGAAGCCGGGTTTGAGATCAGCGAGCATTTGCACCATGTCGGCGCGCAGGCCGCCCGGACGATTCTTCCATGTGTGCTCCGGAAATAATGAAACCATGTCCACATCCACCGTTCCTGCGCCTCGCATCAGGACATTGAGCCGCGCCCCCCAATCGCTGTCCTTGGGATGCAACACCAAAGTGTATCGCTTCCATGCGGGGGCAAAATCCTCGAGCGACGCCGAGTCCAGCACGGTGCCGTCGGCGCCCACCAATTGGATGTCCAACGCGGGCGCGCCGGCCACCCCGCGGATTTCGACGGAAAAATTGTAACTTTCGTCTTGACTCACGCCCATGCGGCGAAAGCTGACGTTGGAAATCCCAAACGGGGCGGAGCCCTCGGAATGAATGCGCAGATAATGAGGATTGGCCGGGGTCAGCGGATCCTCATCGCGCACGGAAAGTTCGCCCCTGGCCAGGCTGGGGCTGATTTTCATCCAACCCATCATCGGGTCGGGAAACTCAAACGAACGGTTCTTGACCATTTCGGCGTAAAGGCCGCCGTCGGCCCCGAAATTGATGTCCTCAAAAAAAATGCCCCACATGGCCGGGTTGATGGTGGCGCCGGGATGCCCGGCGTCGATAGACACTGTGATCGCGCGGACGGCGGGATTGGCGGATAGGAACGCCATCGCGGCGACGAGCGGAGAAAGAAAGGACATTTTGAGTTTCATAACGTTTGAGAGAGCGCTGCGCGCGGGTTGGTCATCGGGGTTGGCTATTTCCATTTGCTTGTCGCGTCACTGCGCAACGTCCACTTCGGGCCAGCCGTCCGCATTCCATCGGAGGGGAAGGAGACCCAGCGTCGGGCGCCCCCCGCGCGTGCCGTCGTAGAAGTGGCAGCTTAACCATTGGGCCGATCCCTGGGTTATAATGCCCGCGTGGCCCGGCCCGATGAAATTGCCTTCGGTTGTCAAAAATAAACTGCCGCCGCCGAGCATCATGTCCGTCCCGTCCTTGTCGAGGTATGGGCCGGTGATGGCCGCGGAGCGGCCGACGCGGATGTTGTAGGTGCTGTGGATGCCGCGGCAGCATTGGCCCCAATTGACAAACAAATAGTAAGACCCGTCGCGCGGATAAATATAGGAGGCCTCTATCTTGTCCTTGTGGGCCAGAGAATACATGGGCGAATCCGGCTCTATTCTTCGGCCGGTGGCAGGATTCAGTTCGATGAGCTTTATTCCCGTCCAAAAGGATCCGAAGGCCAGCCAGAGTTTGCCCTGCCCGTCCTGGCAAACAGCGGGATCGATGGTGTTGAAGTCGTTCGTGGCGCGGGACTGGACGACGATTCCCTGGTCCATCCAGCGGTAGCGTGAATCAGCGGGGTCGAGCGTGGAATTGGTTGCCAGGCCGATCGCCGAGGTGTTCTTGCCCCAGGTTGAAACGGCGAAATAAAGGAAATAGGCATCACCCAGATGAATGATGTCCGGCGCCCAAAAATCATGCCCGGAATTTTGCGGCACGGCTTCGGCCGCCCATGGAGGGGCGTTGCTGACAACTCGAGGGCCTGGTTTCCAAACGCGCAAATCCTTTGAATGGTAGGTGGGCAGGTCGCGGCCCGTGCAGAAGACCCAATACTCATCCTTGCACTTGACAATGGTTGAGGGATCGTGCGCGCGCACCAGGCGCGTCGCCAGCGGTTGGAGGTCGGCACCCGCTTCGCCCGAGGCCGATACGGACAAACCGCAGGCCAAGCCAAGCGCCATCGTCAGAGCGTGGGCCGAATATTTGCGGGATGAGTTCATTGATTCTGCGGCGCGGGGTGAGGCGAGCCGCGGAGTATTTTGGCGTAGGTCAGGGCGACTTTGTTATTGGAGTCGCGGCGCAAAACTTCGTTGAATTGGTCCAAAGCCTGCTGATTAAGATGCTGATTGGACAGCGCGATCCCGAGGTTCAGACGCGCCTCGATCAATTCCGGCTTGAGGCGCACCGCCTCGGCGAATTCCGTGGCCGCGCCTGCGGCGTCCCCTTCCCTGCCCATTTCCAAACCAAGGCAGAAATGGGCCTCGGCAAAGTTGGGTCGCAAACGGACGGCCTCCGCGTAGTGGGCCTTGGCTTCAGAATGCCTTCCAAGCTTGACCAGGGCCAGGCCGAGGTTGACCTGGATTTCGGGATCGGCGGGAAAAAGCCGCAAAGAATCTGTAAAATTGGTGACAGCCTCATCGTACCAGCCGCGGGAAAACGAAAATAGTGCCAGCTCGTTGAAAGACTCCGGGGACTTGACGCGGTTAACCAGCGCCTCCCTGTATTCTTTGTTTGCCTCCGCAGTTTTGCCGATTGCCTCAAGGGCTTTCCCAAGGCCCAGGTGGGCCGGTCCCCAGTATGGTTTTTGGCGCAACACCTCTTGAAACTCGCGCGCGGCCTCTTCAGGATGGCCCTGGCGCGCATACAACTCGGCGAGGCTGTTGATGCTGACGACCGATTCGGGGTGCAAGCTCGCGGCCTGTTGAAAAGCTGCAATGGCCTCGTCATCCTGCTTTGCCGCACTGAGGGCCAGTCCCAAACCGTGCCAGGCGTCCCCGCTTTGCGGCACCAAACGCACGACGTGCCGCAAGGATTCGATGGCGCCGGCGGCGTCCCCGGTTTGCCGCTGGAGATTGGCGAGATTTTCCTGGAGAATCCAGTCACCGGGCGCAGCGTCGGCCGCGGCTTTGGTGCGGGCCAGTTCGTGGCGCAGGGAATCGGGAAGAGTGGCGGGTTGAAGCTGCTCGATTTGCTGGAGCAAATGCCGATATTGTTGCCGGTTGTTGGCTTGCTCTTTGAAGGGAGGTTCGTTGAGGCGGCTGAGAATTTCCATCTCCGCCTGGCGCCGGGTGGAATCGTTCCATCCCAGGCGACGGGCGCAATCGTCCGCCGTGGGCCACGGATGTTCGGCGCTGCCGGACAACGAATTTCCGATCTGTTCCGCCAGGGTGCGCGCGACAACGTAGTTGCCTTCGAAGTTCAGGTGGACGTGCTCGTAGAGAAATTCCTCGCCGGTCAAACCATGCGGGCTACGCTCGGCCAGCGCCGCCTCGGAATCGATCAATTGAACGCCCTGCTGCTCCCGGTTGGACGCGTCGCGGCGGATGATTTGGTTGATGCGGGTGTCAGCGCGGAACCGGAGCGTGTCCTGGTCACAGGCCAGCGCGAACTGGCGCGAGGCCTCCGCATCCTGGCCCAGCGCCAGCGCACATTGGCCCCAGCGAAAATGGGCTTCGGCATAAGTGTCGTCGATCCCGTCCGCTTGCCGAAAGGAGTCGATGGCATCCGCCACCCGTCCCGCCTCTTGTGCCCGGATTCCGGTCTGGTAGAGATTGTCCCACTGGGACAATTCATCAGCCGGCAAGCCGGGGCGATGGTCTGAAGCGAAGGGACCGCAATCCTTGAGATTGCGGGCCATGGTGCTGACCAGGACTTTGGCGCCACCACGAAGGCCGGCGTCAATAATATCGTTTAGATTCTCCTCGAAGCTCGCGTAAACCGTGGCCATTCGAGGGTCGTCCTGGCGGACATGGTTGTGCAGGAACATGATCATGCCGCCCCATTCGCTCTCGTTGACCGGGCGTTTTTGAACATCGCGAACCAGGCTGCCCAACGCCTGTCCAACGCGCGTAGCCTTGAAGGCCACAGCGGCCCGGACGAGCGCGCGGCTGGCGGCTTTCGGGCCGAATACGGTGCCCGAGCCGTAAGGCCCGACGACCTCGTTGTTGCCCATGTAAACGACCCAGAAATCGCCGTCCTTTCGGGAGCAATCGTCGGCGATGGGAAGAATGACGTGGGAATTGATGGCAGTCATGGCCGTGTTGACGACTTCAAAGTGTTTGTCCGGAAAACGGCCGTCCAGCAACGCCTCCAAAACGCGGGGAAGGCCGAATTCCGGCTGCGGGTCGCCATAGGCGGCTGACTCGCCGAAGACGAACACGCGGATCGTGTCCGGCGGCTTGACTTTGGGGATGACGAAAGGAAACGGCGCGCGCGCCATATCCGGGCCAAAAAAGCGCCAGCCAAAACGGTAGTTGTCGATGAGGCAATGCTTTCCATCGAGTTGCATGGGAAGGAAAAAGGACATTGGATGGCCGACGCCGGCCAAACGCAGACCGGCCTCCAAAATCAGCACGAAGAGGAGCGGCCCCAGCACAACGGCCGCAAGACGAAAAAGCCATCGCCGCGCGGGGGAAACGGACGCTGTGGAGGTCCGCGGCGCTGGCGCGCGCCGGGACGAACGCTTGGAACGAGACGGTTGCATTTGCGGTGCGGCTTCGTCGGATTAGTTGCCCGAAAGCTCGCGTTAATCGTTGATTGACGACGATAGCATCAAGGAAAATGGCCGCTCTGGAAAGAAAATAGAGCGAAGCGGTGGCCCGGCGCGATGCGCCGGCGAGGCATACGACAGAAAAGGCGAGATTGGCCGGCCGGCTCAATAATAGAAATACGGGTTACCGGCGTTGCGATCAATCATCTGCATGAAGGGACGCCACTCCACGTGGCCGTCTATCATTCCAATATTTGCCCCCTCGGGAATTGTCCCGTTTTTCAGGTGCGCGCTGATATGGCCCTTGAAGGTGTTGTTATACATGTAACCGCCGTCAACGTTCACCCAATTGTAGGTTTCCATCGTGGGAAAGTCATCATGGTCGCCGGTATCGTTGAGAGTGGCGCAGGCGGTGAGAGGGCGCCTGGAGAGGTTTCCCACAGGGACGCCGCCCTCATTGTCAAAATAGCCCGGAGTCGAGGTCGATGAGAGTTTTTCGTTGGTGTTCGTCACGAGGGTTCCGGTATACGACGCCGTGTGAAGAAAGGTCTGGGCGTATCCTTGAACTCGAATGCCGGTGCCGGGAGCCACACCAGGATCCGGATAAGGAAGCTGCCAACACCACAGAGATGGATTGCCGCCGAGGACTTTGCCATAGGGAACATTGCCAAACCAGTCAACGGGACCAAATTTGGGTTCTGTTCCCGGGTCATACCAAGTCAGTGGCTGCGTACCATAAGCGATCAACTGGTTCGCAAGATAGCCGTCCATATCCCAAGGCCAAACGCCGTTGGTGCCATCGGGGAGATAATCCCTGAAGTCTCCCGCGTACATTTCCAAGGCTACAATCTGCTGCTTTTCATTGTTGATGCACTCGGTTTTGACGGCTTGTATCTTGGCCTTGGACAAGGCGGGAAGGAGCATGGCGGCCAGGATGGCGATGATCGCAATGACGACGAGCAGTTCGATCAGGGTGAATGCCCGTTTTCCCCTGTCAACCAAGTTTCTCAAACTAGTTCCAAATGTCATATTTCAGGCCTCCTGCTTCATGCTACCGCTTACAAATCCGCGCAGTCTCAACTTTTCCATTGCAACTTCCATAGGCGCGGGTGGCTGGCATCATCTGCCAACCACGCCCGGATGCCCGGTCCGGGCTGGGTTCCGCACGTCTGATCAGTTCTTTAATTCATAGAATTGCGACGTGGCGCCACCGCTGGTGGGGACGGAAATTTGATTATTTCCACCGACGACAGTGGGCGTCGTGGTCACCAGCGTCCACACAGCATTGGTACCGATTGTGGGGCTCGAATACAGCGAGAAACCAGTCGATCCCGACACAGGCCACGAAATCAGCAGGTTGCCGGCTGAAATCGAGGGGGCCAGGCTCACGCCGGACGGTGACCCGCCGGGCAGTGTGTTGGGTCCGAGGACATAATCGGCCGCGATTTGATCTGGAGTCAATACGCCGTTGTAGATGCGGAATTCGTCCACCGAACCTTGCATTCCAGGGTCGGGCCACACGTCCGCGCCGATTTTGTCCAAGAGCGACCACACGCCGGCCATCGGAATGGTGATGCTGGAGTTTTCTCCCATCAAGACGCCGTTCGTATAGATCGCCAGATAACCGGCGGGTGGATTGAAAACGGCGGCAATATACAGGTTGGTCTTGCCGTCGAGGTGGCTGTCGCCCGGGACATCCTCATACTGATAGTCATTGTTAGCATTGTCCGAATCGGAAATACCAATGAAGGTATCTCCGTCACCGGCATGAATAGAGACATGAATATCGTACTCACCAAGGCCGCCGCTATCCGTGTTTCCGAAGTCAAAGAGCTCCGCCCAGGTATACTGGTTGGGATAGAACGTGGCCCAAGACTCAACGGTGACGGACGGGTCGTTGTACTTGGCCGTCGGGTCATTATAATTGGTGGCGGTACCGGTGGCGTTGGTGATGACACCGTACGGCAATTGAAGGTAGTCGAGCGCGGGAGCGGTACTGGTAGCGTTGGGGATAATCAGTTGGCCGCCACTGATAGAGGCGCTTCCCTTGAGAGTGCCGTTTGCCGTGCCGACTGAGTCGTTGGCAGTGCCGTCATTGAAACTATAACGATGGGTCAATATGGCGGATGGGGGCCGGACGACGGTGACCGACGTGCTACTGGTCATTCCGGCATAGGTGACGGTGATGACGGTCGTGCCGAGACCGGTGGCACTGGCCTGGAGGCCATTAATGGCCACGACGCTCGGTTCGCTGGAACTCAGCGTCATTCCCGCCGGCAGGACGACGCTGTTGCCGAGGAGGTTGAAGCTGCCCAGGCTGGCGAAGTTGGCCGTCAGTGTCAAAGGCACGGCCTGGAGCCATTGGACCGAGGAGGGCGCTTGGAGAGTGAAAGATTCCAAGGCGCCGGGATCTATGTTGGTGTCGTTAGGCCCGCTCTTGTCGGCCATGGCGATTTGGGCAGGCGTGAGGGCCGCATTGTAGACACGAATCTCCTGGTAACTGCTGTTTGTTGGCAGGTAAGGGTCGCCTCCCGAGTAGGGCGGGCCGAGGTCGGTCCACAGCGAACGGCCAAAATAAATGCAGTTGGTGGCGATGCTGCTGAGCGGGGCATAATTACCGGTAACGGAGCCACTAAGGACACCGTTGGTATAGAGAGCCATGACGCCCGTAGCAGGATCAATCACGGTGGTGCAGTGAACCGAAGAATCGGACAAGGCCCCGCCGGTGGCAAAAACATCTCCGGAAGAACTCTCGTCCACCTGCGGGTGGCCGCCGCCGTTGTTAACCGACAAATAAAGAAAGTCCGCGCCGCCGAAGCCCGTAGGTTCGCTGCCGAAAGACCATCCGTAACACCAGTCGCCCATGGCTCCAAACGTGGCCCAAAAGTCAACGGTCGCGGCGTTATAGCCGGAAATGATGCCGTCGTTGGCAAACGAATTTGAGCTCATGTCGATATAGGTGTGGGCGGTGCCGTCCAACAAGACCTTGCCGCCGCTTTCCACAGCGTCTCCCTCCAGTGTTGCGTAGAGAGTGCCAACCGAGTCGGCGACAGTGTTGCTGCTGCTGACGGGTTCGCTGAAGCTATAGCGGTGTGTAAGGGTAGGAGGACCGCCGTAGAGCAGAGTGGACGGTCCCAAAACCTGCTCGGCCGCCACGTCAGCGGCCGACAACGCGCCGTTGTAGATTCGGAACTCGCTAATATTGAGGTCTTCGTGAGGGTCAGCGGTGTAAATGGAATGACAGATGAAGTTGGTGACATCATCCACGTAAGACATCGGAACCGTAACCGCATTGTTCGAAGAAACCAGGACGCCATTGGTGTACCAATACTCCGTGCCAGCCGGCGGATCGAAAACCGCCGTCAGATGGATGAGAGCTGTATTACTGGTAAAGTCTCCAGCGCCGGTACAACCCTGTTCGCCGTCAAAGCCGGGATCGGTGCCGCTGATGGCGATGCGGCCGCCCACGGGCGCGCAAAAGATGTAGTCCTCCCCGTCATACGGCGACGCCACGTTGGTAGCGGTGTCCGTATTGCCGAAAGCAAACAGCATGCAGTTTACGGGGGCCGGATCCGGGAAGCTTACCCACAGGTCGATGGTCACGGCGGGGTAATTCTTAAGGATTCCCGCAGGTAGTTGGACATACTGCGGGACAGAGCCGAGCAATTGCAGATTGGTGCCAGTGAAGGTGCCGCCGCCCCACACAATGCCATTCCACTGGGGACCGCCCACTGAGTCGGCGGCATTGGTGCTGCCCGGTGCGTCCTGGAAGCTGTAGCGGTTCACCAAAACAGGTTGATACACCACAGCCACAGACTGGCTGCCGGTGAACCCTCCGTAATTGGCGGTGATCGTGGCAGAACCCAAGCCGACCGCATGGAGCTTCCCGTCGGCCGCTTGATAGACAATGTTGGAATTGCTGGAGGTATAGACCAACAGCGGCGTCGGGCTGTTGGCCAGCAGATTGTAGTTGGTCAAATTGCCATAGTTGGCCACCACGCCGCCAAGGAACGCATCGCCCAGGTTCAACTGCGGGATGGAAACCTGTATGGATTGCAGAGGTTCAACAGTAATATTGGTGTTGTTAGGGCCGTTCAAATCCGCCTCGGCGACTTGCTGGGGAGTCAGCGCCCCGTTGTAAACACGAAACTCATCGAAACTGCCCGGCAGATAAGGATCACCACCGCCGCCTCCCGGGCCGACGACGGTCCACAACGAACGGCCAATGTAGATAAAGTTGGTGGCAATGTTCGCCAGCGGCTGAAAATTATTAGTGGCAACGCCACTGAGAACGCCGTTGGTATAGACGGCCATGATGCCTGTGGTCGGATTGACGATAGTGGTGCAGTGAACCGTTTCGTTGGCAAAGTCCCCGAGCATATCAATAGTCGTGTTCTGAGTAGTGCTGTCAACAATCTCATGTCGGCCGGCACCGTCGCGAACCGGACTATGAAGATAGTCCTGGCCGGCTATGTTTACCGAGTTGCCGAAAGCAAAGGCGTAATTCCAGATCTGCAACGTCTTAAATGTGGCCCAGAAATCAATCGTGGCGGACTGAAAGCCGGAAATGATGCCGTCGTTGGCGAACGAATTCGAGCCCAGGTCCACATAACAACCGACGGTGCCATCCAGCAGGACCTGGCCGCCGGATTCCACCGCAGTACCCATGAGGTTACCATCGAGAGTGCCAACCGAGTCCTTCACAACGGAGCCGGTGTCGCTGAAGCTATAGCGGTGGGTTAGAATCGAAACCGCCGGGATGACGGTGACCGTTACCGCGGTAGACGACTTGCCTTGAAAAGTGGCTGTGACCGTGGTGGAACCGACCGCAACGCCATGAATATTGCCCGAAGAATCAATCGTAAGTATGTTGGTGTTCCCGGACGAATAGCTGGCAAGGGAGGTGACATTAACCTGGTTGGTGATCAATGAATACTCAGCAAGCACGGTCGGGACCTCCAAGCCTCCAGCAACAACCTGAGCGCCTGCCGTAAGTTGGATGGCGGTGACGGAGCCGGCATTGGTATCGAGATCGGAAAAGCCATTCTGGTAGCTGGCGGCGATTTCGAGGCCATTGAGAGCGCCATTCCATATGCGGAACTCGTCGATGTTGGCTATCAATGACGGGTCATGCCAATTGTCCCAGCCGATCCAGTTGGTGTTGTCGTCCACGCCTGGGGTAATCGTCTCGGTGATCGGACCCGTCTCCGCGAGGGTGCCGTTGACGTAAATAGAAATGGAACCGGCGGGAGGATTATAAACAACGGCAACATACGCAGCGGTCAAGCCGGCCAGGAGGGTCCCGGGCCCAGTGACAGCCTGGCGTTGGTTGTTGGCATCATCAAAATCGCAAATGGCGGCGTCAATGTCACCCGTACCACTGTCGTTTACGCAGAAGGCAATACAATGCGAGTCCGCTGCTCCTGTGTCCACCAGCGAGGGCGTTCCGAAATCGAACAGATTGGCCCAAGTGCCCTGCCCCGTAGCCGGATAATCGGCCCAAGCTTCGATCGTCACCGCCAAATCATTGGTGATGATGCCCGTGGGCAGTTTCACATAGCCGGAGCCATCCAACTCCAATTGGCTGCCGCTGATGGCTGTGCCGACGAGGTCGCCGAGGAATTGTCCGTCTGCCGTGCCAACCTCATCGGGAGCATTGGTAGCGCCGTCATCGTTCCAGAAAGTATACCGGTGAGTCAGCGTTTGGGCGGAGGCGGTCAGTTGCATTGCCAGCAGCGCCGCACAACCCCAGAGGATGATCAGGTGACCAGCGTGTAAACTTTTTTTCATATTAATGTCGTTGAGTTTGTTCGATGGGACGTTGAGTCGATGTTCGCAAACATGGTTAATAAAAGTGCTATGGCAGCGACTTTACAGGACTGAGGCGAAGGGCGACAACGCCACTTTGCGTATAAGAATCGCCAAATTGCGAACGCGGCTGCTGCGCCGAGTATGCGGCATAGGCTTTGCGATAGGCCAGCGGGCTCATTTTCTTGACCGACCGGAAATATCGCGCAAAATGCTGCACGTCCCCGAAACCCAGCGTTTCGGCAATTTCGCAGACCGGCAACTGCGTCTCCACCAGCAGTTGGGCCATCTTGTCCGTGCGCACGCGCCGAATATCATCCAGCACCGAATAGCCCAGTTCGCGCCGAAATCGCTTTTCCAACAGGCGCCGCGAAATCCCGGCGTTCCTGGCGACGCCGGCGACGGTCAACTCTTCGCGGCAGGAGGTGCCCCGGATGTACCGAAGCGCCCTGGCCAGGCTCTTGTCTTCCACCGCAACGACGTCGGTGGAGCGGCGAATCACGATATGAGTCGGATAGACCACGATTCGCTCCGGAACGGTCCCTCTGCCGCTCATCAAGCAATCCAAAGCTGAGGCCGCTTCGTAGCCGGCGCGGTCGAAATTGACGGCCACACTTGAAAGGGGCGGGTCGGAAAGGCCGCAGACGACCTCGTCGTTATCCACGCCGATGACGCCCACCTCCGAGGGCACCAATATTCCGGCAACCTTGCAGGCTTCGACAACCTGCGTGGCCCGGTCATCGTTGGCGGCCATGAGGCCCAGAGGCTTGGGAAGAGATTGCAGCCAGCGCGCCATCAGAGCCCGTTCCCGCAGCCAGGAAGAACCACCGGAAGACTGCGGGAGTGGGAAGGTTTCACACGACCAACCTTCTTGGCTGATGCGGTCGGCGAAAGACTGGCGCCGAAGTTCGGACCACGGAACGTCTTCCTCACGTGAAACGCGGCACCCGCAATAAGCGAACCGTTTAAAACCGCAGGCCAGAAGATGCTCCGCGGCCATCTGGCCGATCCTGGCGGAATCGGTTACCACGTTCAATAAACCAGAAACCTCGGTTCGGCCGTGTCCAATGACCACCGCCGGAATGCCGAAGGCCAGGACTTCCTCCAGTTTATCGACGTCCCGCAGAATAATGCCGTCGAGGTCCAGCGCCTTAAGGTTCGGTCTGGCCTTTTCGAGGCCGGCAGGCTCCCAGTAGCAGGACCAGGGGCCGTGATGATGCGCGTAGTGGGCTATCCCTCTCAACAAAGAGCGGCCCGATCCGCGGGATGACTCGACTAAAAGGAGAACTTTTGGAATTCTTGCCATAGGCTCTGTCACCTTTAGTGCGCCGACTCACAGCAAAAGTCGAGATTGAAGTTCGCGACTGACAAGTCATGCGGCCCGTTGCTTCGCGGTTCCTGGAGTAAACAAGATCGCTTTGTTAGTCGTTGACTCTAGTCTCCGCGGGCGTTACCAATCACCCATGATAAATGTTACAGACTTAACGACAAATCAACTTCACAAGATCATTGCCATCAAGGGACAAATCGAGAAGCTGCAAGGCCGGCTCGATTCGCTCGTGTCTGACGGCGAGACTCACAGTGTGCAAGCCCCAAAGAAACGCCGCCTCTCGGCCGCCGGCCGCGCCAGGATTGCGGCGGGGGCCAGGGCCAGATGGGCCAGGGTCAAAGAGAAAGCGCCGAAGGCCTCCAAAGGCCCAAAGAAGGGCAAGAGGCGGCTAAGCGCGGCGGGAAGGGCCGCCATCATCGCCGGGACGAAGGCCAGATGGGCCAAAGTGAAGGGGACTCAAGTTACATCGAAGGCACCCAAGAAAAAGGACCGGCGCATGAGTCCGGCAGTCAAAGCGAAGCTTGCGGCGATTGCCAAGGCTAGGTGGGCGAAGGTGAAGGCGGAAGGGAAAAAGACATTGTAGCCAGCATTGGGAAAGCCCGCCCCGCAAATCAGTTTCCGTCCGTATTTAAGTGTGCGGTGTGACAGCGACTGAATTCCACGCAGTCCTGTGAGTCACTCCTTTGGGCAAAACCGTTGCGCATTCGGTGGACTGGAACAAAAACTGCCGTTGGCCCCTCTAATCGGGTACCTTGCAGTTGTATGCGAAAATGGCTTAAGTGGATTGGAGGCGGGTTGTTGCTTGGCGCCGTCGCCTTGCAATTCACCAGTCCTGCGCATGTCAATCCCCCCGTAGCACCGGGGCACGATTTGCTGGCCAGCAACGGGCCGCCGCCAGAAGTGGCTGCGCTCCTGAAAAATTCCTGTTACGACTGTCACTCCTCCGAAACCAAATGGCCGTGGTACAGTTATGTGGCGCCGATGTCATGGGTGCTTGTCCAACATGTCAACGACGCGCGCTATAGCTTGAATTTTTCGGACTGGCCGCACGACTCTCCGCGGCGCGCGCGCAAGAAATGGGAGCGCATCGCCGACGCCGTTGACGCAAATGAAATGCCGTTGCCCAGTTACCTTTGGATACACAGCGGGTCGCGACTGACCCCGCAACAGCGCAAACAATTGGTTGACTGGGCACAGCAGGAAGCGCAAGCGCTTAAGGCGCAATAAGCGCCCCACTCTGCTGCTGGAACGAACGTCGCGCAAAGCAAACCGCGCCCCTGTTTTGAATTTTATGGCTGTGCGGCGAGGAATTTTTGCTCTAAAAGTGTAGCGGGACGGCGCTTTGATGGGCCGAATCCGAATGCATGGATGCAGCGCGGTTTACGGTGCGCTGCGATTATGAACGAAGCGAAAAATTCACTGCGAAGCATCTTCAATCAGGCCGTTGAGATCACGGACGGGGCCGCACGAGCCGCCTTTCTCAATGAAGCTTGCGGGCAGGACGCCGCCCTGCGACAGAGAGTTGACGCGTTGCTTCACGCGCACCAACAGGCCGGCGGCTTTCTTGACACGGCAGAATCTGCTACCGCGCCAATAACCATTGTCCTCAATCTGCCATTGACCGAAAAACCCGGCGACTGGATCGGCCGCTACAAATTGCTCCAACAAATCGGGGAAGGCGGTTGCGGCGTCGTCTATATGGCCGAGCAGCAGGAACCGGTGGTCCGCCGGGTCGCCGTCAAGGTGATCAAGCTCGGAATGGACACTAAAACGGTCGTCGCCCGCTTCGAGGCCGAACGCCAGGCGCTGGCCATGATGGATCATCCCAATATCGCCAAGGTGCTGGACGCGGGCGCCACTGAAACCGGGCGGCCTTTCTTCGTCATGGAGTTGGTGCGGGGCATCAAGATCACCGACTACTGCGATCAAAACAAACTTTCCACGCGGGACCGCCTGAGTCTATTTGTTCAGGTCTGCCAGGCGATCCAACACGCCCACCAAAAGGGGATCATTCACCGCGACATCAAACCTTCCAACATTCTGATCACCTTGCACGACGGTGTGCCTGTGCCAAAGGTGATTGATTTCGGCATCGCCAAGGCGACACAGGGACGGCTGACGGATCAAACCCTCTTCACGGCCTTCGAGCAATTCATCGGCACGTCGGCTTACATGAGTCCGGAGCAGGCGGAGATGAGCGGGCTCGACGTGGATACGCGCAGCGACATTTATGCGCTGGGCGTTTTGCTCTATGAATTGCTGACCGGCAAGACCCCTTTCGACGCGACGGAATTGATGGCTTCAGGGTTGGACAAAATGCGCCAGACCATCCGCGAGCAGGAACCGGTGCGACCGTCAACGCGTCTGAACACGATGCTGGAAGCCGACCTGACCACGACCGTCAAACGCCGCCAGACCGACGCGCCCAAACTGGTCCACTTGCTCCGGGGCGACCTGGACTGGATCGTGATGAAGTGCCTGGAAAAAGACCGCACGCGCCGCTTCGAGACCGCCAACGGCGTGGCGATGGATATCCAGCGGTATCTCAACAATGAGGCCATCGTGGCGCGGCCGCCCAGCCGGCTTTACCGTTTTCAGAAGATGGTTCGCCGCAACAAAGTGGGGTTTGTCGCCGGCGGCTCTGTGATCGCGGCGTTGGTGATCGGCGCGGCGGTTTCGACGGTTCTATTCGTCAAGGAACACCGGGAGCGGATACGCGCAGACCAAGCCGAACGGCTCCAAGCCAGCTTGAGAGCCGATGCGGAAAAAGGCCGCGAGCTCATGAAGGAAAAACTCAAAACCTATGAACTTCAGAGTCAATACAGGGGTGTCGAACAGTTATTGACCACAGAACATTTCAAGGAAGCTGAACGGCTCTTCAAGGAACTGCCCGACCGGCCGGAAAGTGTTCCGTTTTATCTCGCCTTTGGCAATCTTCATTCCACATTCGGACCGTGGAACCGGGCCGTTGCCAATTTCACCAAAGCCATCGAATATGAACCCTCCAATTTTCAGGCTTATTTGGGGCTCGGTAATGTTTATGCAGGGCGCGAAGAGTGGCAGGCTGCCATTACGAATTTCCTAAAGGTCACCGAGTTCGCCCCGTCAAATTATGACGGGTATGACTTCCTGGGGCCCTTGTATGTTCAGAGCGGAAATCCGGAGGCTTATCAGCGGCTTCGCGAACTGATCCTGAGCCGCTTCGGGGCTACCTCCGATCCCAACACCGCTGAACGCGCGAGCAAGGATTGCCTCATGCTTCCATCCTCATCCGCCGATCTGGCCGCCATTGACCGGATGGCGGACACGGCGGTGGCGGCAGGATCACAGACGGGGTTTTGGGAATTTTTTCAATTTGCCAAGGGTCTGGCTGAGTATCGCCAGGGAAATTTCGCCGGCAGCTCGGATTGGATGCAAAAGGTCCTGGCAAGCGAAGGCAAAGTTCATTTCCGTGACGCCAGCGCTTATGCGGTTTTGGCAATGTCGCGCCAGCAACTCAAACAATTCGACCTGGCCCGCTCCGCGCTGGCCAAGGCCAGGGAAATCGCGGACAAGTATCTGCCGAAGTTTGGAAGCCATAACCTCGGAGGGGATTGGAAAGATTACATTATCGCCGGCGTTTTGTTGCGCGAGGCCGAAGCGCTTGTCGAAGACCGAAGCACTCAACGAACCAAAGTAAACGGCCTTCCCGCGCCGCCCGAATGACAACTTCATGAACCCCCGAATACCCATTCAAAGACTCGGTTTGCTTTGCGGTTTGCTGGCGGTTCAAGCCGGCTTCGGACAGAGTATCAAAGTTCTGGTCAACCACATCGGCTACGAGCAGGAGGGACCGAAACGCGCGGTGATCCTTGGCCGCGCAGGGGACGAGGCGGCTGGGTTCAAGGTCGTTGATTATTCGAGCGGGGAGACGGCGCTGTCCGGTTCCGCGGTCAAAATCGGGCCCGTGGATCAGTGGAAGGATTGGTATTTTTGGACGGCCGACTTCAGTTCGATCAAGAGCGAGGGGACTTTCGTTTTGGAGTGCGCGACCAGCCGAGGCGAGGCGCGCTCATTTCCGTTTAAGATTCAACGCGATCTGCTGGAGAGAAACACATTGTCGAGCGTCATTTACTATTTCAAAGGGCAGCGGTGTTCGGGTTTGCTTGACAAGGCGGACAGACATTCCCGGATAGAAGATTCGACCGCCACAGTGGACGTTCACGGCGGCTGGTACGACGCCACAGGTGATTACGGAAAGCATATCGGGGGACTGTCCTTTTCCACTTATTTCAACATGCAACCCACGCCGATCGCGGCCTGGAGCCTCTTCAAGACGTACCAGGAGCTTGACCGGCGCGGCGACCCGAGTTTCAGGCAGTTCAAGAGACGATTGCTTGACGAGGCGATGTACGGCGCCGATTTTCTGGTGCGAATGAAAAATCCCGGCGGCTCCTTTTACCGGACGGTGGACGCTCCCGGCCCGGAGAAACGGCCGCAAGACCGGCGCGTCGGCAAGGAAGGAGTCGGTTTTGCCATCAAGACGGTGGAAACCAAAGCCAGTTTCTCGATTGGAAACACCAATAAAATCGCCGGCAAGTTTCCTTACGAAGTCGGCTGGCGCTCGGGGGGGGGAGTGTCCATCGCGGCGCTGGCGCTGGCCAGCACTTTCCCCGTGTCCGGGGATTTTTCAAGCGCCGTCTATCTCCAGAGCGCGGAGGATGCCTTTTCTTTCCTGGAAAAAAACAATCTCTCCTTCAACAGCGATGGACGCGAAAACATCGTTGATGATTACTGCGCGTTGCTCGCTGCGGTGGAACTTTTCAAAGCGACCAAGGCCCAGGAATACAGGGCCGCCGCCGACCGGAGAGCCGACAGCCTTATGGATCGGCTCGTCGCGAGCGGCAACTACTCCAACTATTGGCGCGCCGATGACGGAGACCGCCCGTTTTTTCACGCGGCCGACGCCGGGATGCCCGTGATAAGCCTGCTGGACTATTTCCAGATCGCAGGCGAAACGACCCGGCCACGCGTTCTCGAGACGGTTAGGAAATCACTGGAATTTGAACTGGCTGTGACGGCGGAAGTCAACAATCCGTTCGGCTACGCCCGGCAGCTCGTTCAAAGCACCAACGGGATTCGCCGCACGGCGTTCTTCTACCCGCACGATACGGAAACGGCGCCGTGGTGGCAGGGCGAAAACGCGCGTTTGGGCTCGATGGCCGCGGCGGCGCGCCTGGCGGCGAAGTATTTCAAGACCGACCCCGCTTTCCGCACCCAGCTTGAGGCGTATGCCTGGAATCAATTGAATTGGATTCTTGGATTGAACCCTTACGATTGTTGTATGTTGCATGGTTCGGGAAGGAACAATGTGGCCTATATGTTTTTTGAATCCTACGAATACAACAACGCGCCCGGCGGCATTTGCAACGGCATCACGGGAGGCCGCACCAACCCGGATGACATTGATTTCAACGTGGGGTTTGCCGTGACGGGCAAAGATGAAGACTGGCGCTGGAGCGAGCAGTGGCTCCCTCACGCGGCGTGGTATCTGTACGCGATCTCCATTGGAAATTGAACACTATGCTTAAAACCGTTTTGCGGGTGCTTGCAATTGGCGCGGTCTGTTTGGCCGTTTGGACGCTTGAGGCACAGAGTCCGGCGCCTCAATTCAAGGTGATCGCCTTTTACACCGGGAAGAATGATCCGGCGCACATCAGTTTCGTCAAGGAGGCCAACAAATGGTTCCCTGAAATGGCGGCCCGATATCATTTTGCGTACGATGCGACCACGAATTGGAATGACTTGAACGCAGGCTTTCTATCGCACTATCAGGTCGTGCTCTTTTTGGACACCCGGCCGGAGGGTCCGGCACAGAGGAAGGCCTTCCAAAGATACATGGAACAGGGCGGCGCGTGGATGGGATTTCATTTCGCGGGATTCGCGCTGACGCCTTCGGATGTTCCGCAGAATTGGGACTGGTATCACAATCAATTCCTAGGCTCAGGCCAATATGTGGGCAACACCTGGCGGCCCACATCCGCGATCTTGCGCGTGGAAGACGCAAACCATCCGGCAACCAGGGATCTGCCGGAAACGTTCAAATCCGCACCCAATGAATGGTATCGCTGGACAAATGATTTGCGGACCAATTCCGATATAAGAATACTTCTGTCAATCGATCCGGCCAGTTTTCCGCTCGGAACGGGTCCCAAACAGTATGAAATCTGGCACAGCGGCTATTACCCCGTCGTCTGGACCAATAAAAAATTCAAGATGATCTATGTGAACATGGGGCATAACGACATGGATTATGAGCATAAATTCGACAACACCAATAAGACATTGTCTTCCACCTTTGATAGCGAGAATCAGAACCGGCTGATTATCGATAGCCTGTTGTGGCTGGGTGGCGTCAAGAAATGAAGCCGGGCGATTTCCGGCGGCGCGCCCGTTAAACCACTCTGCCATCTCTCTACCGGTCATTCTTAATCGCACAGTTTTCATCCTTGGGCAAGATGAAAGCATTGGACATCACGGTTGACTTTGGGGCGCGGTGATGCCATACGTGTTCCGGTGAAAGGCATGATTCCGCGGTGAGTCCAACGATTTTTCGCTATCGGAATTACCGGTTTTATTTTTTTTCACGCGAAGAATCCCGGATGCACGTTCATGTGATTTCACCGGACGGCGAAGCAAGGTTTTGGCTCGAACCGAGAATTGAACTGGCCGTCAATAAGAATCTAAGCCCAACTGAGTTGAATGAACTCAAGCAAATTGTTGAAAAGCGGCAGAATGAAATCCGCCAAAGCTGGCGGCGACATTTCAAAAGTTGAGGTTCTGAATGTCTCGCCGCATGGCTTTTGGCTGTTCGTCGCTGGCAGAGAGTATTTTCTAGGTTTCGACGATTTTCCATGGTTTCGCGCGGCATCAGTGGGTCAATTGTTCAACGTGGAGTTTTCCCACGGCGATCGCCTCTATTGGCCGGAACTGGATGTCGACTTGGATTTGGATCGCATTGCACGCCCGGACGATTTTCCGCTGGTGGCGCGTGCCAAGCGGTGACGACTCAACGGCGATGGCGTGCCGCGTTTTGTGACCGCACAACCGTTGGCTGTTTGACGAAGCGGTAGTTCTTTTTCCTCAATTGGTCATTTTCCGGGCGGGCGGCCCGGCCTCTTTCCGGGGTTGCCAGATTGCGTTAATGCTCTTACATTCAGGTGGTCGCCCGTAGGGCGACTTTTGAATGAGTCAAATCTTTAAGGACCTGTATATAGCCGGGGGTGTCGTCTTTTTGTTCGGGGCGGCCATATTTGTGCATGAATTCGGCCATTATTGGGTCGCTCGCAAGCGCGGCCTCAAGGTCGAGGCCTTCGCCATTGGTTTTGGCCCCAAGATCTTTTCGTGGGTCCGGGACGGCATCGAATATTCCGTGCGGTGCATTCCCGCCGGCGGTTTTGTAAAATTGCCGCAAATGATCACTTCCTCGGCGATTGAAGGCGACGCCAAAAAAGAAGAAATCCCGCCGGCCGCGCCGTTGTCCAAAATCCTCGTGGCCGCCGCCGGGCCATTCATGAATGTTGTCTTTGCCTTTTTCATCGCCGCGATCATTTATCTGGTCGGCTTGCCGGTCCCGGTCAATCCGTCGATCATCGGCTACGTCGATCCGGACTCCGCGGAAGCGAAAATGGGAATTCAGCAGGGCGACCGCATCGTGGCCGTCAACGGCAAACCGGTCAAATCCTGGGAGGAAATCAATAATATCACGATTCTGGCGCTGACCAATACGCTGCCCGTCGTGGTCACCCGCAACGGCGTCTCCAATACCTACATGCTCAAGACGGAGGTCAACAATTTGGTCGGTCTGAAGACCCTGGCCCTGGACCCGCTGGATTACCTGATCATCAAAGCCGTGGCAGCGGGCGGACCGGCGGAGGCGGCGCATTTGAAGATGGATGATGAAGTGGTGGGATTTGCGGGCGTGCCGGTCAGCAGCCGGCAGCAATTGATCAGCCTGATCCAAAAGCGCGGCGACGCGGCGACTCCGATCGTGGTCAAACGAGACAATAAACGGCTGACCCTGGTTGTGACCCCGGTGACGGATTCGACGACCAAGAAGAGCCGGATTGGAGTCGAGTTTTCATTGGGCAAGGACGTTTACGAGATCGACCATCCGACGCCCTGGGCGCAGGTGAGGGACGTTTGCGAGCAGGTTTATGGGACGGTCAGCGCGCTGGTTCATTCGCACGAGAGCGGCGTCAAGGCGAGCGATTTGAGCGGGCCGGTCGGGATCATCGGCGGGCTGGCCATTCAGTGGAGCACGGACTACCGGCTGGCCCTGAGTTTTCTGGTCATGTTGAACATCAATCTGGCGATCCTGAACATGCTTCCGATGCCGGTGCTCGACGGGGGCCATATCCTGATGGCGATCATCGAACGGATTCGCCGCCGGCCGTTGGAGGTCCGGATTGTTGAATACACCACGACGGCGTTTGCGGTGTTGCTGATTTCGTTCATGGCTTACGTCACCATGTACGACATCAAACGACTCCCGCTGTTCCATTTGATGTTTAATCGCGAAACGCAAATCGAACAGACCGAATCCCCCGCGTCACCGGCGCCCGATTCTGGATCAAAACAGGATAGATTGGAGATCCAGCCCACAAAGCCGGCGTCACCGGCGCCCGCAACCCCCTCCGCGCCCTGACATGCGCCTTTGCTATTCGCCTTACCTTTATTCGCGCCGCAAGACCCGTGAAGTGGTCGTAGGCGACCCTGCCAAAGGCGGAGTCATCCTGGGCGGCAACCATCCCGTGGTCAAACAATCGATGCTGACCTGCGACACGATGGACACCGCCGCGTGCATCCAGCAAACGCTCGATCTGGTCGCCGTGGGCTGCCAGATTGCGCGGATCACGGCGCCGACGGTCAAGGACGCGGCCAATTTGAAAGTCATCGTTGACGGGCTGCGTGGCCGTGACTGCACGGTCCCCATCGTCGCGGACATTCATTTCAAGCCGGATGCCGCGATGGAAGCCGCGAAGTGGGTCGAGATGGTGCGCGTCAATCCCGGCAACTACGCAGACAAGAAGAAATTCGCCGTCCGCGAATACACCGACGATGCGTACAACGCGGAGTTGGCGCGGCTGGAGGAGCAATTCACACCGCTGGTTCTGCTTTGCAAGAGCCTTGGCCGGGCCATGCGCATCGGCACCAATCACGGTTCGCTCAGCGACCGGATCATGAACCGTTACGGCGACACACCGCTGGGGATGGTGGAAAGCGCGCTGGAATTCGCCCGCATCGCCCGCAAGCACGACTTCCACAACTTCAAATTCTCCATGAAGTCGAGCAATCCCAAGGTGATGATCGAGTGTTACCGCCTCCTGGTGGCGCGATTGGATGAGTTGGGTCCTGATTGGAATTATCCAATCCATCTGGGCGTCACCGAAGCCGGCGAAGGCGAGGACGGCCGCATTAAGAGCGCCATCGGCATCGGCTCACTTTTGTGCGACGGATTGGGGGACACGATTCGAGTTTCGCTGACGGAAGATTCCCCCAACGAAATCGCCGTCTGCACCGATTTGCTGGCGCAAATTCCGCTTCTGACCACGGCCACCGGCGTGGCCGGCTTGGGCAGCCAATGGCCGTTTGATCCCTTCGCCTTCGAGCGGCGCACGACGCCTGAGATTTCGCTCAACGACGGCTTCAAATGCGGCGGCGAGCAGACCGTTCGCGTTGTCGTCACCCGTGCCGCCTGGGAAAAACTTGCGCCCAAGATCCGCCCTGGCGCCGATGTCAAACCCGAGGCGGTTTACGAGGACCTCAACGTGTGCGAAATCGATCCCACGGAGGAATTCGGCGTCAACTGCGAAACCCAATTGGTCACCGTAAAGGATGGGACTCCGCTTCCGGCCATCTCGGCGTTCCGGTTGCTGGCGGCAAAATTGAAACGGCTGGGCCGGAACAATCCGGTTCTGCTTAAGGATTGCCTCGCGTTCGAGGCTGTGCCGCTGGAACCCAAGATTGCGCTGTTGCGCGCGGCGGTGGTCATCGGATCATTGCTGGCCGACGGCATTGGAGACGCGATTTTGGTTCGCGGAGAATCCGGCGCGGGCCAGAGCCTGCTTTTGGCCTACAATATTTTGCAGGCGGCCGGCTGCCGAAGTTTCAAGACCGATTTCGTGGCATGCCCGTCGTGCGGGCGGACGCTGTTTAATTTGCAAACGGTCACGGCGCGGATCAAGGAGCGGACGCAGCATTTGAAGGGCGTTAAGATCGCGATCATGGGTTGCATCGTCAACGGGCCCGGGGAGATGGCGGACGCGGATTTCGGATACGTCGGCGGCGCGCCCAACAAAATCAATCTTTACGTCGGCAAGACGCCGGTCAAGTTCAATATACCCGAAGCCGAGGCCGTGGACCGGCTGGTCGATTTAATCCGGGAGCACGGCAAGTGGGTCGAGCCGGAACCCGTCGCTGTTCACGCTTGAAGCCTCAAGCGTAAACCAGCAAGTGGATGTCGTCGGGGAGATTATCCGAAACTTCGCGGATGATGCTGCCCCGCAATAGAGACGCCAGACCCTTGCGTTCCGGCGCGCCCAGAATCAAGTACGACGCCCCCATTGTCGCCGTGATGTCCACAATCGTCGTCGCCACGGAATCGCTCACAGCGTAGCACGGAAAAACCGGATGCACGCCGGCCTTGCTCTTGGCCGCCAGAAACACTTCGCGCGCCTCGTCGTCCTCCTGCCATTTGCGTTTGTAATCCTGCTCGGTCAGGACCGGCAATGACCGCACGAAAAGCAGGTAAAGCGGCCGCCGCGTCTGGCGCGATTCGTCGATGGCGAAATCGAGCGTCTTTCCCAAGCCTCGAATCGCGCACATCATCGGCGGGCCGTCCACGTTTTCCATATTGACAAGCATCGGCACGATGGGGGCGGGCATGGCTGCCGCCGCGGTCTGGGCCGCCTCCGCGGCCGCGGCCTTGGTCCGGCTGGCGTACTCGGCGGCAAGGCCGCGCAGAACAAGGCCCACCAGCAGCACGGACATGGCGAAGATTCGCGCGGACGGTTTGTAGGCGAAGAGAGAAATTTCGATCGCCAGCATGATCAGAAAGGTGATGAACATGAGCATCCGTTCCCACGTCACCAATCCCAGTTTTCTGTCCGTGCTGCAGGCGCCGAGGTTGGTGGCGATGGCTCCGACGACGCCGACGGCATAGAGATCGGCCAACCCGCCCATGTCTTTGACAACCAGCACCAAGATGGCCGGGATCACCGTGGCCACAATCAACCCCATGTTGGGCACGCCGAATTGGTTGAGCCTTTGAAATCGCGGCGGCAATTCCCCGTCGCGCGACATCAAAAACGAAATCGCGATGAGGTCCACAATCGCCGTGTTGACCGCCGACAGCAGCAACAATCCGAACACCACGCTGACGGCTATTCCGGCGGCAACGCCGAACGAGTGACCGAGGGCATGGCCGACAAAGACCTGTCCCATGTACCGGAGCATGTAATCCCGCACGCCCGGATGGCCCGGCGCATCCACGTCGGGGTTGGCGGGATCGGTGGCGTTGATGGTCAAGTTGGGCAGGGCGCACATGGCGAGGCCCAGGAGGGCGGTAAAAATGCACACCTCGAACATGACCCACAGGATGGCGGGGGTGGATGTTTTGGAGACATTCGGATTGGCGTCAGTGGTCCCCGCATTGAGCTTCATCACGCCGGTGGAATTGGCGATGGCCTCGACCCCGGACAACGCCAGGACCACACCCACAAAGCCTTTCCAATTCTTAAAGAACCCGCCGGCCAGAGGTTGCACGTTATGCGCCGCCTGGCCGAGGTGGGGAAGGCAGAACAGCCCCAGGAGGAACACAACCACCGCCGTGGGCACCGACACCAAGAACGCCAGCCCCCCCGTATGCTTTGGACCGAAGACGTTGAGCAATCCAATGACCACAATGGCCCCCGCCGCGTAGCGTTCCGGATGGGAAACGCCGAAATAATCGAAAGCCGACAGCGCGCTCAGGGCCGCCGTGACGATGTAATCGGCGACCAGGAGAAAAGCCCCGACGATGGAAATGATGACCGACCGGTGCCGGACACTGGCATAGACGCCGCCGCCGTCGGGGTAATGGCGGCAGATGGCCATATAATTGACGCCGACAAGGGCCGTGAGGAGGCACATGGCGGCGATCAACCAGAAGGAGCTATAGCTGCCGACGGCAAAGGCCAGGCCAATGACGTAGGCCTTGCTCGTGCCCCAATCGCCATAAAGAATGGCCGCGGCCCGGGGCACGTCGACGTTGCGCGGCCTTCGCGTGTTACCCGCAACGATCATCGGATGGAGCGGACATCATGGGCCAGAAACCTAAAGACTTCCGCCGCCGACATCAAGAACTTATCAAAATGGGACTCGACGCCTGACCCAACCCGCTTTCACGCAATGCGCCACGATCACCTGTCGTCTTGTGGCTTTTTCTCGTTTTCCGGCTTCCTCGCGTTGGGCAGAGACTTTGGCTGTTGGGCTCCACGCTGCGCGCCCGGCTCGCCTGGACGCCCGGCGTTCCGTGGATCGTATGCCGCGGACCTGGCGCGTTGGTCGTTTCGCGCGGCAATTTCCGGGTGTTGCACCCGTCGCGCTTCCAGGTTGTGATGTTCCTCGGCGCCGCGCAATTCGCGCGCCGGGTGGACAGCAATTTCGTGATGGGTGAAGGATGCCACCCGCGCGCGCCCCCAGCCGTCCGCCACAAATCTGCCGTGATCCATTCGATACCCGTTATGTATTTCGCTGTGGGCATAGAAGCGCCGGGCCTCGTCGCGTCCAATCAACACATGCGCATAATCGTGGTCCCAGAAATGGTCGCGCCCAACAAAAACGAACGCATCGAACCCCAGGCCGAAATCAACATCCAGCGCCACTCCGCCATGCCATTCAAGCCCGACTCCCACCTGGAAGCGCGCATCCCAAGGCAGCGGCGCCCAGCCCAGACAACCGTCGGCATCCGCATAGCGCCAGCAGACCCACGAGGGAGCCCAATCATATTGAGGCGCCCACGCCCAGACGAATCCCGTCCGCTCATCGTTGATCCAGCGCCCATAGTGGAAGGCGATTTCGCCCCACGGATAGTCCGACCGCCAATACCAACCGGCGTCCGTGAATTCCCAGTGCCCTGCGTCAACGTACGGACGCCAGCCGGGATAGGACGCTTCCGCAGGCACCCAGCAGGAGCCTATTCCCGCCACGTCGATCCAATGCCCGTAGGGAGTCAATTGCGCCTGAAAATAATCAAAGGTCGGCGTGGGCGGCGTGGGCGGCGCGACCGCCGCAACCGGCGGGGCCAGCGATACAAGTTCGACTGACTGCCAATTCGCGGAAACCGGGCCATTCCGGGCCGCCAAAACGATGTTAAACGGCCCTGTTCCAACCGGCAGTCCAGACCGTGCTCCCAGGTCCACCCCCGCCGGATCCAGGAGTGAAACCGTCGCCATGCCGTCAGGGCCGACGGTGATTTGGATCGTATACTGCACGCCCGCGGAGAAATGTTCGCGAATCTTGTTGCCCAGAGTGGAAAGCGGAAAGCCGCTGCCCGTGTAATTGACCCATACGCCGTGATCAGGCGACGGACCGCCGCCAAAGGGGATGTTCACCGAGCCGCGGAAAAACGGCAGCGCACCGCCGACTTGAATATCGCCGTCCCGATGTCCCTCGCCTCCCAGATGACCCGCCACGCTCAGCCACTGCCGCAAGTCCGGGGTCACCAGGTAAACTTCAAAGGGAATCGCCGCCTCCGCCAACCCGGTCACCCTCGCTGTCAAGGTGAAAGGCGCAGCGTAGGCCATCGAGGACTGAATACCAGTAAACTGCCCGGGGCCGTTGACGCCGGACATCTGCATGCCGCCGGGCCCAAAGACCAGAGCCGGCATGATGGACGGAGAACCGGTGACAGCCGCCAGGCTGGCCAGCACATTTCCCTGAGTCGTCCACAAGGCCGGATTCAACCCGCCCTCCGCGTTGAAATAATCGGCCAAACCGGGGGCGGGAGCCGGAGCTTCCACGGGCACCGGGGCTGGAGGCGGACTGGCGGGCGGCGGAACCGCCGGCGCCGGCGCCGAGTCGGGAGCCGCGGGCGCAGGGGCGGCGGACTTGGTCTGAAGCAACGCGCTGATGACGGGTTGCGAGACGCCCTGGCTGTTGAGATACAGGATGTCATCCCCGCTCACGTTGTAGCTCTTGCCGGAATTCTTGATATAGGCCAGGATCACATCGTCCGTCATGTGGGCCTGGGAAAATTTGACGATTTCCTGCAAGTCCGGCGAGAGGTTGGCAGCCGTCGTTTGAGCATGGCCAATCGCGCCCGCAACCAGGCAGGCCCAAGCCGCCGTGATGGCCGCGCAGAGCCTGATTTGACGCCCGATACAACTCCTAAGTTTCTTCATAATCATGTTGTTTTCGATATCCTTCCATTCATCTGTCAATACGTGCCTTGGAGACAAATCTTGCGCGAGAACCGTTCCTGCGACTGATAAAGTGCCAGCCAGTGAGGCGCAGTAACTTGCGCGAGTAAAGGTCCGCGGAGGCGGAGACTTCGCAAATCAATAAAGCGCAAAATCCCGGCCCGCGCAAATACATTTTTCCATCCGACGGCGCGTCTGAATTCGCCCCAACAGCGCCAATGTTTTCACTGTTGAAACCGGACGATGCTCCATTTCTCCGGACCGATGTTTACTTTGGACGTGATAATTTCGTCGGCCACAGCGGCGCCTCCTTCTTTCCGGACCCAGTCATCAAAAGACTCCCCTGCTCCAGCCACAACACTGTCCTTGACGACCACCCATTCCATCTGCGGCCGCTGAAAGAGATCCACAAGATGGCGCACCTTCCGCGAACCGAACGGATACCATAGCGAGACTTCTGAATCGTCCGCGCCTTCGATCAATCCGACAATCGACACAGACTTCGGAATATGACTCGCCAACGTCCCCAGGATATTGCTCCGCTTGCGATAAACCCGATAGACCTCCCTGGCGCGCGCCAACTGCGCGCTTCGGGGGAACTTCGCACCGAGCCAATCCAGGCATGTGCCCGCCGGCCAAAGCGGACGCGACGGCGTCAATATCAGGGCCGTCAAGGCGTAAACCCCAGCCAGCGCCGCCAGCGCCTTCCACCAACGGCGCTTGACCAGTTCCCCGTTGGCGGGAAAAATCAAAATGGGAATCAGCAACAACGGATAAAAGGCCGACACCAGCCGTCCGGGACAGGCAGACCCAAGCTTGACCATGAAGTAGAGCAGACCGATCCACGCCAGCGCGCCGATGACGAATCCGTTCCGGCGGGCGCCTGACGGCATCTTCGGGTGCGACAATGCAAAGAGTAGCGCAGCCGCGACAGCGCACCCTATTCCCGAACCAAGACCGCTTGCTTCCTCTTGCGGCAATTCACCGAGCGAGAGGTCGAAGCTCGGAAAATCGCGACTCAGCAGCGCGACCAAACCGCCCGGCAAGTGACGCATCATCACATTCTTCAATGCGCGCGCGCCGGGCAGGACCGGTGGCGCGGCCGTTTCCACTAACAACTCGAAGCCATTGCCGAAAAAGCCGACGATCGGATTTCGCATTTCCAACTGCGCGAAGTCATGGTCCTGGGAGCGATCATTCCAATCCCCGGAATAATGATGGTTGGCCACCGCCGTGGGCACAAAGGAGATCAGCAAAGCCAGGGCGGCAACGGCAGCCGTGCCAATAACCCGAATCCGGACCCGGCGCATTGCAAGCAGCAGCGCCCAGGCCATCGGCAAAACCAGGGGCAGATTCGTTCCCTTAATCCCAGTGGCTAATCCAACCGCCAGGATCCCCAGCCAGAGGTCCCGGTTCCGTCGCGTCGTGCAAGCTTCGAGCGAAAAATACACGGCCGCCAGGACGTACACCACGGCGATTGTATCGTTGCCAATGCTCCCGGCCTGCATCACGTAGCAATACCCCAACGGCAGAAGCCACATCCAATTCCACGCCACCCGGGCCGCCACGCCAAGCCGGATGAAGACGGCAAAGATCAAGCCCGGCATGAACAAATAGCCCAGGATGTTGACGAGGAAAAAAAACCGGTCGCTGTGCGTGAAAACCAACATCGGCATCGTCAGCCATTCAAAATCCGCCGATCGATCGTTCATGCGGGGGTTGGAAGTCGCCATCCAATGCCATCCCGACGCGCTCCACCAATGCAACATTCGTGGAACACGATACGTCAGCGCGTCGTAATTATTTGGCGCGTAGAGCGCCCCACCCAAAGCGGCCAGCAGCGCCGTCGCCGCGAAAATCAGCGGCAAAGGCCTTCGCAAACGCCTTCCGGAGCGCCGCGCTTGCACGCGCCAATCCGGACACCGTCCAGATTCGGGCCTGAACCACACACCCACTCCCGCCGCCAACAGCAAAAAGAAAACGAGGTACCCCGATAAATTCAACTCATGCAGCGCGGATAAAATCCATCCCGCCGCGACGCATGCCGCAGAGCACAGAACCCACAGTTTGATGAAATAATCCATTTCCGTTAAGGCCGTTATCCGCAACTTAGCTGTGCAGGCGGGCGTTCTTCAACCTCCATTTAGCGCCTTTCAGCACCGTGGCCGCGTGTTCCCGTATTCGACATTGCCTGCCTGCGGGAGCGCACGCTCGATGCGAACGTTAATGAACGAAGGCCCTTGTCAGGATTGAATCGCCCATGTCAGAATCCTGCGCCCTGCAGGCAGGGAATGTAAGACCGTATGATTCTCCACAAGAAATTAATACGCCGCAATAATTGGCCGCGGATATTTCGCGAACGGCTGACTGAGCCACTCCACTTGAACGCCCTCTCGGTCTTCGTCGCTTTGTTCGGTTCGTTTCGCCAAAAAGTGGCGTGGGACCTGATATTGCGGCATTGTCACGCTTTCTCCCTGCTCAAAGCCGCGGATCGGGCACGCGCGAACGGTATTTCCGCAGTGAGCGTGATCGAATTTGGGGTCGCCGCAGGGGCGGGCCTCATGAATCTTTCCATTCTCTCCCAAAAGATATCCTCCCTTACGGGCGTGGACATTCAGGTGTTTGGCTTCGATACCGGCACCGGAATGCCCCCTCACCGTGATTATCGTGATCACCCTGATCTTTACCGAGAGGGCGATTTTCCCGGTGACCTGTCAGCACTGGCGACCGCATTGCCAGCCAATGGCCATCTTGTCGTGGGAGACATGGCTGTGACCGTGCCTCAATTTGTCAAAGGCAAATTAAGCGGGCAAGCCCCGCTGGGTTATATCTCCGTGGATGTGGATTACTACAGCTCGACTGTGGAGGCGTTGAAAATTTTTGACGGCCCGCCGCAATTCTACCTGCCCATGGTCGGCGTTTACCTGGATGACATCCACTTTGAAGGCCACAATCCATTCGCCGGCGAGCTACTGGCGGTCAACGAATTCAACGAACAACACCAATTCAGGAAGATATGTCGCTACGAATTCCTGGAGTGCACCCGCATATTTCGCAGGGCCGCATGGCTAAAGCACATGTTCACGTTGCATGTGATGGACCACCCCGTCCGGCAAAATACAGTAAAAAGCCCCACGCAAATTCTGGAGAATCTTTATCTCTGATTGAGTGTCCTATCGCCGCCAATCGCCCGGCAGCGGCGCAATTTTGATCACATTTCAATCAAATCGCTCCCAATGAAAACCGCCGACGGATTTCCCTTGAAGAGGCGACCCGGCATCGCTGAACGCTTTGCCGCGCTTGCCGGATGCGCCTCCAGTTCCGAACGACGAAGCCATAAGCATTGAGCGAATACGGCTCCCGGACCAGCGCATAAAGCAGTATTCCCAGGCGTCGCGGCACGATGCGCAGAAAATCCCGGACGAAATTAGGACCAGTCTCGTTTTTAAGGAGCAGCAGCAAATCATTCTTTACCGCGTGATATTTCAATTCCGGCGCAAGTTTCTTGCGAACGTCCAAATTGCCGGGGCGAAAAACCCTCGGATGGGTCGCCACACATTCCGGGTCAAAAAAAGTCCTCCAGCCGAAAATTTGGGCTCTCCACGAAACATCGTGATCTTCCTTGTGCGCGAAAAACATTTCGTCAAAAAATTGCCCCTCGAACGAAATGTTTTCCATCATCGCCCGCCGATAAAACGGCAGCGCGCCGTCACAGCCAAATACCTCCTGAGCCTCCAGCGCAAGGCCCGATGCCGGCGCCCCATGATGGCGAAGCAGAAAGCGGCGGCTCCCCGCCACCGTCAAGCCCGCGCCATCGACCAAACATGTCTTTGGATCAGAGCCGTCCTGGAGCAACAATCCGCAGACGGTGCCGATCTTCGCGTCTTGAGACATTCGCCGGACCGCCTTTTCCACGTAATCCTCTCTCAACACAACGTCAGGATTTACAAGCAGGACGAAATCGCTCCGGGTGCGCGACAGGGCGAAATTGTGTCCGCCGCAAAAGCCCCGGTTCTCCGGACTGTAAAAGAGTGTGACGCGATCCTTAAACTTCTCCAGCACTTCGCGGGTGCCGTCGGCTGAGGCATTGTCATAAATGAAAATCGAGTTTGGGGTGCAGGTCTGCCGCAGCAGAGAACGGATACAGGCGTCAACGCAATGGGCGTGATTCCAAGTAACGATGGAAGCCGTCGTTGTTGGCGGCCTGCGCGCGATGTCCCCCGCGCCCGAAACGAAGCAGTCTTCCATCTCCGGATTAATATTCAGCCGCACGAACGACTCGACCAGCTTGGAAAGGGTGTCCGATCCAATCTTAAAGCGCCAGCGAAAAACACTGGAACCCATCTCATGAACCCCGTCGCCGCCCCCGTTTGGGTCATGTTTTCCTTTACTTTTGCCAACTCTGCGGCTTGATATCGGCCGAGCATGGATATTTATCAAGAATTTGAGCGCCCAAGAGCGATTGGAATTATTATCTGGCCAATTCGGCGCTTATGTGAAATGCTGTGCGGCCTTGGCGGTGGGGCATTGCGCGTTCCCTCGCCGGATCAAGAATGAGACCACGTCAGCTTACAGCTTTATTGACTCTTGGCGCCGCGGTGACCATCGCCCTGTGCGTCGGGATTTCGATTGCGACGGAGAGCTATGCGCTTCTGATACTAGGCGCCACGGTGGTCGTTGTGAGCGTCTTGATTCTCATGCCGGGGTACATTCCTTTGTTCGTGTTCGGTCTTCTGATGCCGTTTTCGCTTCCCGTGCCGTTTGTCTTGAATCTCCCGTTTTTGCTTTTGGCGCTGGGCCTTTGCGCCGTGAAGTATTGGCTTCAACACGGTCTGCAGAACAGGAAGCTCGCGAAACAGTCCGTGCACTACAGGATCCTGGATGTTCCCATCGCGGTGTTTTTTGCGTGGATTTTCGTGCGTTACTTCATGAATCCGTCCATCCCCAATTTGATGGGCTTTGGCATGAATGTCACCGGATTCCGATCCTGGCTCAGTTACGCCCTTGCATTTGGCATTCTCTTCTTCATCGGCCGCTTTGTCGCCAACCGCGCGGGGCTTGTGAAGCTCATGCGATGGCTGGGGTATGTTTCGATCTTCTTTATTCTTGTAATGGTGCCCGTGACGCTGAGCAAGAGCATCGCCTTGGGAACCCTGTTCATGCGAATGGGAATGTTCGTTGCAACATTCGATAATGGCATGCTCCGCTTGGTTGCGCTGCCGGAGTTTGGCCTTTTTCTCCTCTCGGTGCTGCTTCTGCCCAACGTGCTGAAATTGAGACGCGCGACCTGGTTGTGTGCTGCTGCACTGGCATCGATGGCAGTTATCCTGGGCGGAAATCGCACCGGATTGGGCATGGCTTTCATCATCGTGACGGTAATCCCGCTGCTCCAGGGCAAGTTCGTGAAATTTGGCGTCATCACAGGATCGGCATTGTTGATTTCAGTGGTGGCCTTCTTCGCAGGCCCGGCGTTGAGTCAGCTTCCCCACACCGGCTTTCTTCGCCCACTTGGCCTGGTCAGCCCGGCGTTGTCGGATGTCACCGGCGGCGACTCGAATTTGGAATGGCGCGAGGTCCGATGGCAGAGAGGGCTCGAAGAGATCCGCAAGCACCCGCTCGTCGGTGTCGGTTATGGCGGGCTTGAAAATGCGCTCGAATCGGACACCCAATCCGAGGAGGAAAGCGAGGATCTGAGCGTTGCCACGGGCGGTGTTCATAATGGCTATATTGCCGGCGCCCTGGCTCTGGGAATTCCGGCCGCGCTGCTGTTCTGTTATATCATGATTTCTCGAATCGTCATCAATGGTCTCCGCGCCTTCGCGCTCCGCAAATCAGATCCGGTGATGGCTGACGTTCACTGTTTTATTTGCGCCAATCTCCTGGCTTATTCGGCGGCATTTTTTGTCGCCGAGGACATGAACGAGCCGGTTATATGGTTCTTGTTGGGGTTGGGCATATTCGTCGGGCAACTTCGACCGGAAGCCAAAAAAGCCAGATCCGCGCCGGTCATCGTTGAACCGGCGCTGTCCCGTCAGCTTGCCTGAAAATGAAAGCCGTGGCGGAAGACAGGAAGTCTTCATCCCCCAAACCCGTGGTCCTGCATCTGGTTGGAGGAGACAATACGCAGGGAGGAATGCTCACCTATGTGCGGCAGCTCGCTCGTGAGGACTTGCCGGGTTTTGAGCAACGCGTTTGGAAATACCGGGGTTATACGCCCGAAAACGAGAGATTTCTGTGTCTGGGCAAAGCAAAGGTGCTTGATGTCAGTATCCTTGGCGACCTCGGAGGCGCCTCGCTTGATTTTCTGCCGCTTTACCATTGGCTGCGCAAGAATCGCAATGCAGTCCTTTATGCTCATAACCGTCCCAACGCCATTCTCGGCGCCGTGATGCGCCACATCTTTGGCGTGCCGGTGTTGGTCCATGTGCATACGCTGGGGCGCAAGAAGGCTCTCAACCGACTTCTTTGGCGGATGGCACAAGCGACGGTTATCTTTAATTCGACCCTAAGCTGCCGTCATTTCGACCAGGCAATTGAAACGGCGCACGTTCACATGCCGACAATTCGATGGCCGGATCGCCCAGATCCCGGCGGAGGGCGGCTTGTGGCTTGCAGCGCGATTCAACAGGTAAAAAATATAGACCTGATCATCGACGCGTTCAATGCGGCGGGCGAGGCCGCGCCACGGACCTTGCATATTTACGGGCTTTCAGCCGATCCGTTCGAGCCGGCTTACCAACAGCGAATCATCGAGATGGCCAGACAAAATCCGCGGATTTTTCTGCACGATTGGGACGAGCGATGGACGGATCATCTTGGGCACGACGACATTTTCATCCATGCCCGATTCGAGGAACCGTTTGGGATTGTGATGCTCGAAGCTTTCGCGAAGGGCTGCCGCATGGTGGTCCCGAGTGATACTTTTCTGAATGACCTGTCCCACGAGGGTGTTTTTTTTGCGGATTTGACGGTCGAAAGCCTGGCGAAAAACCTGGGCCGCGCCAATGCTTATGCTCCACCGACAAGTTTGTGGGAGTCCCGGCGCGTTTTTCAGAAGCAGTTTTCCATCGAGTCAACCTGCGAGCGGCTTCACGCAGTTCTTTGCGCAGTGATCAATGACAACCGGCGTTTTACGGGTGCAATGGAGCTTTCCCAAAAAACCCTTTAATGCGCCGGACCAGCCGGCGCAGCCAGGGAATCTTTCTCATCCAATCCGTGTAAATGTAAAAAAGAACCCTGAATTCCCCCCGGGAAAGGCGCGGTTGATGGTAACGCCGGCGCAGCACCAGAAAATCCTCAAACTGCTTCTTCACGTGGAGGTCTGTGATGGAACCTTTTCGGCGGCGATAATAGGTCAACACATGAGGGATTGGAACGCATCGATAATGGCGCATGGCCCGGACCAGCCATTCGTAATCCATGGTATAACGATTACCCGTGTCCAGCAAACCGGTCTTCTGATAGACTTCCCGATGGACAAAGGTCGCGGCCTGGTTCATGGCCGTTCTGGTGCCGAGCAAGTCCTTTAGATTGTAGTCCCACCCGGGAACAATTTGCTCCAGTGTTCCGTCGTAGCGCAGAGTGGCTTGATTCCCGCAGAAAACTCGAATGGTCGAGTGCTGGCGCGCGTACACCAAAAAGATCTTCAGGGCATTGTCCGCAAGCATATCGTCGGCATTGAGCCAGATGATCCAATCGCCGGTGGCGCGCCGGATGCCTTTGTTAACGGCATCGGCAAGGCCCTCATCAGGCTCGGAAGTCCATTTTATGTCTTGCTCCCCTTTCAAGAGTTCCAACGTGCCGTCAGTTGAGCCGCCGTCAATCACCCAATGCTCCAATTGATCCGGTCCGAAGCGTTGCTTTCGCACCGACAGGATGTTGGTCGAAATATAGTCTTTGCAATTCAGAGACGGTGTAATGACAGAAAACAACATTAGGATGGCCTTGGTTCCAAAGACAGATGCTCTTTAATCAAATTTGACACCGTCCCTCCCCACGCATCCCAATTGAGGCGACTCTCGTATTCTGCCCGCGAGCTTCTGACAAGAGCACGGTAGGATGCCTCGTCGCCAAAGACCCCCATGATGGCGTTCGCATATTCTCCGGGACCAGCCGTCAATGGAAGCAAAAGGCCATTGATCCGGTGGCGTACGGCTCCGCTCACACCGCCGGTGTCTGTTGTCACGGATGGCAGACCGAACGCGCTGGCTTCGCAGAAGACAATGCCGTAAAATTCCGCGCGGGTAGGCAGTAACAAAAACTCGGAATTGAGCAGCAGCCACTCAATGCGCTCCCGATCCCGGGGAATGTTCTTGTTTAAGAAACCGGTCACCACCAGGTCAGGATCGGAGATTCTGGCCGGGGGCGTACAGCCACAGACGGTCAATTTAGCTTTGACGCCTCTCTTCTTTAATTCCAGTAACGTCTGAAACGCCAGATCGCCGCCTTTGCGGTCCCATTGCACGCCTAAAAACAAGAGGCGGCAAACTTCTGACCGTTCCCTATTGAGCGCCATTTGAGCCGGGGGCGCGGCCTCCAGATTTGCACCCCAGGGAATGACCCGCACTTTGGAACTCGCCGCGCCAAATTCGTTAATCGCGGACTGTGCGGCAAATTCCGAAGGATACAGTAGAAAAGAAGATTTTTGAATCGCTTGCCGCTCCACGAACCGGCCGTGCCGCTTGGAAATATCCAGCAGGTCCCGGCATTCGGGATAATAGTCCACAGCGTTCGCGAAAGTTGCGTCCGCCAGGTAAATAATCGGCACATTTGTTTGAACATGCGCCATCTCAGTGGATGCCGACGACGCGTAAATCAGGTCGTAATCAGCCCCTCGAAGTTTCTCCGTAAAGATCTTCCCATACTTTCTGGATAGCCACGGGTTATGGGTGAAATCGTAGCCCTTTCCAGTCAGTGCCCTTATAAGGCGCGCTGTGACTCGCAGCATCGATCTGCGCTTCAAATTGACCGGCCCCAACGAATAAACAGTCCCACAATGCCTCTCCAAAGCTCGCATCGTGTAGTAGTGAATGCCCGACCACGAGCACCTGTCATGCGGATTCTCCGAGGTTAAGAATGCGATTCTCATTGTTCGGAGGAGCTCAGGGCTGATTCCGAACTGGTTTTGGTTTCAAATACGCCATACGCAATGGAAAGATTTTCTCTGCGGAATCGAAAGAACCCGCTTGCAACTCGCCAATAAAGGCTGGCGAGCACTTTGAAAATATTCCTGTGTACGCGTATCGCAAGGGTTGAAGAGGGATTATCCGACTTTGGAATACACGGCGTCGGCCCAAAGAGGGCGATTGCTGCCAAAATACGGCTCGGATACGCCGTATAATTGAAAACCGCTGGCGGCAAGAAAACGGTGAACATCGTCAAAACTCGCCGCCCCTTCGTAATGCGGCGTGTAATTAATTTCCACTTGGACTGCTCTGGTTCGCTTTAACGTCGCTTCAGCCCCGCGCAGAGCCGATACTTCAAATCCTTGAACATCCAACTTTAAGAGACCCACCGGTTTGTTTGCCGGCACGATGTCGTCAATGCGAACCAAAGGAACCTTTAACATTTGGCGTGTGTCGAAAACCCCGGGGTGATAGGAGCCGGCAATTTCAGGCAAAGGCGAGAGAACACTGCTCATTTTGCTGTCGTCTGCAAAATGAATCTCGATTTCGCCGCCAGCTTCTCCCGCGGCTGCTTTGATCAGAAGATTATTTCGGTTGCTCGCCAGCACTGAGGCCAACTGCGAATGACACGATGGAAGAGGCTCTATCGCGACGATCTGTCGCGGTGAAATGAGCTTCAATACCGCCGCCACATAAGCGCCCACATTGGCCCCTACATCCACTAAGATCCAATCGTGCGGAGCCTGCCGCAGTTCGCGTGGCCACAACTCGAATCGACAATCTCGCGCCGCCTCATCCAGTTCCGAAGAAAAAGAGCGGCCGCCCGAAATCTCATCGCGCCGCATGCGGTAACGCCGACGATGAAGTTCAATCAGTCCGAAAGGGGTAAAACAACGCACTGCAGCTTTTAAATTCATCGTGACTTCCAGAAAACTACAAAGTCCGAACCGGTGGAACAACAAGATAATGTCGCCGGGCACCCGCAATATTTGATCGGATGCCATCCATTTTGTCTCGATGCTATTAAAGGTTGCGGTTTTGCGTCATTTGGAGTTTAGCGCGTGGTTATAGATCGTTTGCAACTGCCGGGCCACGCTTCCCCATGTGTAATCAGGCGAGAGTTCAGTGGCTTGTCCACTTTCCCAAACCTGTTTCAATGCATCGGCAACAGTTTCCAGGTCGCTTGAGCGCGCCTGGGGAAGTTCCCGAAACAACTTGTCCTCGGCGTAAGCCGCTTTGAGCAATAGGACCGGTTTCCGCGCGGCCATCGCCTGCATCACGCTCAACGGCTGGGTTTCCTCGCTGCTGACCAAGGCAAACATCCGGCAGGCGGCGTGGGCCGACTGAAGCAATGGGTCTTCATTCCGCAGGTGTTGCAGCCATCGGCCGCCAACGGGCTCGTTTTCCCGCATCGCTTCTCCCACCTGCCGAGCATAGTCCGACTGCCCAGGCAGGACCGGGCCGAGCAGCACCAGCGGCAGTTTCAGGCGATTGCATGCCTGGGCAAGGAGGAGCTGGTTTTTCCGCTGCTGCACTGCTCCCACGCACAGAACAAACCGCCGGTCTCCATAAGCCTCGCGCCATGCGTCCGCTGTGCATTTGAAAAAAGCGTCCGGCACACCATTGGAAATCACAGAGATTTTTCGCCTATCCACACGGAACATCACGCGAATCACTTCAGCGTCCGCCTCGGTTATCGTCACACAGGAAGCCGCGCCGGCTACCGCTCGGTCGCTCTCGTTTCCGCCCCGGATTACGGAGCCAATCCGCCATCGCGCTGCCCGAAGTCGCAGTTGAAATGGATTGCGCAAGCCGCCCAGCACGAGTGTAACGACATACGGGCGGCCCGCTTCACGCACCAATTCGGCGATTTTATTAAGGTGAGGCGGCAATGAAATGAAGTGATAGAGGTCACAAGGAGTATCCGTTTTCGACCAGTCAAAAAGCTCCGCCGTCATCCCCCCGCCGAGGGCGGACAGTGCTTTCCATGTTTCCACCGCCTGAACTTGCAGCCCGCCCGTCATCAGGCTCATCGGGTATTCCGGAACGATACAAACGCGCATACAATAACTACACTCCAATTGCTTCGGTTATTTCGCCGGTGGACCGGGAAGCCGAGCCTTAAAAATAAGTCCATCGCTGGCGTGAGGACAGAGCAGCCGCGATATGTCATCGAGGAACACCATTTTTCGGAGGCACAGGCGCCGAATTTCCCTTCCGATGGGGTAGTGTTTGAAGTCGATTACCTCCAAGCCGCACCGAGTGATGAGCTTTCTGAGCACGACGGGCGAATAATAGTAATTGTGGTCAGGATGAACATCCTCCCGCCGCAAGACATAATAAACGAAACGGAAGAAGCAATATGCATTGACCGTAGTGATAATAAGATCTGTGGAAGGAGTCATCAATTTCTGGACGCCGCGCAAGAACAACCCCGGGTTCTCCAGATGTTCAATGATCTCGCCAGCAACGATCACATCGAACTTGTCCTGGCAAACTGCCGGATTGGAAAATACCTCAACGTTATCGACGTACGTTTCCGAGAACCCCAATTTCCGAAAAGCCTCCACGCCGGCCGGATCCGCATCCACCCCCATGAGAAAAGAGGCAACTTCATTAATCTTCGGATGCAGGAGAATGCCAACTTTGATTCGCTCCTCTGTCCACGGCCAGTCAGTGCAACCCAAGTGCAAGACTCGTTTGCCTCGACACTCGTTGACAATGTAAGTGACGCGATCGGTTAAATTTCGCATATTTGACTGTTCAATTGGTCCGCTCTCTCAGATGCACCCGCTCGACAATTCTAAACATGTGACGTGGAAAACATGGGTCACAGACGCTCGTGACGCTCTGTCGTCGCGGCGCTCACGCTTTCCGCCATCCGCCCCGCAATCGCCTCGCGCGAATGATAGCGATTCAACACCGCTTGATATTTGGCAATAAGACCCGACGAGTCCACTTGCTCGATCGTTCGAAACGCCGCTTTGAGTTCCGGTCGCGATTGAACGCATACGGGCAGCCCATTGGCAAGAAAATACCTCGGCAGCGTTGCATAGGGTGGTCCATACACCAGCAGCGGCCGCCCTGACGTCATGCATTCGGACAACCGGCTGGGAAAAGACGTGCCGACCATGACTCGAACCGATTCCTTGAAACTGTAGGGCAAAAAGACGGCCCATGAGTCTCTCATTATTCTCCGGCATTCGTCGGTGCTCCGTCGATAAAGCAATTCCCAATTCTTCATGCCGCTCAATTGCCGCGCCACGAAATCAGGCTCGGCGTAGCTCATTATCAGAAGCTTTATTTTAGACGGATTCCCCTCGTCATTCCATTCTGTCACAACCCCCAGGAAATCTCGCAACGCGCCGACGTAGAGGTCATTGACCGCCCCGAAGAATACGATTTCGCGAATATCCGGGCTTCGCGGCACGAACGGTTGATAAACCACCTTCTCCTCACGAAAAGGTATGGGCAGCCATAGCGCGTGGATGCCGTACTTGGCCCGCAAATGATCCGCAAAGCCAGGACTGATGACGAACACTCGATTCGCCCGGCGCAAAACCCGCGGTTCCAGCCATCGCGCGAAACGAGCCAGAAATGACTGCCCGTTCAAACGACACGACTCCTCGAGATCATCCACCAGGTAAACGTCCAGTGGCAAACCCGTTCGCCTTGCCATGATCTTCACCGTAAGAAGGAACCAGGCGTTCCCGCCAAAGAAAGCAAACATGCGCTCCGCGGATGTGGCCTTGATGGCTTTGGCGACCCGCCGCGAGGCCAGCCAGAAGAGTCCAAGTTCCACCAGGGATTTCAGCCGTCCGAAATGCGCCGCCCAGTGAAATCGAGACAAATCGGGGTAGAAAACAACCGGTGCAGGACTCGCCTCCGAAATCCAGGAAAGCTCAACTTGCGGCAATAACCGATGTGTCACCACCAGCCTCACCCTGGCCTTCATCGCCCGCAGCCAGTTTGAGGCCAGCACACTGCAGCCGTGTCCCCCTTCGTTCAATGGCGGCCCATCCGTGAGTAAAACGTACGCTGCGTCTCGCTCAATCATGCGGTTTTCCACGCCGCGACGTAAATTGAAGGATTCAAATACCGGATGTCCTCCCGCGTGGCAGACCGGATCACCGCACGCAGCAAGGCCTGCGAACATTTCATCAGCGGCACCTTGAGCCACCGGTGCCTTTGAAGCGACGCCACGCTCTCGTCGGCAAATTCCACCCGCTGAAACCCCGCCATCTTTAGCAACGCCTCCGTCGCGATTGTTGTGTAGGCCCAATAGTGAGTGATGTCGTTGAAAAGGTTGCGGCCCACCAGCGGACTATCGCCATTCGGTGCGCGCATAATCAAACAGCCGTTCCTCTTTAAAGTTCGACAGCTTTCGAAAAAAAACTCCACCAGGACGTCTTTCGGCAAATGCTCGATGAAATCAATCGCGATGACACGATCCCACCGTTCCGCGCCCTGGCCTTTGAGGTCCTCCAACGAATCGCCCAACACAACCGGGAGTCCGCCGGCCTGCGCCAGTTCAATCTGGCTCTGTGCGGAGTCGCTTCCGGCCAGCCGGGTGTAACCGAGCCTCTGCAAATGCCGCAGCATAATCCCAGGACCGCAGGCCACTTCGTATATTTCCGCCTGGCGGTCCGCGGGAAGCCATCGCGTCAGCAACCGGGCATACGTCAAACCGACCAAATCGGTCAACTTTTCCACCGCTTCCACCGAAGTCAACCCGCGAGCTGTCGCCTGGTACCGATAATAGGATTCAATAGCATTCACTTAACCATCCGCAATTCCCTGAGCAGTTTTACGCCTTTGAAAATAGAAAACCAGTAATTTGTCAGCAAACCCGAACAGAGCGTCGCCATGGGAAGGCCGGCAAGCCCAAGGCGGGGGCATAACAGCACGATCAGAACCACGTTGAACACGCCATTCAACACCGTTGAAAGCACGAATGGATTGCGGCCCGACGCAAAAACAAACTGCGCCCAGATGACTGCGGCGCCGAGGACAAAGTAATCGGCGCTCATGAGCGCCAAAGTCTTCCCGTCAACATAATGGTTCGCTCCCACCCATAAGGTCACTATAAACGGCGTGGCCACCAGGAAGAACAAATTGGCTGCGCCCGCGCCGGCCGTTCCCAGTACAAACGTCCTTGTCATTCGCCGGACGGCATTTTTCCTGGCCCCATTGGCCAGGTCCCTTGTGAATAACGGCATCTGCGGATATACCAATTGGGTCACCGCCATATTCAGCGTCTGCCCGATTTTTTGAGCGAGATAAAACGGGGGCACGATCTGCGGGCCGCTAATCATTGCCAGCAGTGGAACCTGGACATATGACACCAAGAACGAGCTTAAATTCAGGATGCCCATCGGGAACGCGACTCGAAAGAACTTCGATAATAAACCCTTCTGCAGTGCCGCTTGACCTGCGCGCCTAAGCCCTTCATGGCGCCACATCAAATGCCGAAGGCACAACCATTGAAAAGCCGCCGTTCCACACACGACAACGCTCATCGCCACCATGTGACCGCCAAGCAGCAATACCGAAACCACCCCAATGCCCGTCAGAATCTGGACGCTTCCTATGACAAAACGTGTCACATATATTTTTGCAAGCCCGTCCAGGACTGCCTGGCTCGCTTTGGCCTGCAGCGAACAGATGGCGCCGGTTCCAAGCAAGCACCAGACGATCGCCACTTGCCGGTCGATGTCCGCGGCCATCTTGCCAAAATGGGAGATGCAGACGTAGAGAATCGCCAAGATCGTCACGGCGATAATGCTCACACCGTGGAAAATCCTGCGGCTCACCTCGTAAACGTCCCTGACCCCCTCCCACCCGCCACGCGTGCCCACAAAGTCAGTGTTTTCCAGTCCGCCGGCCTGGGTTAGATGGAGGGAGTAAGCGATTTGTCTGGTAAGAACGAAACTCAATCCGAAGTCCGTCAGATTGATCATGCCAAGGAATCCCTGGAAGGCAAACCATATCCCTTGATCCACCGGTGTCAGATGCTTGATAATCAGCTTGTACGTGACCATCGCTGCCAATGCGCCGCACCCCTGCTGGTACCACCCGGCGAGAGTGCCGGCTTTTCCGGGATGGTCTCGAATCCAAATCTTCAACCAGCCGTAAGAGTTAGCGCCGTCAGAGCTCATTTCGAATGTCCCCTGCCAACGTGATTGGCGGCCTCCGTCATCGCTGATTTCCAGTCATTAAAGCGGGTATCCCCGTCATACCGCCTTCTCGCGCCGCTTTTCGACTTCCGGGTTGTGCGTCTGAACTACGGGTTGGAGGCTTTGTCTGGACGCAAGTGAGTGGCGCTTTCGGTCCAATTTCTTGATGAAGAATTCATAGAACAGCACGGACAATACTAGGGAAACTATCGCGCTAAACCTTCCGATCCATCCGGACGCTACAGTCCCCGGCAGCAGCGCGACAAAGCTCTCAACCACGATATAATGAAGCAGGTACAGGGGATATGACAGTTCGCCGACGTACCGGTCGTATTTGTTTGCTCCGAAAAAATAAAAAAGCACGGGTATTATCAGGGCCCAAATCGGAAAAGTTCCGAGAATGCCGATATGATAACCTGTGATCTTGAATACTAAGAGCGAGGCTTTGAGATGGGCATATAAGGCGGCCAGGACTATCGCGGCGCCGATGAAATATCGCCAGATTCCCGTCACGGCTGCCGCCGGGGAAATCGGCGGTAGCTTCGCGTAGAGGCGGTACCCAAGCATTCCAAACAAAAATTGGCTCAATTCGAACGGAAAGAATCGGTAATCCCAAGGGTCGTGATAGGCATGAAAATGCCAGTAGGCAAAACCACGGGCGGCATAGGAACTGATCGCCAACAGAATCAGCATGGCGCTCTTCAAACGGTTCAAGAATGGAGCGAGCGCATAAAACACAAGTTCCAGCCCCACCGACCAGCATTGTGGCACAAGCAAATATTGATAAAGCGGGCTTGCATTGGTTCTATAATACTCGGTAATGCCTAGATGCCCGCCATGGTCGTGCGCCAGAAACATGACCCAATCCTGACCAAAGAGGGTAAAATTGGTTAAGCTTGCAAAAATCAAACCCGCGGCCCCGTTGTGGGCCATCGGATGTGAAAGAAACGGCTTCAACACCAGCCACTGATTGAAAAGCACGCCTGAGAGAACGCTCCAGGCACAGGTCGCCACCAGGACTATCCAGTAGGGCAGGAAGACTCTTAGAAACCGGCTGGCATAGAACTGCCTCTTAGAGCCGTACTTGGATGAAGAGAGCACCATCGCCATGTAAAATCCCGATATAATGTAGAATATCTGCACGGCCTCACTTGCCCCATGGACGGCCCAGGGAAAAACCGGGGCGTCGGCGTGGACTGTAAGGACGCAAAGGGCAAGATAAACGCGGAGAAGTCCCATGTCATGGAATGCTCAGCGGCAGCGGCCGCTTTCGTGCAAATCGGCCAGTCGGTTCATTTTTCCGAGTCGAGTTCATCGCCTTCACGACAACTAACTTGGAAATCTATCCAAATGGCGGTTTTGCTTGCAAGAATTAACTTGGGTCCGCGCTCGGTACCGCCGCGGAGCGCATGGCTCCGATATCAAAGCAAAAACGCCCGTGGAGACGGGCGTTTTGCAAATTATTCGATGAACGGTCGCGTCCTAGATTTTCCGGCGAAACCAACCCAGGGCGCCCAATGATCCCGCCAGCAGCATTGCCGTCATTCCACCATCCGGAAGCGTTCCCGCGCCGACCGGATCCGTCAGAGTAACGTTGTCGAAATCAAGCTGGCCGCCGGCAGTCCAGTCCGAGATTTCGATTGTAAGAGGCTCTCCGGGGGCCACGGTCCCTGAAGTGAACGTCGCGGAAAGGTCGGTCCAAGTCCCGTACCCGGGGGTTTCAGGCGTAACCGAAGCCAGGAGATCTCCGCCGGCATAAAGACCGACCGAGTAGCCGGTGCCGGGGTTTTCGCCGTCAGCACGGCCAGTGACATCAATCGAAAGCGTATAGGTACTGTCGGACTGGAGATCGCTGGTCAGCGTCTGGGAAACTGTCGTAAGGCCGAGTGGGTTTATATAGCCAATCTGCAAGCCGTCAGCAGCTCCGGCAATGATGCTGGAAGAACCAGCCACATTCCACACTCCGGCGTCACCGCCGCCGCCGATGGTCCAACCCGTTATGGCGCTGGAGCCCGCAGCCCCGGCCGTGTACAAGCCCGTCGAGGGACTCTCGAAACTTGGGTTAACAACGGGTACCGCTTGCCCAAAAGTTGCCTGCCCGCTTAAAATGATCGCAGTAATAGGAACTGCTCCAACCATGCATTTGAATTTGCTAGTTTTCATACACCAGCATTTAGCATGGCTTATGCCACGGTGAAGATGAAATGGGCATTAAAGTCACAAGTAACTATACTATAGTAGATTACGCAGTCAAAACTAGGTTTGTGCCGCCTAGATTGCCAATCAAGCACCTAGCACAGTGGAAGTATTTCCGACAAATGACATCATCGGATCAGGAGATCTGGCGTCGAGGGAATTCTTAACCTACTGCGATTGTGTAACTTATGTCAGTCCCGAGCGTCAGACGTTGAAATTGTAAGGTCAACCGACAATCGGCCCTTGCCGATTCGGGTTTAAAGTGTGTAAGTCGTTGTAAATCAATTAGTGGATTACCTGATTCGCTGGTCAGGGGACGGCAATGAGCCTGTAGAAGGTATTGGTGGCCCCGATTGGGATGGTGACGGTGGTTTGCCCTCCCGTTATAACGGGGATTTGCACGGCTACATTCCATGTGGCAGGCGGCGTCAGATTGGTCGTAAACTCGAGCGCGTAATTCAACGGTGAGCTCGTCCATGAGATGGTGATTTGACCGCCCATGATGGCTGTGGACAAAAACGGCTCGAAGGTGCCGAACACGGACAACGCGGCGGCGGTGCCCACATAAACCTTGCCGTTGGCCACCGTTGGCACGGCGAATTTGATCGGAGCGCCGAGCGCGTCGCGCAAGCCGGCCTGCTGGCTGTCGTAAAGTTCCGCCGTCAGATTGGTGGCGTTATAAGCGCAGAGGATGGCCGACGTTGAGTATTGCAGCGCCCAAACGATCCCGTTGTTGGTCCCGTTCGCGGAAATGGACGGTGTCGCTCCATAAATGGGAAAAGGCGCACTGCTGACTGAGAAAGGATTCGTTTCGAGTAGGCCGTCTGAAATGGAGAAGGCTTTAAGCGCGTCGTAGTCGCAAATAAAATAGACCGCATTATTAAAGTAAGCCGGTGAAGAGAAGCAATATCCTATCCCCGAGAGCATCGTTTGGACAACTTGATTGTTATTGAAAGAATTGAAGCCGCCCATATTGTCGCGATCCACCAGAAAGACCGTGCCGATCTTGCTCGCGCCCACGACCAGGTGCGGGTGGGCCGCATTGCCGGCGGCATCCGGCAGCACTATCAGGCCGGAACTACCCACGTCCCAGTCGTCACTTGACAGGCTCTGTTGGTTGTAGGGGGTGAAATAGTCCGCCAAGCTCAGGTTCGTGCCGCTTGGGTTGAGTTTGATGTAGCTGTCGCCATAATCGTTGTTGGTTGATCCATCATACGTGCCGTTGCCCGTGATAATGTAAATGTTGCCTTCGGCGTCAGCGGCAGGGCCGTCGCCGCCCTCCCATACGCCGCCGGAATCGCCATTGGGAGTGGAATTGAAGACCCCTTGCGGCTGCAACGTTTGGGCATTAAAGCCAAGCACCCAGCCATGATACGGGGGGGCATCGCCATGCGACGCGTAGGCCACATAAACGACGCCGTTGGCAAGCAGCAGCCCGGGCCGGTTCATTTGGCGCAGCCCGTTGAACGGCACGTTGCCCGCCCCATCATTGCCCAAGCCTGTGCCGGGCACCGTCGGCCGTATTACGACGGGCCCGCCAAACTTCTCCTCGCCGGAACCCAGGTCCAACGCGTGGAGCCGGTGCACATAATTCGTCGTCGTATCGATGACTTCCTTGGTTTTGGCTTCCACGTAAAGTGTCATGGTGGAAGGATCAATCACCGGCGTGCTCGTGATTCCGATTTCTGGAGATAGACTGCTGCTACCGACATCGGCGGACGGCACGGTTGTCACGCCGGCGGCCGGATTGATAAAACTGGCCCGCCAAAGCGGCGCGGAGTTGCTGCCGGCGTTGTTGTCCGCGTCAAAGGCAAAGACGCTGTCGTGTTCCGTGGCGACAAAGACCACGTTATGCTTTCCCATGTTTGTGATGGCCACCCCGGGCATGTAAAGCGGTTGGGCGTAAATCTGGCCATCGACAGCGCACGAAAACAGCAAGCCAAAGGTGTTGAAGTTGACATTTGCGGGAGTCAGCACGGTTTCATCCAGATTTTGACCCGTCCGCGCGTTGTCGTTGTGGTAAGTCAGCACACTAACCTGGGCCGTCGCAGACAATGGAGCCAAAATCGCCCAAAAAAACCCCAACATCAAACCAACGACGCCCATTCGTAACAATAATGGTTTAAGTCCTCCGCCAGAGGGCGTTATGGACAAAGGTTTTTGGATTTTCACTGGGTCCAACATCTGCAATCCCGTGCGGATAGTTAGGGGATTCCCTCACAAAGTCAACGAAAAAATGTGCGCGAAACGACTTCGTTCCATTTTTGAGCGGAACGCAAGCGTTATTTGCCGCACGGATGATTGGCGCTGTGCCGCGACTCTGCCTTTCGCTTCCTTGACATCACGCGGACCTTTCAGAAGACTGCTATGCTATGATTGAACCCAAGGCGAACGATTTGATGGAACGGATTGTCTCCCTTTGCAAACGCAGGGGTTTCGTCTTCCAATCCTCCGAGATCTACGGTGGCATCAATGGATTCTGGGATTACGGCCCGTTGGGCGCGGAACTCAAACGCAACGTCAAGGATTTCTGGTGGCGCGCCATGACGCAGCGCCGGGATGATGTCGTCGGCCTGGAAGCCACCATCATCATGCACCCCAAAATCTGGGAGGCCAGTGGCCATACTTCCACCTTCGCCGATCCCATGGTCGATTGTCTCCTGACCAAGAAGCGTTTCCGCGCCGATCAGATCGATCCCCAGAGCGGCGTCGTTTATCATTTCTCCGGCGCGGAAACGGCCGACAAATCGAAGAAATCCGACGAACTCTATTCTTTTCTGCTGACGCCCGGAAAAAATCCCGAATTGGCCCGCAAGTCAGCGCGGTTATTTTACCAGCAGCGCGGTCTTGCCGACGCCGTTCTGCGGGGCGAACGGACGGAGAAAGTGGAGAACTCGACGCGTTATAACCCCGAGAACGGCAGTCTCCTGACCGAGCCGCGCCTCTTCAACCTCATGTTCAAGACTTACGTCGGGCCTGTGGAAAGCGCGGAGAACGTCGCTTATCTTCGACCGGAAACGGCCCAGGCCATTTTCGCCCAGTTCAAAAACGTCGCCGAGGTCGCGCGGAAAAAACTCCCCTTTGGCGTCTGCCAGATCGGGAAGGCATTTCGCAACGAGATCAATCCGCGCAATTTCACTTTTCGCTCCCGCGAATTCGAGCAGATGGAACTGGAATTCTTCATCCGGCCTGACGAAGTGGTCGAGGCCATTTGCGGAAGCATCGCGCGGCCCGAGGGCGCCGGCCATCCCGGGCCGCCCCAACCCAATTGGGGCTGGCAGATGTGGCACAAGTATTGGGTCGAGGAACGCCTCGCCTTTTACGAGAACATCGGCCTGCCGCGCGCGTCGCTGGTGGAGTACTGGCAGAAGCCCGAGGAATTGGCTCATTACGCGCGCGCCACCGTGGATATTCTTTACAAATTCCCCTTCAGCAAGCGCGACCAAAACGGCGAGTTGGCCGGCGAAGAACTCGAAGGCATCGCCGCCCGCGGCGACTTTGATCTCTCCCAACACCAGCGCTTTTCGGGCAAGGCAATGACCGTTTTCGACGAGGAACTCAAGGCGGCGTGGGCCAAATTGGACGACGGGAAAAAATCGGCGCTGGCCGGGCGTTATTTTGAGCATCGGCGCAATTACCTTGTCAAAATGAACGAAGCGCCGGAGCAGGCCCAAACACAGGCGGCCCAGGACGCCGCCGCACTGGCCAATGGCATTTATGTGCCGCACGTCATCGAGCCGTCGGCTGGCGTGGATCGCCTGGCCCTGGCCCTGATCTGCGAAGCGTATTGCGAGGACCAGGCGCCGGACGAAAAGGGAAAATTGGAGAAACGCGTTGTGATGCGTTTCCATCCCCGCATCGCGCCGGTCAAAGCGGCCGTTTTCCCGCTGCTTAAGAACCGGCCGGAATTGGTCGATAAGGCATTGCAGGTTAGAGACGTGCTTCGCCCTTTTATGACTGTATTTTATGATGATGCCGGGGCCATTGGCCGGCGTTACCGGCGCCAGGATGAAGCCGGCACGCCCTTTGGCGTGACGGTGGATTTCGATACGCTGGGCGAGCAAGGCGCCGAATTGAAGGACACCGTGACTCTCCGCGACCGCGATACCATGAAACAAACCCGCGTGAAAATCGACGCGCTGCCGACTCTGCTGCTGGAGAGGATTCGGTAATGGCGTCCCAAGAACAATTCCTGCCAGAAAGTTTGTCCGTGGTCACGGCGGAGATTCCGCTCAAACGCGCTCCGACACTGTACGCGATTGTTTTCTTCAAGCTGGTCAAAGGTTTCCTCTTCCTTTTTTTCGGTGTTGTCCTTTATTTTCAGGCATCGCGCGATTTGCCGCAGGAATACGCCGACCTCCTGAAAAAACCGATCTTCCAGAACCTTCGGATCCATCCCGAGAATAGGCTCGTCCAGCATATCGCCGAACAAATCGCCGACGTGACTCCGCAGCGAATCAAATGGACCGCATTGGGGACAATGGCCTGGTCCCTCTTTCCGTTGGTTGAAGGCTTTGGCCTGTTGCTTCGCGCCGGCTGGGCCGGGTGGCTCGCCATCGGCGAGTCGGCCTTTTTCGTCCCCATCGAAATGTACGAACTGGCCAGGAAGTTTTCGTGGTACTTGCTCGTGCTCACGATCGCCAACATCCTCATCGTTTGGTATCTTTACGCCTATCGCGAGCAACTGTTCCACCACCACCATCCTCGCCATCGCCATCACTAGGGGCAATCGGCCGGCATAAGCGCCGTGGCGTTGGTCGTGTTAGACTTGGCGGCGACTTTGAAATTGCCTTGTAAACGCGGGCCAGCCTTCCTACTGTCCAACCATGAAAGTTGAATTTTACGGTCACGTCCGCCAATACAACAACGTCAAAGCCGAAATTGACGCCAATATTCACGAGGTCATCCAGAGCGGCCAATACGTCCTGGGCCCGATGCTCAAGCGTTTTGAAGGCGAGTTCGCGGCCTATAGCGGCACCAAACACGCCATCGGAGTCGGCAACGGGACGGATGCCATTTGGCTCACGCTCATGGCCCTGGGGATCGGCCCCGGCGACGAGTGCATCACCAACGCCAATACGTTTTTTGCCACTGCCGAAGCCATCTGGATTGCCGGCGCGACGGCCGTCCTGGTGGATTGCGATCCAAAAACCAAATGCATCGACCCGGCAAAGATCGAGGCGGCGATAACGCCCAGGACCAGGGCCATTGTCCCAGTCCATCTTTATGGCCAATGCGCGGACATGAAGGCCATCGCCAAAATCGCCGCCAAACACAAGCTTTTCGTCGTCGAGGACAATGCGCAGGGCATTGGCGCGCACGGGGACGGCTTCAAGATCGGGCAATTGAGCGACGCCACGGCCACGAGCTTCATCATTCAAAAAAACCTGGGAACCTTCGGTGACGGCGGCGCCATCGTCACGAATAATTCCGATATTGACGCGCGGGTCCGCAAATATCGCAACCACGGCTCCCCCGCCCGAAACGTTCACAGTTTCGGCTTCAACAGCCGTTTGGACGACATTCACGCCGGCATCCTGAGCGCCAAGCTCAAGCATATCGACTCCTGGAACGACAATCGCCGCAAGGCAGCCGCCCGCTACACGGCGGGCCTCAAGGACGCCGCGAATTTCACCCTGCCCTTCGAGACGCCGGGCGGGCGGCATGTTTTTCATCTTTACGTTATCGAAACCAGGGACCCGGCCCGGCGGGACGGTTGTCTAAAATTTCTCAACGACTCCGGCGTGGACGCCAAGACCCATTACTCCATCGCCATCCATCAACAGGCCGGCTATCCTTGGGGCAAACCCGCGCGCGTTTCCGATTCGCTCGCCAACGCCGAATACAACTCGGCCGCGTGCGTTTCGCTCCCGATGTTCCCAGAATTGACCGCCAACGAAATCGATTTTGTGATCGAAAAGGCGCTTCAATGGGACAAGGCGCAAGCCGCCTGATTGGCCATGAACCGATACAAAGTCGTCATCGTCGGGATGGGCAAACGCGGCATGCACCACGCCGCCGCCTTCCACGCCAACGGGCGTTTCGAGGTGGCCGGAATATGCGACATCGATAAAACCCGCCTCGAAGCCGCGGCGCCGAAACTTGGCAATCCGCAAATCAGCACCGACGCCCGCGCCCTTGCTCAAAACGTGCGGCCCGATATTTTTTGCTTTTGCACGCTGCCGCATGTGCGTTCGGCATTGATTCAAACGGGCATTGACTGCGGCGCGAAGCTGATCGCCTTCGAGAAGCCCGTGGCGCTGACCAGCGCCGAAGGCATGAAAATTAAACAAATGCTTGACGCCGCGAAGGTCAAGGCCGTTGTCAGCCACCAGCATCGTTACGGCGAACACTATCGGAAGGTCCACGACATCATTTGCAGCGGCGCCATTGGGCGATTGAACACAGTTTATGGGACCGCCACGGGCTGGATGATGCACATGTTGAGCCATCTGGTGGACTACACGCTTTGGTACAATCCCGGCGGCCAGGCGCAATGGGTGATGGCGCAGGCGGCCGGCCGCGGCAAGCTGACAGATTCCCATCCCTCGCCCGATTACATCGCAGGGTTCATTCATTTTTCCAACGGCGTCCGCGGAATTGTCGAGTGCGGCGCCGGCGCGCCGGACGTGCCGGAAGTCCCGTATTGGTGGCGCAAATGCCGCATCGGCGCGCAAGGGACCGAGGGCTTCGCGGAGGTGATGACTGGAGGCGGTTGGCGGGCCGTGACGCACAACGGCAGCCAGGGCGGCCAGGGAGCGATGAATTACGACCTGGATATGCCCCCGTACGTTGACGAAATGGCCGATTGGCTCGATGACGACGCGAAGGTCCATGCGTGCAATTTCGGGACTGCTTACGCCGGTTTTGAGATTATGATGGCCCTCTGCCGCTCCGTCATCGAGGGCGGACAAATCCCGCTGCCACTGACCGAAGGAATGGACGAAATAGCCGCGTTGAAGGAGAAATTGCCCGCGCGAAAGGTGCTTTTCTCCCTGCCGGAAAACGCCAAAGAATACACCGCCTGACGCGCGGCCTGCCACCGTGGAAGCGATCATCCGTCCCAATCAGGACAGCGCCGCCCATCTGGTGGCGCGCATCATCGCCAAGGAATTGCGCGCGCATCCGTCGTTGGTGCTGGGCCTGGCCACCGGACGCACCATGGAAGCCGTTTACCGTGTGCTGGTGGAGATGCACCAGCGGGATCGCCTGGACTTTTCGTTGTGCCGGACTTTTAACCTCGACGAATACGTCGGCCTGGCCTCCAACGACCCGCGTTCCTACCGGGACTACATGAACCGCCGCCTATTCAGTCATGTCAATATCGACAGGCGCAACACCCACCTGCCCGACGGCATGGCCGCGGATTTGGACGTTGAATGTTGTCAATACGAGGAAAAAATGCAGCGGTGCGGCGGCATTGATTTGCAATTGCTGGGAATTGGCGCGGCCGGCCACATCGGTTTCAACGAGCCTCTGTCCGCACTCCGCTCCCGCACCCGGGTCAAGGCGTTGAGTCCGGCGACCGTTGAGCAAAACGCGTCTTTTTTCGACGGTGCCGCGAACGTGCCGCGGCGGGCCATCACGATGGGCGTGGGCACGATCCTCGAATGCCGCCGCTGCATCCTGCTGGCCACCGGCCAGGACAAGGCCGGCGTGATCGCCAAAGCGGTCGAAGGCCCCATCACCGCCATGATTTCCGCCACCGCCCTGCAGTTGCACGCGCGCTGCACCGTCGTGGTGGATGAGGCGGCTGCCAGCCAATTGCAGGCCGCGCATTATTACCGTTGGATTTTTGAAAACGAACCCGAATGGGAAGAATTTCGGTAATGGCGCGTCACACCGGCGTGCCGGTTACCTCGGTGGGCTGATTGTGGTTGGCGTTGGAACGGGAGAATTGAAGAAACGGTGACGAGGGCCGATCAGGCTCAATCCCAAAAATCGGCGGGCGCATCTCAGTTTCTTGCAGGATTGAATGAAGTGTGAGGGAAGAGGAGATGCCAACGGTCATTGCGCCATAACATTTCCAGGCACAGCAACGCCTCGTCACCTCGCTTGCTCCAAAACTGTCCCGGTCGTTTGAAGC
>DATKFW010000059.1:0-184582 GCA_035511075.1 Vulcanimicrobiaceae bacterium
GAGCGGATGACGCGGCACGCCATTTGCCGGGTGGTCGTGTAAAGCCAGCCGACCAGGGCGGGATGGCGCGCCAGCGTCCGGGCCTGCCGGGCCAATTCGGAGAAAACCTGCTGGGTCAAGTCTTGCGCGCAATGGGCGTCGCCATTGACCAGCCGGAGCGCGGCGGAATAAACCAGATCGACATGCCTGCGGACCAATTCGGCGAAGGCGGCTTCCGAACGTTCCGTGGAATAGCGGCGCAATAACTGGGCGTCTTCGCTCATCACGTTTCCATAAGATAGTGCCCGCCGGGCTGCAAATCGCACAAAAAATGAGGGCCGTGGCAGCGGCGCTTGACATCCGGCGGTGTAAAACGTAGTATTACGGCGTGATAAAGACTATTTCCAAAGTAGGCAATTCCAACGGAATCATCTTTGACGCCACACTGATGGACATGGCGCATCTCAAGACCGGCGACGAAATGAGTGTGGAGGTGCATTCAGGCGGCTCGATTACCCTGACACCGATTCGTCCGCGGCCCTCGCGCGAGCAGGTTACAAAGACGATCAAATCGACGATGAAGGATTACGCCCGGACGATGAAACGGCTGGCATGAGTTTCACGCCGGAGAATTGCTTTCACCTCACCGTGGACATCGTGCGGGAGATTCACCTTGCGGCCATCGAGGGTTTTGGAGGGTCGGACGGTGTGAGGGACCTGGCGCTGCTGGAGTCGGCGGTGGCCGCGCCGCAGGCCATTTTCGGCGGGAAGTCGCCGTACGAAGATTTGCCGGAAGTAGCGGCGGCCTATTTGTTTTACCTCTGCCGAAATCACCCATTCATTGACGGCAACAAACGGGCGGCGCTTGGAGCATGTCTTGTGTTTCTTCGTTTGAACGGGATCGAGCCGAACGAGGACGGACCGGAATGGGAACGTCTCACGATGGACGTGGCTTCCAGCGCGCTGGATCGGGCGGAGACGACGGAGCGGTTGCGCAAACTTCTCCGCGCCCGGAAATGAATCCGGGAGAATTGCCTGAAACAGCCGCGCGGCAAGGGCGAAGCCACTACTCTCGCAAATCCCTTTAAACGGCCGCCGTTCGACGGACTTCGGGCAACCGATTCTTACTTCCCCAGCTCCAACGGCACGTAAATATCCGTGAACCCAAACGCCGGCGGCATCCCCTCAGGACCATTCACCGCCACCAATAATGACGGGGCCTTCCGTGCTTTGCGGCCGCTCTTAGGCAGCCATGAGCCGAACAATTTCTCATAGCCCTTGGCGATCGATCCGATCGGACAATTCCTCGCCACCACATAATCGCCACCCGCTATCGTTCGCACACGCACCGGCTTGGTGGGCACGTACTTCTCATCCACCGTCGCACAGGCGTCATAACGCAATTTCTCTGGCGGCGTGACCTTCGGATTATCCATGGGCACGCCGATGAACAAGGAATCCTTGCGGGGCAGCCCGTCCTTCTTGAGCCTCGTCGTAAAATCCGTCCATACCCGATACGCGCCGTTGTACGGCCCCACGTGCCGCATATAGGCGACGCGACGCGGCTCCAGCGTCCTGACTTCGATGTTCATTTGCTCCGATTTATTCAGGGGCCGCTTCGGCTGCAACGGCATATAAATATCCACCCGCCGTTTCGCGGGCGCGACCGCGTCGTGGGCATCCACCATCACCACAAAGCCCGGCGCAGGCCGCAACTCCCGGGAACTCCGCGCGAGCCATTTGCCGTACAAATATTGGAAGGCGTCCTTGATTTTCCCGACCGGGCAATTTTTTACCACGGCGTGATCGCCGCCGACGATTGTCTGCAACTCAACCGGCTTCTTCGGCTCATATTCTTCATCCACGGTGATGCATGCATCGTAACGAAGCTCCGCCGCCGGTGTCACCGATGGATTATCGTGTCCAATGCCGATGAACGCCGAACTCTTGCGAATCTGCTGGTCCGCCGACAGGTGTGCCGTGAGGTCAAACCACGTTTGCTTGGTATCTTCGTATGGGACGACGTGCCGCAAATAAGCCACGCGCATCGGTTTGATTTTCCTGGTAATGACTTTCATAACTTTTGTTGTGATGTGGTTTGTGTTGAATGTGGTCAAAGGAACTCCCTGCCGAAAATGCACGCCGGATGGCGCGGCGAGAATGGCGATGGGCTCCGTCGCCCGGCGAAACTTCGCCGGCGAAGCTCCGTATGCGGCCTTGAACGCCCGCGTGAATGCCTCATGAGCCTCGTAACCGGCGTCCAGCGCCACTTGAATCACCTGCTTCGCGCCCGACCTCAATTCCATCGCCGCCCGCTCCAACCGCAGCCGCCGCACATGGTCCGCAATGGTCTCCCCCGTCATCGCCGCGAAGATGCGGTGAAAATGAAAACTCGAAAAACACGCCACCCGCGCCAACTCCTCCAAATCCAGCGCCTCATCCAGATGCTCCTGGATATGCGTCAACACCCGCAGAATGCGCTCCTTATAATCATTCCACGTTGTCTTATGCTTTGGCCGTGTGCCGCTCATTTGCACGCTAAACTAGCAAACGCCATTACGAGGCGCTTGACTAATTTTGCGGTTTTGCAATGCAGACATTTCCACCCATGAAGCCTTCGGCTGATTCGGGAGCGGCCGTTCGCACGTATTTATGAGATGGCTTGCAGTGCGCGGGGACTGTAATCTCGCCGGGATTTTTCCGGTGTTGAAATCGCGCAGCGATGCTTCGAATGCAGTGATCGCCAGCTTTCTGGGCTGGACTCTCGACGCTTTTGACTTTTTTGTCCTGGTCTTCGTCCTTTCCAAGGCGGCGGCGGATTTCCACGTTTCGCTCAAGGACAAAATGACGCTGGCCATCACAGTGACGCTGGCGTTTCGGCCGCTGGGCGCCGTGATCTTCGGATTGCTTGCCGACCGTTTCGGACGCCGAAGGCCGATGATGGCGAATCTGGTTTTCTTCTCGGCCATGGAAGTTTGCTCGGGTCTGGCGCCGAATTTCGCCACGTTCATGGTGTGCCGCGCACTTTTCGGAATCGGGATGGGTGGAGAATGGGGGGTTGGGGCGGCGCTCTCGATGGAAAAGGTGCCGCCGCGATGGCGCGGCATTTATTCGGGGCTGTTGCAGCAGGGCTACCCTTGCGGCTACCTGCTGGCGGCGTGCTGTTTTCGTTTTCTCCCCGCGGACTGGAGTTGGCGGTCTCTGTTTATTATCGGAGGATTGCCGTCTTTGCTGGCGATATTTGTGCGCTACAAAGTCAAGGAATCCGACGTTTGGCTCCGAAATCGGCCGGAGACGTGGGCCGGGCTGGGCCAGGCCGTTGGGCGGCACTGGAAGCTATTCCTATATTTGATGGCGCTGATGACGATGATGAACTTTGCGTCCCACGGGACACAGGACCTTTATCCAAGCTTCCTGGAGCAGGAACGGCATTTTACCAGGGCACAAGTCGGTAACACGGCGATTATCTTCAATCTGGGCGCGTTGGTTGGGGGCGTTACCTTTGGGTTGCTGTCGGATCGTTTTGGGAGGCGGCGAAGCATGGCGCTGGCGTTGCTGCTGGCGGTTGGAATGATTCCGATGTGGTGCGGCTATTTAGGCGGTGGATGGCTGGTGCCGGGCGCTTTTCTGATTCAGTTTGCGGTCCAGGGCGCGTGGGGCGTCATACCGGCCTACATCACGGAGCTTTCGCCGGGGTCGGTGCGGGGGTTCCTGCCGGGCTTTGCCTATCAATGCGGCGTGTTGCTGGCGGGCAACGCGGCGCACATCGAGGCGCAGCTATCCAAACACGGCGCCTATTCGAGCGCGATGGCGATGACGGCTTTCACCGTATTGTGCCTCGGAGCGGTGGTCATCATTGTGGGGCCGGAACGGAAGGGGGTGGAGTTTGGGTAAGCGGCAGACGCGATAATATTCAAATCTCACTTGCATTGCGCGGAATGCATTTTACTTTCCGCCAATGTCGGAAATGCTTCAACCGTCGGACAAGTTTGTCCATCGCCACATAGGCCCCGGCGCCGAGGAATCGGCGCGAATGCTCAAAGAACTGGGTTTTGCGGGCATGGATGGGTTCATTGACGCGGTCATTCCCGCGGGAATCCGGTTCCATGGGCCACTGGCGCTTCCGGGGGGAATGGGCGAACACGCGGTGCTCAATGAATTGCGCGCCATCGCGGGAAGGAACCAGGTGTTCCGCTCGTTTATCGGGATGGGATATTCGGACTGCGTCACGCCGCCGGTGATACAACGCAATATTTTGGAGAATCCCGGCTGGTACACCCAATATACGCCTTACCAGGCGGAGATTTCCCAGGGACGCCTCGAGGCGCTGCTGAATTTTCAAACGGTGACGGCTGAATTGACCGGCTTGCCGATTTCCAACGCATCTTTGCTGGACGAGGCGACGGCGGCCGCCGAAGCCATGCACCTGTGCCACAATGTCCGGCCCGACCGCACCGTGTTTTTTGTTTCTGAAACATGCCATCCGCAGACCATTGAGGTGGTGCGAACGCGCGCGCGCCCGCTGGGAATCGAAGTGGTTTTGGGCGATCACCGAACTTTCCAGCTTGACGAAAACGTGTTTGGGGCGCTGGTGCAATATCCGGCCACTGACGGCGCGATTCTTGACTGGGAGGATTTTGCAAAACAGGCGCATGCCGCAGGCGCGCTGCTGGTGGTGGCGGCGGACTTGCTCGCGCTGACGTTGCTGCGGCCCCCCGGAGAATTTGGGGCGGACATCGCGGTTGGAAGCGCGCAGCGGTTCGGGGTGCCACTGGGATACGGCGGACCGCACGCGGCCTTTTTTGCGACGACCGAGGCGTGCAAACGATTGATGCCGGGGCGGGTGGTCGGTGTGTCGAGGGATTCGAGCGGAAACCCGGCCTTTCGCCTCTCCCTCCAAACGCGAGAGCAGCATATACGCCGCGAAAAAGCGACCAGCAACATCTGCACCGCCCAAGCCCTGCTGGCAAACATCGCTTCGATGTACGCGGTTTACCACGGGCCTGAAGGATTGAAAAAGATCGCGCGCCGAATCCGTGCATTGACTGAGGTCCTGGGAGAAGCGCTCGCGCAACTTGGCTTCCAACGGGAGCAATCCGGTCCTTGCTTCGACACGCTCAAGATCAATGTTGGCGGGAAAGCGGGCGGCATACTCAAGGCGGCCGAGGCGGAGCGGATGAATTTCCGCGTGTTCGACGCCCAAACCGTGGGCATTTCCCTGGACGAAACGACGATGGAGAAGGACGTGATCGATATCCTGACGGTCTTCAACGGCGGCAAGCCGCCGGCGATTTCGCTGGCCGAACTGGCGGCGAAGGTTTCCGTGGATTACCCGTCGGGGGTTGCCCGCGTTGCGCCGTTCCTCCAGCAGGCGGTGTTCAACCGGCACCATTCGGAAACAGAAATGCTCCGCTACCTGCGGCGGCTGGAATCGCGGGACTTATCGTTGACAACTTCGATGATCCCGCTGGGCTCCTGTACGATGAAGCTCAATGGGACGGCGGAAATGCTTCCCATCACCTGGCCGGAATTTGGCCGGCTCCATCCGTTCGCTCCGTTGACCCAGACGCGCGGCTACCAGATTATATTCCGGCAGCTTGAGCAATGGTTGTGCGCGATCACCGGGTTTTTCGGTTGTTCGTTGCAGCCCAATTCCGGCGCGCAAGGCGAATACGCCGGCCTCCTTGTCATACAGAAATATCACGAAACGCGGGGACAGCCGGGCCGGCGCGTCTGCCTCATTCCCAATTCCGCCCACGGCACCAATCCGGCCAGCGCCGCGATGGCGGGGTGGCGGATCGTGCCGGTGGGGTGCGACGCGGGCGGGAACATTGATTTGGCGGACTTGCGCGCCAAGGCTGAAGCGCACAAGGACGATCTGGCCGCGCTCATGGTCACCTATCCTTCAACGCACGGTGTCTTCGAGGAGGGCATCCGCGAAATATGCCAGATCGTTCACGAGCATGGCGGGCAAGTTTACATGGACGGCGCGAATATGAACGCGCAGGTTGGCTTGTGCCGTCCGGGTGACATTGGCGCGGACGTTTGCCACATTAATTTGCACAAGACCTTTTGCATTCCGCACGGCGGCGGCGGGCCTGGCATGGGACCGATTTGCGTCGCGGAACATTTGGCGGAATTCCTGCCCGGCCATCCCGTTGTCAACCTCGGCGGCGAGGACCCGATTGGCGCGGTGGCGGCCGCGCCGTGGGGCAGCGCGAGCATATTGGTGATCTCCTGGGTTTACATCGCGCTGATGGGCGGCGGCGGATTGACCGAAGCCACGCGCATGGCGGTTCTCAATGCCAATTACATCGCGCGCCGGCTGGACCCGTATTTTCCGGTGCTCTTCAAGGGGGCAAGTGGATTGGTGGCGCACGAGTGCATCGTGGATTTGCGGCCGTTCAAGAGCGTCAGCGTCGAAGACGTGGCCAAACGCCTGATGGATTATGGATTTCATGCGCCGACGATTTCCTTTCCCGTCCCGGGGACGATGATGATCGAGCCGACCGAAAGCGAATCAAAAGAGGAATTGGACCGTTTTTGCGACGCTGCCATCGCGATTTATGCGGAAATTCAGGAAATCGAGTCCGGCAAAGCGCATCCCCAAAACAACCTGCTGAAAAACGCGCCGCACACCGCCCTTGCCGCGGTCAAAGAGCCGTGGGACCATCCGTACACGCGGGAACGGGCGGTGTTTCCCGCCCCTTGGACGCGCGAACACAAATTCTGGCCGAGCGTCGGCCGCATCGACAACGTCTGGGGCGACCGGAACCTGGTTTGCACTTGCGGATGAGACAACTAAACTTTCATGCAACAGTTCCTCTACCGCATAAAGCCTGTTCGAGTCGCCATCCTTGTCGAGGGTCCGACGGAATCGGAGGCTTCGATCATTGGGGAACACTTCAAATACCTTGAAAAGCTGACGACGGATGGCGTTGTTCTCATGGCGGGCCGCACACTGAACGCGGACGAACGAACATTCGGAATAGTCGTATTGGTAACGCCGTCCGAATCGGCGGCCCGCGAACTTATGGATGGCGACCCGGTCGTAAAGCAAGGCGTCATGGAGGCCGAGCTTTTCCCTTTTCGTGTGGCGCTGTGGTCATCCAAAGGGCCGGGTGGGAGTGAAAATTGCGTTTGCCCTGCTGCGACTTGAAATCCTGGATTTTTCTGCGAAGTTGTGTCGTGCAATACGGCCACAAAAGACTACATTCAAAATAGTTGTATGCCTGACCAAGCTCAAAAAAATAGACCCGTTGCCCCGGCTGGCGGCGGCGGTGGTGAAGGGCCGAGCGCCCCAAAAGTAGATAAACCCAATACGGAGGAATTGCTCAAACGCATGCGAAAGGTCGATCCCGACCAGGCCAGACGTTATCGACAGCGTACCGGCCAATGAGCCAGTCCAATCCGATCGCCGGAGATTTTTTGTCCCTATTGGCGGGGCGCAATCTCGCTTCGGCCCCACCCGCAGCTTCGTCGGGAGCGCCGACCGAGACGCAGGCGACCACCGTTTTTGGGTTTCATTGCGCTGAGGGCGTGTTGATGGCGGGAGACCGCCGCGCCACCGCCGGCAATGTGATTGTCACCGATCGCGTGGAGAAAATCATCGAGATTGATCCGACTTCGGTTTTGGCCATTGCCGGCGTGCCGGCAACGGCGTTTGAAATGGCGCGGGTGCTGCAAACATCCTTCGAGTACTACCGGCGCAGCCAGCTCCAGCCCTTGAGCCTGCCTGCGCGGGTCCGCGCCCTGGCGCGATTGCTGCGCGAAAACCTTCCGATGACGATGCAGGGCATTGGAATAGTCGTGCCATTGTTCGCGGGTGTGGACCATTCGGTTTCGCCGCCGAAGCCCCAAATTTACTTTTACGATCCGCTGGGCGCGCAGTTTGAGGCGGTTGGTTACGCGGCGTCGGGTTCCGGGTCTGGGACGATCCGGAGCATCTTGAGTTATCAGGAACGTTACGGGAATCCGGCGCCGTCTGAAATGAAACTGCGCGAAGCCGTGCGTTTTGCGTCCCGTTTGCTTTCGACGGCATCGGAATTTGATTCGGCCACCGGGGGCGTCAATCCCTCCACGCACACCTACGCGACCATTAAGCTCTTGAAGCCCGACGGGGTGCAAACCATCAGCGACCAGGAGCAGGAGGAGTTTCTGCATGACTGAGGAACCGTATCGCTGGCTGGAGGCGGTGGCCAACCGCCGCGAATACGTGCGCGAACAGCTCAAGGGCGGATCGCCCGTGCTGGCCGCCAGCCTGCCCGAGGGCATTTTGTTGCTGGGCGTGGGCGGGGGACAATCGAAAGTTTTTGAATTGTTTGATCGCCAGGCGCTGGCGGGGTTGGGGCATCCGGCGGACATTGAGAAGATTCGCCAGGCGGCCATTGACGCCGCGCACGTCGAGTCCTTTACGCGCGCGCCGGAGGACGTGAGTTTGCGGCGATTGGTCGGTTTCGGGCTGGGGCCGCAATTGAAGACGAACTTCGAACAAATTTTCAGCGCGCCCTATCTGGTTGAGTTGTTGCTGGCCGAATTGGCGGCGGAGCCGGCGCACGATTTGCTTTTTCGCCTGCATTTTGACGGCTCGTACCGGATGCAATTCGGGGGCGCCGTCCTGGCCGCAAGCGATCCGGAGGCGGAGAGCGCGGGGCAGAAATGGCTCAACGAATCCGTCAAGAATAAAACGAGCCGGGCGGAAGTGGCCGACGTTCTGTTGCAGGCATGGTGGTGGCAGTCGGATAGCAAGTCCTTTGCCGATCCGATGCCCGATGAAGCGGGGCGGCAGGCGGGCTGGCGGGAGGCCGTGAAGGGCAAGGTGGTGGAAGCCGGCTGGCTGGCGCGGCAAAGCCGGCGCCCGTCGCGTTACCAAGCTTTGACGATTACGGAATTGGGACTTTAAGGAACGCCGAGGGCAGATTGGAGTTATGAACCGCATAGTTGGCCTGGAGACCGAATACGGATGCCTGACCAGCGATTTTCCGGGCACACCCAGCGCGATCACGCGGGTGCGCGATTGGATTTTCAAGGATCAGCGCTTTGGCCTTATCGACGTGCATCAGCGCGATTGGGACGAGCCGGCCGGAAACGGCGGGTTCCTTTTCAACGGCGGCCGTTGCTACATCGACATGGGCCACCTGGAGTATTGCACGCCCGAGTGCCTGGACCTGCTGGATGTATTGCGGTTCGACCAGGCGGGCGACTCCATCCTGCTGCACGCTCTCAAAGCGATGCGGCTGGAGCGGGAAATCAATTTCATCCGCAATAACATCGACCACTATTCGGGCGCGACCTTCGGGTGCCACGAGAATTATCTGGTGCGCCGTTCCGCTCCGTTGTCCGAGGCCAATGTTCATTCGCTGCTGGCATTTTTGACATTGCGGATGCTCTACGTCAGCGCGGGGCGGGTTGGCGCCACGATGGCGGCGGAGTCGCGCGGAGAACTGGCGCGGCCCGGCGCCGAGAGCGTTTTCCAAATGAGCCAGCGGGCCGACTACATCAACAACGATTTGTTTGAGTGGGTGCAATTCAACCGCGCCATCATCAACACCCGCGATGAGCCGCTGGCCGACGCGCGCAAGTACCGCAGATTGCACCTGTTGCATGGCGACACGAACGTTTTGCCCACCAGCCTGCTTTTGAAAGTGGGCACGACTTCGCTCGTGCTGGATTTGCTGGAGATGAATTGCCTGCCCAAGACTGTGCTGGCGGACGCCGTGGCCGCGTTTCGCAATCTATCGCATCAACCCGACGGCCCGTGGCTGGTGCCACTGGCCGATGGCCGTTGCGCCGAGGCCGTGACGCTGCTGTCCGAATACCAGCGCGCCGCCAAAGCCGAATTGCACGGACGCGACGCGGAGACAGACGCGCTTATATCGATTTGGAGCGACGTGCTCGAGGCGCTGGCGAGCGACCCGGAATTGCTGGTGGGCAAGGTGGATTGGATAACCAAGCGATGGCTGTTGCGCCAGTTTTGCGAAAAGGAGGAAATCTCGTGGAGCCATCCGTGGTTGAAATCGCAGGATTTGGAGTATCATCAAATCGATCCGGCGCGCAGTTTGGGTCTTGCGCTGGCGCAGAATCCGCCGGGTTGGGACATACCGCACAAGGAAGTCACCCAGGCCGCCGCGCTCGCGCCGTCCAATACCCGCGCCGCAGTCCGATCGCATGCGATGCACCTTCTCAAAAACGAGGGCTGCGCTTACTATATCGACTGGGAGATTATCGGTGCCGAAGGCGGCAACTCATTGCACATGCTCAACCCTTTCGACGTCGGCGCCAAAGATGCCGAGACTTGGATTCACCTTTTGAACGAGACAAACGGCAAGACCTCCCGCCGCAGCAAAGTCGCCACCGGCCAATGAATCGGAGGGATTGCTCTAAGTCGTCCCGACCATGGCGCGGGCGGCAAAACGGCCCATGTATTCGGCCTCGGCGATGACATTGCCGAGCATGGCTTCCTCCAGATCGAGCCGGGACGCTCCCCGCGACAACGAAAGCTGGTCATCGAGCGCGTAAAGTTTGAAGAAGTAACGATGTTCACCGGAAGGCGGCCTGGGACCGCCATAGCCGGGCTGGCCGTAGTCGTTGCACGCCTGTTGCATTGTCACTGTTCTTTCATCGCTGATCTCGCGAGTGTCGGGCGGAATGTTGTAGGCTAGCCAATGGGTAAAGGTTCCCTGCGGCGCGTCCGGGTCATCGACGACAATTGCCAGGCTCTTCGCGGTTGCGGGAACATCCTCGAAGCGCAACGGCGGCCTTTGATTGCCACCGTCCTTGCTGTACTGGTCCGGAATCGTGCCTCCCTCTTCAAATGCTGGGCTGGTTATTCTCATAATCTGTCCTCCTTAGTCGCATTAGGATACTCTGTGCCAAGCGGTTTGCAACCGGGATTTTCCCTATTTGATGGTTCGAGATTTGTATGTTTGATTAGCGGCTGGCGAGGACCATAAAATCGGCCTGCGCCGATCAGCCCGTTTCCGCGCGGAGCAGTTCCAGCGGAGGACGTTTGAGAATACCGCGGCTCATCAGCAGGCCAATGCCGCCCGTCAGAACCGGCAACATCACCAGGGCCAGAACGACTGGCGCGGCTTCGGGCGCGAAGCGGACGTGGAAAACAAATTCCGCCAGCGCCCACGCGGCCCCCAAAGCCAGAATCACTCCGGTCAACGCGGCGACGACGCCAAGCCCAACGTATTCCACCAGCAAAATGCCAAATATCTGGCCGGCCGACGCGCCGAGCGTTCGCAACAGAACGCTTTCCCGCAGCCGCTGGAAATGTCCCGTCACCAGCGCGCTGATGAGGACGAGGATTCCCGTCAGCACCGTGAACAGCGCCATGAAACGGATGACGAAAAATACCTTCCCGACAATGGCGTCGAGCGTTTGCACGATCATTGTCAGGTCGATTACCGAAACGTTCGGAAAGGCTTTGACCATCGCGCGCTGCAACCGGGCCGATTGCGCGGTGGAATCCACGCGCGTGACCAGAACGTCCGTGCCCGGCGCGTTTTCCAGCGCGCCCAGAGGAAAGAGCATGAAAAAATTCGGCTCCATCCGGCGCCAGTTGACCTTGCGCAGGCTGGCGACGCGCGTCGTGATCGGAATTCCCTGCACGTCAAACACAATTTCGTCCCCCAGCCCGACGCGCAAATCGGCGGCGATTCCCTCCTCGATTGAAATCGGGACCACGCCGCCGTTGGTAGCGTGCCCGATCCATCGGCCCGCTGTCACTTGTTCGGCATCGCGCAGATGATCGGTGTAGGTGCTACGGTACTCGCGGCGCAGGGGCCATGAGGCGCGATGGCTTTCCTTGTCGGCCAGCAAAGACTCGACGTCGCGGCCTTTGATCGAAGCAATGCGCATGTTGACCAGCGGCAATTGGTCCAGCACGGGCAATTGCAGGCCGGCGACAAGGTTGGAGACGCCGAGCTGTTGGTCCCGCTGGATGTCAAACAGGATGGCGTTGGCGTGGCCCGGTCCGTTGGAGATGAGCAGGTCGCCGGCGAGCATGTGTTCGAGGAGGGCGATGGATGTGATAAGAAATGTCCCAAGGCCCAAAGAAATGACCAGAAGATGCGTGCGGTTATTGGGGCGGTGCAGGCCGGCCATTCCTTGCCGCACGACGAAGGGGAGGGAAGGCTGGAGCCATTTGCGCAGTAGACGCATCAGGACCGCTGCCGTGCCGGCCAGGGACGCAAAAACCACCGCCAAACCAAGCGTGAAGCCGAGCGCCATGCGCCAGTTGCGCTCCTGGCCGAGGCCGAACCCGAAGAGGGCGGCCAAAAGAAAACCGCCGACCAGCCATCGGAGCGGGTCGCGCCTGGCGGGGGCCGGTTCCCACGCAACGCGCAACGCCGCCAGGGGTGAAACGCGCCGTATCGAGAGCAGCGGCAGCAGGGCGAAGAGAAGGCAGATGCAAAAGCCAATCGCGGCGGCCCGCCCCACCGCCAGCCAGGCAATCCTGAATTGAAAATCAAAAGGAATAAAAGACGCCAGCGCCCTGGGCAACGCGCTTTGAATCAGCGCCCCCAAAAACGCGCCCAGGAGCGCGCCGACCGCGCCGAGGGCGATTCCTTGCGCCAAATAGACCGCAAAAGTCTGCGAAATGGAAGAGCCGAGGCAGCGCAAGACCGCGGCCGTGGGAAGTTTTTGCCTGACATGGGTGTGAACGGCGCCGGCCACGCCGATGCCGCCGAGCAGCAGCGCCGTCAATCCAGCCAGATTCAAAAAGTGGTAGAGATTTTCCATCGCCTGGCCCAATTCCAGTTTTCGTTTCGCGACCGTCTCGGCGGAGAGGCGAAACTGGTCCAGTTGCGGCTGGATCGATTTGACAAGTTCTTCAACATTCGTGGCGGGCGGGAATTCAAAAAAGACGGTGTACCGGGCCAGGCTGCCATTCCCGCCCAGGCCGGTTGCGGACAAGTCTTTCATCGGCAGATAGACGCGGGGAGAAATCAACGCGAGCGCGGCGCTTTCTCCGGGCACTTTTCTGAGCGCGCCGGAGATGGGCGCTGTCAGGTGTCCGATGCGGACGGTTCCGCCAACCTTCGCATCGAATTGGATCAGCAGGTTTTCCTCGACCAACGCGCCCGCGCCCCGCTCAAAATCCTGGACGGCCGATTGCGGCTCGGTTTCAAACCGGCCATAGAAGGGGAATCCTCCGCTGAGGAACCGCACTTCCGCCAATCGCGTGCCGTCGGTGGAGGTAAAGTAGACCATGGAGTTGAAGGCGACTTGCCGCGCCTGGCCGCCGCCGAGTTTCGCAAAGAGACGCTCCTCCGGGGGCGAAAAGGGCCGACGCGAAGAAATGGCCAGGTCGGCCCCGAGCAACGTCTTGGCTTGCTCCTCCACGGCGCGCTCGAGGTTGGCGCCCAGCGACCCGATGGCGGCCAGCGCAGCCACGCCCAGGACGATGGAAAGGGAGAAAAGAAGCAGGCGGCCGCGGTGGGTCCGGGAATCGCGCCAGCACATGCGCCAGGTCCACGGGCGAAGCAAATGTTTGACAACGCCGGTCATGAGTCGGACACGACCGCTCCCGCCTTGAGGCGGATGACGCGCCCGGTCCGCCCGGCCAATTCCGGGTCGTGCGTCACGATGACGAGCGTCGTGCCGAAGGCGGCGTTTAGGGCAAACAAGTTTTCGATCACCAAAAGCCCCGTCTCCGCGTCGAGATTGCCGGTCGGCTCATCGGCGAAAAGGATTTTGGGCTGATTGATGAAGGCGCGGGCCAGGGCGGCGCGTTGCTGTTCGCCCCCGGACATTTGGGCCGGGTAATGGGACAATCGTTCCCCCAGGCCGACGCGTTCGAGCAATTGGCGGGCGGGCGCGGTCGCGCCGCCGTTGCCGCGCAGTTCCATCGGGACCATGACGTTTTCCAGCGCGGTCAGGGTGGGAATCAATTGGAAACTTTGAAAAACGAAGCCGATGCTTTCGTTGCGCGCGCGGGCGCGGGCATTTTCGTCAAGGGCGGCGAGGTCCACGCCATCCAGGAGCACCTGGCCCGAGGTCGGCTGGTCCAGCCCCGCGCATAAGCCGAGCAGAGTCGTTTTTCCGCTGCCGGAAGGCCCGATGATGGCGCAACTGGACCCGGACGGGATGGCGAAATTGATGTCTTTGACCACTGTGAGGGAACCGTAGGTTTTGGTCAAATGGCGGATATCGAGAATTGTCCTGGGGCCGTCTGCCTTGCGCGGGTCTGATAACTGGTTGACCATTACGCATGAATTATGCGGGAAAGAGTTGGGGGAAAGCGATACTATTGGCGTTGTCCCTGGTGATCGTGACGGCGCCGTCCGCATTGGCGGCGGCGCGCAAAACGGTTGTCGTTTTGGGCGACAGCCTTGCCGCCGGGTATGGTGTGGAACCGGCGCAGGCGTATCCGGCGTTGTTGCAGGAAAAAATCGACGCCGCGGGGCTGCCTTTTACAATAGTTAACGCTGGCGTGAGCGGAGACACCACGGCGGACGGGCTGGGGCGTGTGGATTGGCTGCTGCAACGCAGGACGGACGTGCTGATCGTGGAGTTGGGCGGCAATGACGGTTTGCGCGGCATTCCCGTTGGCACGATCGAGTCCAACTTGCAGGCGATCATCGACCATGCGCGGAAAAAATATCCGGAGATCAAAATCGTCATCGCTGGAATGAGGATGCCCGCCAACCTGGGGCCGGATTACGTGGATGCGTTTGCGAAGGTATTTCCGGAAATTGCCAGGCGCAATCGCGCGGCCCTGGTGCCGTTTTTATTGGAAGGGGTCGGCGGCGACGCCAGCCTGAATCAGCCCGACGGGATTCATCCGACGCCGGCGGGCCACAAAATTGTGGCGGAAAATGTGTGGAAGGTGCTGAAGCCGGTTCTGGAGTCCGACAATTGATTGAAGAACGGCTGAATTTTGACTAATTTGCCAATAGCCATTGCAACGTTTTCGCGGGCGCATGACAGAATTCTTCGTTCCCTTCGTTTGCTTGGTGTGAAAATTATTCAGTGAAAACAGAAGGAAACGAAGGTAACGAAGAATTCATCTAGCCAGAAGTTCCAATGGTCGGTCTCGGGGCAAATGCGCGGGAATTCGCGGTGCCCGAAGAATTCTGTCCAGAACCCCAACGGTTTGCCGGCGGAGTTTTTGCTTGACGTTCAAATTCCTGCGCGGTATTATTCGCGACGCAAGACGAGAGCAATGTCGGCAGTTGCACATGAAAATTTGTCCAGTAGGCAGTCCGCCCGACGGCGGGAAGGAGGCATTTTCGCACAGCGCGCACGGCGTGCGCTGGACGCCGGCTTTGTCCTGCGCGGTTCTCCTGTTGGCGCTGGCTTTCCCTGTCGCAATTGCGGCCCAGACTAACTGTGTGCCTCCGCCAATTGGCTTGATTAGCTGGTGGCGGGCTGAAAGCAACATGCTCGACCAGTTAGGCAACAATAATGGCACGTCGTTTGGAACCCCAATTTCCTACGGGCCAGGCGAGGTCGGAACGGCCTTCGATTTCTCTGGGGAGACCGAAGTCGACGTTGGGCCTGCAACGAACCTTCAACTCCAAAATTTTACCATCGAAGGATGGGTTAGCGCACCACCGATTGAGTCGCGTGCAGGCACCAGTACTCTTTTTGGGTTCGGCGAGGATGGCTATCAATTCGGAATGTACCAGCAGGGGACTTTGTATCTGGCAATTAATCTGGAAAATGACTATGATGGCCCTCAAAATCAGGTTGACTCTACCAATGCGATCACAGACACGAATTTTCACCACTTCGCGGCGACCAAATCTGGAAGCAATGTTTGCTTCTTTATCGACGGCATTGGCGAGCCAGCCACAATTTTACCCGGTACGTTTCACTATTCCACAGATGCCGGAATAGGAGCGACGGGCGATGGCTACGAGCCTTTTGAAGGAAAAATTGATGAGTTATCCGTTTACGACCGAGCGCTGAGTTCTGCGGAAATCCAAGCGATCTATAACGCGGGTAGTGAGGGGAAATGTCTTTCGCTGACGTCGCCATACATTTACTTGCAACCTACAAACGTCACGGTCTTTGCCGGAAACACTGCCACGTTCACTGTCATCGCCACAGCAGCGCAGCCATTGTTTTACCAGTGGGTTTTTGACGGTACGAATATGCCCGAGGAAACGAATGCGACGTTGTTGATAACCAACGCTCAGCCATCGGAGGGAGGAACTTATCGCGTGATCGTCAGCAACAGCTACGATGTTCTTCCCAGTTCAAATGCCGTTTTGATAGTCGATTTGATACCCGACATTTTGTCCCAACCGACAAACGAGGCGGTGAGGGCCTATTATCCTGCCTCGCTTAGTGTTGAAGCTGTCGGACCGTTGCCATTATTGTACCAATGGACATTCAACGGAACCAATATCGACGATGCGACCAATTCTGCCTTGAGCTTTAGCGCCGCGTTGCCGGGTAATGCAGGGACTTATGCGGTGATTGTCGGGACGGCGCCGAATACGACAAACAGTTCCAATGCGGTCCTCACGGTCAACTTGCTGCCACTGCCGACCATTCTGACGCAGCCGGCCAGCCACATCGGCGTGGCGGAGGATTACACGACTTTCAATGTAGTGGCGCAGTCGCAGGCGCCGGTGCCGACGTACTATCAATGGAGTTGGAACGGGGGCAACTTGACTGACGCGACCAACAGCGGACTGGTCATCAGCAACCTGACGCTCGGCAATGCGGGCACCTACGCCGTTCTGGTCTCCAATCCGTTTTATTCAACCAACAGCCAGCCGGCGATTTTGACGATGATTCCCGCGCCGACGGGGACTAACCGGATTGTTGCCAACCTGGACCCGAATGAGTTAAGCCGGGCGATCCTGGCAGGCGGGTCGGTGACATTTGTTTGCGATGGCATTTTTGATCTCTCGCAACCGATTGTGCCGTTGCAAAACGTGGTTGTCGATGGAAGCAACCATACTGTTTCATTTTCCGGAGGCGGAACAAGCCAAATGCTGGCGATTCCGCCGGGTGTCAACGTTACACTGCGGAACCTGACATTATCAGATGGGGTTACAAATCAAGGCGGAGCCATTTCTAACGGCGGGGTATTAACCGCCAGCAATGTGAACATTGTGGGGAACAGGGTTATCGAAATGGGCGGAGCCATCTTCAATCTGGGAACCGTGACGTTGACCAGCGTAATGTTTTCCAATAACACCGCCAGTCCGCAATGGCCTTATTTTACGGGCGGCGGCCCATACGAGGGAGGCGGCGAAGGATTCGGTGGAGCGCTGTGCAATAGTAACGGCACTGTCAATCTGACCAACGTGATTTTTTCGGGCAATACTGCCCAAGGCTCGGTTTGGGGCAGCAGCGCATACGGGGGCGGCGTATTTAACGAGGGTGGAGCGATCAATCTTCAAAACGTGTCGTTTAATGACAATGTGGCCCAGGGCGGATCGGCCTCTTCCCAAGATTGCGTTCAGGGTTGGGGCTATGGCGGCGCGTTGTACAGTTTCGGAGGATGGATCAACGGCAACGCCATAGAATGCACAAACAACGCCGCCTTGTCGGGTGACGGTATGCCGGAATCCGGCTACGGCTTCGGTGCGATTGGCACACCTGGAGCGGGACAGGGCGGAGCCTTTTACCTGGCCAACTGTGTGGCCGTCTTGTCCGACGACTCATTTGTGAGCAACTCAGCGAATTGTTCCGCGGCTTACAATGAACCGCCGGTTTCATCCGAGGGTGGCGCGTTGTTCAATTCGGGCTGGACTGTGCTGGAGGGGGTGGAATTTGTGGGGAACTATTGCGTCGGAGCAACCGGGGCGCCCGGTTGGGCGCTTGGCGACGCGCCCGACCTGGGCATAGGCGGCGGCCCCGGCGGCGGGGGAATTGGAGGAGCAGTTTACAACATCGGCCTGCTTGTGATGACCAACTGCACTTTTGCCCGCAACGCTGTCTCGGGAAGCGACGGCGGCCCCGGCAGCTTGTGTTTCGAATGCAACCCACAATTCACCGGGCCTGCGGGCGCTCCCGGAAACGCTTTGGGCGGGGCGCTGGCCAACTTTGGGATGGCAACGATTGTCGACAATGTGTTTCTGAATAATTCCGCCACTGGGCCGGGGATGGATGTGGAACCGATTTACGGGAACATTCCGGGCCAGTTGGCGCCTTATCTGGCTGTCGTACAGCAAAGCCAAACCGTTGCTGCGGGAAGCACTGTTACCTTGAATGCGCTAGCCTGGGGATGGACTGATCCGGCGTATCAGTGGTCATGGGACGGGACCAATGTTGCATCGGCAACCACAACGACTTTGGTCTTGACCAATATACAACTTGATCAGGCCGGGACTTATTGGGTGGAGGTCATGAGTTCCACTGGATCGGAAACCAGCGGGCCGGTCGATCTGACGGTGACAGCGCCTCTGATCACGCTGACGCCCGGCAACCTGGGAAGCACCGGGTTCAGCGTCAGCGCCACTGGGACCGGGGCCATAAGCCTGGTCATCGAGGTCTCGACCAACCTTGTGGATTGGCTACCGGTGCAGACGAATCTGTCGCCGTTTACGTTTGTCGATACGAACGCGCCGACCAGTCCATACCGATTTTACCGCGCAATCCTGGCGCATTAGGCGGCTGAAAACGGCTGGGAGGACCGAACTGCCCGAGGTGGCCAAAATGGCCGTCCGCTATTTCTTGGATTTACCCTTACCTTTGGATTCGGTGGCCAGGCGATAGGTGAGGGTTTTATTGCGGCGAACGGAGCCGGAGTACTTCCGCGCCCATTCGCGGTTGGCGACGGCGTGCTTCAAGCAGTGCCAGGCGGTGACTTTGGGTTCTCCGCAGATGACGCAACGGCCTTCCTTGGCCCGGCGAAGCTGCCATTTTTGCTGGCGAGAGATCGGGAGCTCAGTAAATTCGTCAACGATCTTCTTGCGGGTATACCCGGCTATTTTTTTCTTTTGTCCTTTTTTCATAGTTCGTAGGTCAACAGGAATTACATAGACAGAGCCAAAAGGAAAGAAAAAAATGCGCTGTCGCAAATAATTTTTCGCGGGAGGGTCCGGCCGGCGCCCCGCGGGCTGGCTTCGGAGTCAAATGGATTGGCCCTTTGGCCAACGAACTCAAGGCTCCGATGCCCCGATTCCTTTGGTTGTTTCCGGTTACGGCAGCGCGGCCGTGATCACCACCGCCCCGCTCAGGCCATCGTCGGTCATAAAATATCCAAGACCCTGGCGCATCGATTCAAGCGCCGCGCCGTGAAACAAGACCTTTTGGCCTTTAGTCGGATCGATAAACGAACCCTTGAAAAGACCGGTCTGATTGTGAACAGTAAGCTTGACGACGTTGGTGTTGGCGCCCGATCCAACGCCCTCGGCGTTCAATGTCAGCGGGTCAGAGAGGCTGACCGCCAAATCGCTGCCTGTGAACTGCACCACGGCATTGGTGAGACCCAGGACGTTGGCGCCGCCTGCGGGGGGTTTATGCGGGTCAATCCAAACCGTGCGGTTTGTCAAACTAAAGCCGCCGACGTAAGTATCGCCGGCGACCGGTTCTTTGAACCAGAAAATCTCGTAGTTCGTCGTCGGACGGCCATTCGTAAAGGCGATCCACCCAAGCGCGGAGCCCCTGCCCGCATACAAGGAAACGTAGAGCGGCAGATAACCGTTTCCGGTCAGGTCGCCTGAGGTGATGGCGGTGGTCCCGTCGCTCAGGAAAAGATGGAGATTTACATGGCCGCCGCTGCCAACGGAGGCCGTCCCATAGCTGAATCCTTGCGGCGCGTTAGAGGGGTTCCCGTTTCCCGCGCCGTTCATCGCCACAGTGTAATTGCCGCCGAAATCCCTGGGGATGTGATCAGCGTCAAGCTCCCGGTAAGCCTCCAACGTGGCCGCAAATGCGCCGGAGCCGTTCGTGCCGACGCTGGCGACAGTTCCCGTCAATCCGTTGACGCCGTTCAAATCCAGGGCCAGCGAAACGGTCAATTCAGCTCTAGTGTAACGATGGAGAGACAATTGCGCCGCTCCGTTGGTGTCAAAACGGCCGTCGAACGGTACGACGCCGCCATCGACTGAAATCTGTCCGCCAAAGTTGCCGTCGTCGGCCAGAGTCATGGTCAGAAGGCCGGCGTTGGTTTCCGATGGATTGTTCGTGTCCCAGAACAGTCCGCCATACAGTCCGGTAAGATTATTAGTGGTAAAGGGATTGGGGACGAATGTGGCGATCAAGTGCATATTCGATTGCATGAGGAAAGTCAGTTTCGGTTCGGCTGAAGTGACGCTGCCGGTCCAGCCCGCGAAAAATTGTCCGTTGTCGGGGACGGCGAGGATCTTGTAGTCCTTGTCGATGACCAACTCCTTGCCGTTCAAATTCGGAGTCTCGGCGCCCTTGCCAAAGGTGAGGATCGCGATTGAATTGGTGACAACCATGAAATAATTCGCCGAATTGCTGATCGAGGCGCCACCCGGGCCGTCGGCCCAGACCTGAAAGCGGTTGGAGCCGACCATCAGCGGCACAGCGGCTTCCCAATTATTCCAATTCTTGTCGTTGAGCTGGGTGGCGGTGATGGGTCCGTTGCCATCGATGGTGTATTGGACCGAGGTGACGCCTGAACCGGGCTTGGTGGTGCCGGAAACGGTGATTTGATTGGTCGTCACGCGCGTATTGTTGGCGGGAAATTGGATGGAAGGCCTGTGCGGCACCTGTCCGCGAGCGGAGGAGGAGAGCAACCCGGTGATCAGGAGCGAGGCAAGAATGGCGTTTTTCATAGGTGATGATTTGACATTAACTATCATCTGAGGGCTATTTTGGGAAGCTGTCATTCCGGCAACGCCTTAAATCCGCATCAGGGGCGCCCCTGATGGAGAAATTGAAAATCAGGCAGTATAAATTAAGAATTGGCGGCGGCAGGGCGCTGCTTTATGTTCAGAAACGATTTGACAACAAAAAGTATGAATACGCCTCGAGTCAAAGAAATATTAAGCTGGTACGGCAGCGACAATCCGGGAACACTCACCAACCTATCCCGAATCCTGAACCACGGAAAGCTCGGGGGAACAGGCCGCGTGGTGATTCTTCCGGTGGACCAGGGATTCGAACACGGACCGGCGCGCAGCTTCGCGATGAACCCGCCGGCGTACGATCCGCGTTACCACTTCGAGCTGGCGATGGAAGCGGGCTGCAACGCCTACGCCGCGCCGCTGGGATTCATCGAGGCTGGTGCCCGGGAATTTGCGGGCGAAATACCGCTGATCCTCAAAATCAACAATCACGACGTATTGCTTGACGAGAAGGACCCGCTGTCGGCGGTGACCGGCTCGGTGCAGGACGCCCTGCGACTGGGATGCGCGGCCGTCGGGTTCACAATTTATCCCGGCTCGGCTGCGCGTGTGACGATGTACCAGGAATTGCGCGAGGCGGCGGAGTTGGCGAAAGACAACGGGCTGGCGGTGGTGGTGTGGTCGTATCCGCGCGGATCGTCCCTGAGCAAAGAGGGAGAGACGGCGATGGATGTATGCGGTTATGCGGCGCAAATTGCCGCGCAGTTGGGGGCGCACATCATCAAGGTCAAGCTGCCCAGCGCGCACCTGGAACAGGAGGCGGCGCGCAAAGTCTATGAGAAGGAAAAGGTGCCGATCGGCACACTGACCGAGCGCATCAAACACGTCGTGCAATGCACATTTGCCGGGCGGCGGCTCGTGATTTTTTCGGGTGGCGCGGCGGTCAGCGACGAGACGGTTTACGAGGAAGTCAAGGCGATCCGGGAGGGGGGCGGGTTTGGGTCGATCATCGGGCGCAATTCGTTTCAGCGGAAAAGGGAGCAGGCGCTGCAATTCCTCGGCAAGATCATTTCAATTTATTCATAAGGTCAAGGGGCTATGAGTGCCAAGATGCCTTCCAATGGGTCCGGAGATCCACCGCCTCGCATGGCCGACCCGTGCGTGATGGTGATCTTCGGCGCGAGCGGCGATTTGACAAAGCGCAAGCTCATTCCGGCGCTGTTGAATTTGGCGTCGGCGAAGCTGCTGCCGGAATCATTCGCCATCATCGGCTTTGCCAACAACGACTTCAACACGGAGAGTTTTCGCGCTCAACTCAGCCAGGACATCAAGGAGTTCGCCAGTTGCGAGTTGACGCCGGAGATGTGGGAGTGGTTTCTGAAACGGATTTATTACATCCGCGCCGATTTTGGGGATCCCAACTCCTTCGAAGAGTTGAAACAGGAAATCGCCAAGGCGGAAAAGACGCACAACATTTCGGGCAATCGGCTTTATTACCTGGCGGTGGCCCCGCAGTTTTTTGGCCCGGTAGTGCGTCAATTGGGGGTGGCCGGACTGGCGCAGGAGACCAATGGCCGCTGGGCGCGCGTCGTTATCGAGAAACCGTTTGGGCGGGATTTGGAATCGGCCAAGGCCCTCAACCGGGAGATCAAACAGGTGCTTGAGGAGCCGCAAATCTACCGGATCGACCATTACCTGGGAAAGGAAACGGTCCAGAACATCATGATCTTTCGCTTCGGCAACGGGATCTTCGAGCCGATCTGGAACCGGCGATACATCGATCATGTGCAGATCACGGCCGGAGAAACCGTTGGAGTGGAGCAGCGAGGGGGTTACTACGAGACGGCGGGGGCGTTGCGCGACATGGTGCCCAATCACCTGTTCCAACTGGTGTCGCTGACGGCGATGGAGCCGCCGATTTCCTTTCATGCCGATGCTGTGCGCGATGAACAGGCCAAGGCGCTCCACGCCATTCAAATTCCGACGCCCGAAGAAGTATTGACGATGGCAGTGCGGGGCCAGTATGGCGAGGGAAAGATTGGAGAAGAGCGCGTTCCAGCCTATCGCAGCGAAGCCAAGGTCTCGCCGGATTCGACCACTGAAACATTCGCGGGTTTGAAGCTGCGCATCGACAACTGGCGGTGGGCCGATGTGCCGTTTTACTTGCGGACGGGCAAGCGCCTCGCGAGCCGGGCCACCGAAATCGCCATTCAGTTCAAGCGCGCGCCGTTTCAATTGTTTCGGGACACGCCGGTTGAGAATCTTGAGACCAACCGGCTGGTGCTTCACATTCAGCCGGAGGAAGGATTGTCGTTGCGATTCGGCGCCAAAATTCCGGGGCCGATCATGCACATGGGACCTGTGGAGATGAAATTCAACTACGAGGATTACTTCGGGCGAACACCGAGCACCGGGTACGAACGGCTCATTTACGACGGGATGATCGGGGACGCGACGCTTTTCCAGCGGGCGGACATGGTGGAGGCGGGCTGGAGCGTGATCTCCCCGATCCTGGATGTATGGAAGGCGCTGCCGCCGCGAAGTTTTCCAAATTACGCCGCCGGTTCATGGGGGCCCAGGGAGGCCGATGATCTGCTGGCTCGCGACGGGCGGCACTGGAGGATCATCCAATGAAGGTGCTGGTCATCGATGCCGGCGGAACGCACATCAAGCTTCTTGTCACCGGGCACAAGCAGAAAGTGGAATTTCCCTCCGGCCCTCGAATGACGGCCGTTAAGATGGTTGCAGAGGTCAAAAAGGCGGTCAAGGCGGCCGGCTGGAAGCACGACGTGATTTCGATGGGGTATCCCGGCCCGGTGCTGCACGACCGGCCCATGATGGAACCGCATAACCTGGGGAAGGGGTGGGTGAAATTTGATTTTAGGAAGGCGTTTGGGTGCCGGATCAAGATCATTAATGACGCCGCGATGCAGGCGCTCGGCAGTTACAGGGGAGGACGCATGCTCTTTCTCGGACTGGGGACCGGACTGGGCTCGGCTCTGATTGTTGATTCGGTGCTCGAGCCTCTGGAACTGGCGCATCTGCCGTTCAAGAAGGGCAGGACATTTGAGGATTACGTCGGCTTGGCGGGGCTTCGTCGTTTGGGAAAAAGGAAATGGCGCCGGTATGTGGCGAAAATGGTCCTCGATTTGAAGGCGGCGACCCAGGCCGAATACGTCGTGATCGGCGGCGGCAACGCGAGGCTGCTCAAGAAGCTTCCTCCGAACACGCGCCTGGGCGAAAACGACAACGCGTTCCGCGGCGGCTTCCGACTCTGGAGTCAACAGTTCAGACAGGGGTCCAAAGAAGGCGCTCCCCGCGGGCGGCGGAGCTGATTGATGTAGGAATACAATATGACAATTGAAAAGGTGCGGGAATTGATTCATGCCCAGCCGTTCGCGCCATTTGTTGCGAATCTGGCGGATGGAAGAAAAGTCTCCATCGATCACCCGGATTTTGTGTCTTCGTCGCAAACAGGACGCATCCTCCATGTTTTTCAGGGCCCCGGCGATGCTTCCAGTTTCATCGACATATTGTTGGTAACGGCGCTGGAACTCAAGAACGGCACGCACCGCGGCAAACGGCGATGATTCGGCAAAATCTGTTTATGCGAAGTGGCGACAAGGCGGTTGGAAAAAAGGTCGTGTTTCTGTTCGACGTGGATAACACGCTGCTCAATAACGACCAGGTCACGAAGGATTTGCAGGCGCATCTCCAGCGAGAGGTCGGCAATGCGGGCGCTAAGAGGTATTGGGCGATATTTGAGGCCCTGCGCTGCAATGTCGGGTATGCGGATTACCTGGGCACTCTGCAGGAGGTCCGGGTCGAGTATCCGCACGAGCTACGGCTTCTGACGGTGTCGCGCTTCCTGATCGATTATCCATTTGCCAACCGTCTCTATCCCAACTCGCTGGATGTCATCGAGCGGGCCAACCGCTGGGGCCGCGCGGCCCTGCTGACCGACGGCGACGTGGTGTTCCAGCCGCGGAAGGTGGACCGTTCCGGGCTTTACGACGCGGTCGGGGGCAATGTGCTGGTGTATGTGCATAAGGAACGGGAACTGGAGGACGTCGCGCGGCGATTTCCCGCCCGGCATTATGTCGTCGTGGATGACAAGGTGCGGCTTTTGACGGCGATAAAAAAAATCTGGCGCGAGCGAGTCACGACGGTCTTTGTGCGGCAGGGGCACTACGCGCTGGACGAGAAACTGGTGGCCAGTTGTCCGCCGGCGGACGTGGCCCTGGAGCGCATCGGCGATTTTCTGGCGCTTGATCTGGCCGGGCTGGTGGCGGCGGCGAAGAGTTCCCGGAATTCCGCATGAACCCCGACGATCAAGCGGCCGCATTCGGGGCGCCGGGGATCGAGCCGCGATGGACCTCCAGCGCGAAGGAAGGATTTGGGACGGCCTACCACACCAGTTGCCGGCTGTGGTTCACGCTGAGCCACGGAATTGTCAACGAGATTTATTACCCGTCGGTGGACCAGCCCAACACACGGGACTTCCAATTTCTCATCAGTGACGGGGAGACATTCTGCCACGAGGAGAAGCTGGACCTGGAACACCATCTCGAGTACCCGGAACGCGGCTGCCTTTTTTACCAACTGACCAACACCGAGCGCGATGGGCGCTACCGGCTGGTCAAACAGGTTTGCACCGACGCCCACCGCTCCGTGCTGCTCGTTCACACCAAGTTGGAGATAAAGGACAAGTCGCTGGAGGATAAATTGCGGGTGTATGCTTTGCTGGCCCCGCACATTGACCGTTTTGGCGCGGGCAATTCGGGTTATTGCCGGGAGATCAGCTCCAGCAAACTGCTGCACGCCCGTCGCGGCGGCTATCACCTGATCATGGGCTGCACAACGCGCTTTACCAAACGATCGGTGGGCTACGCCGGCGCCAGCGACGGATGGCAGGATTTGCGGAATTTCAAAATGGATTGGGAATACCGCTCGGCCATAAATGGGAACATAGCGCTGACCGGGGAGATCGATCCGCGGCGCTCGTGCGAATTCGTCGTGGCCATCGCATTCGGTCAAAGCTACCAAAGCGCGGCGGCCAAACTGTTGCAATCGCTGGCCGACCCGTTCGAGAAACATCGTGACGGTTATCTGCGGGGATGGAAACGGACGGTGGCGGATTCGCGACATGAATTCAATGAGCACACCGGGGACGACGGCGGGACATATCGATTGAGCCGATGCGTTTTGCTGGCGCACGAAGACAAGGTATTCGCGGGAGCGATGGTGGCCTCGATGAGTATTCCGTGGGGCGAAACCAAAGGGGACAATGACCTGGGCGGGTACCATTTGGTCTGGACGCGCGACCTTGTCCAAAGCACCACCGCGTTGCTGGCCACAGGGCAGACCGGAACGCCGTTGCGCGCACTCATCTGGCTGGCGGTGATCCAGCGGCCGGATGGAAGCTTTCCCCAGAACAGTTGGATCGACGGCCGGATGTACTGGCCCGGATTGCAACTGGATGAAATCGCCGCGCCGATTTTGCTGGCGTGGCGTTTGAGGCGTGAAGGCGTGAAACCTGGCCAATGCGATCCCCATCCGATGATCAACCATGCGGCGGCGTACCTCATGCTGCAAGGTCCCGTCACGAGGCAGGAACGGTGGGAGGAGAACTCGGGTTTTTCGCCTTCGACACTGGCCACGGTGATCGCCGGCTTGGTATGCGCGGCGGATTTCGCGCAGGACGATGGGGACAAGGAACTCATCCTGATTTACGCCGATTGGCTTGCGTCACACGTGGAGGAATGGACGGTCACCACGCGCGGCGAGTTGGTCAAGGGTTTTACGCGTCACTACATTCGAATCAATCCGACCGATGACGTGGCGCCCGACCCGCACACCGATCCAAACACGGCCATGATCCAGATCGCCAACGGCGGCGGACTGCAGGCGGCGCGCAACGTGGTTGGCGGGGATTTTCTGCACCTTGTCCGCTTCGGAATCCGTGCCGCCAACGATCCGACGGTGCTTGCGACGATCGAGGTGATCGACCGTGTACTCAAGCGGGATTTGCCGCAAGGACCGTGCTGGCGGCGTTACAACCACGACGGCTACGGGCAAAAAGATGACGGAGCGGCTTTTGATGGCAGCGGCACCGGACGGTCATGGCCGATCTTGACGGGTGAACGGGGGCATTACGAACTGGCGGCGGGCCGCGACCCGTTGCCCTATATCGCGGCGATCGAGAAATTTGCCAACCTGGGCGGGATGATTACCGAACAGCTTTGGGATGATGATGATTCGCCGGACGGCAGGTTCAAGCGTGGAAATCCAACCGGGGCGGCGATGCCACTGTGCTGGTCGCACGCGGAATACCTTTCGCTGGTGCGCAGCCGTCATGACGGAGTTTGTTACGATCGCATTGAGCCGGCCTTTCAGCGTTACGTGGCCAACCCCGTGCCAAGCCGGCACGAAATCTGGACGATGCGACACCCGTTGCGCCACATGCCGCCGGGCAAGACGCTGCGCGTGATTCTCGGAGCGGAGGCAGATATCACCTGGACGTCGGACAATTGGGCCAAGAAAAACCAGACGCTCACGTCCTACAACGACGGTTTGAACTTGTGGTTCGCGGATTTCCCAGTCGCCAGTCTGGAATCGGGGGCGGGAGTGGAATTCACGTTTTTCTGGACGGCAGCGCGCAAATGGGAGGGGCGCAATTGGCGGGTGACGATACAGTGACCAAGACGCCCGCGAAAACAGCCCCAAATCACATGACGGCCAGTTACATGGCTGGATGGCTTTTTTTCCGGGCCGTCTTTGCCTGCTATTTTCGGTGGAGGGTTTTCAATCCGGAGCGCGTGCCCCTGGAAGGGCCGGTCATCCTGGCCTCCAATCACGCCAGCTACATCGATCCGCCGCTGGTTGGCGCGGGGGTGAGGCGGCAGATAAACTTCCTGGCGCGGGAAACGATTTTTCACGTTCCCGTCCTGGCGGCTATTTTGCGCTCGTGGGAAGTGGTGCCGGTGGATCGCGACGGCGGCACCGGCCGCGGTTTGAAGATGATTTTGAGCCGGCTGGAAAAGGGAGGAGCGATCATTCTCTTCCCGGAGGGCACCCGCAGCCGGAACGGCGAGTTGAATCCGGCGCGGTCAGGCATTGGTTTGGCGGTGATCAAATCGACGGCCCCGGTGGTGCCGTCGCGGGTCTTTGGAACGCACCAGGCACTTGGCCCGCACATGGTTCTGCCACGGCCGAGGCGAGTGAGTGTCAAGTATGGCCGCCCGCTTTTCTTCGAAGCCTTGCGGGCGGAGGCCGCGACGTGCTCCAAACAGCGAGTCAAAGAAATTTACCAGCAGGTGGCCGACGAAATTATGGCTCAAATCGCCCGGCTGGAACCACAAAACGACTAATCCAAAAAAATATGAAAGCAGTCATTCTGGCGGCAGGCAAGGGAACGCGCATGGGAGAGTTGACCAACGAACTGCCCAAACCGATGCTCTCCGTCCAAGGCAAACCGATCCTGGAACACATACTCGACGGGTTGATCCAGGCGGGCATCAGTGATTTCTTCCTGGTCACCGGCTTTCGCGCCGAGGTGATCGAGAACTATTTTGGCGCGGGCGAAAAATGGAGGGTCGCCATCCAGTACGGCCGGCAATTGACGCAGGACGGGACGGGCAAAGCCCCGGAGGTGGCCAGGGAATTTATCGGCGGCGATGATTTCGTCTTGACGTACGGCGACATCCTGGTCCGCCCGCGGACCTACCAGGACATGCTGGCCCGCTTCGGAGAGGGGGCTTTTTCCGGGTTGGTTACGGTCATTCGTGGCGAAGACGTGAGCAAGGGCGCCATCAATTTATTTGATGAGGATTTTTGCCTGCGTCGGCTCATCGAGAAGCCCAGCGCGGCGCAACTGGAGGAATTGCGGCGGGAGGGAGAGCTTAAACCCGGCGCCATCGCCTGGTACAACGCGGGCATTTACATCTTCAAACCGCTTGTTTTTGATTTCACCGCGCGTCTTCAGTTGTCCCCGCGCGGCGAATACGAATTGACCGACGCCATCAGCTCCATGGTCAAGGCCGGACACCGAATCGCCGGCCTTGAAGTCCAGGGCGGCTGGGTGGACGTGCGCGACCCGGAAGTGCTGGCGGCGCTGGAGCGAAATCCGCAGCCTTGATTACACCATCTCCGTCTCTTCGATTTCCGTGGGCGCAGGCGCCAGCGGCGTGCCGTCGGCGGTTTCAGGATACTCGAATATCCGCCCTTCAAAATTGCGGATGACGACGCGATCCGCATTGTGGCTCAAGACGTATTCGGGATTGATCGGCACCTTTCCGCCGCCGCCAGGAGCGTCAATAACATATTGCGGCACGGCGTAGCCGGACGTATGCCCGCGGAGGCTTTCCATGATTTCCAGCCCTTTGCGCACACTGGCGCGCAAATGCGCGGAGCCGGTGATCAGGTCGCATTGGTAGAGGTAGTAGGGCTTTACGCGGCACATGAGCAGCTTTTGCACGAGCGCGCGCATGACCACTGAATCATCGTTGACGTGGCGCAGGAGAACGGACTGGTTCCCCAGCGGAATGCCCGCGTCGGCAAGGCACGCCAGCGCGTCGCGCACCTCGCTGGTCAATTCGCGCGGGTGATTGGAGTGGATGCTGATGAACAATGGGTGGTATTTCCTGAGCATCGCGCACAATTCCGGCGTGATGCGCTGCGGCAGAAAAATCGGTATGCGCGTGCCGATGCGGAGGAATTCTACGTGCGGAATGGCCCGCAATCGGCCCAGCAAATATTCCAGCTTGTCGTCGCTCAACAGCAACGGGTCGCCTCCGCTTAAAAGGACGTCGCGGACAGACTTGTGCTGGCGCACGTATTCGATCTGCCGCTCGAATTCCGGGTGAAAATCGTAGCCGGAGGCGTTGCTGACCATGCGCGAGCGCGTGCAGTAACGGCAATAGGCCGCACAGCGATCAGTGACCAGAAACAGCACGCGGTCGGGATACCGATGCACCAGGCCGGGCACCGGCGAATGGGCGTCTTCGCCGCAAGGGTCGCTCATTTCCCAGGGCGCGACATGGGTTTCCTCGATGCGCGGCACCACCTGGCGGCGAATCGGGCAATTCTCGTCCCCCGGGTCAATAAGATTGAAGAAGTAGGGGGTGATGGCCAGGGCCAGTTTTTGGTTGGCCAGGAGCGTGCCGGCGTGTTCTTCGGGCGTGAGCGTGGGGAGAAAGCGCTGCAACTGTTGGAGCGAGGTGATCCGGTTTTTCAATTGCCAATGCCAATCGTTCCAATTGGCATCGCTGACATCGCTCCAGAAGCCTCTGCCCGCGGAGTGGAATTGTTTCAGGGATTCAAATCGTGCCGGGTCGGGTTCGTCCTTCGCCGTCGGCCCGTCGAGAGTGTGACTTTGCATTTTCCCGCACTATAAATGCGTTCGAATTTGTGTCAAGGCGACGGAAAGTCGGATTCGCTCCTCGCGGGGTGTTGGCTATTTTTATACACCTGCCTCTGCGAGGCGAGTGGCCGCTTGTTCCCACTGTTGCGCAAGGAGTTTCAGGCTGTCCGCATTTTCCTGCCATTCACGGTTCAATTGCGTTGCCGCGCCGCCTTTCTCATAAGTTGCCGGGTTTTCCAATTCCGCGGTCAGCTCCTTTTGGCGGGCCTCCAATCGCGCTATGTCCGCCTCAAGCCGGCTCACGGCATCCTGGTGGCTTTTCCGTTTGCGGTAGCGCGCTTGCCGTTCCTCCGCGTCGATTCGTTTTTGTTCCTTGTTCTTATTTTTCGGCCCGGCGCCGATTTCGGCTGAGAGGCGGACTGGCGGCGGGGGCGCCGTTTTGTCCAGATAATATTGATAACCGCCGGAATAATGCGTCAGGCGCCCGGCTTCGACGCGCACGACGTGGGTGCTCAATTGGCGGATGAAATAAACGTCGTGGCTGATGAAAAGGATCGTTCCCGAAAACTGTTCCAGCGCCGCCAGAAGGGCCTCGATGCTGGCCATGTCCAGGTGGGTCGTCGGCTCGTCCATCAACAATAAATTTGGCGGGTCCAGAAGAAGTTTGACAAGCGCCAGCCGGCTCTTTTCGCCCCCGCTCAGCACAGAAACCTTTTTGAACACGTCATCGCCGCGGAAGAGAAAGCACCCCAAAACCGTGCGCACGAATTCCTCCGTGATGCGTTGCGGGGTGTCCATCGCCTCTTCGAGCACCGTGCGGGTCGCATCGAGCATGTCCACCCGGTACTGCGAATAGTAGCCGCTCTTGACGTTGTGCCCCAGTTCACGCACGCCCGATTGCGGCTTGAGAACGCCAGCCAGAAGCTTCAACAAGGTGGATTTCCCGGCCCCGTTTGGCCCAACCAGCACGATGCGCTGCCCGCGCTCGGCCTGGAAATCGATGCCGCTGTAAATCACATTCGCGCCGTAGGAATGATGAATGTCTTTGAGCGTGATCGCCTTTAACCCGCCGCGTTCGGGCTGGGGAAACCGGAAATGGATTTTCTTGTCGCCGGCCGCCGGCGGTTCGATCTTTTCCATTCGCTCGATTTGCTTGAGCTTGCTCTGGGCCTGGGCGGCCTTGGTGTTCTTGGCGCGAAAACGCTCGACGAATTCCATCATGTGGGCGATCTCGCGCTGCTGGTTCTTGTAGGCGGAGAGCAATTGCGCGTCGGCCGCCGCGCGCTGTTCCAGGCACGAATCATAATTGCCCCGGTAACGGATGAGCCGCCGCTGGCGGATTTCCAGCGTATGGGTCGTCAGTTCGTTGAGAAAATTGCGGTCGTGGGAGATCATGAGAATGCCCCCCGGGTAGCCGCGCAAATATTCCTGGAACCACTGCAACGATTCCAGGTCGAGATGGTTCGTCGGTTCGTCAAGCATTAAAATATCCGGCTCCAGCGTCAGCAGCCGCGCCAGGTGGGCGCGCATGACCCAGCCGCCGCTCATTTCGCGCAGGGGGCGGTCAAAATCCTTTTCGCGAAAGCTTAAACCGGCCAGAATCCGTTTGGCCCTGGGCTCCAATTGGTATCCGCCCAGCTCATCGTAGCGGGCGTGGATGTTTTCGTGATGGTCCGTTTCGGCTGGATGCTCTGAGTCCCACGTCTTGATCTTGCGTTGCAATTCGGCAATCTCCGGCGTGACCGCCATGGCCAGTTCCAGCACCGTGCCGTCGCCGGCCGGGGCCGACTCCTGCGGCAGGTGTCCGACCACGACATTTTTTTCTCGCGTGATGGTTCCCTTGTCCGGCTCCTCCGTTCCCAGAATGAGGGAAAACAAGGTGGACTTGCCCGCGCCGTTGGGCCCGATGAGGCCGACACGCTCGGCCCGGTTGATCTGAAGAGAAACATCTTCAAACAACGTCTGTGGTCCATACGCCTTGCAAACATCCGAAATCGTTAACATGAAGCGGACAGCATAAGGCCTTTAGCGGAATCGTTCAAGCAGGGCGACAGGGAGAATGAAACGTGTGGCAGTCAGGAGCCGGAGCCGGAATGGAGATGGCGTTGTTGGCCGACGGCGTAGGCTTCGGCCAACCAATCTTCCAACTGGCAGTCAACGTCCGAAACTAAATGGAGACGGAAATGGTGGACGTGGTTTCTGGGTGAAATCGTGTCAATACGGCGGAATCGCGGATGCTCCAGTCTGCGCGCAAGAACCACGTGACCGTCAACCCATCGCGTACGAGGAGTCAATTGCGCGAAAGACATGCGCACCTGAAACGCGATGCGCGTCTTTTCCGCCAGGACGATCACTGGCCCGCTGCGCCGAATCGCCTTGAGCACGGCGTCGAAGATTGCGCGGATTTCCGCGGGCTTGCCGTCAAAATGCGTCTCCAAATCGTGCCTGCCGCAGAAGTGCGATTGATTGCGATTTGCGAACTGCCGTTTGCATTGAGGGCATTTCCAAAGTGGGCGCTTAGTGCGGGTGGTTGCGGGACGCTGCTTCATACGCTGATCCGTAAATAATTACCCGGTGGCGATCAAGAGAATCGCTCCGCCCACCGCAACGACGCCGCCAATCACGGACCGTGGAGCGATGGGTTCGTATTCGAAGACCCGCGCGAAGGGGATTACCACCAGGGGCGCGGTCGCCACGATGGCCAGGACCAGGCCCGTCGGCGTGGTTTTCAACGCCCATTGATAACAGGTCACTCCGAGGGTCTGCCCGGCGAAACCGTTGGCCAGTACCCACGGCCATGCGCGACGCCACTTTTCCATCCCGGGAACTCGTGGCGGCGGGGCATTGGTCATTTGCGCCAGGACTTCGCGGCGCTTGACCACCAGCAGACAGACGGCGGCGACGAACACGCCGCCGATCAATCGTTGATAGGCGGCCGTCGCGCCATCGATGTCCTGTCGGGCCAGGGCGGCAACGGCGTAGGCTTTCCGGCTGAGAACTGCGCCGAAGCCATTGCCGAACGCGGCGAGCAGGCCGAAGGCAATTCCGGCGGTCAATCGGGCGCGCGGCACTTTGAGATGTTCCCCCGGCGCCAGCGCCACGGCGACGCCGACCAGGATGACTGCGCACGCGGCGGCCTGGCTCGGGGTGAGCCTGGTTCCCAGCCAAAGCCATTCCAATGCGGCGGCGAAAATGGCCGAGAAACATTGGATGATGAGCAACGACAGGCGCGAGCCGATGCGGGGCAGCGCTTGAAAAAGAAATACATCCGCGCCAACTCCAATGACGCCGCTGGTCAGAAAAACCGGGAAGGAATCGCCGGAGGCGCCCTGTCCAAACGAGTAAGCCCAGATGGCCAGAAAACCGGTGGCCAGCGCCAATCGCCAGAAATTGGCCTCGGTTCCGCCCAGGAGCTTGGCCGATTGCGTCGCGCAAACGACGGACGTGGCGAACAGAAATGTGGTTAAGATCGCCGCGAGCACCGGCGGGATGATTCAACATCCGGCAAGCTCACTTCAATACTTCTTTATCGCGCGGAGGGTCCAATCGGATTGTGACTTCCAGACCGGATGGTTCGCGGTTGCGACAGGCGACGCTTCCGCCGCAAGCTTCGACGCACGTTTTTACAATCGCCAGTCCGAGGCCGACTCCGCCGGTGGCGCGGTCCCGCGAGGCGTCAACGCGATAAAACGGATCAAAAATGCGCGGCAAATCAGCCGCGGGCACACCGGGGCCGCGGTCGGCCACGGTAATCCGAACCGCGTCTCCGTCCAGATTGGCCACCACCGAGATCGGGCCGGCGGAACCGGCGTAACGCACCGAATTGCGCACCAGATTGGCGACGGCGCGGGCGAGCAATTCCGGGTCTGCGATCGCCAGTAAATCCGGCTGGACTTCGACATGCACTTGCAGCCCCGCTACGTCGGAAGTTTCACGTCGGACGGCTTTATCGAGGGTTTCGGGCACGTTGACCGTCCGCAATTGGGCGGAAGGCGCGCCGAGAGAGGCCTTGGAGAAGGAGAGAAGTTCGTTGACCAGGGCGGCCATGTGCGCGGCCTCGTTTTCGGCCCTGGCGACGTATGTCTGTTGCTCCTGGCCCGCCCGCTGTTCGAGGATGCCGAGGGAGACGCGCAATTTGGCCAGCGGCGAGCAGAGTTCGTGCGCCACGTCACCAAGAAATCGCTTCTGCCCCGCGACCAATCCCGCCAAACGCCCTGCCATTTGATTGATGGACCGGCCTAGGGCGCCGAGTTCGTCCAGGCGTTTTTCATCGACGCGCGCGTCAAAGCGGCCGGCGGCGATTTGGCGTGTTGCCTCGGTCATTTGAGCAATCGAGCGGTTGATTCCGCGCACCAACGGGAACCAGAGCAAGACCGAAAGAACCAGCGCCGCCAGCCCCAGGGAAACCCACGGCGCGACGTCAAAAAACAATCCGCCGGCCCCCAACGTATCCGAGACAGCCACCAGGACCACGCGCTCGGGATGAGGCTGGTCGGGCACATGGATGGATGTCCTCACGAGCACCCAATAGCGCGAAGGATCGACAGTGTGAATCATCGATTTTGGAGGAAAATCCGGCGGAGGCTCCGGCGGCCCTTCCGGAGGCGCGGCAAAGGGCGGGGGACCGGGCTGGCGGGGCGGACCCCGATGCGGTGCCAAACGGCGGCGGATTTCGTCTGGGAGCGGGACTGTTTCTCCGGCCAATTGGCGGCCCTCCGGGCCAAAAACCAGAAACCGGACCTTGTCGTGATAACCCGTGTCAAATCTATTTAATGTCGCGTCCCATTGCGACGGCGATTCCTGGGCCAGTTCTGAAACGATGATGCCGCTCAGGGCGTCAATGCGGTCGTTGGCGCTGCTGGAGAGGAGCCAATCCGGCCCGAAACGAAATTGCGCGCGGACCACGGCGTAAAAAAGCACGGCCAGCAACACGAGGTTCAGGAGGAACCAGAGCACGATTTTTGCGGAAAGAGGAAAGCGGCGCGGCATGGGTCCCTATTCGCATCCTGGGTTGATCAACATGTAACCGACGGAGCGAAACGTGCGGATGAAACGCGGATGTTTCGGATCGTCGCCGAGCTTCTTGCGCAGCGACCAGACGTGGACATCGACCGACCGGTCATAAACGTCGTAGTTGCGCTCGGCCACCGCCTCGACGAGTTCCTCACGCGATTTCACCCTACCCCGCGCCCGCGCCAGGCAGGCCAGAAGATCGAACTCCAGCGCGGTCAATTCCAGGGTTTTGTCACCGAGAACGGCGCGGCGCGTGCCGGGATGGACGCGAAGTTCGCCGACGACGATTTCGGCGTCCGCGGCTTGTCCCGTTGGCGGCGGACCGACCGTGGCGCGGCGCGTGACGGCGCGGAGGCGGGCCAGCAATTCGCGCGTGGAGAAAGTCTTGGGCAGGTAATCGTCCGCGCCCACTTCCAGGCCGGCGATGCGGTCGCTCTCGTCCCCGCGCGCGGTGAGCATGAGAACAGGGACGTTCGACTTGACGCGCAGGCGTTTGAGGACGTCGAAGCCGTTGAGGCCGGGAAGCATGACGTCAAGAATGACGGCGCTCCACGATTCGGCCAATGCGCGCTCCAGACCGTCGGCGCCGTTGAAGGCGGCGTTGACTTCGTAGCCCAGCGGTTCGAGGTAATCCTTGATCAGCCGGCAGAGATCGCGATCGTCATCGATGATCAGGATTCGCGGACGTTGTTGGAGCGGATCGGGCATTGTTTCTCGTTTAAGAGTAGCGCCAAAGGCGGAAAAATCCGCAAAATTAACTCTTCCTTAACAATTTTCCTCCATTTTGCCAATCACCGCTTAACACGGCCGCGGTCTATTGATGCAGATGGGACACGAAAAACATCCCATCAAGAACGAAGGATAAAATATGCAAAAATCGTTAATACTTGCCGCCGCCGCAATTTTGGTGGCGGCCTCAAACCTCACCGCGCAACCTGCCGATGGCGGGCCTCCCGATCAGGGGGACAATGCCCCTCCGGCCCACCGCCACCATCGTCCACCGCCGCTCCCGATTGTCACCGTGCTGGATGCCAACGGGGACGGTGTTATTGACGCGGATGAAATCGCCAACGCCCCCGCGGCGTTGAAGAAACTGGATAAAAACGGCGACGGGCAACTTACGCCCGATGAGTACATGCCGCCGCGACCGGATGGCGCCAATGCCCCGCCGCCGGAGGGACCTGACGGGAAGCGGCCGGTCCCGCCCATTGTCGCGGCGCTGGATACCAACGGGGATGGTATTATTGACGCCAATGAAATTGCCAACGCCTCCGCTTCGCTGCTGAAGCTGGACAAGAATGGCGATGGGAAATTGACGCCGGACGAATACCGCCCGCATCACCACGGTCGTCCGGGGCCTCCGCCTGATGATGCCGACGCGCCGCCCGGGCCGCCTCCGGGACAATGACGCAAGACTTCGGGGCCGGATTCAAAATATTCAATGAATCCGGCCTCCGAGTCAGAATTCCCAATGCAATCGCATGCTCACGACGGACACAGGGCCGCGATCCTTGTTGTAGGCCGGGTTTATCACGTACTGATAATCGGCGGTGGCGCTGATATTTTTCCAGACCTGAAATCTGTAATAGGTTTCCAGGGACTGCTCCAAACCGTAATTGAGCGCGCCGTCTCCCGCCAGGATGCCGAGGCCGCCGTCGGCGAAGAATTGCTGCTGGGCGCGCGAAATCGCGTTGACGATCCCGGCCAGGCCCGCCGTGTCGTTGGGGCGATGCCAGAAATCACCTTTAATGCTTAACCCAGCCGAGACGGACATTTGGACGTCGGCATAGCTCCAGTTTTCGGATTGGCCGTCGTTCCAGCCCAGACGCGTGAAAACGCCGATGCCCTTGAACAGTTCGTCCTCGGTGTTGAGACAGAAGCCGTATTTGAGGCGGTAGCGGCGAGTGTCAACGATATCGACCGGGCGCGCGGGGTTGTCCACCGCCTCAGCGTAACTGCCCATGTCCGCGCGATTGAGGTACGCGAGCAAACGCACGGCGCCCGGGTGGTCGTGGAAGGCAAAGCGGCGTTCCAATTCGGTCACCATTCCCCATGCTTGCAAGTAATCTTCGTCGATGGCCATGCCGTTCTGGACGCGCGGTATCTGGAAGAAGCCATAGCGGGCCGTCCACTGGGGCTGGTTTAATTCGGCGGCGAACCCGGTGATGTAGCCCAGGCTGTTGGCCGGATAGTCCCACGCTTCGTTGGCGACCAGGGCCCAATTGAGAAATTGCGTCGTCGCGTCCCCGGCGTAAGTATTTTGGTCAAAAATATCCAGGACACTGATTTCCCCGACGGTCAGCGTGATGCGCGACACGTCTTGCTGGCCGCCGAGGTGGAGAGCGTCGTCGGCCACCGGCTCCTCATCGCCGCCCAGCCCGATGGTTTGCCTGAGAAAAACGCGAACGGGCGCGACGTTGCCGTGAAAGGAGCCGACCTTGTAGGCTTGCGCGCTGGGAAAGGCTTCCACACCCAGGGTCTGGTTGAAGCCGAACCCCTGCCAGAACAAGCCATCCACATGAAATTCCGCTCCGTGCCAAAGCCGCGCGCCGAGGTCCAAGTCGGCGCTGAAGGTTTCGGCTGTTTGGGAATGGTTGTCCAGGCTTTCCGGGCCGGAATACTGGGCCGGGAAACTCGGATGCCAGTCGCCGACATAAGTGGCCTGCATGTGAAGATTCCAAAGCTGTTGTTTGGCGGCGGGAGGATTGGTAGGACCCAGCGACGGCGCATTGGTGCCCGCGCCTGGCGAAGCCGAATCTTGAGCCGCGGCACGGACGGCCAGAGCAATGATGCCTATTCCAATTAATTTCGTCACGTCCGGGAGTCTTTTAAGTCAACGCGTCGCGCAGCAATAGCTAATTCGACGTTAAAACTCACGCCGCGAGCAAGTCGGCGGCTGCCGCGTTGGAGATGACTTGCGCAGGGTCCTTGCAACCGGGAATGACGGCCGAGACCAAAGGATTTGACAGGCACCAAGCCAACGCCCATTGCGCCATTGGGACGCCGGGTGGAACTTCCTTTTCCTGGAGGCGCGCGGCTTCGGCGATGTCGTTGCGCATTTTCTCCTGGTCAAAGTGGGCGCGAACGTCGTTGCCTGCAAACTCGGCTCCGGGCCGGTATTTCCCGCTCAACAATCCGCTGGCCAGCGGAACGCGCGCCAAAATGCCGAGGCGATCGCGCTGAGCGTCCGGGAAGTAGAGTTGTTCGGGGCGGCGATCCAGCCGGTTATAAACCACCTGGAGCGCTTCGGCCCCGACACCGCGGGCCTGGCGCGCCTGCAATTGGCTGCCTTTGCCGAGAATGGAGATTCCCAGGTGGCCGATCTTGCCGGCGCGTTTTTCGGCATCGAGCATTGCCCACAAGGCATCGTCCTGGAAGGCGGCGTCCGAGCCGGAATGGAATTGATAGAGATCGATGCATTCGACGCGCAAGGCGCGGAGCGAAGCGTCCAATTGCCGCCGGACCGCCTCGCATGAAAAGGCGTCGTCACGCTTCATAAAGGAGCGAAAATGGTGGCCGAACTTTGTCGCCACAATCCAGCGCGGGCGGTCATGCCGCGCCAGATAATCGCCTACCAATTTTTCGGCCGTGTGGTCCCCGTAACATTCAGCCGTGTCGATCAGGTTGATGCCAAGAGCGGCGGCCTGGTCGAAGATGGCGTCGGCCTCGACCTGCGAGTAGGATCGTCCCCATTCGCCGCCGAGTTGCCAGGTTCCAATGCCGATGATGGAGACGCTTAGATTCGTTTCACCCAGGGCCCGGTAGCGCATAGTCTTTTGATGCAAAACACGGGTTCTTGTACCACGGAGTCAAACGAAAGTGAATCGCCAATCGGGACGCGGCCACTTGGCGCTCGTGGTGCGGGCGTCATTCGCCATTTGCCAATGCGGCGGGTTTCTTTACACTGCGCCTGAAACAAATGGCTACCGGCGGTCTCTCACTCACTCTGGTCATTCCTTGTCACAATGAGGAAGGGAATTTGCGCGCTTTGTTCCAGGCCATTCACGAGACGCTGGATCCGCTGGCGATTTCGTACGAAATCATTGTCACCGACGATGCCAGCACGGACGGCTCGTGGGAATTGTTGAAGCAATGCGCGGCCACGGATCAACGCATCCGGGCGCAACGGTTTGCCCGCAACTACGGGCAATCCGCCGCGCTCTGGGCCGGAATCAAGGCCGCCCAGGGGCGTCACATTGTGACATTGGACGCCGATATGCAAAATGACCCGCGGGACATGCCCAGTTTCTTGCGCGCCCTGGATCGCTTCGATTGCGTCTGCGGAACGCGCGTCGCGGCCCGGCGGCAAGGCGACAACTGGGTTCGAATTGCGTCGTCGCGGATTGCCAATTGGGTGCGCAACAAACTTTCCGGCGAAGAGATTTCCGACGCGGGCTGCACCTATCGCGCCTTCAGGCGGGAGTGCGTGGCGGACCTGAAATTTTTCAAGGGAATGCACCGTTTTTTGCCGACGCTGGTCAGGATGGAGGGGTTCACCGTGACGGAAATTCCCATTTCGCACCATCCGCGCGTCGCCGGCCAGACGCATTACGGAATATCCAACCGCCTCCTGCCCGCCCTTTACGATTTGCTGGCCGTGCGCTGGATGAAACGAAGGATGTTTCGCTACGAGATCGCCGAGAGAGTCAATTAAAGAAATCAGTCAAACATTTTTCCTGGATTCAGGATTCCGTTGGGGTCCAGGACGCGGCGCAGCTCGCGGGTCACGCGCATCTGGGCGTCGCCCAGGAATTTTGGAAGGAACGATTTCTTGGCCAGCCCGACGCCGTGCTCGCCTGTGATGGTGCCGCCCAGGCGGATCGCTTCATCGAAGATTTCCTTGAAGGCCTCCTCGACGCGGTGCATTTCCTCCTTGTTGCGCTCGTCGGTCAGGAAGGTCGGATGCAAATTGCCGTCGCCCATGTGGCCGAAGGTGCCGATGCGCAGTTTGTATTTGGCGGCGATGGTCTCGATAAAGCGAATCATGGCCGCCACTTCGCTGCGGGGAACCGTGGCATCCTCGAGGATCGTCGTTGGGGCGACCCGCGCCAAAGCCGAGAAGGCACTGCGCCGAGCGCTGGCCAGCTTGTTGCCTTCGGCCTCATCGCCGGCGATGCGGACTTCCTTGCAGGCATGGTCGCGGCAGATTTGTTCCATGCGCGCCGCTTCGTCGGCGACCGCCGCGGGATGGCCGTCGGTTTCCATCAAGAGCAGCGCCTGGCAATCCAGCGGCAGCCCAATCCGTGCGTATTCCTCCACGCAGTGAATGGTCGTGCGGTCGAGAAACTCGAGGGTGCAGGGGATGATATGGGCGGCGATGATCGCCGAAACGGCCTCGGCCGCGTGGTCCATTTGCGAAAAAGTCGCCAGCATCGTTTTTTTTGCGGCGGGTTTGGGAATCAATTTGAGCAGGACCCTGGTGATGATCCCCAGAGTGCCTTCCGATCCTATAAAAATGTCCTTGAGCGAATAGCCGGCCACGTCTTTGACGCATTTATTGCCGGTCCACATAATTTCGCCATTGGGCAGAACGATTTCCAGGCCCATGACGTAATTGCGGGTGATGCCGTACTTGAGTCCGCGCAAGCCGCCGGAATTTTCCGCCACGTTTCCGCCGATGGTGGAGATTTTCATCGAACCGGGATCGGGTGGGTAAAACAGTCCGGCCGCTGCCGCCGCGTCGGCGATTTGCAAGGTTGTTGCGCCCGCCTCCGCCAGCAGGGTCAGGTTGGCGCGATCCAATTCCAGGATGGCGGACATTTTGACCGTGCAAAGAACGATGCAATCGGCGCTCGGTACGCTGCCGCCGCTCAAGCCGGTGCCGGACCCGCGGGTGACGACGGGGGTTTTCGTGGCATTGGCATATTTGAGGATTTCGCTGACCTGCTGCGTGGTGGAAACAAAAACCACGACGCCCGGCATCTGTTGCAAGGCGGCGGTCCCGTCAAAAGAATACGAAATCAAATCCTCCTTGGCCGTCAGGACGTTAGGGGGCCCGGCCAACCGCCGCAAGTTGCCAATAACGTCAGGAGATAACATCGGCGAAAGGATGAGGAGCGGGGGGAACAGCGGTCAAGCGAATGATTGGCCTCAAGTCCCTCCCCGAATCTGCCGATGACAATAAGGAGATGAAGCAATTCCTGCTGCCGGTGGCGTTTTGGCTGGTCTGCTCGTCGCCAGGCTTCGGCCAGGCGCCGCCGCCAAACGACAATTTCTCCAATCGCATTGTTCTGAGCGGCAATTCCGTCGCTTTTTCCGGAACCCTTGCCGGCGCCACGCTTGAGGCCAAGGAGGCTTTGGGAGGAAATTTTACGAACTACATGTTGTACCCCGTTGACGAGTCGGTTTGGTGGACGTGGACCGCCCCGCAAACATCGCTTGTCACGGTAGAAATGATCGGCGCATCCGCGGATTCGGCTGGGCAAACTTTTGCGGATGGCATTGTCATATATGACACGACGAATGTATTCACGCGGGCGCAACCGGTCGCGGAAGTGGCATTGGACCTCACGATTGTATGTGACGCGTTGACGTTTTCGGCAATTGGAGGGAGCAACTATCAATTTCAATTACTGGGGAGCAGTTCAACTGCCTATCAATTCCTGCTCATGGTCACCAACAATCCCCTGATTCTCCAAGCGCCTCGAAACCTCACCGTCTCCTCCAACGAAAGTACGCTGCTTACGGTTGTGGCGGAGGGATACAGACCCCTGAGTTATCAATGGCAGTTGGCGGGAACAAATCTTGCCGGCCAAACCGCTCCGATGCTTGCATTGACAAATATCGACGGCAGCCAGGCGGGAAGCTACACGGTCGTTGTCACCAATATCGGTGGCGCCACGACGAGCGCACCGGCGGTGCTGGCGGTTAGCTCATTCAACGTGCCGCCGGCCTTGACTGCCATGCCCGGTCAGTTCGGGCAATTCGACTTCGGGATGACCGGTGAAGTTGGGCGCAATTATCGCATTGAGGCGTCGGTCGATCTGGTTGATTGGACGAACGAGTACAGCTTTCCGAGACACGTGTACTCCTCTTCCCGATTTAATGGCGACTACGACAATCCTGAATTGACGAGCGTTGTCTTCAACACAAATGGCTCTTCCTCATTTAGCCTGGGCAATGCTGTGCCGTGGATGTTTATTCGCGCGTCTCAATATCAACCGGCCAACGAGATTTGCATAAACAACCTGAGGCAGATTCGTTTCGCCAAGTCGTTGTGGCAGCGAGACAGTGCGTCGCCCAGATGGTACACACCGGAAGGAGTGAAGGACTTGGCGCCGTACTTTCTCCAGGGCAGCCTGCCCTACTGTCCGCTTGATACAAACTCTTCGTGGGTTACTTCTTACTCCACCGGCGTGAACAACTGCGCAAGCACTTGCGACTGCATGATCGTCCCTGGAACTCACATTCTGGAAGAGCCGCAATAAGGAAGCCGCTTTGGAGTGCTGCGATATGTCGCAGCTTTGAAAGCGATGACATGTCATCGCACTCCAAAAACTCAACGTTTACAAAGGGCGCCCGGCAGTTTAACTGTTATCGCCGTGAGCAGCCAAAGCCATGCGCTTTCGGGTGAGTTCGCCGCTTCCGCGCCGACTGCGGCGGTCCGGGCTGCCGTCATTCCCTGGTATTGTTATGCGGTGGCGATTGGCGTCGCTTGCATTCCGATTGGCACGATCTGGGACATTTCGTGGCATCTGAGCATCGGAAGGGACAGTTTTTGGACTCCCGCGCACATGATGATTTATCTGGGCGGAGCGTTGCCGGGGTCGGTGTGCGGCTGGCTGGTTTTGAAAGACACTTTTTGGCCCGACACCGCCGGGCAGTCCGCGACGGTCAGGATTTGGGGTTTTCGCGGTCCACTGGGCGCATGGGTCGTGATTTGGGGCGCGTTTACAATGCTGCTCTCCGCGCCATTCGACAACTGGTGGCACAACGCGTACGGGTTGGATGTGCGGATCATCAGCCCGCCCCATACAGTGCTGGCCCTGGGGACGTACGCGACGGCCATCGGCGCATTGATTCTGGTGCTGTCCTGGCAAAACCGCGCGCCGACGGAGAACCAATTTGCGGCCAACCTGCTCGTTCTGTTCGCCTGCGGCGTGCTGCTTACGAAACTTTCCGTTTTCGTGACCGAATATACATATCCCAATTCCCAACATGGCGCCGCATTCTACGAGGTTTGTTGCAGGGCCCTTCCGCTTTATCTCATCGTGGCGGCCCGCGTCTCCAGGATAAAATGGAGCGCCACGTGGGTCAGTTTGATCTACATGGCCATTAGGATGGCGATGGTTTGGATTCTGCCGCTCTTTCCGGCCGTACCGAAATTGGCGCCGATCTACAACCCGCTCACCCATATGGCGCCGCCGCCGTTTCCGATGCTGCTGGTAGTGCCGGCCTTTGGGATCGATCTGGTGATGCAGGCGGCGGGCCGCAAGCGAGGGTTCTGGCGCGACACGGGGCTGGCTCTGATTTTGACGGTGCTCTTTTTCTTCCTATTACTGGCGGTTGAATGGCCGTTCTCCAGTTTTCTTCTCACCAAAGCCGCCCGCAACGCGTTCTTCGCCGGCAACGCCATGTGGGGCTACCCCGATCGCCTTGGCGGGTGGTGCACGCGGTTCTGGGATCCGGACGAGCGGCTTGGAATCAAATCCTCCGCGGTTGCCATCCTCTATGGAGCACTGATGACGCGCGTGGCGCTTTGGTTCGGAAACTGGCTTTCCGAAGTCAAACGCTGACCCGATGAAAATTCCGGTCAAGGTTGTCAATACCATTGTTTTGGCTTTCTGGCTTTGGGCCGCCTGCGCCGCGCACGCGCATGTGGGCAGTCCGACGGTGTTTTTTCAGGGACTGGCAGGGTCGTTCCCGGTTCGCGTCACCATTCAACCGCCGGGCGTGGTGCCCGGGTTGGCGCAAATCCACATCGTCGTGTCATCCGGGGACGCGACCCGCGTGACGGTGCGGCCGGTGCGATGGGATGTCGGCGTCAAAGGTTCTCCCGCGCCGGACACGGCGGTCCTGGTGCCGGGGGAAACCAATATGTTTACGGCCCAACTTTGGTTGATGGCCTCCGGCGCTTACAGCGTGTTTGTCGAGGTTTCGGGTCCCGGCGGAGAGGGCACGGCAATCGTTCCGCTCAATTCGATTGCGACGCAACGTCTGGTGATGACGCCCGGATTGTCGCTGATTTTTCTGATCGTCGGAACGTTTGTTGTGGTGCTGTTGATTTCGGTTGTCGGCGCGGCCATTCGAGAGGGCCGGCTTACGCCCGGCCAGGAGATTTCACCGCTTCGGCGCCGGCGGGGCTGGTACGCCAGGGGGATTACCGCCGCGGTCATCGGCACATCGCTTGTTCTGGGCAACGCATGGTGGAACAGCGTAGACAGGGACTATCGCAACAACCGCCTTTACCGGCCGCAGTCAGTCCAGACCGAATTGGATCTGGACGCCGCCGGTCACCGGGAGCTTGTCCTGCGTTTTTCACCCAAATCCCCGATCGACGCCACTCCGTTGATCCCGGACCACGGGCGTTTGATGCACTTGTTCCTCATCCGTGATCCTGATGGCGACGTCTTCGCGCATTTGCATCCGAACCGAAAACGGGAGGACAACCCGGATGAAAATGTTTTCACGGCCCGGCTGCCTGCCCTGCCCGCCGGCCAGTACAAACTTTACGCGGACATTACACACGAAAGCGGATTGACCCAAACACTCACCAACATGCTAAGCATCCCCTCCCCGGTTGCCGGCCCGGGAGCGGACGAACCGCTGGCCGAGACCGACGATGCCGTTTTGCTCTCCCCGCCGTCGGATTCGTCAACACTAACATTGCCGGGGGGCCTCCGCCTGGACCGGGCTTTTCCCGAAGCGTTGCAAGCGAACCAGGAAACCAATTTGCTGTTTCACCTCACGACCGAGAGCGGAGCGGACGCGCCGTTGGAATCGTATCTTGGAATGTACGGTCATTTGATCATCGAGAATTCCGACGGCACCGTGTTCAACCATCTGCACCCGCTGGGCTCGGTGTCGATGGTTTCGCAGCGGCTGTTTGCCGAGCGCGAAAAGGCCGGTTATCTGGCCAACAAGCCGCTTGACCAGTTTTGCACCGCGGCCCTGCCGGAGCTCTCGTTTCCCTACGCGTTTCCCAAACCGGGAGAGTACCGGCTCTGGCTGCAAACCAAGGTGGCGGGCCGGATTCTCACCGGCGCCTACAGCCTGTCTGTCAAGTAGATCAACGCGCATGCGTACGCGGCTGTTAATCCGGGATGGACTTGAAATGCCGGACAGTAATAATCCGGCAAAGACGGGTTTGAGTTGACCAAAACAAAATATGCCAAAATACATAATCGAACGCGAGATCGCGGGAGCCGGGAAGCTCACGCCTGAGCAGTTGCGGGGAATCTCTCAAAAGTCGTGCGGCGTACTCAAGAAGCTCGGGCCGCAAATCCAGTGGCTCGAAAGCTACGTGACCGATGACAAGATCTACTGTGTGTATATCGCGCCCGATGAGGTCACGGTGCGGGAACATGCCAGCCAGGGAGGATTTCCTGCGACCCGTATTGCCGAAGTAAAAGGGATCATTGATCCGACAACGGCGGAGGCGTAACGAGTCGCTTGGGCCAGCCGCCATTCGCGCGGGCGGGCGCGAATTGCAATTTGCGTCGCCAGTCGCGCTCGGCTATCTTTGCCTCGTTCTTATGAGTGACCGGTTTGATTGGCCGCTGGCGTTTGACGCGGAAAATTTCCTGCGGCAAAACGTCGAATTTTTCCTCGAACGCGATAGTTTTGCCCGGCGTCTAGCCACGCGGATGCGCGATGAGACGGGCACCGATTTCTTCGAGTGGATGGATCACGTGGCGCTGCCGGTGGAAAACGAAAAGCCGCTCCTGGACTTCGGCTTTGTTCCCGACCGCGCCGAAACTGCCGGCGGCGAAGCCGTCCTTGTTCATCCGGGCACGACGCTGCCGCGAGTGCTCCTGACCGCACAGGACGCGCCGAGGGTCGTTGCGTTGCGGCCCGAATACGTGGCGGATTTCGCGGGCGCGCATTCCCTGCCGGCAACGATTGAAGGAGAACCGTATTCGCGATTGCGGCGCGTGACGGTCAGCGAGGAAAACGGCGCGCGCCTCGAGGCGGTGGAGCGCAATGGTTACCGCGGATTCGTCGCAGCCCCGCTGGCGGCGGGAGATTTGCAAAAGATCGTCCGGGCCAAAGACCTCTGGCGCACGCGGCGCCGCGTGTGCGCGACGGAAACGGAGGGGTTTGAAATCGCTTCGGCAATCCTGGACCAAGTCCTTGACTTGACAGGGCAGGATGTGGCCTGCCAGCTTTTCTTTGAGGAGGAGCGCCGTTACTGGGAAGGCCGCAATCACGCGGCCCAGGTGCAAAAACGCCGCCAGGACGCGCTCGGACTGGGCTGGGGCAATCATGATCATCACACTTTTCGTTCCTCGCGCGAATGTTTCGTGGATCTCAACAATTTCCTGCTTCGCCTCGGATTCCATAAACGGGAACGTTACTACGCCGGGGCGGAGGCCGGCTGGGGCGCGCAAATTTCGGAACAATCCAATGTTGGCATAGTCGTTTTCGCGGACGTTGATTTGATGCCGGATGAGACGCAGATCGATTTTTCCAGCAAACGACTCGCGCCGGCGCCCCGGCTGGGGACGGTCGGCTTGTGGGTGGGGTTGCACGGCGAAAGCTTTCTCCAGGCGGGCATGCATCATTTGGAGGCGCGTTTTGATTTCGAGCAATTGCGCGCGCAACTGGAGCTGCAAGGGGTGCATACCATGAAACCTTTCTCGAACTTCGAGTTTTTGCGCCAGGCCTTTACCGAAGGGGAACGATGGCCGGTCCGAAACGATCGCGTTGAAAAACTCCTGCGCGCCGGCCTGTTGACGCCCGAGCAGGCCGAGAGGTTTTCGCGCGAAGGCGCGCTGGGGAGTCATTTGGAGAATTTGCAGCGGCGCGGCGGGTTCAAAGGCTTCAATCAAAAATCTGTCAGCGTCATCATCAGCGCGACGGATCCCCGGATAAATCCTCAGAAATCATCCGCCGACGCAACAGATCCAGCGCTTGTTGCGATGTGACGAATTTGAACGTTTCCCGGTCAAATGGATTTAGCCGCCGTTTCGCCACGGTGCCGTTTGCGTCCGCCAACGCGATGAAAACGGTCCCCACTGGTTTCGCCTCGCTGCCTCCGCCCGGACCGGCGATGCCGGTGACGGAGACGGCGTAGTCGGTGTTGCAGCGTTTGCGCGCGCCCTCCGCCATTTGGCGCGCCACTGTTTCGCTGACCGCCCCATCTTGGGCGAGCGCGAATGCGCTGACGCCAAGCAAATCGGACTTTGCCTCGTTGCTATAGGTCACAAGGCCGCACTTCAAGATGGCGGAAGCGCCGGGAACGTTCGTCAGCCGGTGCGCAATCAATCCGCCCGTGCAGGACTCCGCCACAGCCAGCGTTTTATTTTGTTCGGTCAGCATTCCGACGACCGTTTGTTCCATCGTCCCGTCATCAACCGCGAAAATGAGGTTTCGCAGCAGCCCGCGCACAATGGCCTCCGCCTCCTCGACGAGCTTCCCGGCCTGGTCGCCCCGCGCGGCCAATCGAACTTCCACTTCTCCAATCCGCGCGCAATAACCCAGGTCCAATCCGCGCGCGATGAGAGGCTGCAACGGCGCGACTATTTCCTCTTCGACGAGCGACTCTCCCAGGCCCGTTGTTTTGAGCGTGCGGCTGAAGAAATTCGCGCTCGCCGGAAATTCTGTCAACAACAGGGGAGCCACGCTGTTGGTAAACATCGGGCGCATTTCGCGTGGCGGCCCGGGCAACAGGACCACCCAGCTCCGGCCTCCGCCGTCCCTGAATGGGTTTGGGTTGACTTCGATGCCAAGGCCGGGGGCCGTGCCCCAGGCGTTGGGCAGGATCCGCGCTCCCGCCGGGACCATCGCCTGCACCTTTGCGCTCGCCGCCATGACACCGTGGCGGCGCATGAAATATTGCTCGATGCCGGATAAAATCGCCTGGTCCAGCGCCAGTTCGCGCCCCAGAAGGCGCGCGATCAACTCGCGCGTGAGGTCGTCTGAAGTCGGGCCCAGCCCGCCGGTGGTCAGCACCAGGTCGGAGCGGCCAAGGGATTCGCGCACGGCGGCCTGGATGGCCGGGCCGTCGTCGTCGACGCAAATCTGGCGGTTGACTTCGTACCCCAGGTCGGCCAACTGGCGGCAAATCCATTGTTGATGAGTGTTGAGAACGCGGCCCAGCAGCAGCTCCTGACCGGTGTTGATGAGTTCGATGTGCATTCACGACCCGCGGCTCGGCGGTTCATTTTTTTCGCTCTGAGTTCTTGCTTAAATGCCGGACAAGTCAATCGGAATCTCATTGCCTGGCGCGGCCACTTGCGGTTAAAAAGCCAGCGCATGAGCGCCGGCATTCGCATCAAGGACCTTCCCAAAAGCGAACGTCCGCGCGAACGGCTTACCGAGATGGGGGCCGACGCCCTAAGCGCGTCCGAATTGATCGCCATTCTTTTGCGCACGGGCGCGAAAGGGTTTTCGGCCATTCAAGCCGCCCAAGAGTTGGTTCAGAAGTTTGGCACGCTCAACGCCCTTTCCCAGGCTTCCCTGGAGCAACTGCAGGGGATCAAAGGCATCGGGCCCGACAAGGCGATTGCCCTCAAGAGCGCGTTCACGCTGGCGCGAAGGATGGCGCGGGAATTGCGGGGCGAAACACCGCTGCTGGACAACCCGGCCAGCATCGCCGATTTCCTACGGGAGGAAAACCGCGCGTACGATGTGGAACATTTTCAAATCGTGCTTTTGAACACGCGGCGCAAGCTCATTCGCGTCGAAGTCATCTCGCAGGGATTGGTGGACACGCTCCTGGTGCATCCGCGCGAAGTTTTCAAAGCGGCCATCGTCGCCAACGCGTCGGCCCTGGTGCTGGTGCATAATCATCCCAGCGGCGATCCGACGCCTTCGGCGGCCGATATCAAAGTCACGCGCGACCTGATTCGCGCCGGCCTTCTGTTGAAAATCGAGGTGCTTGACCACGTCATCCTGGGCCGCCGCAGCCAGGAGGGCGGCAAGGATTATGCTTCGCTACGGGAATTGGGATATTTTGCCTAGCGCGGGACGATGCGCCGTGAACGCTCAGGTTACTTGGAGGCGCGCGACTCGCTTCCGACCCTTTGCCGATTCGAGCTTCAAACGTCCTTGGGCCAGCGACGGGTTGCTTCCAGCGATTCGCCTGTTTCGAGCAGGCTTTTCAGGCTTGCAAGGATGTGCGGCCAACCGACCGAGACTGCTTCGATGAACTTCGACCCGGATTTGTCGATCTCATGGAGCACGGTGAGCTTGACGGAGTCGCCCTGCTGTTCGAGCTCATAGGTCAGGCGGGATTGACCTTCCACGCGCAACTGAGGTTTGAACTCATTGCGCCATGTCAGGACGAGCCTTCGTTGAGGCTCGATCTCGAGAATCTCGCCGGTGTCGGCGACGCGCCCGTCGGGAATCATAAGCCGCCAGGGTGCGCCTGGCTTCCATTCGGATTCCTGATGCGTTTGACACCAGTATTGGCGGGTGAATTCGGGTTCAATCAGCGCCCGCCACAATTTTTCGGGCGTCGTGCGAATATAGGTCACATAAACGAATTTTGATTTTTCCATGGCATTATCCTGTTTTGATTTCTTCGAGACCCTTTTTTAGATCGCTCAGCGCTTGAAGACGATGGCGTTCATATTTGTCAATCCAGCGCTCGTAGATCTCGTGAATTGGCACTGGATTGAGATAATGCAGCTTCTCGCGCCCGCGCCAGACTATCGCGACCAGGTTCGCCGCTTCGAGCAACCCAAGATGCTTGGTGACGGCCTGCCGCGTCATGTCGAGGTACTCGCACAATTCGGTCAATGTCTGCCCGTCGCTCTTGTGCAACTGATCGAGCAACCGTCGTCGGCTGCTGTCGGCCAATGCTTTGAATGCTGCATCCATCGGCCCAATGATATGCAACCAAATGGTTGCATGTCAAGCCCGGTTGCATGATCGCGGATGTGCGGGCGGACCCGATGGCGATAGACGACTAGTATCGGGGGATTCGCTGATTTGAACACCGGTGTTTTTCCGAAACTTCGGATTGCGCTGGCGGGTTTCTGATCTATATTGGGGTAGCACACGATAGCGAGAACGCATTATGACAGACGACGTAAATTCCCTTAACGGCAACCCGCCGCCCGACACGGCGACGTGGAAATCAATTGTAGCCAAATACAGGAAATCCTCGACGTGGCGGGCCCTCTGGCAGATCGTCAACACGCTGGTTCCACTCGCAGCGCTGTGGTACTTGATGTACTTGAGCCTGCCGGTCTCCTGGTGGCTCCTCGTGCCGTTGGCGGCGATTGCGGGGGCGTTTTTGGTGCGCGTGTTCATCATTTTTCACGATTGCGGGCACGGCTCGTTTTTCAAGTCGCGGGCGGCCAATGACACCGTTGGATTCATCGCGGGCATTTTGACTTTTACCCCTTACTATCATTGGCGCTGGGAACATGCCATCCATCATGGCGCGGCGGGCGACCTTGACCGGCGTGGCACGGGCGACATCTGGATATTGACGGTGCAGGAATACCTGGAGTCATCGCGCTGGAAAAAGTTTGCCTATCGGCTGGCTCGAAATCCGATCGTGCTCTTCGTCATTGCGCCGTTGTTTTTGTTCCTGATTCGCCAGAGGTTCCCGTCCTCGAAGGCCAACCCGCGGGAACGTCATTCGGTCTATGCGATGAACCTGGCCATTCTCGGAATGGCAATCGGATTGAGCTGGACCTTCGGAATCTGGGCATATTTGTTGATTCAATCGATTATATTGATGGTCGCGGGCGGCGCGGGTGTCTGGCTATTTTATGTCCAGCATCAGTTCGAGGGAGTTTACTGGGAGCGCGCCGACGACTGGAGTTTTGTCGCTTCAGCCCTCCAGGGCAGTTCCTTTTATAAGCTGCCGCGTGTCCTGCAGTGGTTTTCCGGCAACATCGGGTTCCATCACATTCATCACCTCAGTCCGGGCATTCCCAATTATAATCTTGAGAAATGTCACAAAGCCGATCCGCTTTTTCAGCAGGTTAAACCGATCACGCTTCTTGCCAGCTTGAAATCGTTCAACTACCGGCTGTGGGATGAACAGGGCAAAATGCTCGTCGGCTACGGACATCTTCGAACCATTCGGGCTCGCGCCAACCGATCGCCCCAATCTTAACCGGCGTCACTTCGCCAGCCAGTTCTGGATCATCGCGGAGGCGACTTCATCGCAGCCTTTCTCCGCTTCATCGCCCGCGATATTTGTGCCTACAACCACGGAAAAATCCTTTTCCGGCGCAAGCCACATTACGACGTACCACATTGTGTTGGAGCCATTGTGCATCAACGCCGTTCCGCCCGCCCAGCTTCGCTTCACGACGACCCAGCCGCAGGCGTAATCCCCCCCGGCGGGCGGGGTGTGGAGCTTGACGAGTGTTTCGGGTTTCAAAAGGCCCCCCGCCTGACCGCGTTGCATGTGGAAAATAGTAAACCGCGCAAGATCGTCGAGTGAACAATGGACGCGGCCGCCCGGCGCGATGGCCGGTGGATTGTCCTCCTGCAAAGGGAGGGTGACGAGGAGCTTACGGATGTGCCCCCAGGGCTCGTCCACCGCGCCAATCGTTCCCGGCGGGCCGAATCCGGCGGAATCCATGTGCAACGGCTTGAAGAGCCGTTCGGTGATCAATGTTTCCCACGGTGTTCCGGTCAACTTTTCGAGCATCGCGCCGATGATGGAATAGCCCTGATTGGAATAGATCATCTTCGTTCCGGGCACCGCTTCCGGAGGTTGACTCAGGACGGCCTGGATGAATTCGCGGCGTTGCTGGGTGGGCGTGCCTTCTTGTTCCCAGGCCCGTCTCCATGCGGCGTCGGGCGGCTTTCCGGGAACTCCGCCGCGATGCATGAGCAATTGCTCGACCGTCACGTTTTCATACTGCTTGTTCATCGTGCCCTTCAACTCGGGGAACACATCCGCGATGGTGGTGTCCCATTGCAATTTACCCTCCTCAATCAACATGGCCGTCAGCGTGGCCGTCATGGACTTGGTGCAGGAACCGATATGGAATACGTCGTTGGTCGTTACCGGCGTCGGGTCGCCCCACTTCCGGACACCGACGGCCGCGCGGCCGCAAATCTCGCCGTCTTTGACCACCACCACCGCCAGCGCGGGCAGGTCATGCTTCTTGCGGATGTTCTCGATAATCCGGGCCATATCGTTGGCTGACGGCGCGGCGGAGGCGCTCCCGGTGCGGACAATCAAAGCTGAAACCAGCAGGACTCCAAATCGAATTTTGTTTTTCATAATTTGAATTTGCCTCGCCAACACGCTTGATCTGATACTCCTCCAGACCATGAGCACCGTCACGGCCAAATACTTGAATCGACAGACATGATCCATCCGACGGCCATCGTCAGTCCCAAGGCCCAATTGGATTCCACCGTTGAGGTCGGCCCCTATTCCGTCATTGACGCTCACGTCTCCATCGGGCCGGGTTGTCGCGTGGGGCCGCATGTGTATCTGACCGGGCATACCACCATCGGCGCCAACAACCGTTTCCATGCCGGCAGCGTGATTGGCGACGCCCCGCAAGATGTCAAATATAAGGATGAACCCACCCGCCTTGTCATCGGCAGCGGCAACCTCTTCCGCGAGGGCGCCACGGCGCATCGCTCCGCAAAAGCCGGCGAGGCGACCGTCATCGGCTCGAATAATTTCCTCATGGTCAACTCCCATGTCGGCCACAATGTCTCCCTGGGCGACCACGTCATCCTGGCCAACGGCGCGTTGCTCGGCGGCCACGCGCAGATTGCCGATCGCGTCTTTATTGCCGGCAATTGCCTGGTGCATCAATTTGTCCGGGTGGGCGCGCTGGCCCTGATGCAAGGCGGCTCGGCCATCAGCCAGGATCTTCCACCCTACGCTGTGGCGCGGGGCGCCAATTCCATTTGCGGGTTGAACGCGGTCGGATTGCGGCGGGCGGGGATCGGCGCAGAGGAGCGCCTGGAATTAAAGCGGCTTTACCACAAACTCTTTCGCTCCGGCCGGAATCTTCCGGAGGCGGTTCTCGAGGCCCGCTCCGAATTCACGGGAGCTCCGGCCCAGGCGATGCTGGATTTCATCGCCTCCAGCAAGCGCGGCGTCCTCCGGCACCACGGGCGCGCCGAGGATTGACTAACGGCCCGGAATTCGGCACAACAGTAGCAGCCTGCTGAACATTGAATCTTAAACACTAAACTTTCCCCTTTATGCCGCCGAAAACTGACAAGCCCGCCGAGGCAAAAATCCCCCCCGCCCGCCAGCGCGATTTGGACGCCGCCATTTCCTCCATTACAAAAACGTACGGCGACGGCAGCATCATGCGCCTTGGCGACGCTCGCGCGAAGGTGGGAATCGAATTCATTCCGACAGGCGCGCTGGCCGTGGATCTTGCCCTGGGCATCGGCGGCGTGCCGCGCGGAAGAATTGTGGAGATTTTTGGCCCCGAATCTTCGGGCAAAACCACGCTGATGCTGCACGTCATCGCCAACGCGCAAAAAACCGGCGGTCTGGCGGCGTTTATCGACGCCGAGCACGCGCTGGACCCGGCCTACGCCAAGAAGCTCGGCGTCAACCTCGATGAACTGCTGGTCTCCCAACCGGATAGCGGCGAGGAGGCCCTGAGCATTTGCGAAACGCTGGCGCGCTCCAACGCCCTGGATGTCATCGTGATCGATTCGGTTGCCGCGCTGGTGCCCAAAGCCGAATTGGAAGGCGAAATGGGCATGGCGACCATGGGCATGCAGGCCCGCTTGATGAGCCAGGCGCTGCGCAAGCTCACCGCCATTCTCGCCAAATCCAAGACCACCTGCATTTTCACCAATCAATTGCGCGAAAAAGTCGGCGTCATGTTCGGCAACCCGGAAACCACCCCCGGCGGCAAGGCCCTCAAATTTTACGCCAGCATCCGCATCGATATTCGCCGGCGTGACACGCTCAAAGACGCCGCCGGCAACGCCATCGGCAACGCCGTCAAGGTCAAGATCGTCAAGAACAAGGTCGCGCCCCCGTTCGCCGAGGCGGAATTCGAGATTCTCTACAATCAAGGCATCAACAAGGAAGGCAGCATCCTCGACGTCGGCATCGTCCACGGCGTCATCGATAAAAAGGGCGCGTGGCTGCAATATGAAGGGGAATTGATTGGCCAAGGCAAAGAGGCCGCGCGCCAGGCCTTGGTGGAAAAGCCAGATTTAGCCCGGAAAATCGTCGCCAGCATCATGGACAAGCGGAACGGCGTCGCCGCCGCGACCGAGGCGAAGTAGCGCATTTATCCCACCGTTTTCGCCGCGTCCTGGAACCGGCACCCAGGAAAATGCGCGGGGCTGAATTATTTTCTGGCCAAAACCGCATTGACTGGTATTGTCAAGTGGTAGAGAGAGTGCCAGAACCCGAGTTCAAATGTAGTCGCGCTGAAAAAGTTGAGTTGGCGGTCGCGGTATTGCTGGCGTCTGTCTGGATTTGGCTGACGATAACGTAAGCGACGCAACTCGTTTAGGCGTAGACATTTACGGAAGTTGCCCGAGGCTGGAAATGCTCCTGGGGGAACGCAGGGAGTCCGTCTCATTTTATTTTCCGCATAGTCGGCACCCTCGCACGGGCCGCAAGTTCATTTGCGCTCTCCCATCGTTGCCAGCAATTTTTCGTGGATGCCCCCAAATCCGCCGTTACTGAAAACGCAAATCACATCTCCGCCAGCCGCTTCCTTCTTCAAATGGGCAACAATTGAATCGACGTCCGCCAGGTAGGCGGCGGGCTTGCCGGCGGCCTGGAGGTCGTCCATCAATTTCCCGGGATCCAGCCGTTCCTCGGCTTTGAGCAACTCCAGACGCGCGATTTGGGAAATAATCACCGCATCCGCGTCGCGGAAGGACTCGGCCAGCTCCTTTTGGAATACATTGCGGCGCGTCGTGTTGCTCCGGGGCTCGAAGACCGCCCAAATGCGCTGGTGGGCGTACCTCAAACGCACGGCGCGCAAGGTCTCGCGAATAGCCGTGGGATGATGCCCGAAATCGTCCAGGACAGTCACGCCGCCGGCGATGCCGCGGACTTCCATGCGCCGTTTGACACCCCTGAACGTATCGAAACCGGATTGAATCTGCTTGTTGGACAAACCGCAATGTTTGGCGCAGGCGATGACGGCCAGGGCGTTGCGCACATTGAATTCGCCCACCAGATTAAGATGAAACTTGAAGCTTGGAATTTCAAATTCACTGGCGGTCGGACCGTATTGGAGATTGAAACCCTGAACGCTGTTGCCCTCGCCAAGGCCGAAGCGCTTGATCGGGCAATGCGTCACTCCGAGCAACGGGGCGAGGTTCGGATCATCGCCGTTGGCCAGCAATTGCCCGTTGCGGGGAATCAAGTTGATCAGCCGTTTGAAGGAGGTCTGCACCGCAGCCAGGCTGTCAAAAATGTCCGCATGATCGAACTCCAGATTGTTGATGATGACGGCTTCGGGCAGGTAATGGACGAACTTGCTTCGTTTGTCAAAAAACGCGGTATCGTATTCGTCCCCCTCCATAATGAACCAGGGGCTGTCTGTGAAACGGGCGCCTTCGCCGAAATTGTTCGGCACGCCGCCAATGAGGAAACTGGGGTTCAATCCATTGTGCTCGAAGACCCAGGCCAGCAGCGAGGTCGTGGTGGTCTTGCCGTGCGTGCCCGCGACCACCAGCGACCGTTTGCCGCGGATGAAAAATTCCCTCAACAATTCGGGCAGCGAGCAATAGCGCAGTTTCTGTTCCAGGACGTATTCCGCCTCCGCGTTTCCGCGCGAAATGGCGTTGCCGATAACCACCAGGTCGGGCTTGCCGGCCAGGTTGGATTCCGCGTACCCCGGCATCACGTCAATGCTCCTGGCCGCCAGAAAAGTGGACATCGGTGGATAAACATTGTGGTCCGAACCGGTGACGGCGAAGCCCTTGTCGCGCATCGCCGCGGCAACCGCCGCCATCGCCGTGCCTCCGATGCCGGTGAAATGAATCGATTTAATGTGGGGAAACATCGCGTTTCTTAATTCATTAAAGCTGAAGATGTCGTTGCGGGGCGCGGAAACATCGCCGTCTATTTCAATTTTTGCTCCAGGATTTCCCCGGCCACGTTGGGGTTGGCTTTGCCTTTGCTCAATTTCATCACCTGGCCCTTGAGAAAATTCAACGCCGCCGCCTTGCCGGACTTGTAATCGGCCACCGGCCCGGGATTGGCGGCAATGACCTGGTCGCAGAAGCCCTCGATGGCCCCGGTGTCGCTGACCTGCGCCAGGCCTTTCTTCTCGACAATCGTCCCCGGCGCCTCGCCGCTGGCGAACATTTCCCCAAACACCTGCTGCGCGATGGAACTGCTGATCTTGCGGCTCTCCACCAGCTCCACTATTTCGAGAATATAGTCCGGCTTGAATTTTAGATCCGCCAGCCCGGCCCCGGTTTCCGCCAGCTTGGCGCGCAAATTGTTGATGATCCAGTTGGCCGCAGCTTTCGGATTTTTGGCTCTTGGCGCGATCGACTCAAAATAATCGCCCAGCGCCCTGTCCCAAACGAAGGTTTGGGCGTCGGTGGCGGGCAATTGATACTGGCGCGCCAGGCGCTGCTTCTTGGCCAGCGGCAATTCGACCACGCGTTTGGCAACTTCCGCAAGCCATTGGGCGGTGGGCTCGAAGGGCATCAGATCCGGCTCGGGGAAATAGCGGTAATCCTGCGCCATTTCCTTGTCGCGCATGGTTTCGGTAAGGCCACCGGCGTCGTCCCACCGGCGGGTTTCCTGGAAAAGCTGGCCGCCCTTTTGCAGCGTCTCGATTTGACGGGGGATTTCATGCTCCAACGCGCGGCGCACGCCGCTGAAGCTGTTCATATTTTTGATCTCGATTTTCTTGCCGAGCGCGGATGTCCCGGGCGGACGGACGCTGACGTTGACGTCGCACCGGACCTCCCCTTTTTCCATGTCGCATTCGCTGATGCCGCCGTAGCGCAACACTTCGACCAGCGCATTGAGGTATTGGTAAGCCATTTCCGCGCTGGTGATTTCCGGTTCGGAAACGATTTCCAAGAGAGGAACGCCGGCCCGGTTGAAATCCACCCCGCTGTTGCGTTCGAAATGAAAACTCTTGCCGACATCCTCCTCAAGATGAGCGCGGGTAATGTGGATGCGCGTAATCCCGCCGTCGAATTCAAAGTCAATGTGCCCCCGGACGGTGGAGGGTTTGTCGTATTGGGTGATCTGGTAATTCTTGGGCATGTCCGGATAGAAATAATTCTTCCGGTCAAATTTGGCGTAAGCAGGCAGCGTGCAATTAAGCAGCAAGCCGGTCAGAGCGGTCAACCGTAGCGCCTCTTCGTTGGCCACCGGCAGAACGCCGGGTAACCCAAGGCAGACCGGGCAGACGTTGGTATTGGGGGCCGCGCCGAATTCATTGGCGCAACCGCACCACATTTTTGATTTGGTCTTGAGCTGGACATGCGTTTCCAGTCCGATGACGGCCTCGTAATTCACAACGTCGCCAAGCCTAAAATTTTCCGCATCGCGCGGCAAACCAAATCACGGGATGTCCGGCCTGGCTAAAGGGCCGGCAGATTCCGGGAATCCAATTCCGTACGGAGTAGAGGGTATCACGGCCTCCCAAGACGAAGCGGATCTGTAATGATGATCCCACGGCTATTTTACTGGTCACACATAATTGGAGTCCTGACGGGGCCGCTGGCACTTACCTCGACGTGCCTTATGGCGTCTATTATGATAACTCCGCCGGGTTATGGGCGATTTTCACCGAGGATGGATCAGAAATGCCCGAAAACGCCGCATTCAACGTGCTGATCATAAAAACCGGAGGAGGCATCGAATGAAAACCGATTACTTCGGCGCGGCCGTGGGCAGGTAGTATTTGCGCGTGTACTCCTGCACCATGCGCCAGGTGTTGTATTGCGGCACCAGCGTGACCATTGCGCGGCGGATGATCGTCAACCATTGGCGCGGGATGCCGCGATCGTCGCGGTTGTAGAACGCCGGGATGACCTGCTCGGTCAGCACGCTGAAAAGATTGGCGCTGTCCACCCGGTCCTGTTCTTCGATCGAGGACGGATGACTGTCCGGGCCGATGGCGAATCCGTTGGTGCCATCGTAACCTTCGCGCCACCAGCCGTCCATGATGCTCATGTTCAGGCAGCCGTGACAACCCGCCTTCTGCCCGCTGGTGCCGGAGGCTTCCAGCGGCCGGCGCGGATTGTTGAGCCAGACGTCGCAGCCGGAGACCATTTGCCGGGCGACATGCACGTCATAGTTTTCGAGGAACACCAGGCGCCCCTTCAATTCGGTGAATTTGCTCAGATGGATGATGCGCTGGATATACCGTTTGCCGTCGTCGTCGCGCGGGTGCGCCTTGCCCGCGAAAATGAACTGGATCGGATGCCGGCGGTCCTTGATCAGTTTGACCATGTCGTCGAAGTGATCGAAGATCAGTGGCGCGCGCTTGTAAGTGGCGAAGCGCCGCGCAAAACCAATGGTCAGCGCGTCGGCGTTGAGCAACTGGTCGAATGCAATAAAATCCGATTGCGAAAAGTTCTGGCCCAATTTCCGCCGGGCAAATTCGATGAGTTCGCGGCGCAACTTGTATCGCAACGCCCAGAGTTCCTCGTCCGAAACGAATTCCGGGTCGGCCATTTTTTTCCAGAATTCCGTCGAGTTGACTTCCTTCTCCAACCCGCCGGAGGAGCTGCGTTCCCAAAAGCGGGTCGTATCGCCCGCGGAACGGTCCTCCGACAAGCTGGGTCCGGCGAGTTTGCGCTGCCAAAACCGGCGCACGGGGCCTTTCATCCAACCGGTCAGATGAATGCCGTTGGTGATATAACCGATCGGCACTTCGTCCACCAACCGGTCGGGCCACAGGCAGTGCCACATCTGGCGGCTGATCTGCCCGTGCAACTGGCTGACGGCGTTGGCGGCCCGCGAGAGTTTGAGGGCCAGGACTGTCATGCAAAACGGCTCGGTCTCGTTCTCGGGATCGATCCGTCCCAATCCCATCAGCGTGTCGAGGGAAATCTTCAACTGGCCCATCATTTTGCGTTGCGCATAGCTCACCAGGTCGCGGTTGAAACGGTCGTGGCCCGCCTCGACGGGAGTGTGCGTGGTGAAGATACATTGTTCCCGCGTCTTGGCGAGGGCGTTGGCGTAGGATTGTCCCGCCGCGAGCTTTTCGCGCACCAATTCCAGGGTCAGAAAGGCGGCGTGGCCTTCATTCATGTGAAAGACCGAGGGCTGGACTCCCAGGGCGCGCAACAGGCGGACGCCGCCGACGCCCAGCAACATTTCCTGCATGATGCGCATCGTGTTGTCCCCGCCGTAAACCCGGCGGGTCAAATCGCAGTGATATTGCGCGTTTTCCGGCCGATTGGTGTCAAGGAGATAAACAGGGTTGCGGCCGACATTGACGCGCCAGGCATGAAAATAAACGTCGCTCAGTTCGATCTCCACCACGCAAACCAGCGGCTGGCCTTTGGCGTCCAGCACCGGCTCCATCGGCAGGTTCACCGGGTTGAGCAATGTGTAATACTCGACCTGCCAATTTTCCTGGTTGATCTGCTGCCCAAAATAGCCTTCCCGATAAAACAGGCTGATCCCGACAAACCCGATGCCCAGGTCGCTGGCAGATTTACTGTGGTCCCCCGCCAGGATGCCCAGGCCGCCGGCGGCAATGGGCAGCGTTTCGTGAAAGCCGAATTCCGCGGAAAAATAGGCCACGGGGGCATGCTCGAGCACGGCCGCGTTTTGCCGGCCCCAGGTATCCTGGTCGTTCATGTACGAGTCGAAATCGCGCAGCACCTGCTCGACGCGCCCGGCGAATTCGGTGTCCAGAAGGCGAACGCGCAATTCGTAATCGGAAACTTCGCGCAGTACGGCGGCGGCATTGTGATAAAGATTCTGCCAGCAACGCGGCGACAATTCCTGAAAGATTTCCTGCGCGCCCTGGTTCCAGGTCCACCAGATATTGTGGGCCAGGCGGTTGAGGTCGGAAATGATCTTGGTCAATTGCTCGGGTGATAACGCGGTTGTGCTCATAATGTGGCGCGCGCCCATTGCCAGGCGCAAAATTACGCGCTAGAAAGCCACGCAAACCCGCAAAGCGCAACTCATAAAATTTCTTAGCAGTCGATTTTCAGGCGCCCGCCTCGCGCAACGCGAAAACAAGACAAAAGGCAAAAGAGTCCTTTAAGTAACCCGCGTCCATTGATACCATCCCTAATGATGCACGCGTTGGCGCGCTCCATTGTTTGCTCAGGCTCGATTCTGTTGTGCCTGAAAGCCGGTCCCGTGGCGGGGCAGTCCGCTCCGCCCGTCCCCAGTTCATTTCCAAGAGCAGTGACGTCGCAGCCCAATGGCGTCCCTGCGGCCGCCGGGAACATGCCAGTCGGGTCGTCGCTGCTGGTTTTTGACGCCGAGACAAAACAGTATGACGCCTCGCCTGGCGAGGCCGCCGCGCCGTTCATATTCAATCTGACGAACGTTTGGACCAACGAAATCGTTATCGAAAGAGTGCGCGCCTCGTGCGGTTGCACAACTGCCGAAATGCCCGCTGTCCCGTGGCACATACCTCCCGGCGGGAGCGGACAGGTTCATGCTGAGGTCAACCTGGCGGGCAAGATGGGTTTGGTGACAAAGACGTTGACGTTCGACACCACGGTCGGCCCCCGCATTGCCTACCTCAAAGTCAGTATTCCCATGGCGCCGGCCAGTGGTGGAACATTGTCCCAATTGGACCGCAGAGCCGCCATGGCGCTGGCCGCGGCCGATTCACGGGCGATCTTTCAAGGCGATTGCGCCAAATGCCATGTCGAGAAGGGACGCAGCGCGCTGGGCGAGGACCTCTACGCCGCCGACTGCGGTATCTGCCACGAGTCATCACATCGCGAGAGCGTCGTGCCGGATTTGCACGCGCTCAAACAGGCGACGGATTTGGATTATTGGAAGGCGATCATCACGCTGGGCAAGCCTCACTCCATGATGCCCGGGTTCGGCGCCGCCCAGGGCGGGCCGCTGAGCGACGCCCAAATCAATTCCCTGGCGACGTACCTGGATCGGACGATATCGCACCACTTGACTTCCACGATGTCCAATGCCGCCGCCGCGCCAATCATCCAAAGTTCGATCGTGCAATAGCCAGGGTGTTAACCTGGTTCGGAATCCGCCGTCACTTCCCTGTTAGAGTGCGGTAGAAGATGTGCGGGATGGAGGGGTTTATCGGGACGTTAACCTGGACGACACCCGTGGCGCTGTTGGTAGTCAGCAAGGTCTGCCACTGATTGGAGCCGAGTGTGGCGCTGGTGTTGTACTGAATGGTCAGGCTCTGGCCTACGCCCGAAGTCACATTGAAGTTGAAGGAGTTGCCGCTGACCGACGCGTCGGCGAGGACCGGCGCGGTCGTCGTGCCGCCGCCTATCGTGGCCAGGTTGAATTCGGTGATAGCGCCCCGATAGGCACCTGTGAAGTAATCGCCGGCCTTGTTGGTGGCGCCAGTGTACCGGTAGAAACCGACGGCGCACAGGTAATTCGTGCTCGGCTGAAGGGTGTCGGCCGGTATCTGGAATGAAGTAGCCGTTCCGGGCAGCGCATTGGAATTTCCAGGCGAGGCGGTGGAATAAACGTTTCCGACAATCACAACGACAAAATCTGTGGCTGCCGCGCCGGTAAAGGGGTCCCACGTCAGCGTAAATGCTTGCGCGGGATTGACAGACTGAGCGGCGGTGTAACTGGTGATTTGTGGGGCATTGGGCTGAAGCAGGGAGGCGGACAGTTTTACGGTCACATCTTGATTGGAATCGGCGGCGACCACATCGAAGATGTAGCTCCCATTGCCAAACGTGGTGTCCAGCGCGCTCTGATTGGTATTGGCGGCGTCCAGGAAGAATTGCGCGGGATTAATCGGATTGTGCGTCAAGTTCGTCACGGTGGTGCTCGGCAGCTCTACCGTGGCGGAAATGGCGGTGCGATTGGAAGCCAGGATGACGTTTGCCAGAAAGAGATAGGCAAAGTTCGTGTCAACCGTCGGCGCGCTGGTGGAAGTCTGTTGGTAGTAAACGGCATCGCCAACGGTGAAGGTCGTGTACTGGTTGGTGCCGGAACCGCCGCCGCCGCCTCCTGTGCCGATCGTGGTGAACGTTCCCACCGGAACTCCACCCAGCGGGGTTCCGCCCGGAGTTTGCCCGCTGACGTCCCATAATATTGTAGTGTTGGATGGGAATGCCGGGCTGGGAGTGCAAGTCAACACCGTATTGCCGGGGCTCCAAATCTCGGATGTCGCCAGCGTGGAGAACGTACTATCGTTATAGAATGTGGCGGTGGTGGCGGTAGGATCCATCGCCTCGCTGAAATTGAAAACCACTGAGGCCGTGGTCGAAACGCCCGTCGCCCCGTCTTGGGGAAGAGTGGAAACTATGGTGGGTTGGGCCTCCACACAAGTGAGAGTTAAAAGGAAAGCGATCAGCGCCAGCCACGGAGCCCTGTGAATGCCAGCCGGATGTGGCGCGATCCAACCGTGATCGGTTGTTCCCCGAACTGCGTTGGAAGTTGGTTTCACAAGAAACGGATCAGATCAAAAATAAAGTCCCGTGTCCAGCCAAAATCCTATTCCCCCGGGCACAATTACTCCCGGCGCCGATACAAAAGAGCCTGCTGCGATTGCGGGTCTGCCGCTTTTTCCCCTTGGAAGCAGCGCGGTCCAGGAGTAACTTGAATGCATGACGGACAAGCCAAAGAGCAAGAAAGCGACAATCATGCTGGGACTGGGATTGGATTCCGACGGCCACAAGCGCGTGACCACCGGGCACAATTTCGCGCTTGTCGGCGGGACGCGCGATACGCACGATGCGATGACCGAAAAGGCTCTCAAGATCAACGAAAAGCTGGCGGCCATGGGAAAGCAGTTGCACGAGATCAGCCGCGCAGAATTCGATGACATCGCCCGTTCCGTCGGTTTGCAGCGGGGCGGCGAAAAAGAGGTTTGAACCCCCGCGGCACATTAAGCCCCCAGGCCCAGGCCACTGTCCCCACACACGTCGCCATCATCATGGATGGCAACGGTCGCTGGGCCAAACGACGCCATTTGCCCCGCGTCGAAGGCCATCGCAACGGCGTCGAATCCGTCCGCGCCGTCGTTCGCGCCGCCGGCGAGGCGGGTGTCAAATACTTGACCCTCTACGCCTTTTCCGTCGAAAACTGGAGCCGTCCCAAGGACGAGGTCGATACCTTGATGCGGTACCTGGCCAGGTTCCTCAAAGCTGAAATTGGCGAGTTGAACCGCAACAACGTCCGCCTGGATGCCATCGGCCAGATTTACCGTCTGCCGGAATTCGTCCAGGAGCAATTGCAAAAAACCAAAGCCGCCCTGGCGCGCAACAGCGGGTTGACCCTCATTTTGGCGCTCAGTTACGGGGGCCGCACCGAGATTGTCGAGGCCACGCGCAGCATCGCGCAAAAAGTCCGGGACGGGGAATTGGAGCCCGCGGAGATCAATGAACAATTGCTCTCGCAACATCTCTACACCGCTTCCTACCCCGACCCCGATTTGCTGATTCGCACCAGCGGGGAGATGCGGATCAGCAACTTTTTATTGTGGCAGATTTCCTACGCCGAACTGGTGGTCACACCCACGTTGTGGCCGGACTTTCGCAAACCCCAATTCTTCGAAGCCCTTGAGGAATACACCCGGCGCCACCGTCGCTTCGGGCTGGTGTAGATTGTCTTGAAATCCATTTGCCCATTCGGCAGGGGATTTGATAAAGTAGGTTGAAATCTTTATGGTGGATTACCACAAGATCATTACGATTGAGCCAGGCAAGCGTGGCGGAAAGCCTTGTATCCGTGGCATTCGCATCACAGTTGGGGACGTGCTCGGCTGGTTGGCGGCGGGGATGACCCACCAGCAAATCATCGACGACTATCCGGACATTGATGAGACGGACATTCTGGCATGTCTAGCCTACGCAGCGGACAAAGAGCGGAATCCGATAATTGCCTTCTCAGCGGATGAAGCTGCTATTTTACCACAATTTGAGCCATAAACTGGTTAAACGATTGGCAGATATTTTTCCGGACTCAACCCAAACACGCCTGCTGGGAATGGGAACAGCAGACGATATGGCAATTTGGAACTATGCGAAAGGCCAGGGGTTCATCGTCGTAACGCTCGACGCAGATTTCTATGATCTGAGCGTGTTGCGCGGCCACCCGCCCAAGTTGATCTGGCTGCGGTGTCGGAACTCCTCAGTTGTAGAGGTTGAGCGATTGATCCCAAATAATTTAAGGCAGATTGAGACGTTTTCCGCCGACACTACAGCGGGGTGCCTGGAAATCTTTTGACCCAAAAGTTGCCTCCGGCAGAATTGTTCGGTTATCCCTTCAGCGGTTGTTATATCTGTGAATGAAGATGACTGACGGCGAACTACTCCGGCGTTATCCGCACATCTCCGGGAAATGCGGGCTAGACAGTGTTCCGGTCTCCGTTAAATTTCCTGTCCGATGTCCGCACCGACCAGTTCAACGCCGGCGCCGCTGTCCAAGGGGGCCGTTTTTCTGCGCCGCCTCTTTAGCTTCGTGGTGCTGTGGACGGTCGTGATCGGCGGTTTGTTTTCCGGCCACAAACTGCTTTCGGATTACTTCTTTCTTTTCATCATCGCGTTTCTGGCGGTGACCGGGTTGCTGGAATTTTACGGCATGGCGCGAAAGCTCGGGTATGCCTGCTTTCCCAAAGTGGGAGTCTTCGGCGGACTTCTCATGATCTTCGCCACGTTCGTCTATATTTCGGGCGACTTCGGGCGCGCGGCGACGCCCTCGCGGATGAACGATTTTGAGACGAGCTTTTTCATCATTTTTGTCCTCGGTTTGTGCATTCGCCAATTCCTGTCGCGCGAAATCAACATGGGAATCATCGCCATTTCGACGACTTTGTTTGGTCTCTTGTATGTGCCATGGCTTTTGAATTTCATCCAGAAAATCAATTTTTTCGGCCAGCAAGGTGTGCAGGGCCAGTGGTACGTGCTCTACTTCGTTCTGGTCACCAAACTCAGCGATTGCGGCGCTTACGCCGTCGGCTCGCTGATTGGAAGGCACAAAATGATTCCGCGCATTAGCCCGGGCAAAACGTGGGAGGGTTTCGGCGGCGCGATTGTCGTCTCGACCGCTGCCAGCATCATTTTCGCCCGTCTGGCAGGCAGCCGGCTGACGGGCATGACGCTACGGCACTCGATCATTCTTGGCGTAATTCTAAGCGTTGCGGCTGTGGTCGGCGACTTGATCGAATCACTTTTCAAACGCGAGGCCGGCCTGAAGGATTCCGGCCATCTCTTCCCCGGCATCGGTGGGATTCTCGACCTCCTGGACAGCCTGCTGTTCAACGCGCCCCTGATGTATTTGTATCTGCGTCACGTGTTGACGTGAGACCGTCAGATGGACCGCCAACAACGCCCCAATTACGGAATCGACGCCCCAAAAGTCGTTCTGGCTTTTCTTTTCAGTGGATTGCTCGGCGTGGGATTGTCGTTTTGGCTGCGATTTCTTTGGGTTCCGAGCGCTATTTTTCTGTTGGAGTGCCTCGTCATGGTTTGGGGCAGCAGACTTGGGAAATTTCGGGTGAGAGACAAGTGGCTCAATTCGATTTCCTGGCAAGGTAACGAGAAAGTGCTGGACGTCGGTTGCGGACACGGGTTGATGCTCATCGGCGCGGCCAAACGTTTGCGCCAGGGCAAGGCGGTCGGCATCGACCTGTGGCAAAAGGAGGACCAGGCCGGCAATTCCCGCGAAGCGACGCTGCGAAATGTCCGATTGGAAAGCTGCGCCGACCGCGTCGAACTGGTCGATGGCGACGCCCGCAACCTCCCATTCGCCGAAAATCCCTTTGACGTCGTGGTTTCCAGTTGGGCGTTGCACAATATCTATGATCGGGCCGGACGCGACTGCGCCGTGCGCGAAATCGCGCGCGTCCTAAAGCCCGGTGGGCGCATTTTAATAGTTGACATCCGCCATACCGGCCAATACGCGGAAATTTTGCGCCAGGAAAAAATGTCGGAAGTCCACAGGTCCGGCCCGAATTTCCTTTTTATCATTCCCAGCTTTACCCTCACGGCCCGGAAACCCGCCATTGCTTGACCCCAGGAGGGGGAAAGATGCGCCAAACCTCGCCGTTACACGAGCGTTGTGTCAACAACCACTTTACCAAGCACCTGCCGCTGCCGCAATGCCGCGAACGCGTCCGCAGTTTGACTCAACGGATACACCCTCCAAATAGTCGCTTTGAGCTTGCCTTGCGCGGCCCAATCCAACGTAGCCACGAGGTCCTTTTGATTCCGGCCATAGCTGCCAACCAACTTCTGCTCTTTGACAAATATCGGCCACAATTTCAGCGGCACTTCGCGCCCCGCTGTCGCCCCGCACGTCACAATCGTCCCGCCGCGCGCCAGACAGGTGAAGCATTGCTGCAAAACCTCCCCGCCCACGTGCTCGACCACCAAATCGACGCCCCGCTTGCCGGTCAATTCTCGGACTCGCGCCGGCCAATCGGGCCTGCTGCTATCGACGGCGTGTTCGGCGCCAAGGCTCAAGGCGAATTGTCGCCTGGCATCACTCGAACCGGTGGCGATGACTCGCGCGCCGAGGCCGCTGGCGATCTGGATGGCCGCCGATCCAACCCCGCCGGCGCCGCCGACGGCCAGGACCCAATCGCCGGGACCGGCGGACGCGCGCACGGTCAGCATGTGCATGGCAGTGCTCCCCGCAAGGGTCAGCGCCGCGGACGTCAGAAAATCAACATTTTCGGGAAGACCAACCAACGCTCGCGCGGGGACAGCGACCATTTCCGCGAATCCGCCATCGCGTTCCACTCCCAAAAGCTGGCCTTTGAGACAGAGCGACTCTCGTCCGCGCGCGCAAAATTCGCATTGACCGCAGAAAATATTGGATTGCACGGCCACACGCTGGCCCTTGCTCCACCCAGAGACGTCACGGCCCACGCCCGCAATTTCCCCGGAGACTTCGCCTCCTGGAATACGCGGTAACGCGAGCGGAATGGGTAGTTGCCCCTCCTCCAGCCATAGATCAAGATAGTTAAGGCCGCAGGCCCGAACCCGGACCGTCACTTCGTCGGCGGCGGGAACCGGTTCGGCGACTTCCCCGTAGTTGAATTTGCCGGGCGCCCCGTGAGCGACAAGCTGCACCGCTTTCATACCGGCTGATTACAGCAGCCGCTCACATGGCGCCAGCGCAATTATGCGGTTATTCAATGTTCCGCACGGTCCACCCGCTTTGAAACGGACTATACAAGTCAGGGCTGTATTGGGGTTGTGTATCCGGGCCGGCGCTGTGGGGATCAACCGTCGTTTCCAGGCCCGACTGTGCCGGCTCGATCGGAGCTGAAGCGCACCCGGTCCACAAAAAGGATCCCAGAAGGGCCGCCACGGCTGTCACTGCCAATTTCCCAATTCTTGATTTGTTTAATGTTTTCATTTGGTTCTCCTATCTTTGTTGTCTCCAACATAATGCCCGCGGAGAAATCTCCTATGGGGAAGAGTGCCTAGGCTGTGACGGAAAACCGTTGCCGGGGTTTACCCCGTCCCGCCGCAAGACCGGCCGGGATGTATTCGAAACACCTCTCCCGGGTCAAGCGCTCAAGCTGCGCAACGGCGCGGTGGGATTGAGCTCCAACAGGCCCGATTGGGCTTCCAAGCCGTCGTTCATGCCGGCGCCGGCGAGTTGATCCCGATAAAGTGTGATCGCCACCCGTTCATTTTTGCGAATGCACTCTTTGATCGCGTCCGGGTGCTTCTCGCAGCCCAGAAGCGTTTTCCAGGAATAGATATGCTTGGGCTTGTGAAAATCGCTGTTGGCCAGGAACGCCAGCCGCTTCAAGCCCACTGGTGTGAAGATGTTGTTGCGGTTGGCAATCTCCCAGGCATCGATGAGCGGCGCGAACATCTCCTGATTCTCCCAAAGAAACATCGTGTTCTTGCCCCACTCGCTTTTCATGATGTGCGGATGGGAGGCCACGGCCAGGCCGCCTTGCGCGTGGATTGCGGCGATGGTTGGGGGCAAATCCAGCGCCGGGTCGATCGGCGTTTTCAAGTCGATTCCCAGCAGGTGCGCCGAGGTCTTGCGGGTAAAGCCGTCCTTGTTGAACTCGATGCCGGTCATGACAAGCATGTTGTATTTTCGCCAGGCGCGCCGGCGTTCGCGCTCGATGACATCGAAATACTCGTCCATCTGCTCCGGGCCCAGAGTAAGATTGAGAAGTTTACTGAGCTTGCCGATAAGCCGCCGCGGATCACCCAGGTGATCGGTGATGCAAATGCAATCGAACCCGCGTTTCCCATAAAAATCAATCACCTCCGGCGCGGTCAGCTTGCCGTCCGAATAATTGGTGTGAATGTGAAAATCGCACATGAGCATTCGGGCTTCGTTCGCGCCGCCGGGCGCCCGGTGCGGGATGGGAACGGTAATGCCGGGCCGGTTGGATTCAAACAACCTGCACGGCGCCCCGTCCAAATCGCATTCTTTGAGCGCCAGTTCGGCGATGCGTATCGAAGCGTCGGGCTTGGAAACCTTGTCCAGATTATCGCGCCACCGCCGCCACAGTCGCGCGTCACCGGCAAGGGCTTTGGTCACCCACCCGGCCACTTCGCGCCCTTTCTCAGCGACCACGCCGGCGTCCAACTGCCGCACCAACTCGGCGTTGCCGTCTTCCTGGCCGGGAATGACTTGATTGAGAATCATCGGGCATCGTCCGGCAATGGCCTCCTGAACGGTCGCCCCGCCGGCTTTTGTAACCACCAAATGATGCGTCAACATCAGGCGCGCCATTTGATTGGTCCATCCCAGGACCCGGACGCGTTCGGCGTATTTCTCAGTTCGCCGGGCCAGTTTCTCCTTCAATTCCGCGTCGCGGCCCACTGTGATGGTCAGATGGACGGGCGCAATCTCCAGGAGGCGGTCGATTGCCTTGCCGGACTTCTTTTTGCCGGTATTGATGATGTAAAGAATTTTGAACGGCGCGCCGAATGCCGGGGACTTGATGGTCTCCTCGTGTTTGCCGACAAAGATCGGGCTTACAGGAAAGCCAAAAGTCTTGATTTTTTGCGGAGCCACGCCGTTTTGGCGCAACACCTCGGCCGTCGCCTCGTTGGCCACGCAAAAGCAATCGCTGGGCGGGCGGAACCAGGAGGAGTTGACGGATATTGAATCGGTCACCACGGTGATGAGCCGGAAGGGGCGTTCCGAATGGTCGCGGTAAATCTCGCGGATGACTTGCGAGTAGACAGGGTAGGTGGAGATGACGCAATCTGGCTGCGATTGGCTCAGGATTCGTTCCAGCGCGATCCTGAGATTGCCGAAGCCCATCAGATTGCTCTCCAGCTTGCTGGAACTGTCCAGCATCGAATAAATCCCGCTCCAGACGCTGGGGGCGTAGCGGGTCAGGCCCTGGTAGGCCTTTTTGAGAACGTCGTTCAGGAGGCCAAGGCCGTTTTGGAAAACGTCCAGCACCTCCACTTTGACCTCGTCGGAGATCATTTCCAGGGCGTCGGCGATGTTACGCGCTGCCGTGTTGTGTCCATCGCCAAATCCCGCCGTCAGGATCAAGACTTTTTTCACCGTTTGACCATCGCACAACATTGTTACGTCTATATGACGAACGTGTTAATTTCTGTTCACAATTCTAGCGCAGGGTGGTTGAGGCGCTCAACTTGACAAGCATCGCGTAAACGCGATAGGCTGGCGCGGCATGGCTGTGATGGTGATTGTCGCTTACCGCCCGCGTCCGGGAATGGAGTCCAGGCTGCTGGAATTGACCAGGCAGCATGTCCCGATCCTGCGCGGTCAGGGCCTGGCGACGGACCGTCCGGCTTACGCGATGCGCGCCGCCGACGGCACGATCATCGAGGTGTTCGAGTGGAAGTCACAGGGGGCGATTGACGCCGCGCATACCAATCCGGCGGTGTTGAAAATGTGGGAAAGCTACGCTGCCGTGTGCGAATACGTTCCGCTGATCACGATAAAGGAATGCAGCGACATGTTCGCCGGGTTCGAGCCTGTTGCGTTGTAACCCTCGGCAGCTACGCGCGGGATTGCGCGAAAAGGCCGTCGTACAGCCGCAGGGTTTTTTCGGCCATGATCGCCAGGGAAAATATTTCGGCGATCTTCTGGTGTAGCTGCGCGGCTTGCGCCGCGCTCGGCTTTGGCTGGCCGGCCTGAAACCGCATGGCTTGAGCCAATTCCTCCACGCTCTCCTGCGCCACCAGGCGTCCGCAGGCGCCGGCGCCAAAGGCCTCGGGAATGCCATCGAGCGCCGAAGCGATGACCGGCTTGCCGCAGGCATGCGCTTCGCAAATGACCAGCCCAAGGGCTTCGGTGCCGATTTGCGGATGCACCAGGCAATCGATGGCGTTCATCACTTGCGGCATGTCTGAAGCCTGCCCGGTCAACCGCGCCTTTCCGTCCAACCCAAGCCGCTCGATGTCGCTTTGCAATGTCCCGGTCATTGTTCCGCGGCCAATAATCAGGAAACGGGCGGCGGGAAGGTATTTGTGAATTCGCGCCGCCGCCGCCAAAAATTCCCGCTGCCCCTTGCCGCGCGGCAAATCCATGCCGCCCACCACCGCGAACGCGTAGTCGCCAGGTTCCAATCCCAGTTCGCGCCTCTTATTTGAGGCGTCCGCGGGAAAAAACCTGGCAGTGTCGATTCCGCCGTGGATGACGTGGATTTTGGTGTGGTCGCCCCGAATCGGCGGACGCACACGGCGCTCCGCCTCGGGGGATTCCGGCTCATACGCCCCTTCGCGCAGCACCTTGGCGACGAATTCCGAGACGGCGATCAGCGCGTCGCACTGTCCCAAAAGAAAATGGCGGCTTGCCCAGGAACTCGGGCTTTTGGCCATGTGCCGGGTCAGCACAATCCGCGGCTTTGTCCCCGCCAGGCGGGCCGCTAGGATCGTCGGCCACAAATCGCGCCCGTGATGGCCATGCACGATTTGGATTTTTTCGCGGCGAATCAATCCGGCGGCGCGAAGGATGAACTGGATTCTGCCCGCCTGCGCGCCGGTGTCGAAAAACGGCGCGCCCGATTCTTCGATGACCGGCGCCAACGGCCGCCCCGCTGGGCCAGCCAGCCAGACGCGCTGCCCCAGCTTATGCAATTGGCCGGCCAGTTTGACGCATTGGTCGTCGGTGCCGCCGCCTGTGAGGAGGGAATTCAAATGAAGCACGCGCAACGGCTGACCGGGCGGATTCATGCGGCAAGATACTGCTGGACGCCGCGGTCGCAGCGGATTTTTCCCGACCGGATCGTTTCCGCCAGGCGCTGCCGGCTGGCATCAACATGCGCGCGGCCCAGCAACGGATGGTTCAAGTGATAAACAATGGCGCGGCCATAAACGAACTTCCTCTGCCGGCCCAGGTGGTATAACCGGGTTCCCACGTCGGAGTCCTCGCCAATTCCCCAACCGGTGTACTCTTCGTCAAATCCATTGACCGCCAGCAAATCGTCGCGCCAGAAGCCCATGTTGCATCCGATGATTCCCCGCTGGCCCGTATTGCGTCGAATCACAGCCCAGGGCCAGCGTATGGCTTTTAGCCAGCCGCTGATTTGTCCTGTTAAAATCGCCCGCCAAATGGAAGTCGTGCCCACCTCGAACTGCGCGACAAACTTTTCCCGGACAAAGCAGCGCCGGCCCTGGACCCAAAAATTCCGTTCCGCCAGCCGCGCATGGTCGGCAATGAACCGGTGGTGCGGGACGCAATCGCCATCCAGAAGAACCACGTAGTCACCCCGGGCCGCGGCCAGGGCTTTATTAAGTATAATCGTCTTGCGAAATCCGACATCTTCATGCCAGAGATGGCAGAGGGGAATCTCGTGTTTCCATTGTTCGACGACAGCGCGCGTCGGGGGGCCCGATCCGTCGTCGGCCAGCAGGATTTCGCCGGGCATTTCATTTTGGCGCGCGACGCCCCGGAGCACTTTTTCCAGGGCGTCGGGCCGCTGGTAAGTGGAGATAATCAGGGAGATTTGGCCGGCGCGCATAGCGGCTTGCTGGGTTGCCCGTGCTCAAAAAGGCGGCTGTGCCGCACCAGCGTCGAATAGGCGGTCGAGGCCGCAATGAAAAATCCGGGGTATCCATCCAAAAACCCCCGGCGCAGAAAATAAGCCCGCACGAATCGCCACCCCGCCCGAAAAACCGCTGCCGACGCCGACCACCTGGCGCCCTCGGCCAGTTGCCGTTGCAAATGGACGTCGGCAAAGTAATTGATTTTGGAAACGTAGCTGCTGATGTTCGGATTGGAGTAATGCAGCAGGTCGCCGGGCAAAGTGGCCCGGTTCCCCTGCAATTTCACGGCGCAATGTTCCTGGGTGCCGCTCCAGGTCCCCTTGTCACGGCGAAACAGGCGAAGGACCCTGTCGGGATACCAGTCTCCGTGCGTGATCCACCGCCCCATAAACCAGACCTTCCGCGCGAAGTCCGCCCCCGCAAAACGCTCCGGCCCGGCCGAAAAAAAATTCATTATCGACTCCCGCAATGCCGGGGAAACCTCCTCGTCCGCGTCCAGGGCCAGGACCCACGGTTGAGTCGCACGGCTCAAAGCGAGATTTTTTTGTTCGCGAAACCCCTGCCAGGAGTGGCGGTGAACCTGCGCCCCGAACGAGGCCGCGATGGCCTCGGTTCCGTCCTGTGTCTCCTGGTTCAGGACCACGACAATTTCGCTGGACCACGGCGCCGCGCTGGCCAGGCAAGTGCCGATGCGGTGCTCTTCGGCGCCGGAAATGACGCAGACAGAAATGGGTAATTTGTTCACAGTCGCTTCGGGCAAACTATTTCGTTATACCGCGCAAGTCAGCCAAAAAACGCGCCCTTTCCTCGGTCAAATCCCCCTCTTGGTCAAGAGTCGGCTCATTTTTTCCGCCTTGAACGTTGATCGCGTTGGACGCAACGTAGTGCTTGCTAAATCCTGTCATCCTAATAGATTTAGCGGCTCGATTCGAACGTATGACGATTCATAGCCTGAAACCTTTGCTGGCGGATCAAACCGCCATGGCGCCCAGCCAAACCGGCGCCCAGATCAAGTTTTTTGCCACGATGATCATCTTTGTGGTGATCATGTGGATTCTCATGATCGCTCCACAACGCAAGAAGGCCAAGGAATTGGAAACCACCCTCAAAGCTCTTAAAGCCGGCGACAGGATCGTCACCACCAGCGGCATTATCGGCGTGGTTCTTTCCATCAAGGACAAATCCGTTTCCATCCGCTCCGCGGACACCAAATTGGAGGTTTTGAAGACCTCAGTCGCCGAAGTCACGGATCGAGCCGGGGAAACAAGCGAATCCAAAAGTTAATCCTGCATGAAAAAACCCAAATTTTGGTGGGCCTTAATCGTATTTCTAGTCGCGTGGTCCCTGTGGTCCATGTATCCGCCCACCAGCGAAAACTTGATCTCCGTCTTCAACGACCAGGCCGATGCCTCCAAAGTCGATGCCACCTTCAAGCAAATCGTCGAACAGGCCCGCGCGTTGGAAAAAGCCGATCCGGACCCGCACCGCCAATTTGCCGAGTTGATGGATGCCATCGGCACCAATAATATCCTGACCTATTTCCCCTACATCGACGTCCACACCGAAGAGCATCCGACCTATGCGCTGCTGAACCTTTTGCAAAGGAAGGCCGCCGGCAAGATAAAGCTGGGCCTGGATCTCCAGGGCGGCACCCAATTCCTGGTCAGCCTGGACACTAACCACATGATGACCGTCGATACCAACGGCAACAAAGTCGCCCCGATGGAATCGATTGAACGCCAGCGTCTGGTGACCCAGGCTGCCGAAGTGCTCCGGCGCCGCGTCGACAACCTCGGCGTCGCCGAGCCGATCATTCAACCGGAGGGCGAGAACCACATTCTCATTCAATTGCCCGGTCTGACTCAGGCGAACCAGGATGAGGCCAGGACTAACATCCAACGAGCCGCCTATCTGGAATTTCGCATGGTTGACCCGGACAGCGAGGAACTGATCAAGGAAGGGATCATCAAGCCGGGATACGAGGTCTTGAAAATGAGGCGCAAGGACCCCCGGGACGGCACCTACACGATCCAATCTTTTCTGGTGCAGAAGAAACTGGCCGACGGCCTGACCGGGAAATATGTCAAGCGCGCCTTTCCCAGCCGCAATTCCCTTAACAACGAGCCGGTCGTTGAATTGCAATTCGACTCCGAGGGCGCCGAGAAATTTTACAACGTGACCTCGCAACACGTCGGCGAGGAACTGGCCATCGTGCTCGACGGCCAGCTCTACACCGCGCCCCGCATCAACGAACCCATCCGCGGCAATTGCGAAATTTCCGGCAGCATGGACATCAACGAGGCGATCACCGTTGCCAACATCCTGGAGAACCCGTTGGAAACACCCGTCAAGATCGATGAAATGCGCGAGGTCGATCCCACCCTGGGCAAAGACTCCATCAGCAGCGGCATCCGGGCCGCCCTTTACGGCACCTTTTTCGTGGCGCTCTTCATGGCCGTTTATTATCACCGATGCGGCATCATCGCCGACCTGGCGATGATCCTGAACCTGATCATCCTGCTGGGCGTCATGTGTTCGATTGGCACCACGCTGACTCTGCCCGGCATCGCGGGCATCGTTCTGACCGTCGGCATGGCGGTCGACGCCAACGTCCTCATTTACGAACGTCTGCGCGAGGAAATGGCGCAAAACAAATCGATGCGCGGCGCTGTCTCCGCCGCCTACAGCCGCGCGTTCACGGTCATTTTTGATTCGCACACCACGACGCTCATTTCGGCAATCATTCTTATTTACCTGGGCACCGGGCCCGTCAAGGGTTTCGGCGTGACGCTGACCATCGGCGTGGCGCTGAGCTTGTTCACCAGCTTGGTGATGACCCGGCTGATCTTTGATTTCCTCCTCGATCACGGCTGGCTCAACAAAATCGGCATGGCCCACCTCATCAGAAACAAGAATTGGGACTTCATGAAATGGGCCAAGCCGGCCTTTATCGCCTCCTGGACTATTATTCTGGTTGGCATGTCCTACGGCCTGTTCGTCCGCGGCAGCAATGTCCTGGGAGTTGACTTCGCCGGCGGTGACGCCGTGACCATGTCCTTCCACCAGCAGGACAAAGTGGACGTGGACAAGCTTCGCACGGCCCTGGCCAAAGTCGGCGACACCCAGATCCAATACCAAAAGGGCGCCGAACAGGAGATGCTCCAGGTGGTCGCCCCCTTCGGCAAAGGCGGCGAAGTGACCAACGCCCTGATGACCGCCTTTCCCGCCGCGGATTTTCACCAGATGGGCCGGGAGACCGTCGGCGCGACCGTCGGAGTGGATATCCAGAAATCGGCCATCATTGCGACCTTCCTTTCGCTCTTCGGAATTCTGATTTATGTGGCGTTCCGCTACGAGTTTTCGTTTTCGGTCGGCGCGGTGCTGGCCGTCATTCACGATGTGTTCATGACTCTTGGAATTTTCTTCCTTTCCGGACGCCAGTTAAGCGCCCCCATTGTAGCGGCAATTTTAACGATCATCGGCTTTTCGGTTAACGACACGATCGTGATCTTCGACCGTATTCGGGAGGACCTCAAGCTGGGCGTTCGCGGATCGTTCAAGGATGTCATGAACATCGCGCTCAACCAAACGTTGAGCCGCACGCTCATTACTTCGGGCACCGTCTTTATCGCTACTTTCTCGCTGTATATTTTCGGCGGCGGCGTCATCAACGACTTCGCGTTCACGTTTTTGGTCGGCATCATTACCGGCACCTATTCCAGCATCTACATTGCCAGCGCGCTGGTGCTTTGGTGGCACAAGGGCGAGCGGCCCAGGAGCGCCTCACAAGTCGTCATGGAGGAAGGCGCCGGCGCGCGGGCCCGGGCCTGATCGTGGCAGCCGATGCCGGCTCCGGTCCCCATCACAGCGTGGCACTGGGCGGGGTTTATCCTCGTCATTCTGCTTCTTGTGGCGCTGGACCTGGGCGTTTTCCACCGCTTCGCCCGCGTGGTCAAGCTCAGGGAGGCCCTCCTCTGGACCTCCGTCTGGATCATGCTGGCCCTGCTGTTTGCGCGCGGACTGGCCCATTGGCGCGGCCAGGAGGAATCGCTGCAGTTTCTTACCGGTTACCTGGTCGAGTTTTCTCTTTCAATGGACAACGTGTTTGCCATTGCGGTGATTTTTTCCTCCTTCGGAGTTTCCGGCGCTCATCAGTACCGCGTTCTTTACTGGGGCATTGCCGGCGCCCTTCTGATGCGCGGGCTCATGATCGGCGTGGGCGCCGCCCTCCTTCAAACTTTCCAGTGGGTCTCGCTTGCCGTGGGCGCTTTTCTCGTCTTGACTGGAATCCAGTGGGCTTTTTCCAGACAGCCGGTCGTGCGTTCGGGGGAAAACCTCCTTGTCCGCCTGGCGCGAAAGGCTTTCCCGATCTCTCCCGGCTTTGAAGGCGACCATTTCCTGACATGGATCGGAGCGCGCCGCGCCCTCACGCCCCTGGCCCTGGTCCTGCTGGCGGTCGAGACGACGGACCTGCTTTTCGCGGTGGATTCGATTCCCGCGATTTTTGCCGTCACACAAAACGCCTTTATCGTTTTTACGTCGAACATTTTTGCGATCCTGGGATTGCGTTCGTTGTATTTCGTGCTTGCCGGCGCGATTGCTTATTTCCGCTATTTGCGGACCGGCCTGGCGATCATATTGGTGTTCATCGGCCTGAAAATGCTGCTCGCCCGCTGGCACTCAATACCCACGATTATTTCGCTGGCGGTGGTCCTGGCGATCCTCGCGCTCTCGATCGGTTCCTCCATCGTTGCCGCCCGATTCGGGAAGCCCGCGATGACAAAGAAAAACGGGACACGGGATTAAGATGAGGCTTAGGATTGCGGGGTGAACCGAAACGCTGAGAACACCCCGCGCGCTGCTTGGTGGCGGCGATCGTCCGCGCGCGACATTTTCTGGTTTGCGGCGCTGGCTGGGGTCTTGTTTGTCCTTCTCCACGAGTCTCTGTTCATGGGCAAAGGGCTGGTCCCGGCCGATGCCGTGCTGAACTGGCCGCCGTGGAATCAGACCACGCCTCCCTCCAATATTGTTCTGGCCGATCAATACCGCACTTTTCTTCCCACCGCGGAATTTGTTCATCAGCAGGCGTCTTTGCCCCTTTGGAATCCGGACCTCTGCTGCGGTGTGCCCAACCTCGGCGCCATCCAGGGCGCGCTGCTTTTCCCGATTCGCCTGCTGTTCTCGCCGCTGGACCCCTTTTCCGCCAGCGGTCCAAGCGCCTTTGTGAAACTCTTGCTGGCCGGCTGGTTCACTCTGCTTTATCTCCGCCTCCTCGGCGTGTCGCGTCCGGCTGCGTTTCTGGCGGGGTTGGTTTTCAGCTTGTCCGGTTTCATGATCGTCTGGCTTGGCCATCCCCACGTCAACAGCGCCATGTGGCTGCCTCTGTTGCTCTACTTTGTGGAGAAATCATTCCGGGGCGGGCGCGGCAACGCCGTCGCGGCGCCGGCTCTTCGTGGTTGGGTGGGTTTCGCGGTCGCGTTTGCTTTCATGATTCTCGGAGGCCATCCGCCCACGGCTATACACGTCACGATTGTCGTGGTGATCTACTTCCTGTTCCGCCTGAGGGAGCGGCGCGGTGATCATCCATTGCAACGAGCGGCTTTGCTCGCCGGTTCAATCGCCGCCGGCCTGCTCCTGGCGGCGCCCCAAATTCTTCCGTTCCTCGAGTATTACAGCCAAAGCTCCAGCCCCCAAAGCTCGGCCTCGCTGGCGCAATGGTCCCTTCACCTCACACCCGCTTCGCTGATCCGTTTTCTCGTGCCCAATGCCCTGGGTAATCCCGCCAAAGGATTCGTCGATTTGCCCGATCTCCTGGGATGGCGGGAAGCGGACCAATTCAGAGCGGACAATTTCAACGAGCGAACCGGATACGTGGGTATCGTTCCGCTCTTCCTCGCGGCCTGTGCGATCGCATTGCGCCGGTGCCAGTTCACAAAATTCTTCATGGCCCTGGCCATTGGTTCGATGCTGGTGATATTCGGCGTCCCGCCCTTTGCCGACCTCGCGCGGGTGTTGCCCGTTCTGCGCTATGTCAACGAGACGCGCCTGCTTCTGATCGCGGGGTTCAGCGTCGCGGTTCTCGCCGGGCTGGGCTGGGATGAATTGAGCCGGACTGCGTCCCAGCGGCCAGTCCTTTTGGTGACCGTTGGTTTCTTGGCGGTGGCGGGCTTGGTGCTCCTTTGCTTTGGGCTTGTCGCAGGCCCGAAATTCCACAATTTGGACCCGTCTCACTGGGCCTTTCTCAGGCGGCAGTTTCTCATTTTGCTCGGCGGAATCATCGTCATCGTCATTCTGGCCTTCTGGCCGGGGCAACGGAATGGATGGATTCCGGTGTGTGTTTGCCTGGGTTGGACCGCCGTCGATCTGCTCTGCTTTGCAATTGGCTATAACCCGTCGATTTCCCGCGACCGCTACTATCCGCCAACTCCCGCCATCGAATTGCTGCAAAACGACCGCTCGCCCTTCAGAATATTCGGAGGCGGTATGGTGCTCGCCCCCAACTGCGCGGAAGTCTTCGGCTTGAGCGACGCGCGAGGCTGCGATTACATGACCGTGCGCCGTTATGAGGAGCTTATCACCGGGCACGCGGGCGATTTTTTTTTCTACCGGAACGCGAAGGATTTCCCAGGCGCTTTCCCGCTGCTGAATGTGAAGTATATACTGTCCGCCACGGCGCTTCCGCTCAACCCGGCTCTGTTTGAACTGGTTTACTCCAGGGAAATTTTGATCTACCGCTTCAAGCAGTGCCTGGACCGCGCCCTCTTGGTCTTCGATTATCAAGTGGAACCGGATCGCTCCGCCATTCGGGCCCGCGTGTCCTCCGGGGGATTCGACCCGCGTCAGGTTTTGCTCCTCGAAGATCAACCCGTGCCGGCGAACAAGGCTGTTGACGTCGAGAGCGTCGAGACGAATCCGCGCGGGTCGGTTCGAATCATCTCCTACCAGCCGGACTACGTCCAGGTGGGCGCGTCCCTCCCTCGACCCGGTTATCTCCTGTTGCTGGACACGTGGTTCCCCGGCTGGTCCGCAACCGTCAACGGCGGGCCGGCCCCGATCTACCGGGCGGATTACAATTTCCGCGCCGTCCCGCTCCCCGCGGGAAAATCCACAGTGGCCTTTTCATATCGTCCCGCGAGTTTGCGAATTGGAATGTATCTGTGCGCGGCGGGAGTTCTCGTGCTGTGCGCCGCATGGTTCCTGCCATCCAAACGCAATGAAGCCGGCGATTTGATCGGCGTCCAAGAGTCATGAGCATTGCGAGGCAAGTTTTCTCAGCATTAACCGCCAGTGTCTTTCTTGCCATTCTGTCCGGACCGGCCGCCACAACCGCCCAGGAAATCATCCCGTACCCGCGAGCCGTCGTCAAAACCGACCAAGTGGCGCAGTGGACCTTCAAAACCGATGCCGCAGGCTGGGCGGCCGCGCACGATTGCGCACTGACCACCGCGGACGGCGTCCTGCGAATTCAAAGCACCGGCGATGATCCCTATCTGTTTGGCCCGGCAATCCAGATCAACGGACCGGTCATCGCGCTGCTTCGCCTGAAATGCGCCGCCGCCGGCGATGGACAGGTCTTCTGGATCACTGCGACCGCGCCGAATTTCAACGAGGCCCACAGCCGCCGTTTCCCCCTCATTCACGATAACCAGTGGCACGATTACCGCGTCGCGCTGGCCGCTGAGGGAACGATTCAGCAGGTGCGTTTGGACCCTGCCGAAGGCCCGGGCGTCATCGAGGTCGAATCCATTGAACTGGCTCGGGAGACGTTGCATCCCCTTGAGATTCAGTCCGTCCGCACCGATGGATCCGAGGTGCATGTGCGGCTCACGAATTATTCCACGAAGCCTCTTTCCTTCACGATAAATGGCCGGCCCTTCAGCATTGGCGCGCAGGCCGCCGGCGATTTTTCTGAATTCGCTCCAGGCAACGGACCGTTCCGACTGCATGAGATCACGATCCAACCTACCGTCATGCCATCATATGACGGAATCAACACAGTTTCACTCCCGCCCATACACCGTGTTGTTTCCATTTTTGACTCGGCGGCCACCGCCGATTGGGCGACCGTCCAGTCAGGGGACCTGGTTCTGCGCGCCGCCCGTGATGGCTCGGGCGCGCGCATCGAACTCGCTGGCCGCCTGGTCGGTGTTCTGGCGCCCCTGGTCAGCCGGGACGGCGCGGCGCCCCAAATGAAATTGACCGCCGAAGCCAACGCCCTGGTGTGGCGCGGCGAAGGCATCACGCTCAACCTTTCGTTGAGCGGGGACGCGATAACCGCGGATATTCAAAGCGATCTTCCGTGCGAAGGGCCCGTGCTTCGCGCATTCGGCCCCCTGGAACAAGGCGTGTTCGCGGGCCTGGAGTACCTGGCCCGCGGCGAGCATTCCTCATCCACCCTGGACATCGAAACGGATGAACACATCCGGTTTGCTCCCGATCCGCTCAAAGTCACAATGCCATTGATGGCATTCGTTACAGACCGCGCGATGGCGGCGATGACCTGGCGCGACATGTCATTGCAGCCTGTCTTCGCCACGCCCAATTTCCTGGACGGATGCGAAGGCCATCGCGCCTCCCTGCGCGGCAGGAATATCAAGTGCACAATCCTCATCCGCCAAGCGGCGCCGATTGAGAATGCGATCCTTTGGGCCGCGCAACAACGCGGACTGCCTCCCTTGCCAGCCGCGCCCCGCCCGCGCCAGGCGCAACTTGACCTCTGCCTGGCCGCCTTAGCCGGTCCTCCGCTCAAAACAGCCGAAGGCTGGGGCCACTGCGCCGAAAAAAGTTGGCCGCGCGAACCCTACGCCGATCAGGCCTCGACGATTTGGCGCCTAACGGGTCAAGTCCCTTCGCTGCCGCGCCTGGTTCCCGGCGGTGCCCATATCGTCAACGATTCGATTTATTTTCTCACCGGGCGCGCCGGCGAATGGCTCCAAATGCGTTCCTCCGCCGCGCGCGAGATCATCGCCGAGCAAAAGCCCGACGGTTCATTTTGTTACGACGGCAAATTTCGACGCGGCCACTTTGAAGACACTGCCAGCGGCTATTGCGCCACGCGCGCCGTCCAATTATTGGATCATGCCCGCTTGACGGGGGACGCCGAGTCGCTCCAGGCCGGCGTCAAGGCCCTCGAGTTCATGAAACATTTCCGCGATCCGCGGGGCGCGCAAACCTGGGAATGCCCGTTGCACACGCCGGACATCCTGGCTAGCGCCTATCTTGTGCATGCCTATGTCCGGGGCTACCAATTGACCGGCCGGAGCGATTACCTCGACCGCGCGCGCGCCTGGGCAATCACCGGGCTGCCCTTTGTCTATCAATGGAGCAACGAGCCGACGATGGCCTACGCCACTATTGCCGTCTTTGGGGCGACCGGTTGGCACGCGCCGAATTGGATGGGGCTGCCGGTCCAATGGTGCGGCTACGTTTACGCTTACGCGCTGACGATGCTTGCGCCTCTGGACCATGCCATGGACTGGGACCGGCTTGCCACGGGAATTCTGACCACCGCCGAGCAGATGCAATATCCGTCCGGCGAGTTCGCCGGGTGCGAGGCGGATTCGTTCGTTCTTGCCAGTCAACAGCGCAACGGTCCCGCCATCAACCCCTGCGCCCTTGTCAGCTTGCGACTGGCCCTCGAAGGCAAACTCGATTCCCTCGCCGTTGCCACCGGATCGGGACACCGCGTCGTTTCCCCGTTTCCCGTGACGATTAGCGACGGCCAGGCCCGCGTCGAAGCCCGCGCTGGCATCAAGTACGAGGTGGTCGTGGACGGCAACCGAATCGTCCAGGTGACATCCCGCGGCAGCGATTCCATTCCGCTCGCCATGAAGTAGCAACGCAGGCGGTTAATTTGAATATCCGAACCAGTAGGTTGTATGGTAAAAGCTGATTATGCGCGCTTCTATGCCGATCCTCGCCTTGTTTCTCTGTGCGGCAGTCTCCGGCTGCTCTCGCTCTGGTGATTTTGGCGCATTCATTGTGACGGAGGTTGCGAAACATGGAGGACACGCCGTGACAAACGCGACGTTACCGACGTTGCATGTGCAGTGGACCATTAAGAGCGACGCCAACGGTTTTCAGGCTTCCGTTAGTGGCGCACCCTTTGCCAGCATAGACGCTGTCATGCAACAGGCGTTTGGAACATCGAAACTTTCCGAAGCGTCCGATCTGGAAGGGCGGCCTCACCGAGTCTGGGGTGCGGTCGACGTCGGTGCTGCCATTCAACTTATCGGCCGCACTGATGGAGCGGAAATCATCTGTATAAGAGGATTTCGTGACATGGGCGAGATGCTTAAGAGCAAGTAATCATCCAGTGCTTCGACCCAGGTTGGCTGGTATTGAATTGACCGGGGACTCTGGCGGCGGCTTGCCGCAAAGTAACAACCGAGGCGGATTCCCTCCGCCAAACGCGGTTGACTTTCCTCTGCGACGGGCACATATCCTTCCTTCGTGTTTTTCTTTTCTCTTCGGTTGCTGATTGCCATGAGCCTGTGCGGCGCCGCGCGCCTTCAGGCGGACGATTGGCCGCAATGGCTTGGCCCCCAACGGGACAGCGTCTGGCGCGAAGACGGAATCATCAGTTCATTTCCTCCCGGTGGGCCGCCTGTAATCTGGCGCGCGGAAATCGGGGCGGGATATTCAGGGCCGTCCGTGGCCGGGGGAAGAGTCTTTGTGCTTGACCGCCAGATGTCCACAAACGCCGCAAATCCCAGCGACCCTTTCGCGCGCGGAAGCATACCCGGCGTTGAACGCGTCACCTGCCTGGACGCCGCCGATGGAAAACGCCTCTGGCGTTACGAATACGAATGTCCCTACACAATGAGTTATCCCGCCGGCCCGCGCACGACCCCGCTGGTCAGCGATGGAAAGGTCTTCACGCTGGGCGCCGAGGGGAATCTTTTCTGTCTGGATGTCACCAATGGCGCCGTCCTCTGGTCGCGCGACTTCAAAAAGGACTACAAAATCTCCACGCCCCTGTGGGGCTTCGCCGGAAACCCTTTGCTGGATGGCAACCGGCTCATTTGCCTGGCAGCCGGCTCCAACACCACCGTCGTTGCCCTGGACAAAGACACCGGCAGGGAAATCTGGCACGCGTTGAACGCCAAAGAACCGGGATATTGTTCCCCGGTGATTTTCGACGCGGGCGGCGTGCGCCAGCTTATCGTGTGGGACCCCGAATCGGTCAACTCGCTGGACCCGGAAACCGGGAAAGTCTATTGGTCCTCCAATTCATCGGCAGCCATCCGGGCGGGCATGACGATTCCGACGCCGAGCAAGATGGGTGATTTCTTATTCTTGACGTGCTTTTACAACGGTTCGTGGATGCTCAAGCTGGACCCCGACACCCCGGCGGCATCGACCCTCTGGAAGAGCCGGCGCATCAGCGAAATGAACACCGACGGCCTGCACTGTACTTTGAGCACGCCGTTCCTGGACGACGGCTACATCTACGGCGTTGGCAGCTACGGTCAATTACGCTGCCTCAACGCCACCAACGGCGAACGCATTTGGGACACCCTCAGCGCCACGACGGCCGACGGCAAGGAAACGCGCTGGGCCAACGCCTTCATCGTCAAGAACGGGGACCGCTTTTTTCTCTTCAACGAAAAGGGCGACTTGATAATCGCCAGGCTCACTCCGAAGGGGTACGAGGAATTGAGTCGGGCGCACATGATTGATGCCATCAATCGTGATCCTGGCCGCCTGGTGGTTTGGTCCCACCCCGCCTTCGCCAACCGCCGTGTCTATGCCCGCAACGACAAGGAAATCGTCTGCGTGGACCTGGCCGGGAAATGACGAATCCCACTGCGGCGCCTCTCATTGACTGCCATGATTCAGTTGAAGATTTTTTGAGAGTCTGTTAACTTATGGAATGCAAAAGAGGTTTTTGATGCGGCTGCGCAGCCTCCATTCCCCTCGGGCGGCCTCTCTGAAAAGCATCGCGCGGAATTTAGTGTCTAGCGAGTTTTGCCTCTTCGCCGCGGCGGTACTCATGGCAGTGAGTTTGCTGGGGTTCCCGTCCCCGGCGCAGGCCGCGCAACAGGTTCTCACGGGCCATGTGCCACGGATCACCAAACGGCTCACGTCCATCGGCAGGCTTGAGAGCAGCACTCGCCTGGACCTGGCAATCGGCTTGCCGTTGCGCAACCCCGACAAACTCACAAACCTTCTTCAAGAGCTTTGTCAGCCGTCCAATGCCAATTTCCGCCACTATTTGACCGCCGACCAATTCGCCTCCGCCTTTGGCCCCAGCGAGGAGGACTATCAGGCGGTGACTGATTTCGCGAAATCCCACGGGCTAGTCGTCAAACGGACCCATCCCAACCGCACACTCCTTGATGTCAGCGGGTCGGTCGCCGATATTGAGAAAGCCTTTCATATCAAGATGTTAGTCTATCAACATCCGGTTGAGGCGCGCACTTTTTTCGCTCCGGACGTTGAACCGTCGCTGGATTTGGATACGCCCGTGCTGGCAATCAGCGGCCTGGACAATTATGTGCGGCCGCAGCCGCAGATACGGCGGATGGGGCAGTCTGGCGCGCCACAGGTCCGTCCGTTGGGCGGCGGCGGACCGATCGGCGGTGGGGGCGGGGGCGGCGGGTCCGGCAGCGGAGGCACCTACATTGGCTATGACTTTCGGGCGGCTTATGCCCCCGGCGTTTCGCAGGATGGGACCGCCCAGTCGCTGGGGCTTTTTGAATTGTCAGGTTACGATCCCGACGACATCACCCAATACGAAGGCGAAGCCGGCTTGCCCAATGTTCCCCTGCAAAACATTTTGATTGACGATTTTGACGGCGATGACACGAATATCGATTATGCCATCGAGGTCACGGGGGATATCGAAATGGCAATTTCGATGGCGCCTGGGTTGAGCACCGTGTTGGTTTACGAAGGCCCGACGCCGCTGGATGTGACGCCTCTGGAAACAAACTACATCCAATATTCCAGCACGACTGCCCAGATCAATGACGTCCTCAATCGCATGGCCACGGACAACCTGGCCGAGCAACTGAGTTGCTCCTACGAGATGGATATCAACCTTTCGACCGTGCAGATTTTCCAGCAATACGCCGCCCAGGGGCAAAGCTTTTTTCAAGGCAGCGGCGACACCGGGGCTTATCCCGGGGCGATTGACGAGCCCGCCGACGATCCCTATCTCACCGTTGTCGGCGGAACGTCGTTGACGACCACCAGCGCGGGAGGCCCGTGGGCGTCGGAAACCGTATGGCTTACGCCTGCGTCGAGCGATCCTCTCCTGGGTAATTCTCCAGAGGCGGCGTCCGGCGGCGGAGTGAGCCTCGCCTACGAAATCCCCTCCTGGCAGCGGGGCATAAGCATGACTGCCAACCAAGGCTCCACCACGATGCGCAACCTGCCGGACGTGGCCCTGGTCGCCAACAACGTCGATGTCGTGTGGGGCAACGATTATCTGGGCGGCCTGTTAGGTTCCGGGATTGACCTCCCGACGGCCGGCACCAGCCTGTCCACCCCCCTGTGGGCGGGTTTCATGGCGCTGGTCAACCAGCAGGCGGCCGCCACCGGCCGCCCCCCGGTCGGTTTTGCCAATCCCGCTCTTTACGCCATTGCAAAAAGCACCAACTACCTGTCCTGCTTTCACGACATTACGACTGGAAACAATTTCACCCCCGCCAGCCCAGGCAAGTATCAAGCGACGGTTGGCTACGACCTTTGCACCGGCTGGGGCACGATCATCGGCAGCAATCTAATTCCGGCGCTGTTGTTTCCTCCATCGGAAAACCTGCTGATTTCCCCGCCGTTGGGTTTTACCTCCTTCGGAGCCGGCGGCGGACCATTTTCTGTGGTTTCCCAAACTTACACCCTGACCAATATAGGCTCGACCCCGTTGAACTGGAGCCTCGTCAACACCTCCCTTTGGCTCACCGTTTCCTCGACGGGAGGCACGCTCAACCCTGGCGGCGCCGCCGCGACCGTTACTCTGAGTCTCAATTCGGTGGCCAGCAATTTTTTGATCGGAAACTACAGCGGCAATGTTTCCATTCTTGACGCAACCGACGGCACCGCCGAGAACCGGGAGGTTGATTTGTATGTGGGGAATGGCGGGTTTGAAATCGGCGATTTTTCCGACTGGAGCTACGTCGGCGACACCAACTATTCGTTTGCTTTGGCCGCCGATGACGCGGATGCGGCGGGAACCAACGCTTTGCCGGGCGTGTCCGACGGGCTATTCGTGCATTCGGGGCTTTATGGGGCGTACCTCGGGCAGTATCCCTCGGATGGTTCCCTTTCCCAAACCGTCGCCACGAGGCCGGGGCAAGAATACCTGGTTTCTTTTTGGTTGACAAGTGTGGCAGATTCCTCCGGGGCGACAACCCCGAATTCCTTCGCCGCGCGCTGGAATGACTCTACGCTCTACGCTCAAACCAACCTGGACGCTTTCGGCTGGACGAACCTGCAATTCGCCGTCCCAGCCACAGCCGCCAGCACAACGCTCGAATTTGATTTCGATAATGTCCCGGGGGCATTTGGGCTGGATGACGTTCGAGTGGAGACCGTTCCGGCGCCGGTTTTCCAATCTGCCACCGTGACGGGCGGAATGATCACGTTCACCTGGAGCGGCATTGCCAACAGTTCCTATCAGATCCAGACCGCGAGCGATTTGAGCAATCCCAACTGGACGGACGTTGCCGCAGTAACCGCCCCCGGCAATCTCTTCAGCGCATCTGAACCTATTGGCACGGCGGCGCAGCAGTTTTATCGCGTGATACTGGTGGCGGCTCCCTGACACACGGCTGGGCTGTTGGATTCCCTGCTGTCGATTCAAGTCATTGTCTTGTATTTTCCGATAAGCAACGGCAGGACGGCCAGGACGCAGTTAAAGGGCAGGAATATGGCCACGGACAAATGGAGCCTCGGAATCACGAACGCTCCCAACACCCAGAGTGCCACGAAAATGAGCGGAATCTTCGGGCCGTCCGCCATCCAGACCCAGACGACGCCGGCCCAAAAAGCGATCAATGCGATAGCCCCAAACATAATCGGCCCGGCCGGAGGGAAACTGATCCGTGATCTCGAGCTACCGGGAGCCTGCGCGAATTGGCCCCCCGCGGCAAGGATATCCGGAAGACCCGGACCGAACGAAGAACTCTCAAAAAAGCCAGCTTGACCGCGTGCGTGCGTTGCGCTATCGTCGCGGCATGTCAGTGAATGCGCTGAGAGTCGGGGTGGAAGGACTGGTCGTCGTAGGCGGCCATGCCGGGGGGACTTGTCGCGCTTAACGCAAATTTTGACAATGACCCCACGGCTGGAAACGGTCGTGGGTTTTTTATTCGGCCCGCGACACGCAGCCCAATAAAAATATGAACACAAAAACTGCAACAAGAAAGACATCGCCACCCAAAAACGAAATCGGCCAGCCGATGCTGGGCCGGGACATCCTGGTCCGCGCGTTGGAACGGGAAGGGGTCGAGTGCATATTTGCCTATCCTGGTGGAGCGAGCATGGAAATCCATCAGTCGCTGACCCGCTCGAAAATCCGCACCATTCTGCCGCGCCACGAGCAGGGCGGCTCGTTTGCCGCGGAAGGTTACGCCCGCGCCACGGGCAAACCGGGCGTGTGCATGGCCACCAGCGGTCCCGGGGCGACCAACCTGGTCACCGCCATCGCCGATGCGTACATGGATTCGGTGCCGTTGATCGCCATCACGGGGCAGGTGCCGCAGTCGATGATCGGCAAAGGCGGGTTCCAGGAAACCGATTTCTTCGGCGTCACCCTGCCGATTGTCAAACACAGTTATCTGATCACAGACGTAAACGAGATCACGCGCGTGGTCAAAGAGGCTTTTTACATCGCACGCACGGGGCGTCCTGGTCCGGTGGTGATTGATTTCCCGAAGAACATCCAGCAAGCCAAGACCCAGCCTGTCTGGCCGGCGGGCGTCGAGTTGCGCGGTTATGATCCTGACAAGAAGGCGGACGATTTGGCGCTCAATGAGATCATCGGCCTGATCGAAAAGGCCGAGCGCCCGGTCCTCTATTGCGGCGGCGGCATCATCACGGCCAATGCTTCGCGCGAGTTGCTGGAATTCGCCGAGGCCACGCAGATTCCGGTCACCACCACGATCATGGGATGCGGCGGCTTTCCGGAGACGCATCCGTTGTCATTGCGGTGGCTGGGGATGCACGGCGCCGCCTACGCCAATTGGGCCGTCAGCGGCGAATTTCAACAGCGCAAGAATCCCAATGAGGCGATGGTCAAGATCAAGCCGGGGGCGGATTTGCTGCTGGCCTTCGGCGTCCGTTTCGACGACCGCGTGACGGGCAAGGTCGAGGAATTTTGCAAGACCGGGACGATCGTGCATATCGACATCGACCAATCCGAGCACAACAAGAACCGGCGCGTGCATCTGGCCGTTGAGAGCGACATCCGCTACGCGTTGCGGCGGCTCAATCAAATGATCGGCCGGCGATCGATCGGGAAAAAGTTCAGCGGGTGGCACCAGCAAATCACGGAATGGAAGGCGCGGGCGCCGTTTCACTACGGCCTGACCGAGGAGGTCGCTCATTCCGAGCACATGCGCGACCATCTTCAGGGGCGGGAGAGCGAAGTGATCCTTCCGCAAATGGCGATTGAAATGCTGTATGAATTGACCAAAGGCGAGGCGATCATCACGACGGGCGTCGGCCAGCACCAGATGTGGACGGGTCAATATTATAAATTCAATTCGCCCCGGCAGTTTCTCACCAGCGCCGGTTTGGGCGCGATGGGTTTTGGCTATCCGGCGGCCCTCGGGGCGAAGGTGGCGTTCCCGGACCGGCAGGTGGTGGACATCGACGGGGACGGTTCCTTCCTGATGAACGTGCAGGAATTGGCGACGGCGCACATCGAGAAAATCGCGGCTAAGGCGCTGATTTTGAACAACCAGCATTTGGGGATGGTGGTGCAGTGGGAGGACAATTTTTTCGACGGCAACCGGGGCCACACTTATCTGGGCGACCCGGACCATCGGCGCCAGATTTATCCCGATTACGTGGCGATGGCGCGAAGCTTCAACGTTCCGGCCAAGCGGGTGATGTATAAGAAGGACCTGCGCGCGGCGATGCAAGAGATGCTGGATTCTGACCAGCCGTACGTGCTGGACGTAATCTGCCCCTACACGGAGCACGTGATTCCGTTCATTCCCGCCGGCCGGACGGTGGCGGACATGATTTATTGACGAATTTCAGCGGGGAATTGACGGGCCGCTGGCACGAGGCTTTGGCGGGATGCTGACTGCCGGAGGGAGGGCAATCCCATTCAGGAGCGACTGCCGACCAGGTCCCGGTTGGAATACGATGGGCGGGGGCCGGCTTTGCGCTCTTCGGGTGTCGGTGCCTCGTCAGTGGCGCAAATGTCCTGCGCCCCGGCTTTGGTGAAGATTTCCCTGGCCCGGGCGATTTCCCTAGAGTTCTCGGTATGGACCGAAATGAGGAGATTGCCTTGCTTTATTTTGCCCTCGTAACGCTTGGCTTCGAGCTCGGGAATACCCATGCCGATCAACGCCCCGCCAATTCCGCCGACAGCCGCTCCCACGGCGGCGCCGCTCAAGGCGGCCATAATCGGTCCGGCGGCAATGAAGGGGCCGACTCCCGGAACGGCCAGAGCGCCAATGCCGGCGATCCATCCCAAAGCACCGCCAATGACGCCGCCCGTGCCTGCGCCGGCGACAGCGCCTTCCGGAGCCTTTGTATTTTTCTCGTGCGCGAAATCGCGGGTCGTGCACTTGTCAGGGAAGAGCACGGAGATGTCATTGTTAAAAAATTGGGCGGCTTTGAGCTCGGTGACAATGAGCTCGGCTTGGTCGCGGGAAGTGGCGATGCAGAATACGGATTTCTTGGACATAAACGTAACCTTCTTGTTTTATTGTACTTTAGTCAGGAGGCTGTTCCTCTTTATGGCTTGAAGGTTAGGCGGTAGGCCGTGTCCACAGTAGGAGGTGTTGACCGTAGGGTTGTTTACCATCGCCGGACCGGGCGACTTCTCAGCGCGCCCGGGTTTTCCGTCTTGAGGCTGGGTTGCCGGCGACCTGGTGCGGGCCGTTTTTTCCCGGCGGCTTTATGGCGTCAGGCACCTCGATATTCAGCGCGGCGCTCAAATCAATTTCATGGTCCTGCTCCTGCACGATGATCGCGCGCAGCGTCTCGCTTAACGCAAATTCGCCCATCGCCTCGGCCTGCTGTATGCGCTGGCGATAACGCCCGACTGTTTCCCGTTCGTTCTTAAGGTCCGCCTGCAACATTTCGACCGGGTCAGTTGAGGTCTTGACCGGCTTGGGCGTGACACAGGGCATGCCGCCCAAATAATCAATCTGCCTGGCGATTTTTATGGCGTGCGCCAATTCCTGCCCGGCATGGATTTCCAACTGCTGCGCAATATCGGTGTACGCGGCGCCCTTGAGCACCTGGCTGTACACGGTGTAAGCGATGATTGCCTGGTATTCGCCCGCCAGATCCTCGTTGAGCAGTTGGATCATCTGTTCGCGGGTGACGTTCATTCCTGTGGTGTTGTTATCTTTTGACATAAAATTTATTCCAGATCGGTCCGCAGATTTCTGCGGTCGGTCACGGCGCGTGGCCAGCCCGATCGCGCGGCCCTCGAAAAACTATATCTCCCGGAGATGGTGAAATGAATGGGGTGAATACCGACCATGCCTCATGCCTCTGACACTCCCGCACGGCGGATTTATTCAATTCCCGACGACGTTTCGCCCACTGCTCAGGGGACGCCCCACTTCCAGTTGCGAATCTCCGGCAAGTCCTGGCCGTTCCTATCGATGTATTCCTTATGCTCGATCAACTTGTCGTTGAGTTGCTGCTTGAGGTAAACGCCCTTGTCGCCGGTTTGGGGCAGGCGGTCGATGGTGTCCATGACCAGATGAAATCGGTCCATATCGTTCAGCACCGTCATGTCGAAGGGGGTGGTGATGGTGCCTTCCTCCTTGTAGCCGCGGACGTGGATATTGTGGTGGTTGGCGCGGCGGTAGGTCAGGCGGTGGATCAACCACGGGTACGCATGGAAAGCGAAGATCACGGGCTTGTCCCTGGTGAAAAGGCCATCGAAATCCGTCTCGCTCAAGCCGTGCGGGTGCTCGCTTTGCGGCTGCAACCGCATAAGGTCAACGACGTTGACGACCCGGATTTTGAGTTCGGGCAAATGTTCGCGCAAGATGGAGACGGCGGCGAGGGTCTCGAGGGTGGGCACATCGCCGCAACAGGCCATGACGGCGTCGGGCGCGGCGTCCTGGTCGTTGCTGGCCCACTGCCAGATGCCGATGCCTTCCGTGCAATGCTTGACAGCGGCGTCCATCGTGAGCCACTGGGGCGCCGGGTGTTTGCCGGCGATGACGACGTTGACGTAATGCCGGCTGCGCAGGCAATGGTCCATGACGGACAGGAGGCAGTTGGCATCGGGCGGCAGGTAAACACGCACGACCTCCGCCTTCTTGTTGACGACATGGTCAAGGAAACCGGGGTCCTGGTGGGTGAAGCCGTTGTGGTCCTGACGCCAGACATGCGAGGCCAGGAGGTAATTCAACGAGGCAATCTTGCACCGCCACGGCAGGCCCGAGGTGACCTTGAGCCATTTGGCATGCTGGTTGAACATTGAATCGACGATGTGGATGAAGGCCTCGTAGCAGTTGAAAAGACCGTGCCGACCCGTGAGGAGGTAGCCTTCAAGCCAGCCTTCGCATTGATGCTCGCTGAGCATTTCCATCACGCGGCCGTCGGGCGCGAGAAATTCGTCATTCGGCACAGTGGAGGCTTCCCATTGTCGTTTGGTCACTTCAAAGAGGGCTTCCAAGCCATTGGAGAGCGTTTCGTCTGGGCCGAAGACGCGGAAATTTCGGCGGTCGAGGTTCAGTTTCGCCACATCGCGCAGAAAACGGCCAAGCACGTGTGTGTCGCCGACGCCGGCCACTCCCGGGGCGGGCACGTCCACAGCGTAATCCCGGAAATCGGGCATCCGCAAGTCGCGGAGCAAAATGCCGCCGTTGGCGTGCGGATTGGAGCCCATGCGCCGCTGGCCCTTGGGGGCGAGTTCGGCCAGGTCCGGTTTCAAGCGGCCCTGGGCGTCAAAGAGTTCGTCCGGGCGATAACTCCTGAGCCAGTCTTCCAGGAGCTTGAGGTGTTCGGGATGTGTGGCCGGATCGGAGAGAGGCACCTGGTGGGCACGGAAGGTGCCTTCAACCTGCACGCCATCGACGATCTTCGGCCCGGTCCAGCCCTTGGGCGAATTGAGAACGATCATGGGCCAACGGGGACGCTCGAGGTTGCCGTGGATGCGTGCGTCCTGTTGGATTTTTTTGATCTGCCCGACCACCGTATCAAGCGTCGCGGCCATGGCTTGATGCATCGGCCCCGGTTCGTGACCCTCGACGAAATAGGGCGTCCATCCGTAACCGCGGAGCAACTGTTCCAATTCCTCGCGCGTGATGCGGGCCAGGACGGTCGGGTTGGAAATTTTGTAGCCGTTCAGATGGAGGATCGGCAGAACGGCGCCATCGGTGGCGGGATTGAGAAATTTGTTGGAATGCCAGGCGGTGGCCAACGGGCCGGTCTCCGCCTCTCCATCGCCTACGACGCAGGCGACAATGAGGTTGGGATTGTCGAAGACGGCTCCGAAAGAATGGCTGAGCGAATAGCCCAGTTCGCCTCCCTCATGGATGGAGCCGGGGCATTCCGGTGATGCGTGGCTGGGAATCCCGCCGGGAAAGGAAAATTGAAGGAAGAGCCTTTGAAGGCCCGCTTCGTCCTGGCTGATGTTGGGATAGATCTCGCTGTAGGTGCCCTCAAGATACGTGTTTCCGACGACGGCCGGGCCGCCGTGTCCCGGGCCGGAGACGTAAATCATGTCGAGATCGTATTTCTTAATGACGCGATTCAAATGGACGTAGATAAAATTCTGTCCGGGAGTTGTGCCCCAATGTCCCAGGAGCATGTGTTTGACGTCCTCAAGCTTGAGCGGCCGTTTCAGGAGCGGATTGTCGCAGAGATAAATCTGGCCGACCGACAGGTAATTGGCGGCGCGCCAGTAGGCGTCCATTTTATGGAGCAATTCGGGGGTGGGTTCGGTTGTGCTCATGGTTCAACGTGGTTTGGTCATCGCGTCCGTTCCGACGAGGCGGCATACGGAGCGCGCAATCATTAATTCTTCGTTGGTGTGAATGACGCGGACGGTGACCCGGCTGGCATCTGTGGAAATGACTGCCGCCGAGTCTGCATTGCGCGAGTCGTTGAGTTCGATGCCCAGGAAGCCGAGACCTTCGCAGATGCGGGAGCGAACAAGCGGCGCGTTTTCGCCGATGCCGCCTGCGAAGACCACTGTGTCCAATCCACCCAGCGCCGCGGCATAGGCGCCCAGCCACTTTTTTGCCTGATAACAGAACAAAGCGATCGCCTCGGCCGCCCGCGGGTCCTGCGCTTCGTGGCTCATCAAGTCCCGCATGTCGGAACTGGTATCCGAAACACCGAGAAGCCCTGACTTGTGGTTGACCATTTCGTAAAACTCCCTGGAGGTTATCTTCTCGGTTTGTGCCAGATACGGCGCCAGGCCGGGATCCAGATCGCCGGAGCGTGTGCTCATGACCAAACCGGCCGTGGGAGTGAAGCACATGCTGGTGTCAATACTTTTGCCATCGCGCACGGCGGCCATGCTTGCGCCGTTGCCGAGGTGCGCGAGGACCACGCGGCCAGTCGTCGCCGCCCGATCGCCCAGGCGCGCCAGTTCTTCCATGAGGTAGGCGTAGGACAAGCCGTGGAAGCCGTATCGTTGAATGCCCTTTGCGTCGAAGCGCCGCGGGAGAGGCAGCAGCTTGGCCACGCGTGGCATGGTCTGGTGAAACGCCGTGTCGAAACAGGCCACCTGGGGAAGGTCCGGATAGCGCCGGTGGATGGTCTCCATGAGTTCGATCTCGCGCGGGAGATGATCGGGGTCATTTGGGCTGATGCGGCGCAGTTCGACCAGCAAATCCTGGGTGACCAGTTCGGGCGCGGTGTGTTGCATGCCGTGGACCACCCGATGCCCGACGGCGCGCACCGTTTCCAAGGCATTCTGCTTTTCGAGGGAATCCAGGAGGAAATTCGCGGCCGATTTGTGATCCGGAGCGGCGATGCTGTGACTGTCCGGATGATTCGGAGCCGGGTCGTGGAACGTCAGATTGGTCCCGCTCAGGCCGATGCGGTCAATGGCTCCATAAAGGCTTCGCTTCAGTGGGTCCCCGATCTGGAAGAGAGCGAACTTGATGGTCGAGGAGCCGCCATTGACGGTCAGGACGCATGGGGCACCGGGTTTCATCATCGTTGCCACAGGATCTGGGCGGATTCCAACGGGACCGAGGCCCCGGCACGCTCTGGGATAAGGCGCGCGGTGTAGTGCTCCGCCGGGCGGGTCGCGGGCACCGCCACGTTGTAACCGTAGCCGCCCTGCGCGCCAGTCAGTTGACGAACACTCTTCATAGTGTGGCGCTCCGGGTCGGCGCCGTTGATTCCGTCGGCGTAAAGTTCGACGCGCACCGCCGCGGGATCGAGGTCACCGAGATAAACTTGAACGTCAAAGACGAGCTGTTGGTCTTTTGTCTCCACTTTGACTTCGCCGAAGCGGAGGGTGCCCCAATTCTGTTCCACACGGTGCCGCCAATCGACCATTTGCCTGGCGATGGCGCCTTTGTCGGCAACGCGCGAATAGTAGGCGGTGGCGCCGGGGAGATAGTGTTGTTCGGTGTATTCCCGCACCGTGCGGTCCACGGAGAAGCGCGGGGTCAACTCGGCCATGCTTTTCCGCATTCTTGCGATCCAGGCGGTGGGAATGCCGTTTTGGTCGCGATTGTAGAACTCGGGGACCACCTCGCGTTCGAGTCGGTCATAGAGCGCATTGGCTTCCGCGGCGTCCCAGGACGGATCGTCGTCGTGTTCCTGACCGTCGCCGATCGCCCAACCCACGTCCGGCACGAACGCTTCGGCCCACCAGCCGTCCAATTCCGAAAGATTGAGGCCGCCGTTGACGAGCACCTTCATACCGCTGGTTCCACTTGCCTCCCAGGGGCGCCGCGGCGTATTGACCCAGACATCGACACCGCGCACCAGGCGTTCGGTCAATTGCATATCGTAGTCAATAAGAAACATCGCGTGAGGACGGGCCTCGGGCCGGCGAATGAACTGAATCCACTTTTGAATCAATGCCTGTCCCTCCAAGTCCGCGGGATGAGCCTTTCCGGCAAGGATAATTTGCACCGGCCGCTGAGGATTGGACAACAGGCGCAGGAGTCGGTCCGGGTCGTGGAGCAGCAGGTTTGGGCGCTTGTAGGTGGCGAAGCGGCGCGCAAAGCCGAGGGTCAAAATGTTGGGATCAAAGAGATGTTTCACGGCTTCAACCGCATCGGGCGCGGCGCCGACGGCAGCAACGTACCGGGCCAGACGTTGCCGGGCAAAGTCAATGAGGGACTTGGTGGTGGCCATGCGAAGCTGCCACAGCGCGGCGTCGGAGACGTGGCTAATTTTCTGCTCCAGGTTTTCCTCGGTCCCCAGCCATCGGTCTTTACCGCAGACATTGGTCCAGAGGTCGTCCGCCGCGTCGGAATCCCAGGTTGGCATGTGAACGCCGTTGGTAACATGACCGACGGGGACTTCGTCCACCGGCCAATGCGGAAAGAGCGGAGAGAAGAGTCGCCGGCTAACGCAGCCATGCAAGCGGCTGACGGCATTGACCGAGCCGCTTCCGCGGATTGCCAGATAGGCCATGTTGAATGGTTCCGAGGAATCGTTCGGGTTCTGGCGGCCAAGGGCCAGCAAATCCCGGACAGTAATGCCAAGGCTTTCCCGGGCGTAACGGGCGAGGTATTGTTCGATGAGAGCCGGGGAGAATCGATCAAAACCGGCGGCGACTGCGGTATGGGTGGTGAAAAGATTTCCGGCGCGCGTGGCGGCCAACCCGACTTCGAAGGGCTGGGAATTCTCCCGCATAAAGCCAAGGGCGCGTTCCAACACGGCCAAGGCCGCATGGCCTTCGTTCAGGTGGCAAACTTCCGGTTTGATGCCGAGGGCGACAAGCAGGCGCCAGCCTGAGATACCGAGAAGCAACTCTTGTTGGAGGCGCAATTCGGGGCCGCCGCCGTACAACTCACTGGTGATGCCGCGATGGGCGGGAAGATTGGCCGGGTCATTGGTGTCCAGCAGGTAAAGCGTGGCTCTGCCGACCTGGACCTGCCAGGCACGCACCCAGACGGAGTAACCGGGCAAGGCGATCTCCAATCGCAGCCATTCGCCGTTGGGCTGGCGGACGGGGGTGATTGGCAACTGTCCTGGATCGTTGTACGGGTAAAGGGCCTGCTGGACTCCGTTCTTGTCAATCGCCTGGCGAAAATAGCCTTGTTGATAGAGCAACCCCACCGCGACCACGGGCACGCCCAGATCGCTGGCGGCTTTGAGTTGATCGCCGGCGACGTTGCCAAGGCCGCCTGAGTAGATGGGCAACGCTTCGCTCAACATGAATTCCATGCTGAAATAGGCGACGCAGGTCAACGAGGCCTTTGGGTAACGTTGCTGAAACCAGGCAGGAGACTCCGCCGCGTGGCGCTTGGCTTGGAGGAGATCATCAATCTTCTTGCGAAAGCCTGTATCGGCCAGCACCCGTTTGAGCTGGTCACGGGAGACGGTCTGCAGAACAACCCACGGGTTTTGCGTCAGCTCCCACAGCTCGGAATCAAGCTGACGCCATACTTCGTCGGTGGAATGATTCCAGGACCAGCGGAGATCCAGAGCCAGCTCGGCCAGGGAATCGAAACCTTCGATGTTCGCAGGAACAGGACCGCGGTTCGGGGAGTTGAGAGGTGCTTGCGTGCTCATACCATTTTACGTTTGTAGTTTAAAGATCGAGGGATCGCTCTAGTATTCACTGAGCAGTTCCTTTCTTCACTTTTCCTTGAGACCGGTTCCTGACGGATCTGGCGGGGCAATGGCATCGTTTACGATGGTTTGCGCCTCCGCCAGGATGCGGCGCAGATGATCGGCCCCCTTGAAGCTCTCGCCATAAATCTTGTAAATATCCTCCGTCCCCGAGGGGCGCGCGGCGAACCATCCACTTTCGGCGGTCACTTTCACCCCGCCGATGGGTGCACCGTTGCCGGGCGCCTGGGTCAGCACGGTCTGGATTTTTTCACCCGCCAACTCAGTGATCCTGACCTGTTTGGCGGAGAGTTTCCCCAATCGTTCCTTTTGATCCGGGGTGGCGCGCGCCTCAACGCGGTCATAGGCAGGCTCACCGAATTCGCGCGTGAGGTCACGGTAGATTTCGCCGGGATCCTGGCCCATACGGGCGGTGATCTCGGCCGCCAGCAATGCCGGGACGATTCCATCCTTGTCCGTCGTCCAAACGGCGCCATTAAGACGAAGGAAGGAGGCGCCGGCGCTCTCTTCGCCGCCAAAGCCAAGCGAACCGTCAAGCAAACCATCCACAAACCACTTGAATCCGACCGGCACCTCGTAGAGTTTCCGGCTGATTTTGGCGGTGACGCGATCGATCATCTGGCTGCTGACTACCGTTTTGCCGACTGCGGCCGCGTTGCCCCACTTTGGCCGGTGTTGGAATAGGTAGAGGATGGCCGCGGAAAGGTAGTGGTTGGGCGGCAGCAAACCCACGCTCCTGGCGACAATTCCGTGCCGGTCATGGTCAGTGTCGCAGGCGAAGGCAAGGTCAAAGCGGTCCTTCATGCCGATCAATCGCTGCATCGCATAGGCCGAGGAAGGGTCCATCCGTATCTGCCCATCCCAATCCACGGTCATAAACCGGAAGGTGGGATCGACCGTTTCGTTGACGACGGTAAGATTCAAGCCATACTCTTGGGCGATTCGCCCCCAATAATGGACGCCGGCGCCGCCAAGCGGATCGACACCCAGTCTGAGCTTGGAATCGCGGATGGCCCCCATGTCAACGACTGCGCCAAGATCCGCAACGTAGGCGCTGAGATAGTCGTGCCGGTGCGTTGTCGAGGCGCGCAAAGCCTGCTCATAGGGAATTCGTTTCACGCCATCGAGGCGGGCTTCCAAGAGCGCATTGGCCCTGGCCTCGACCCAACCGGTGACAGCTTTGTCCGCCGGGCCGCCATTGGGCGGATTATATTTGAAGCCGCCATCGTTTGGCGGATTGTGCGAGGGCGTGACGACAATCCCGTCGGCAAGGCCGGTTTTCCTGTCGCGATTGAAGGTCAGAATCGCATGAGAAATCACGGGCGTCGGAGTGTATTCATCGCCTTCGGAGAGCATCACCTGGACACCATTTGCCGACAGCACCTCAAGTGCGGTGGCGCAGGCAGGAACGGAGACGGCGTGGGTGTCGATGCCGAGAAACAACGGCCCGTCAATTTTTTGCTGCGCGCGATACTGGCAAATCGCCTGCGTAATCGCCAGAATGTGCCCTTCGTTGAAAGACTTGTTGAAGGGCGTGCCGCGATGCCCGGAAGTGCCGAAAGCCACCCGTTGCGCCGGGACCGCCGGGTCGGGTTCCCCTGTATAATACGCAGTGATGAGGCGCGGCACATCGACCAGCAATGAGAGTGGCGCAGGCTTTCCGGCCAAGGGACTTATTTTCATGGTGTTCTCGGTGGCGCTGTGCATGCCTTTTCCATTTGCGCTGAATCGAGACGTGAAGCGCTCATCCTGTTTATGAATAACACCGGTTAAGGTAAAATCAAATTCGCTTCCCCGTCGCGCGCTTTTTGAATTTCGCCGTGCCTTATGGTCCTGGGCGTCAGCGGCGCCACTCGCCGGGTCATTCATCGGCGACCATAAATTGGATCAGCGCGCCGGCGCAATCCGGTGTTTGCCCCATAGACCGGCTTAATCGCCGCTCTCTTGTGACTCGAAGACGCCCTCGATGGCAGCGAGCAATTGCGTGGTGCTCAGCGGTTTCTCGAGCAAGGCTGCCGCCCCAAGGGAGAGGCATTCGGCCTTTACGGCGGGACTGCCAAACGCAGTCAGCACAATCACCGGCAACGTTGGAAAAATCTCGTGGATGGCGTAAATCACCGTCATTCCGGTCACAGCGGGCATCCGTAAGTCAGTGATGACGAAATCGACCCTTTTTTGACATGTGCTCAGCATTTTGAGAGCTTCGCACGCGGATTCGGTGCTGGTGACAACGGCCCCCTCGCCGGTCAACACCTTGTTGAGTGCGCGAAGCATTCTGGTGTCGTCATCAATAATAAGAACAGACTTTTTATCAAGGCTTGCGGTCATAAATGGTCCTAGTGTTGCGGGAAGAATGCCAACAACCGAAGTTGGTCGAGAACTGTTTGAGTGAGAAACCGTTGTGACTCCATAACATCCGGGTCTCGACAATCGGATCCAATGCGTTGCGCCAAAACGGCAGTGCGCTTCTACTATCTTGGCAGTCGACTTTGCCTGCGGCGTTGCGCAGGCGCGCGTCGTCGTCCACGACCAAGATATGTGATCGGGCGCCCATATCAGGATTTTTCCGCCAACGGCAGTGAGATCGTGAAGGTGGCGCCCTTATCGACGGCGCTCTCGCATTCGATATGGCCCCCGTGTTCGGTGACGATTTGCTGGGCCAGGGCCAGCCCCAGGCCTGTGCCATCCGTCTTTGTCGTAAAAAACGGTTCGAACAACCGTGAGAGTTGTTCTGGCGTCATGCCAGTGCCGCTGTCGCTTATGCGCACCAGAGCGCATTGGCCATCGCGCCAGGTGCCGACGGTCAGGTCGCCGCCCTCCGGCATCGCTTCGCATCCGTTGCGGATGAGGTTGAGGGCCGTTTGCCACAATTGCTCTGCGTCGGCGTTGATCGTCGTGAGGGCGGGATCAAAATGGGTGTGCAGCTTCACGTTGGTCCGTTCGACCTCGGCGAAAAGAAACGCCAGTTTCTGGTCCAGAAACGCGTTCAGGGCCACCGGACACCGTTGCAATTTGGGCAGCCGGGCGAACTGGAGGTAATCCTCGATGACGCGCTGGATGCGATGAGCCTCCTCGCGGATGTCTTTAACAAGCGAGCGTCCTTCGTCGGGCAAATGGCCGTTGCCGCCGGCCAGCTTTTCAATCTCCTTGTAGATGAGGTCCAGATTCAGCGTGATGGAACCGAGCGGATTGCGAATCTCATGGGCCACCTGCGCAGCCATCGAGCCGACCATGGCGAGCCGTTCGGCCTGAAGTTTGGCCGCTTCCAGCCGCTTCCGCTCCCGAATTTCCGCCTCCAAGGCAGCCGTGCGCCGCTGAACAATCTCTTCAAGGTGGTAGTGGGCCGTCTGAAAGGCCGAAAGCAGGCACACCACGACCACAAAAAGCACAAACAACATCAAGGCGTTCCAATACGGGGTCAGGCGATGCCGATAGACAAATCCCGACACCAAATCGGAGATAAACCATATAGCTGTGCTGGCCAGCGCGGCGAAGATCCCAGCTCTCCGTCCAGCCACCCAGCAGACCCAGCAAATCGGCAACAGATAAAATGCCGAGAGGGCAAAGTCGCGTCCGGTGATGAAGTCCAGGGAACCGATCAAGAGCGTCAGCGCGAGCGCCAGACCCATGACCAGGGGCTTTGGCAGGGACAATATTCGCTCCATTGACACGTTCATCAGAAATTAAATCCGCACAGTATGTGACCAATCAGCCCGGCGTTTGTTCGAGAGTTTCTTCCCGCGCCGTTACCGCCCCGGATGGAGTCAGGCATCGTTTCGGCGATTGCTCGAAGCCGCCCTATTATTGACTCGTCGCGATGCCGGCGCTTCTGGTCCTTCTACGGCAGGTTGCAAATTTGTAATTCCGCCGAAAGCTCGCAGCCATGTGCCCGTGATCTGTTACTTACAGAACGAAGCGTGATCGATGTGATGCCGTGGAAATAAGAAAAGCGAATGATCGACGAATGTATATCGGGCCCAATCCGGCCGTTCGGGCGGTGCATGACGTTGTTTGGCGGAAATGAAATTGGGCATGACGAAATCAATTTCGGGAGCGCAGATTTCGAAGTCATTGTGCATCGCGACCCTCCCGTAGTAAGGCGTCGCGGTGATGGCTGACAGTGTCGGCCGCCTCCGTCAGCGCCTCCCGAAAATGCCTGTCATCATGCGCGTTACCGGCAGTCTCGGCCGCGGCCGGGCTGTCAGATCGCCGCCGCTGACTGCGGGATGCTCACCGTGAACTCCGATCCTTCGCCCGGCTGGCTCTGCACGGACACTGTGCCGTGATGGGCTTCGACAATCGCTTTGACCAGACTTAATCCGAGTCCCAGGCCGCGTTGCGAGCGGCTCTTGTCGCCGCGGTAGAGACGCTCCCAGATGCGCGGTTGCTCGTTCGGCGGGATGCCCATGCCCGTGTCGCGAATACGCACCGCCACGTTGCCGGCTTCAACGCCGCAGCAGAGGCGGACATTGCCGCCCTCGTGCGTGTATTTGAGGGCGTTGTCCAGGAGGTTGGCAAAGGCCTGGCGCATGCGTGTCGCGTCCACAACGGCTTCGCAGGGCTGCGGAAAGTCCATGGTGACGGTGATGCGCTTTTCTTCGGCGACGAATTCGTACAGGCCCACCACGCTCGACAGCAGCGAGGCGATGGAAGTCTTTTCGAGGTTTAACTTCAACATACCTGCCTCGGCCTCGGTGATATCCATGAGCGCGGTGAGCATGGTCAGGACGCGGTCGGTTTCCTCGACGCAATCCGCCAGGGCTTCGCGCGCGGCGTGATCTTGTGTGGCCTGGACGGCAAGCTCCGCCGTGGCGCGCAGGCGTGTCAGCGGGGTGCGGAGATCGTGGGCGACGTTGTCCAACGCTTCACGCATGCCCCTGATGAGCGACTGGTTTTTGTCCAGGACGCGGTTGAACTGGCGGGCCAGGTCCTCCAGTTCAGTCTGGCGCGCGCTGGCGGGGACGCGCGCCGAGAGGTTGCCGGTGTCAATAATGGCGCGCGCCGTGGCTACGACTTCGCGGACGGGTTTGGTGGCGCGGTGGGCAAAGAACGCGCCGCCCAGCACGCCGAGCAGCAACGTGGGGGTCATGACAATGAGGAAATTGCGGCGAAAGGGCTGGAGCACGGCTTCCCGGTTGTTGGTGCTGCGGCCCACTTGCAAGACCGAGTCGTCGGGCAATCGCATCGCGGCGACGGTGAAATCGCGTTCCTGGTCCTTGGGAATGCGCAGCCAGACAAGGCGCGACATGTCGGGATCGAGCGTGGAGGTGTCCACCTGGACCCAATCGTCCGGAACGGCCAGAAACAAGACCGTGTTGAGTTGACCTGTCAGACGCACGAAGAAGGATTTGGTCTTGTCCGAATCGCGGCTGTGGCGGACGAGGTTCTGCAACGCGGGCAGGCCGCCGTTTTCATAGACCGCTTCGCATTCCCTGAGGCGGGCCTCAATGACTTCGCGGTCCTTGCGTTGCAGCGTTGAAGCGAGCAGCAGGTAAAGCAGCCCGAATAGAATGGCCGCGCTGATCGTGAAGAGTGCCGCGTACGCCAGGATCAGGCGGAACGTGAAACTGCGCGCCATGCGTTCAAGCGGGTTTGAGGACATAGCCGACTCCGCGGAGCGTATGGATGAGTTTGACGGGAAAGTCCTTGTCCACCTTGGACCGCAACCGGTGAACCAGGACGTCCACGACGTTGGTTTGCGGGTCGAAACTGTAATCCCAGAGCTGCTCCAAAATCATGGTCTTGGTGACCGCTCGGCCGGGATGGCGCAGAAGCAGTTCCAGCAGCGCGAACTCGCGGGATTGAAGCTCGATTTTTTGTACGCCGCGCACGACCTCGCGCGTGATCAAATCCATTGTGAGGTCGCCCGACGAGAGTTTTGTGGGTTCGGCGGCGTGCGACGCGCGGCGGATGAGCGCCTGCACGCGGGCCAGCAGCTCGGAAAACGCAAAGGGCTTGGTGAGATAATCGTCGCCGCCGGCCTGCAGGCCTCTCACGCGGTCGTCCACGCGGGCCCTGGCGCTGAGGATGAGCACCGGCGTGAGAATTTTGTCCTGGCGCAACTGGCGCAGCAGCGAAAGCCCGTCGAGCTTGGGCAGCATGATGTCGATCACGGCGGCGTCGTAGTTGACAGCCCGGGCCAGCGCCAAGCCGTTCTCGCCATCGGACGCATGGTCGGCGGCGAAGCCGTTTTGCTTCAGGCCGTTGACCACGAAGGAGGCGATTTTGCTGTCATCCTCAACTACAAGCACGCGCATAACCCAAGTACGTCCGAGTGTATCCCGGACTTTGGCGCAAAGAAATCTTTAAAGGGGTCGCCTTTGTGCCAACGGTCGGACCCATTGAATTAACGGAACGGTTCTACATTATTTAATGGCAAACGGCTCAAGGCGCCGACGGCGAAGCTTCCGCCCTCCGGGTCAAAACCACCGGGCCGACCCAGCGGGTATTGTACTTGTCAATCCAGCCGTCGTCCAGGCGCGCGGCTTGTGGCTGGCGGCCGTAGGCCTGGTCGTCCATTCCGCGAAACGGGAGCGGACCAACGGCCCACCCGTGCCCGACGTGAAAATCGGCGTCCTTGTCCCAGCCGGCGACATACAGGAAGAAATCCCTCTCAAACCCGGCCGGTTTGGGGGGGAGCCGGCTGGCTTGGAAGGACAACGCCAATTCGTCGCCCCCGTTAAGCAGCGCCAGCTTGTCGTCGCGCTCGCCAACCAATTCGTCCACCGGTCCGTAGCGCGTACACCAGCCCGCGGGCGTGCGGTCCCATGGCGGGGCGGACGAAACGAGATCATATTCCGGAGTCAGAGGCAGCCAATCGGGCAGGCTCGCGTATCGGCTGAATCCGCGCCAGCGTAAGTCGGCGTGGTCCGGTGCCAGCGTGATTCGCGTGTTCCGATCTGCCGTCACTCTCTCGCACAACGCGGCGCAATCCCAATGAATCTCGAAAGCTGTTGTCAACCGAAGATGGAGCGCGCCGGGCGGCAGTTTATTCTGCAGGTCCACCAGGATGGTTTTGGTCTTTCCGGCAGGGGCGCCGACGTCGGTGGCGACCCGCTTCCACGAACCATCCGGGAGTTGCGCCTCGAGCGTTGGGAACGGAAACGGAAGGGCCGGATCCAACGAAGCGGCCACATTGGCCATTCCTCCGCCAAAGCGCAGCCAGCCCGTCAGGACCAGGACCAGAGGCCGGTCCACGGGCAGCGGGCCAAAATCCATCGTGACCGAGAAGGGTTCTGCCAGGCCGCGCAGTTGCGGCTGGCGCAGGCGGACCGGCGAAACCATCCGGCCATCGATGCGGGCCAGGGCCTCAGTGACGTCCAAGCCGTCGCTGCGCGCGGCGTGTCGAAGCGGGGCAACGGGGCGCAACGTCCAGAGTTCATGGGGCGGGAAGGGTTTGGCGGCGTGCATTTTGCTTGTGGGATAAACAAGGGTCCCGGCCGGATGATCCACCACCACCAGGCTCGCTGCGTCCAGATAGAGGACTTCGCGCAATTCTTCCGTAACCCTGAGTTGGTATGCGCCATTGGTGGGGGGAAACTGTTGATCATTTCCAAGGTTCAAATACTCCTCCGGATCGGTATCGATATAGCGCGATTCCGTCAGGGGCAGCCCGAGGGGAGCGGCGCCGAGGATGTCCGTCACGAATCTGAATCGCTTGCCGTCCCAGGCGTAGAGATAGGGACAGGAACCGGTCGGCAGTGTCAATTCGTCCAGCGTCAAGACGCGCGCATCGACCGGGACGTCCACCAGCGTTGTCGCGAGATCGAACCAATGGACTTTGAGCGTGTCGAGTTTTTCATGTTGGCCAACGCCGATTTCCAACGGAAGTTGATGCAGCGTGCGGCTGGTCCGCCAATGGCCCGACGTTAACTCGATGCGCACACCCAGCGCGCTGGCATTGGAGCGATGGCCGGCCAGGCGCAGTTTCAATTGGCGGTTGGCGTTGCCGCCGTCATTTCGCCAGAATTGCAAACCGTGGGTGGAACTGGTGATCAAATCCGTGTCGCCGTCGCCATCGAAATCGGCGGCCACCATTGCGTCGGCTGAAGCGATTTGATCCAGACCCAGTTCGGCAGTGACATCCGCAAAACCTTTGTGCCCGACATTGCGCCAAACGCGCACGCCGTTCTGCCCGTAGGCAATCACGTCGAGCCAACCGTCGTTATCGTAATCAACCAGCAGCAGCCCTTTGACGCGCAACCCGCGCAATGGAAGGCTCAACCGCTCTTTGACGCCGCCAAAGACAATGGTGATCTGGCTTTCGCCCGCCACCACCAAATCGGGCTGGAGATCGTTATTCAAATCTCCTGTCGCTATAACCGATCCGACCGGCCAGTCAGCGGCCAAATTAGTCTCTACAAAGACGCCGGCGCGCTCTTTGGCGAAGTACACGGGGGGACGGCCCGTTCGTGCTGCAATGATTCCCGGCAACCCGTCATTGTTCCAGTCCTCGCAGGTGACGTTTTCGATGTCGGGCAAGAGCGCGGGCAGGCCGGAATTGGTTGTATTGTCCATAAAGTAAAAATTTCCCAAATTGCGATAAACGCGCAATCCCCGGCCCCCTGGTAGAACGGCCAGCAGGTCCAGCCTTCCGGTAAAATCGAGGTCCGCCAAGAGGCCGCTGCGCGCCGTCAAGTCCCGCAATCCCGACAGTTTTGTGAAGTCGCGTATTTGGCCCTTGGTGTCGAATTTGAAAACGCGCGAATCCTGTTCGCCGAGCACGACGAGGTCTTCAAACCCGTCGTTGTCGAGGTCTCCCGCCAGACAGGTATCGTAAGGGGCGCCGGGTTTGGAGGGGAGCAACTTGCCCAGAGGTTCAAAGCGCCCCTGACGGTTGTCCAACAAACGGAATCCCGCGTCCCCTTCCGTGGCGAAGAGACTATTGCGTCCATCGTGATTGTAGTCGATGACTGCCATGGGCCCGTGGTAATCCCGGCCGTGCGCGCCGAACGCCGTGGAAGTGGCTTCGACAAAACGAACGGGAACGCCGCGCGCGGCGGGTTGTTCCAGGTCAAACGCAACCTGCGGTTGGGTGTATTTGCAACGCTCGAAGGCCGCCGGTCCACTGGAGCCGATGTTCGGGTTCCTGGCAAGAATCTGCTGGTGTGCCTGCAATTCGCGGGCGGCATCGTCCGGCCGCCCAGCCTGCTGAAAGAGGCGGCTGAGTTGATAGTGGGCCGACGGGTGCTCGGGCTCAAATTGGATTACCGTCTCGAAGTCCTGGATGGCGTCGTCGAGGTGACCCAACCGCGCCTGGGCCAGGCCGAGTTGGAAATTGAGCGCCGTAACGGCGGGATCAATTTTCTGGGACTGCTCGAAGGCTTCGACGGCTGCCTCCGGCTGATCCAGATGGAGGCAGGCGCAGCCCATGATGTAATATGCCGCGCCGTTGTTGCGATCCAGTTTCAGCGCCTGTTGACATAAATCAATGGCTGCCGCGTTACTGCCGGCCAGTATAGAGGCATTGGCCAGATTCAGGCGGACGTTGATGTCCTCCGGCGCAAGCTGAAGGGCGCGCGCATAGGTTGCGATGGCGTTTGTGGAGTCTTGCTTTTCCAGATAGCCATTGCCGCGGCTCATGAGGCTCGTGAAAGAGTCATTTGTCGGCGACGTATGAGAAAAAAGGACGGCCGCGACGATGAGCGCAACCCCGAAACCAACCCATAGGAGGCGCCTGGCCATCGCGAACGTCCTCAATTACCCGACGGCGCTTCCTTGATCGTCATCATCCGATCCACATCCACGGACTGGATTATCTGGCGGGTTCCGCTCGGCCAGATGATTTCCACCCCGTCCGGCTGGGTGGCCGTGCCGAGACCGATGGTGACGGGCAATTCGGATTGCGATAAATAGCTGCGAGTGGGCATGACCTGCCGCCACAAGGTTTGGCCTTTGACGCGGACCTTGATCCAGGCGCCGATGGCGTCGCGATTGCTTTTTGTCCCGACCAGTTTCAATCGAATCCAATGATGGTGCAAGTCCTGGTCGTTGCGCAAGAGCAGCGGCGGGCCGCCGACCTGCGTGAGCACGACATCCAGATCGCCGTCCCCGTCGATGTCGGCAAAGGCGGAGCCGCGTCCGACGATCGGCTGGAAGAGGTCGGAGCCGCATTTGGACGGAGGAACGGGCACGAAACATCCGCCGCTACGTTCGCCGGCGTTCCAAAAAAGCTGCGCCGGCTGGCGGTATTGCTGGCCCTGTTGAATCTTGCCAATTTCCTCCTCCAAATGTCCGTTGGCCGTCAGCACGTCCAATCGTCCGTCCAGGTCGTAATCGAAGAAGAAGACGCCAAACTTCAACAGACGCCAGCCGGCCGGGCCGATGCCTTCGGTGATGGTTTCGTCGGCGAAAATGAGAGGCTTGTCCTGAGAAACGTATAACGCGGTCATCTCCGTGGCGAAATTGCCAATGATAATGCCCAGGCCGTCGTCGTTGCGGTAGCGGGCGGTGTCGATGCCCATCGCGCCACGGGCGCGACCGTAGCTGTCAAAACCAATTCCGCACATTGCGCCGATCTCCTTGAATGTGCCGTCGCCTTGGTTATGGAAAACAAAATTCTGGACACTGTCATTGGCGACCACCAGATCGATTCGCCCGTCTCCGTCCAGGTCCACGGGGGCGACGCCGAGAGATTTGCCGGCCGGGACACCGGTCACGGGATTTTTCACCTGGATGCCCGCCTGGGCCGAGACATCCTTGAACTTGCCGTTGCCTTCGTTGTGGTAGAGGTAACAAAAGGCGCCCTCGAAATTCAATGGCTGGCCGTAGGCTCTTCCCACCCCGACCAGTTTGGAGCCAACCTCCAGGTCGATCTCGCGGGACCATCGCACGTAATTGCAAACAAATAGGTCGAGCTTCCCGTCGTTGTCGTAATCAACCCAGGCGCAGCTCGTGCTCCAGTCCTGCCCGCTGCCACCCACGCCGGCCTCAGCGGTCACGTCCTTGAATTTGCCGTGGCCTTCATTGTGAAAGAGATGGTTGCCGCCCACGCACGAAATAAACACATCGGGCAGTCCGTCGTTATCGTAGTCGCCGACAGCCACTCCCATTGCGTAAAGACTCACGTCCAGACCGGACCCGGCCGTAACATCCGTGAAGTGGCCGTGGCCGTCGTTATGATAGAGGGCCATGGTCGGCGGTATCGCTCCGTTCGGCATGTGGCCGGGCCAATAGGTTGAATTGATGAAGAGCAGGTCCTGATGGCCGTCGCCGTCGTAATCCAAGAACGCGACGCCGCCGCCCATCGTTTCGGGCAGCAATTTCTCGCCATACGCGCCGTTGACGTGGGTGAAGGTGATGCCGCTGGCAGCCGTGATATCTGTAAAGGGCGCCAGCGGAATTTCCGCCGTGGGCGCGACGGCGAGTTTGGGCGCGACCAATTGAGTGACTTTTCCCGGAGGCGTAGCCGGCTTTGGTTTGAGGGCAAAATAGGCGCCGGCGCAGAGGAGGGAGAGAACGAGAAACACCACCCCGGACCAACGCGCCGCGCGGCCGATGATGGCGTCGTCGGAATGCGCCAGTTCTTCTGGATCCTCGGGTTGGTTACTCATTGATGCTCGGAAGGCCGGGCGCTCCGGGGCGTTGCAGCGGGTAAATGACAATCGCCTGCGCGGCGTGGTCCGCGGCTTTGTTGCCGCGGCGCGCAATGCTGATGGCGCGATCGGTCGCATTGTCGTCCGGGCGATAGCGCTCGTGCAATCGCCGCTGTTCCGCGCCTTGTTCTTCGTCACCGAGCGCTTCGTAAATGAGAGCCAGGTTGTAGTGAGCAGCGACGTTCTCCGAATCCAGCTCGAGCGTGCGATTGAACTGTTCGGCCGCCAGCTTGAGAAATTGGCGGTAGCGATCGGGCGCGGAGCGTTCCTGCTTGGCGCGTTCGACGAGCGTTTGGCCAAGCTCGTTTATGACTTCGTAATCCTCGCTGAAATCGAAATGGCGGCGATCCAGTTCAGGGTAGCGATCCTCCAGGATGCTTCGGTAATCCTCGATGGCTTTGTCGAGGTTGCCGGTTTGCTTGTCCACCAGACCGTTGAGCCATGCGAGGGTCCAACGCGGGGCGGGTGGATCGCATCGCGCGGCCCGCTGCAATGCGGCCACGGCATCCTCCAGCCGCCCTTCCTTGTAATAGACTCGCGCGAGATTCAGGGGACCATCGGCCCGTCCCAATTTTTCGACGTGGCCGAACGCGTCCGCCGCCTGGATTAATTCGCCTTTTTCGCTTCCGCGGTCGCCTTCCAGCAGAAGGCCGATGCCGTAATCGTTCCAGCGCTGCCAGACTGGGATTTTGGATGGTTCGTTGTTTACGGGAACGTCCGGCGCACCTTCGATTGGAAAGGTGATCTTGTCGGAAGCAATCGTTACCACGGGCAGATCGTTGGTGACCGTCAGTGGCGCGCCTTTGGCGTAGTTGGTTCCAAAAACGTAATTCATATATACGGTGTCGAACTTGCGATACCGGAGCGCCACCTCCACTTCAAGTGGTTCGCGCTGATCCTCCGGCACGGTGAATTCATAGTGGACGACCTGGCCGGCGCCCGGCGGGATCTGATGGTTGTAAAGAGGCGTAAAGATGTCCTGCGGATTTCTGCGGTCAATTCGATTCCCATCTTTATCCAGCATATACACATTGATGAAGTCCGCCCAGGGATCGACTTCCTGGCATCGACCCAGGCCGCCGCTTCTGCCGATGATGCTTTGGCCGCCGGAGACCTGGGCATCGACCCAAATCTCATTGGAATCAACCGTTCCCTGGCTGAACGGGTGCCCCACGGTCAACGTGCGCAGGACCACCTCGATCAGATATTTGCGGCCTCGTTTGAGCATGGGAACTTGAGGACGCAACGGCGCGGACAACGGTGAGTCAACCGTCCCTCCATCTTTGACTCCAAAAATGTCAACCCGGACCGAGTTTTTCAAGAATTCCTCCTCGGCTTTGAGTGTCGATTCGTCGTGGCGAAGAGCGGGCAGGCCGGTGTTGGCGCCCGGGAAGAGATGGTTATGGATCGTGAGGACCTGGTTGGTGGCGACCGGCTCGTTGAATTTCGCGCCGAAGTCGTCGGATGGACTTAACGGCATGTGGCAGACGTTGCAATTTTGTTTGGCCACATCCGGATAGTAGAAGCTGCGGGCGCTGTGGCCTGAAACCCCGCTCAGCAGATAAGAGTCGTAATGGTTTTGGCCGCGCAGGAAATCCTTGTACTTGCTCAATTCGTATGGGATGCTGACTTTGTGGCAGGTGGAGCAAAACTCGGCCGTTTTGTGGAACGGTTTGAGGAATGTTCTCTTGTGAAATTCCGGGTTGGCTTTGACGAGTGTCCGGTTGATGTACCGCAGGACGGCATTGGAACTATAGGTAAAGGGATACATGATGGGTTCCTCAATCGTGTAATCCGCGTTGCCGCGCGTACTGTTGATGTGGGTGATGGAATGACACGCGACACACGTGATGCCCGCCTGCGATGTCGGGTCATGCACGTCGTCGAACTTGGGATTATCGAACGCGCCGCTGAAAAAGGGCACGATATCATGGCAGCCGGCGCACCAGCGGGCGCCGCGGACGTTGCCATCGCGCGCCAGCGAGACCCGGCGGGTTTCGCGCACGCTGAAAAGGTAGGGTTGGTTGTTAAACGAACTGAAGTGATGGGCGCTGTGGAACCAATCGTTGTACGTGTCTTTGTGGCACGACACGCAGTATTCATTGTTCATCATCGCGCGGGCGGGAATGAAGTTGCCGGTCGCGGTTCGGGCCAGGGATGGATGGAAATACTTCTCGCCCTCCTTCGGGCCCGCCACGTTCCACTTGCGCGGATCATGCGAATGCAATACCACCATCGCCCCAACCAGCGCGGCCACAGCGATGGCCCAGCCGAGGCCAAGCCGCCATTTCACCCGCGGTCCCGCCAGGCGATGCAGTATGTAAAGCCACACCGCCAGAAGGGGTGTAATCACATGCGCCCAGTAAATCGGCGAGCGGACGCGCGGATCCTTGATGGAAAAAAAATCGAAGCGCATCAAAGCCACACCCGTCAACAATAGGACAATGCTGATGGCAAACAACGTATAACCCACTCGTACCGCGCGCCGGTTGGGGCGGTCGTGCGCGTTCCTAATATGCAAAACGCCAAAGACAATTACCGGCACGACCAGCAACAAACCCAGCGCCAGGTGCGCCAGGAACATCCACTGGTAGAAATAGTTCTGGTACGTCAGTCCCCTGACGTATTCGAGAAACGTGATGCTCGCCAGGTAGGCCGAGTTGGCCCCGAGCAACGCCACCAAACCGAAAATGAAATACAGCACCATACGCAGCCGCGGGCCGACGGCGCGCACGTATTTCTTCATCTTCGGACTGCCAGGCGGTTGACCGGTCATGCTGGTTTAGAAGTTGAAAGTCGCTTGCGCGTAAACGTAGTCGGCATCCGCCGCTCCGCCGTGGCCGGAGAGGGAGTCCTTGACATAGTCGCCCGCAAAGAAATGGGCGTACCCTCCTTGCACCGAAGCATAACTGGTGACCATCAAAGTGGCCGTGAGGTCCAGTTCCTCGCCAACGAAACTATTGTACCCTGGGTGGATTCCGTAACCACCCGTTGTCCGTGGAGCACCGTTGCCCTGGTAAAAGTAATCGTCCGTGCTTGCGAGCCAGAAGGCATGCCCGTCCAGACTCACCGTCAACGGCCGCCACAGTTTGACGGAACTGGCCAGGTGGAGGTCGTGAATATTTTGCAATGAAAAGAAATCCATTATGCCATAAAGACCGTGTTGGGAAGGGAAAAGATTGTCGAAAGTGCCATGTCTGCCGTCGCTCGGATTGCTGTCGCCGGAGCCATAATTATATTCAAGGCCAAGTCGCGGCGACAGCGGCGCTTCGCTCCAGGTATGGCCGCCAACGACATGCACGGCAAAAGCGCTCTGCGTCAGGCTTGGCGTAGTCGTGCTGGATTCGAACCGGCCAAACTGGTACGCCGCTTCCGCTCCGTAGTCCCAACCGTCCAGCGCGCCTGGCAGCGATTGGACGCGCCCGCCGATGGTATAAATATCGCGGGGAGACGCCAGCGGGTATTGGACTGGTTTTTCGGCCGCTTCGTAGGCCGGATGCGGGTCGGTGTTGCGCGCCAGAAAATACACCTGCGACACCTGGAAAGGAATCAAAGTCCGGGTCGAGGCGTAGAGTCCCGAAAACTTGTCGTGGCTGTCGGAGGTATCGAATCCCTGCAAATCTGGAAGAACCGGCTGGCTGACAAAGGCATCGACCCAAAGATTGGAGCTCTGATAGCGCAATTTGGCAGCGTCGAACGTGCGTCCGAAGTTAAGCCAGTCGGCGACGCCGATAAGGCGCTGGTCGCCGTAGGCGAGTTCCTGCCGGCCCACCTTGGCCATGAGCGGAAACTCCTCGGGATTTCCCAAGGCGGCCCAGGCTTGGCGCAGGGTATAGTGGTCGTTATCGGGACTGGGTTGGCGGTCGTCGTTGAACGAGGTGGAATCCTGCAGTTCGCCATAAACTTCAATCCAATCCCAAGGCATCCAGCCCAAATGCAGCCGTTCGCGCATCAGCTCATACGCGTTTTCGGAATCGCCCGTGTGTTGAAAATCCACTGTCTTGAGCGGCTTGGGCACGGCGAAGTACGCCTTGTCCTCGTAGCGGGCGCGAACCTGCCCGCCGATGTCCCAGGAATCAAGCCCGGTTGATTGCTGGCGAAGCCAGTCGTTGAGAATTCCTGGACTGGGAGCCGGCGGGACGGCTGTGGTGCTATTCGTTTGGGCGAATAGCATTCCCGATGTTCCGTTCAAGAGCAGCCCCAGGCTGATGAGGAAAATTCCGTATGACTTTGTTTGGGAGATCATGGGCAATTCATGGCAAAAGAGCGCCTTGAAGCCAATGTTACAGGGATGAACGGCGGGATTCTTGGTGCGAAAGGAGAGTCAGCCCAAGCCGAGTTGCTTAAGCTTGTCACGATAACGGCGGCTCAACGTTAACTTGAGGCCATTTTGCAGAATCACCGCGTAGCCGCCGTAGAACAGGCGCTGAAGCTCGCTCACACGCTGCCTGTTGACGATCACGGAACGACTGATGCGGATGAATTCTCCGGGAGCAAGGCGCGCTTCAATCGTGTTTAAGGTTTCACGCAGGAGGTGCGATTTTTTTTCAAGGTGCAACTCGACATAATTGTTGGCGGACTGGATCCAGAAAATCTCTTCCGGCCGCACCCACGTTATGCGCCCGCCGGATTTGACAATCAACCGCTCGGGCGATTTGGCGGAGGCCAACTCTCTGAGAAGCGCCGATTGCCGTTCCTGAAGCGAGCGGTCGTCATGGCGGCGGGCTCGTTCGAGAGCATGGCGCAACGCCGTTTGAAATCGTTCCCGGTTGAACGGCTTCAAAAGGTAGTCTGCCGCGTGAACTTCAAATGCGCGCAGGGCAAACTCATCGTGGGCGGACACAAAGACGATGACCGGCATCGCCCCCTCCCCTATGCTCTCCAATACGCCGAACCCGTCCAATTCGGGCATCTGAACGTCAAGAAAGACAAGTCGCGGGCACAGCGAGCGGATGGCGGCCACCGCCTCCAATCCATTGGAGCACTCACCGGCGATTTCGATCTCCGGCTCGCCCATCAACAACTGGCGGAGGCGTGCGCGCGCCAACGGTTCGTCGTCAACGATGAGCGTCCGAATTTTCATGGCAACCGGTCTCGCGTCGAAAAGGGATGCTCAAGCGAACCCGCAATCCGCCGTCGGAGCCGTCCTGCAACTCCAAATGATGGGCCGCGCCATAGAGCTCGCGCAGGCGCGCCCGTGTGTTTGACAGGCCGACGCCTTCGGCCGCGGGCGCGCCGCCGCGCAGGCCGGCGCCGCTGTCGCAGACCTCGAGCGCGAGCAAGCCATCCTGCCGATGGGCGCGCAGTTTAATCCGGCCCGGTTTGGCGTGCGGCTCGATCCCGTGGCGGATAGCGTTCTCGACGAGCGGCTGCAAAACGAGATTGGGCACAAACGCGTCGAGCGTTTCCGGGGCGATTTCGAGCGTGACCGCCAGGCGGTCGCCAAAGCGCGTCTGCTCGATCTGGAGATAACGCTGGAGAAAGTCCAACTCCTGGCGCAACGGCACTTCTTGCATTTCGGAATTGGCCAGGGCCGTGCGGAGCAGATCGGCCAATTGGGTGAGCATCCGGTCGGCGGCCTCGACGTCCTGATGCATCAGCGCGGAAACAGAGTGGAGGCTGTTGAAAAGAAAATGCGGATTCAATTGCATTTGCAGGGCTTGCAGCTTGGCTTGGGCCAGGCGCTTCTCAAGTTCCAGGGCGCTCAGTTCGCGTTCGCGAAACTTCCGGTAATACTCGGAGGCCTGGCTGACCGCGACGATCACCCAATATACCAGCAAATTGAAATGCCACGTCTTGACGAGCAACGGTTTGAACGCGTCCTCAAAACTGGCGGCGCTCTGCCATTGGCCGATCCACGCGCGCACGACCATGTAAGTGAGCGAGAAGGCCGCGCTGCAAACGAGATGGACTACGAGGCTCTTGCGCCATCGAGCGGCCTCGAAAGGAAACCACCGCGCCAGATGCATCACGGGAATGGATAGAAGGGCGAACACGTACCAATCCGCCAACGAATAGCTGACCGCCTGCTTCCAGGTCACTCCCAGGCCGGCTTGGGCGCTGGAAATGTAGAACTGACTGGCAAAAGAGAGGCCGATGCCCGTCCAGAAGAGAAAACCGGCCAGCCATCTGGCAAATCGATTCTGGAAAACGGTTCGTGTTGTCATTTTGCCGGCGGTTTTGATAGAGTGATATGCACGGCTCCCTGGCAAATGCCAAACAAATTAAATCGCGCGCTGTGGCTGCTGCTGTTCTGGACCGCGGCCAGGTCCGCGGCGGCGGGGTCGGGGCCTGCCGATGAAATTCCGAGCGTCAAATTCGTGGATATCACCGCTGCCGCCGGAATCCACTTCGTTCACAACAATGGAGCTTACGGCGACAAGCTGCTTCCCGAAACCATGGGCGGGGGCGTGGCCTTCTTGGATTACGACGGAGACGGCAGCCAGGATTTGCTGTTCATCAATTCAACCTATTGGCCCGGCCACGCGCCGCAAGGCGAGAAGCTGCCGACCATGGCTCTCTATCACAACGATGGCCGCGGTCAATTCACGGACGTAACCCCGGGTTCGGGGCTGGATGTCAGTTTCTACGGCATGGGCGTTGCCGTGGGCGATTATGACAATGACGGTTTGCCGGACGTTTTCATTACGGGCGTGGGCGGCAATCACCTTTTCCACAACGAAGGCCATGGCAAATTTCGCGACGTAACCACGGAAGCCGGCGTGGGCGGTCTGCCCGACGGATGGAGCACCGGCGCGGCGTGGATAGACTATGACAATGACGGCAAGCTCGATCTGTTTGTTTGCAATTACGTGCAATGGTCCGCCGAGATCGACCGCCAACACAGCTACGAACTCCCCAACGTCGGCCGCGCCTACGGGCCGCCGCGCAATTTCGCGGGCACGTTTCCCTTCCTGTATCACAACGACGGCCACGGCCACTTCACCGACGTTTCCGCCAGGGCCGGCATCCAGATAAGGGACCCAGCCACCGGCTTGCCGATGGCGAAGTCGCTGGCCGTGGCGCCGGTGGACGTGGACAACGACGGCTGGATCGACTTGGTCGTGGCCAACGACACGGTGGCTAATTTTCTTTTCCACAACGAGCGCGACGGCACCTTTAGGGAAGTCGGCGCGCAGTCCGGCATCGCGTACGACGCCTACGGCTTGACCCGTGGCGCGATGGGAATCGACACCGCGCGTTTCCGCAATGACGACACGCTGGGCATCGCCATTGGCAATTTTGCCAACGAGATGAACGCGCTTTACGTGGCCCAACGCGATTCCCTGGTCTTCGCCGATGAGGCCATCAAGGAAGGCTTCGGGCCGGCCAGCCAGCACCTTCTCAAATTTGGACTCTTCTTTTTCGACTACGACCTGGACGGACGGCTCGACGTGCTCACGGCCAATGGTCAGCTTGAGCCGGAGATTCATCGCGCGCTTTCCACCCAGCAGTATCGCCAATCCGCCCAGCTTTTCTGGAACCGCGGCGACCGCAAAGAAATGCGCTACCTGCCCGTGCCGGAGGAGAAATGCGGCCCCGATATGTTCAAGCCCATCGTTGGACGCGGCTCCGCGTTCGCCGACATTGACGGTGACGGGGACCTGGACGTTGTGCTGACGCAGATCGGCGGGCCGCCGCTATTGCTTCGCAACGACCAGGATTTGCACCATCATTGGATTCGATTGAAACTGGTCGGGACAAGAAGCAATCGCGACGCCATTGGCGCGTGGATCAAGGTTCGGGTCAACGGCCAAACGCTGTGGCGGCAGGTCATGCCCACGCGCAGCTACCTCTCACAGTCCGAATTGCCCGTCACCATCGGTTTGGGCGATGCTGTGGAAGTGGATGGCATGGAGATTATCTGGCCGGGGGGCGCGACCCAGGAATTAAGCCCTCCCGCGGTCGACCGCCTTACCACCATTACCGAATCCCGCTGACTGATTTATGAACGAATACATTGAACGCGTCGTCAATCTTATCGATCCCTCCACCCTCCGAATTGGCAATTTGAATGTCGAGGAAGCCCGCGCGCGTCTTCTGCGCGGCCCTGTCGAGAAAATGCGCGAACTCGAAGGTTCCTTCGCCCTGGTGGCGCGGGAAGGCAAGACAGTCCGCATGGCGCGGTCGCTTGACCGTCCGATGCGCTACTTCCTGGCCAAGCGCCGCGAAGGGCCGGCGCTCGTTGTGGCCGACCGTATTGATACCATCTACAATCATCTTAAGACGGAGGGCCTCGATGGCCAGTTTCATCCCAGTTACACGCGGATGGTTCCGGCCCATCACGTGACCGAGATCCAACTCGTAGGCTGTCCCGATCCCGATCCTACCCACACCCGGTTTTTTACCCCGCAACGCAACGCGCTTCCCGCTGACCTCGATGAAATTGGGCGGAGATACATCGGAGCGCTCGCCGATGAAATGGCGAAGTGGTTGACGCAAATCCCCCGGAACGAACCGATCGGAGTCTGTTTTTCCGGCGGTATCGACAGCGGCGCCGTTTTCGTTGTATTGCACCACGTGCTCTGCAAACTTGGCCAAAGCCCCAGCCGTGTGAAAGCATTCACTCTGAATATCGGAGACGGTCCCGACCTGGGACAAGCCCGGGAATTTCTCGCGCGGCTTGGGCTGGGTCTGTTCCTCGAACCCGTTGAGGCGGATGCGGCTTCGATTGATCCGATGGAAACGTTGCGGGTGCTGGAAGATTACAAGCCGCTCGATGTCGAGTGCGCGTCGGTGGGACTGGCTCTTTGCCGCGGTATCCGGGAGCGTTACCGGGATTGGAGGTGGCTGGTGGATGGGGACGGGGGCGACGAGAATCTGAAGGATTATCCGATAGAAGAAAATCCGGAGCTGACCATCCGCAGCGTTGTGGGCAATCTCATGCTCTACCAGGAGGGCTGGGGCGTGGGCCGCATCAAACATTCGCTGACCTACAGCGGAGGATTGAGCCGGAGTTATGCGCGGACTTACGCCCCGGGCAGACACCACGGTTTTGAAGGGTTTAGTCCTTTCACGCGGCCGAGTGTGATCGCGGTGGCGGAAGGCATTCCGTTTGAAGCGCTTACCGAGTTGTCAGTCAGCAAGCTTTATTCGCTCAAAGGCGAAGTTACCCGGCGCGGTGTCAAAGCCTTGACTGGGCTGGACATGCCCATATTCGCGAAAAGGCGCTTTCAACACGGAGCGCTGCCCGTCGAACAACTTCGCCGCCGGCTTTCTTCAAAGGAATCCGACTACCGTCGGCAATTCCTGGCGTTTTACAACTGAGCCGGTCGATGGCCCCGGTTTTTCCAGAGCAGGAGCGCGGAGCCTGGATCATGGCGCAACGCCCCGCCAGAACAACCGAGCCCGATTCGGACAACCCGCGGGCTTTCTTCCTTGAGGAGGAACGGATGGAGTGCGGCCGGATCGCGCGTTCCGGCGTGATTTTCTTGACCAACAAGGAGTGCCCCTGGCGCTGCTTGATGTGCGATTTGTGGAAAGATACAACCAGCAGGACGGTCCCGGCTGGGGCCATACCGCGCCAAATCGATTTTGCCTTGCGGACGTGGAGTGAAGAGGTGGCTGCCATTGAGCAGATCAAACTCTACAACAGCGGAAGTTTCTTCGATTCCGCCGCCATTCCGCCAGGCGATTACCTGGCCATTGCCCAGAAAATGGGCTTCGCGCGGCATGTTCTGGTGGAATCGCATCCGCGGCTGGTCGGACCCAAGGCACTGAGATTCCGGGACATGCTGGCCGGTTCCCTGGAAGTCGCCATGGGTTTGGAAACCGCGCATCCAGTCGTTTTGGAACGATTAAACAAGAAATTCAATTTGAGCCATTTTGCCCAAGCCGCCGCCCTTCTGCGGAAAGAGCGGATCGCCGTGCGCGTGTTCGTGCTGGTAAACCCGCCTTTTATGGGTGAAGCGGAGGGCTTGGAGTGGGCGGTGAAAACGGCGGATTTCGCGTTTTCATGCGGCGCAAGCGTGGTTTCCCTCATTCCCACTCGCGCCGGCAACGGTGCGATGGACCGCTTGCTTGAGGCGGGCGAGTTCTCGCCGCCCAGGCTTTCGACATTGGAAAGCGCTGTCCAATCCGCCCTGGCGCTGAAAAAAGGAAGAGTTTTTGCGGACACCTGGAATCTGGAACCGATGTCCTTATGCGCCCACTGCCTGGAGCCGCGGCGGCAACGGTTGCAGGCGGTGAACCTGGCGCAACGCGATCTGCCACCCTTTGCCTGCCCGGCCTGCGACGGACGATGAGCGCCCGCGATTTCCAAGTCGTAGTGGTCGGCTCGGGTTTTGCCGGATCGCTGGCGGCGATGATGGCGCGCCGTCTCGGTTTTTCCACCGCGTTGATCGAACGGGGACGACATCCGCGTTTCGCCATCGGGGAATCGTCCACTCCGCTGGCCAATCTGCTCCTGGAAGAAATCGCCATCCAGTATGACCTGCCTTTTTTGCGCCCGCTCTGCAAATGGGGAAGCTGGCAGGAAAAAAATCCGGACATAGCCTGTGGATTGAAACGCGGGTTCACGTTTTACCACCACCGACTTGGCCGTCCGTTCCAGCACGATGCCGGGGGCAAGCGGCAATTGATGGTCGGCGCCAGCCCGGCGGAAAAAGTCGCCGACACTCATTGGTATCGGCCGGATTTTGATCACTATCTTGTGCGGCAAGCCCAAAATCTGGGAGTGGATTATCAGGATGAGACAGAGTTGGAGAGGGCGACGGAGGAAACCACCCGGATGCGGTTGACCGGAAACCGACGAGGCCAATCGGTCAACTTGACGGCCGAATTTGTGATTGACGCAAGCGGGCCGAGAGGATTTCTTCACCGCGCGCTGCACCTGCCGGAGAAATCGATGGAGGGCTTTCCCGCGACCCAGGCGCTCTTTTCGCATTTCGACGGCGTGCTCCCTCTCCCCCCGTGTTTCACCGACGGCCATCCGCCGTATCCGCCGGAGCGGGCCGCGGTGCATCACGTCTTTAATGGCGGGTGGATCTGGGTCTTACAGTTCAACAACGGACTGACCAGCGCGGGCGTCGCGGCCAAAGCGCCGCTGGCGGAAAGGTTTCAATTTCAATCCGGCGAGGTCGCCTGGAGAAACCTGCTGCGCGAACTTCCGTCGCTGGGCGAAAGTTTCGGGGCGGCGCGCGCTGTAATTCCATTTGTCTGGCAACCCCGCGTTGCGTTCCAAAGCGCAGTGATCACAGGGTGGCGCTGGGCGCTGTTGCCGTCGGCGGCAGGAGTCGTCGATCCGCTTCTCTCGACTGGATTTCCGTTAACCCTACTGGGACTCCAACGGCTGGCTGGAATTTTGAGAACCCAGGGACACGCGCGATTCGAGTCGGACCTGGACGACTATGCGCGGTTGACCACGCTGGAATTGGAGACGACGGCCCGGCTGGTCAGCGCGCTTTACGCTACTATGGACGACTTTGATGCGTTCAGGGAATTGAGCCTCCTCTATTTTGCCGCCGCCAGTTATTCCGAGGCGACGCGTCGTCTCGGAAAGACCGGCCAGGATTTCCTGTTGTGCCGTGATCCCGTATTCGCTCCGCAACTGCGGGAATTGTGCGAGACAAATTCGCGAAACTTGATGCAGCGAGTGCGCCAGGCCATCGAGCCGATCGACGTTGCCGGTTTGACTGATCGTTCGCGTCATCCGTGGTACCCGGCGCTGACATCCGATCTTTTCAGCAACGCGCACAAACTGGACGCCAGCAAAGAGGAAATCTTACTCATGCTTGAGCGGTGCGGATTGACCGGTGCAGCCCCGGTTTGCGTTCGCTAACGAACGACTGTCACCTTGCCTTCGGCGTCCACCGTGATTTCCCGCGCCCCCGCTGGAACGGCGCCCGTGGTGGTCTTGCCGCCAGGCCAGCGAATCCAGATTTGAGTCCGAATTTCCGGGCAGGCCATGACCTGCACGACGCTGTCCTGCGACCAGTAGCCCGAACCGCCGTGAATTTCGCGCGCCGGCCCCATCCGGGTCCCCAACACCAGTCGCATTGTTGCTCCCACGCCATCGGGATTACCGGGCGGCCCGGCTAGGCGCACGCGGAGGCCGGGTTTGCCGAGCACATTTTGGTAGAGCTTGGTTTCCGCTCCGTTTTGGCTGACGACCAGGTCGACCCGCCCGTCCCCGTCAAAATCGCCCAGCGCCGCGCCACGTTGCTCGCCGTAAACCAGGACTCCCGAACTTTGGCCGGGCACCGCCTCCAACTTACCGGCGCCTGTGCCGCGAAGCCAAAGGCCCCGCCCCGCGTCAAGCCGGCGTCCGAAATCGTAAGGCTGAAACTCGATCGAGGAGGCGAACGGGGCCAATTCGGAAAAATTCTGGCTCAGAAAAATGTCCTCGTTGCCATCGCCGTCAAAATCTCCGACGTTGACGGAAAAGGCGGGGGCCAGTTGAGCTTCCATCGGCAATGGCGCCGCTTCAAAGTGGTCGCCGCGGTTGAAGAAAATGGTGGAGGCGAGCGTGGTGGCCTGGACGTGTTCGGCGGGTATTGGCAGGAGGGCCAGGACCTGGTCCAAGGTCGCTTCCGTGTAGGCCATCTGTGTCGGATACCTCCCCATCAGGGGCGGGTAGACGCTGCCCAACGCGTCGCGCATGCGGCGCGGAATCAGCGCCCGGCTGGCCGGATCGTAAACCGTCTCGATGAGGTCAAGCGCGCCGCGGTCGGTGAAGTCCCCAAAGTAAAGCTGCGCGGGCTGGTTACTGGTGGCTTGATATTCGCTGTTGAGGCCCCAGTTGGCGGCGATGATATCCATGCGCCCGTCGCCATCGATGTCGCCGGTGGTGACGCCGCGCCACAATCCGGTGTAACGGTCCAGGCCGAGGTCGTGGGTGATTTCGCGGAGATGGCCAGCCTGATTCTTGAAGACGCGAATCGGCCCCCATTCGCAGGCCAGAATCAGATCGGGAAAGCCGTCTCCATCGAGGTCGCTCCAAACGGCGCCGGTGACCAGGCCGGCCTGGCGCAAGACGGCGGTGTTCTCTGCGTCCAGTTGCAGTTCTCCACCCACATTGCGGTACAGGCAGGAATCTGCCGCTTGCGGATACCGATCCGGCAGGACGCGGCCACCGACGAACAAGGCGAGCGATCCCTCGCCATAGACGTCCGCAACGGCCACGGGCCCGGTGCTGGACGGGTTTTCCGGCAAATCCAGTTTCCAGGAGGCCGGCAAGAAACCGAGGACCGAGGCGCTGGGGCAATTATGCCGGGAGGTGTAATTGGAGCGGCCCATCACCAGGCCCCGTTCATGCGGGCGGCGAACCCAGCCCACAATGCCCGCCAGATCTTCCGGCAACCTGGAATCCACCCGCTGACGCTTCAATCCACCCCTGCCATCGGACAAGAAAATGCCCAATGACCCGCCGCGACTGCTGCCGACGACCAGTTCCTCCCGGCCGTCGTCCAGTAAATCAACCCAGGCGACACCTGGGCCTTCCCGGCTTAGTTGCCACGGAAGAAGCGGTTGGCGGGCGTAATCATTGTAGGATTCCTCGTGGTGCTGATGAGAAAGGAGATAGCTGACGTCCTTGAAGAATGGTTTGACCTCCACCGGGGGAGGCGGCGCCGGGGGCGCGATGGCGCCAGCCTCATCAATCTCGTAGAGGCGGTTGGGTTTGACATCGCCGACAACAGTGTGCCTGCCGTTGCGCCAGGTCACTTCGATGGTCATGCTCTGGCTTTTCCCGGCCGCGAAAACACGCAACGGGTCTGAGCCGGACAAGTAGAGTCCGCCACAAACGACTTCCTGGCTTTGCATGGGCACGGCGCCACTCAGCAGTTTGATTTTGGCGCCGATGCCCTGGGTGTTTGGGGGCAGACCCTTCAGGCGCACGGCAACGCGGGGGGCGCTACAATGATTGTGATAGACCCCGGCGGCGGCGCCGAGATTGTTGACCACAAAATCCAGATACCCGTCATTGCCAAGGTCAGCGACGGCGATGCCTTGATGAATTCCCGGCTGAGTTAATCCCCACGTTGCGCCCGTGTCCTGGAACTTCCAGTTTCCCAGGTTGCGGAAGCCGACGATGGGGGTGTCGATGGGTTCGGTCATCCTATTGATTTCATAGAATTCCTGAGTCATCTCCTCCTGGCGCGAGCGTTGTACGGGCTTGCCGTCCGAACCAAATTTGGGCGGGACGAGCTTGCCCAGCCGCCGCAACTCGCCCTTTTTGTGCATCGTATCCAGGTTATTCTCGTCGCCGACGAATCCGGTGGGAATGATAACGTCCTCGTAACCGTCCAGATCGACATCCAGAAAGACCGGTTGCCACGACCAGTCGGAGGCCGTCACCCCGGCGTAGGCGGCGATCTCCTCGAAGGTGCCGTCCCCACGGTTGCGGAAAAGCGTGTTGCACGGAATCTGAGGACGATCCTCAATCATGCCGGGTTCGGAGGGAAACAGACCGGTCGTCAACATCGTCCGCCTGCGACGCCCCAAGTCCCGATTAAGCATGTCCACGACGAAGAAATCCACCCGGCCCGACCTATCGAGGTCGGCAAAGTCAACGCCCATCGAAAACTTGCTGGTGTGTCGCAACGCCAGCGGGGGACACGCGCGAAAATGCCCTTTGCCGTCGTTGATCCAGAAGCGGTCGGGCGTCCAGTAATCGTCGCAAACGTAGAGATCGGGCGCGCCGTCGCCGTTGACGTCGTGAAAGGCGGCCGTGAGGCTCCAATCGCGGGGCGGAGCGGTCAGCGGCTGGCCGCTTTCGTCCAGAAACGCGCCGTTGGTCCACGAGACGGGGGTAAAGCGACCTTTGCCGTCGTTGAGATAAAGGAGGCTGGGTTCGCCGTATTCCTGGACAGTGCCATTAGTGAAGACGAACCGGTCACTCATTGATGGCGCCACGGTATCGCGACCGTTGACACGGAGCATCTGAATCTGCTGCAGGGCGGCGACATCCCTCGAATTCTCGACGCGATTATCGGCGACGTACAAATCGAGCGTGCCGTCGCCGTCAATGTCGGCCAGGGTCATCGTCAGGGCGCCGTAGGAGGTTCGCGTCCCGGCGTACTGGCTGCACTCGGCAAAGGTGCCGTCGCCCTTGTTGGTGAAACAGAGAACGCCCGCCCCCGTAGTGCTGACTAGGAGATCGAGCCAGCCGTCGCCGTTGATATCGGCGAAGACCGCGCCGCGGCAGATATAGCGGGAGCAATCAATGCCGGAAGTGGCTGTAATATCCTTGAATTTGTAGCCGCCCAAATTTTTGTAGAGCGCGCAATGTCCGTCCAGCGCGGCCAGAAAAATATCCGGCCAGCCGTCGCCGTCAATATCGCCAATTGCCACGCCTGAGCCATTGGCCAGGATGCGGTTGGAGGCGATCGCCCAGTCATTGAGCGGGTTGGTGAAGGTGATGCCAGTTTGTTCGGGCGATAGAAGCGTGAAACCGGGCGGCCCTTCGGGGCGCGCCTGGAGTTCCGCCCATTTGAACCCCTCTTCCGGATGCCACTGGAGTTGGGCGGCGCACGGAAGCATCCCCGCCATTGTGCCCAGTAAGATGACGAGGCATGAAAAAAACAATCTCATTTGGTCCGGGAAGAGTTGACTCAGCGTAGGGGTTTGCCCGACGCCACCAACCCGGACCGACTGTGCTCTGTATCCAATGCGTTTACCGCCAGCGGCTGCGAATGCATGTATGCGGCAAGTTTGAATGGTTCGCAAAAAACTAAAAGGAAAAACTGAAGAGCGGATTGATTTCCACAGGCGATGTGACACTGGAAAACCGCCTGGTGGACGGTCTATACGTTCTTAGACTTCCGGCGTTTAACTCGGACAGCTCCAGTTAGGAAGCATAGTCAGTGCCAGGTGCTGTCACTAATTATGGGGACAAAAAAGTCCTTGCGATTCGAGTCCGTTTAAGACAGTATCGCGTCATCAAAGCTCAAGTCCGAAACCTACGAAACCTATTTTGCGTCTAGAAATGTCTCATTTTTCTATGAAAAACCAACTCTTAATGATAGTGGCAAGTGTTGTTGCGTTAACAGCCGCGGCGACCGGGGCGTATGGCCAGGGTGTGGCCATCAGCGTGCAATTTGACAACCCTGGGACCACTGGGAATGGAGGAACAGACGTAGCGCTCACGCCGGGACAGATTGCCGGCGTCATACCTGTGGCTAATTGGAACCAGCTTAGCACGGCTGCCGCCCAGCCGGCGACGGTTGTCGTCAATAATTTGGTGGAGAGCACGGGCGCCACCACCGGGGCATCGATCTCCACGTACTATGACCAGGGCGCGTATGCGACGGGAGTCACTGGGACAACGCCAGACGAGATATTGAATTCCGGCGGAACATGGATCCAGGAGGCGACGAACATCGCGACCGTACTGAATCTTCCTACAAACTTTACAAGTTATGACGTTATTGTCTACATGCTAAACGATCATGGGGGCCGCCGCTATGGGCTAACCCTGACGAACAACGGACAAACATTTTGGGGGGAGGTATTCCCCGGGGCAACTTTCACTTCTACGACCGGATATATTTACACCCAAGCCACCAACACGACGGAGCCTGCGATAAATACTGATGGGACGGACTATCTTCCCGCGCTGGAAGCCAATTACGTGTTGTGGACCAACGTATCAGGAACCAACTTTAGTGTAATCGGAGCGGTGACCAATTTCGAGGATGATGCTGATGGCACGGTAGCTGTAATGGGTGTTGAAGTTTTTCAAACTGTATTTACTGGACCTCCGATCCCCAACACGCCGACAGTACCTTCGCCCGCCGGGCTAAGCGAATACTATGCGGGAACGACTGTAGAGCTTAACGAGACTGTCGCCGCTGGCTCGAAGCCATTTACGTATCAGTGGCTTACCGATAGCGGCACGGGAGGGACCACTTGGACTCCGATAACCGGTGCGACACTAACCAATTACACATTGAACACGCTCCCATTGACACCGAACAATTATGAATACGAGGTGATCGTTTCGAATACCCTGGGCTCTGTCACAAGTCAGCCGGTGACATTGGACATTGTGGCAGCCAGCGTGCCCATCATCGTGAATGACACGGCACCCAACCCCGACGAAGACTATGTCGGAGAGACCACGGAGTTTTCGGCTACGTTTACCGGAACCTTGCCGATTGCCTACCAATGGATGGGGAATACGGGGAGCGGCTTCAAGGCTATCGACGGGGCCACCAACGATACTTTGGTCCTGACCAACATCCAGGCCGCCACTGCGGGAACATACTATTTGTCGGCGACAAATTCAATCTCCGCGGGAGTACCGGTGACGAGCACTCCTTCAACGCTGACGGTGCTTGCCGACCCTTCCGCCCCCGGCAGCGGCACTTATGGAGCCACGGTATTGGCGGCAGGCCCGCTTGCCTATTGGCAGCTCAATGAGACCGGGGCTACTACCGCCGGGGATTTGCCGGCTTATGATGCTTCCGGCAACAATTTTGACGGCGTTTATGGCCCGGGTTCGGTAGATGACGTTGCGGGCCCAAGCGCCGCCACAACCCCATTCGGCTTCCCCGGATTCGCGGCCGACAACACGGCTGTAACCACCACACAGGGCAGCGCCGCAAATGCTTATATCTCCTTCCCGCCCCTAGACATCAAAACCAATACGGTGACTATCACGGCCTGGATCGACCCTGGCGCGGACGAAGCGACTTCAACCGGCATCGTCTTCAGCCGCGATACCTTGGATGCGGCGGGTTTATGCTTTGGTGACGTCACAGGCCCTTCGGGGATGCCTCCACTGGGCTACACGTGGAACAGCAACAGCGCGGCGACTTATAACTACAACTCTGGGATCTATCCGCCACTGGGCCAATGGTCGTTTGTGGCGATGGTAATCGATCAGGCCGGCGCGACGTTCTATGTTTACTACCTTGATCCCACTACCGGCAAGGCGGACCTCTTCTCGGCGGTCAATTCTGTCACCAACGAGGTCGAAACATTCTCTGAGGGACCCGGCGCAACGAACATGATCGGAACGGATCCTTGTTGCACTACCGCCCGCTCCTTCGACGGAAGCATTGATCAGGTGGCAATATTTGACAAGGCGTTGTCGAACAGCCAGATTTTGGCGATGTTCAGTGAGGCGACCGGATTGGGGCCGTTTCCTCCCTCTATCACGGTGCAGCCGCAATCCAAAGGCGCTTATGCGGGGGAGACTGTGACCTTCTCCACCAGCGGCATTAACGGCACATCTCCACTAAGCTACCAATGGCAGTTCGACGGCACTAACATTGTCGGCGCGACGAACCTCAGCCTCACCGTCAGCAATGTTTCGGCGGGTGAAGAAGGCACCTATACATTCCTGGCCGCGAATTCAGTTACCACCACCGCGAGCAGCAATGCAACGTTAACCGTTATTACGCCGGTGACGGGTTCGTATGAATCCGCTGTCCTGAAACTTAATCCGCTGGCATATTGGAGACTTGACGATACCAACGGTTCTCCGGGCACCGGCATCGCCTACGAGTATGTCAACGGTTTGAACGGGGTCTATCAAGCCGGCTCGGAATATGGATACAACGGCATCCTGGGGCCGGAGGCTCCGCAGTTTCCCGGCTTTCCGGCGACCAATTTTGCGCTGGAGACCTTTCAAGGGGTGTCCGATTCATTCGTCTCGGGAATGTCGGCCGGGAGCATGGTCGCGTCCAATTTAACCTATGCCATGTGGATTAACCCACCCGGCAACGTGCAGGAAGACGCGGCATTACTCTTTGACCGGGGCGGAGCCGGCGAAGGCATGGCTTTTGACAACGAAGAATCTGCCAGCGGGATGGCGGGGCTGGGTTACGTCTGGAACCAAAACAGTCAAGACACCTGGGGTTGGAATTCTCAAATACACCCGCCCACCAATGAATGGTCTTTCGTGGCCATGGTTATTTCGCCATCAAATGGGGGAGTTTACATGTTTAACACCAACGGTATCCAATACACAAACAACCCAATCCCCCATGACACGGAGGAATTTGGCGTTGCCTGGCAAATTGGAGACGACGCCGGTTACACCGACGGCGCTCGGGCCTTCCCCGGGCTGATTAGCGGGGTCGGCGTGTACCTTCAGGCGCTTACCAGCAACCAGCTTGTTTCGCTCTATGACGTAGGCATGGGGATAACTCCGCCTCCTCCGTCCGTCACGTTAGACATCGCCAAGGCCGCAGCGGGGAACGTGACCCTCACATGGTCGGCAGGTAATCTGGTGGAAGCGACCAATCTAAGCGGGCCATGGATTACGAATACGACGGCGGTGTCGCCTTACACCGTGACGGTCACCAATGACCAGACGTTCTTTGAGGTGAAGTGAAGTGAGTTCGGCGATCCGTCGGCGAAGGTGTGTCGGCGGTCGTCATTAACGATTAAAACGCCATAAATGCTCGCGCATGCGCGGGCATTTATGGTTTTTGCTTGATCTGGCAAACGCAGCGCGGGACCGGGACAGGAATTCGTAATGGCTTAGACTGCCGTTTGAAGTGTCAAAGTCCTGATGATACGGACCGCCCGGCGAACTGGCCACGCCTATTGCAGATGACCGGAATTCCCGCAAGGAGTTTTGGTTGAATCAACGCCGGTGGTGTTTGCGCTCGAGCGCGTCTTCCATTGCGTCTTCGTCCTCAACCTCATTCTCGGCCGCGTTAATCATCTGGACTGCCAGGGAGGTCAAGTGTTCGTCGGCGGCGTTCTCCTCATCGAAGGTTTCCTGAAGCAGGTCAGAGGCATCCTCTTCTTCGAGCAGCGACGCCCAGGTTCGCAGACAGCCGTAGCCGGCCATTTCGTAATGTACGATCTTTTGGGCGATGCAAATGAGGGCGGCATCGCCAGCTTCGTCGGAGATCCGTTCTTCACCCTCGGCGATCAAACCCTGCATTGCCGCGCATTTTCGGTTTATTGCAGTGTGGTCAAGCATCTCCAATACCCGTTCCAAACGGCGCACGTGCTCCTGCGTTTCTGTCAAGTAGGATTGGAATGCCTGTTTGAGTTCCTGGTGCTCCGCCGCGGCGGCCATTTTTGGCAGCGCCCTGGTGAGTTGTTTTTCCGCATCGTAAAGGTTCGCCGCTTCTTCAAGGAATGTGTAGCGTAGTTTGCTCATAATCTGTTTAAGGTTCGTTGTTACAATGTCATGAGTTCAGTCTGCGGACGGATTCTAGGCGCGCCGACGACCGTCAACAATGGGCAGAACACCTCCGATTGCGCTGGCGGACTGCCTAGAAACCAGCGGGGCTTCCTGGTGTCGCCCCGTTTCGCCAAAAGCGGCGCGTGGCTTCACACGTTGCAATATGCACTGCCCGGCGCCAGGGATGTGCAACTTGCAGAAAAAACGCTCCCAACAAACGTTGCCGCCTGGCATTGTTGATGTGCTCGTGTCATGGCCCGGTCCGCAGTCTCCGAGAGGCAGTTGCACAGGTAAATGGGTTGCAAATCGCGAGGCGGCTGGAAGGGGCTTGCGAGGGAAGCTCGCGGCACGCAACAAGCTGGATAAGTGAAATTATGCTTTATACACTTGCCCTAATTCTGATAATCGCCTGGCTGCTGGGGATGGTTTCCTCATACACGATGGGCGGATTCATTCACATTCTTCTGGTCGTTGCGATTTTGGCGATACTAATCCGGTTGATCCAGGGAAGAAGTGTTTGATAGAGTACGAATATGAGTTCACCCGCCACGCCGGTTCAGCATCCCGGCAAAGACGATGCGCCCGCACTGGATCAGGAGCCACACTCCCCAAGGCGGCGTAGACGGCGCGGGCCGGAAATGATGCTGGCGCGGGTAACGGGCGCGGTCATCTGCCTTGCTGCTGTGCTTCTGTTGTTCTACTGCGCCAGTTCGGTGGTTCTACCCGTGTTGCTTGCATGGGTGATTTCCATGGCCCTGTACCCGCCGATGAGCTGGCTGCGGGCGCATCGAATTCCAGCGCCGTTGGCCGCGGTGCTCATTCTCGGACTTCTAATCGCGGGCCTCGGCGCCGGTTTGGTCCATTTGGGGCGGCCGGTTAGCGACTGGGTGCGGTCGGCCCCGGCATCGTTGCCGCGATTGCGGGAAAAATATCAACGTCTATTCGGTCCTGTTTCCCGGTTCATGAACGCCATCCAAAACATCGACGGCAAACCAACCGGCCAAAATGCCCCGCCGGCAAGTCCGCCGAACTCGACTGCGGACCAGGCACTAGCCGGGACAGTGTTTACCTGGACCGGAAGCCTCCTGGTCGGCTCGGCTGAAACGGGCGTGCTGCTGTTCCTGATGCTGGCCACGGGCGATCAGTTTACGCCGAGGCTGGCGAGGGTCCTGCGAAACCCGGATGATGACAAAAAAGACGCCGTGGAGTTCAGCCGCGAAATTCAGCAGAATATTTCGAGGTATCTGTTTTCGGTCAGTGTGATCAATGCCATTCTGGGAATCTGCGTCGGTCTGACTTTAGGTCTGGCTGGAATGCCGAACCCGGCGATGTGGGGGGCGATGGCGGCGGTGGTCAACTTTGTGCCCTATTTTGGTCCCGCGGCGGGGATTCTCGCCGTCGCGGTAGCGGGTCTGCTGGCTTTTGACACCGTCACGCACGGCCTGTTGCCGGCAGGGATATACCTTATCTGGCATTTGCTGGAAGCGGACTTGGTGACGCCGTTTTTTCTGGGGCGGCGATTCAAGCTCAACCCGGTGGTGATCTTCGTGGCATTGATGTTTTGCGCGTGGCTGTGGGGAATCGTCGGCGCGCTCCTGGCGATGCCCCTGTTGGTCACACTACAAGTCATTTGCAGCCGTTTGCCCGCGCTGGCGGGCATCGGAGAATTTCTGGCCGCGTAAAGGCCGCTTAGCCAAGGCCGATTTTCTTGCGCTTTCGATACAGGGTGGCCTGATCGATGCCGAGAATCTGGGAGGCTTCGGTCAATCGCGGCGCGCGTTCCAGCACGCGGCGAATGTGAACTTCCTCCAGCTTTTCCAAGGAGACCAGAGCCCCCGCCTGGATCTCGTCGCAGCCGGCGGCGCGGGCGGAGTCCAGAGAGCTCAAATCTGCCGGAAGGTCCCGCGGAACGATCGTGCTACCGGCCGACAGGATGACGGCGCGTTCGACGGCATTACAAAGCTCTCGCAAATTGCCGGGCCAGGAGTGACGGCGAATGCAAGCCAAAGCCTCCGGGGAAAAGCCATCCATGTTTCGTCCACACTGGAGCGCGAAATGACGAAGAAAATGCGCCGCCAGCGGTTCCAAATCCTCCGGCCGCAAACGCAATGGGGGGACTTCGACTGTGATGACATTGAGGCGGAAAAATAGGTCTTCGCGAAAGGCGCCGGCGGCCACGCGATCCTTGAGATTGCGATTGGTCGCGGCAATGACCCGGACATTGGCCGTGTGAACCGCATTGTCGCCGAGTCGCTCGTATTCGCGCTCTTGCAGCAAGCGCAGGAGCTTGGGCTGTATCTCCAGAGGCAGATCGCCGATTTCATCCAGGAAAAGCGTCCCCCCATCGGCTGCCTTGACCTTTCCCCAATGATCCTTGACCGCTCCAGTAAACGCGCCGCGAACATGGCCGAAGAGTTCGCTTTCCAGCAGTTCCTTTGACAGACTCGGACAACTCACAGTAACGAACGGTTTATCGGCCAGATGGCTGTTTTGGTGGAGGGCGCGGGCGGCGACGCTTTTGCCGGTGCCGCTTTCGCCGAGGATGAGAATGGAAGCGGGCGTTTTTGCGGCGCGCGCCAGGATGCCCAGGGCTTCGCGCATCGCCGGCGTCGCGAAATCGAAAACAGGCTCCAGCGATCGTGTCTTGGAGTCGGTGACTTCGCGTTCCAGACTCTCAATTTTTTGGCCCATTTGGCGAAGCCGCTGCAAACGCGCCAGGACGGCCAGAAACTGCTCCCGGTGGAATGGTTTTTCCAGGAAGTCCACAGCGCCCAGGCGCATTGCTTCCACTGCGGTCTTGACGTTCCCTTCGGCGGTGAACATGACAACGGCAATGCGCGGATTCTGCTCCTGAATCCGTGGAAGCAGATCCAATCCGTTTTCGCCGTTGAGATGAACGTCCAGAAGGACCGCCTCAAATTTTTCATGTTTCAAGAGCGCGAGGCCTTCCTCACCCGAGGCCGCGCCCTCGGCGTAATGCCCCGCCCCTTCAATGACCAGCGTGGTGGCGTCGCGAAATGTCTTGTCGTCGTCGATGATCAGGAAGTCCATGTCAGTATTGGGGGAGGCCTGCCCGGGCGCGGGGAAGACCGATGGTAAAAACGGCGCCCTGGCCCGGCGCGGATTGGCAAGTCACGTCTCCGTTCATGGCCTCAGTGAGCTTGCGGACGATGCTCAGGCCCAGGCCGGTGGAGGGTTCGCCGCCAGTAGGCCGGGCGGAAAGGCGTCCGAACCGGCGAAACATGCGCGCGTTGTCCTCGGCGGTGAAGCCGGGCCCCTGATCGGCAATGCGGCACTGGACCTGGCAGCCGGTGGATTGCACGGAAAGCCGGACGACGGTTTTTGCCGGGGAAAACTTGACGGCATTGGAGACGAGATTGTCAAGCACTCGGTCGATCGCCTGTTTGTCGGCAAGCACGAGGTCGTCGTCGGCTGCCGGCGGTGGGTCCAGCAGGAGGCGCACGCCCTTGACCCTCGCCGGTTCAGCATAGCGCTTGACCGTTCGCTTCACCGCCTGGCAGAAACTCAGCGGTGCCGGATGCAATGCCAGGTTCTTCCCATCGGCGGCGAGATCGAGGAATCCTGTGACGAAGTCCAGTAGTTGCGCGCTGGAGCGGAAGATATTATCGATCAACTGCTCGACGCGCTGATCCTCGAGTCCGCATGCCTGTTCGCGCAACGAACGGGCGTTCCGACACATGGTTTCCAGTTGCTTCTTGAAATCATCGGTCAGCGAGGCCAGCAATAGATCCCGGGTCTGCACGAGGCGGCCCAGCCGGTCCTGGGTAAATTTCAAAGACAGGTGAGTTTGGACCCGTAACACCAATTCCTCCAGGTTGAACGGTTTTGTCAGATAATCGACTGCTCCGGCCTCCAGCGCCCGCACAATGAAACCCTTGTCGCCCACCGAGGAAAGAAAGATCACCGGGCAGTCCCTGCCTTGAGGCGTCGCGCGAAGGCGGCGGCAGGTTTCGAAGCCGTCGATTCCGGGCATGAGAAGATCCAGGAGAATAAGGTCCGGCTCCTTAAGCTTTACCCGTTTGACGGCGGTGACACCGTCGGTTGCAGGAATGATTTCATGGCCCAACCGGCCCAGCGTGGCTCCCAGCAATTGGATGTTTTCGGGCTGGTCGTCGGCCACAAGGATGCGCGCGGCGCGGGCGGGCTCTGCGTTGCCGTCGGCGGAGTCCGTCGCGTTAGCCGTCGCCAGAAATCGTTTCACGAACAACAACAGAAGGCCGCTGGCGTCAAAGATGTCCGCGGCGAGCTTGTGAGGCGACGGGTCGTCCATTTGCGCGAGACGGTCCCGCGCCAAATCCGCGCTCAAATTGATTCCGCCCAAGAGGCTCTTCAAATCGTGCGTGAGCATTCCGAGAAGTTCGTTCTTTTCCAGCAATAATTGTCGCAGATCGTCGCGGGCGGATTTGAGGGATAATTGTGTGATCACGCGACGGAGCAGTTCGCCGGAGTTGAACGGTTTGGTGATGTAATCGACCCCTCCCGCCGCCAGGGCGCGGACGATCATTTCCTTGTCATCGACGGCGGAGATAAAAATGACGGGAATCCTGCTGCCTTCGGCTGTCTTGCGAAGCCGGCGGCAGACCTCGCACCCGTCCATGCCAGGCATGATCAAGTCAAGGAGAACCAAGTCCGGAGCGCAGTTTGAGGCTCGATCCAGCGCCTGGGGACCGTCCAGCGCGGGAATGATTTCATGTCCCAACCCCCCCAGAAGCGAGCCGATCTTCTGGATGTTGGTCCATTGATCGTCCACCACGAGAATGCGCCGGCGCTTCTCCGAATCCGGAGCGGGCCGTTGGCAGCGTTGCAACGAGGCGGTCATTTTAAGGGGCCGTGGCGGCTTGACGATGCAGTTCACCGGCCAGATTGGAAAAGTTGAGCAGCGCGTTTTCCAAATCGACCACCGCGTAACTTTCGGCGTGGCGCCGGAGCGTCCGCGCATACGTCACCAGCGGCTGGCAACTCCAGCGCCTGCCCAGCAGGTCGAGCTTGGAGGCGAAGGCTTTGCTTTCGTTGATCGCGGCGCTGTCCCGGACTGAAGGCCATTCCGCGTCCATAAGGCGCCTCACTTCCACCAGGACTTCCTGGGGAACGCAGGCGGCGGGCGGGCGGCTCATCGCGGGCGCGGTGACAGCGGTGGAGGCCGGGATCCCCACCATCGGCGGCAGGAACCGCGCCAGCGCGTTCAAGATGTCCTGGCGTGAAAACGGTTTGCGCACATAACCGCCGAATTTTGAATTCACCGCGTTATCGTCCGTGCTCAAAGCGGAAGCGGTGATCGCAATGACGGGGGTCGATTCCAATCCTGGAATCGTTCTGACCGTGTCAAGCACAGCGCAGCCATCCATATCCGGCATCCGGATATCCAGCAGGATGATGTCCGGCCGCAGTTGACGGGCCATTTCGACCGCCTGCCGGCCGGAGTCGGCCAGGAAGAGGCGATGATGGGAGGCGCAAAACATGGCGCCAAGAAGCTCGCGGTTGGCCTGGTTGTCATCGACGCCGAGCAAGACCGCGGGGCGAAGTACGTTGAAATCCGTCTCCGTCCGCACCCTGGATTGCTCTATCGCGGGCTGGCGCGCCGAGACGCGAATGTCCGGAAATCGCAGGTGAAATGTCGAACCATGTCCCGGGATGCTGTTGGCGGTGACGGAGCCTTTCATCACTTCGGTCAAACGTTTGACGATGGATAACCCGAGGCCGGCTCCCTCGTTCTCTTTGTCGCGATGCGCCCCCGCCTGGACAAAGGGCTTGAAGATTGACTCCAGGCAGTCCAGCGGGATGCCGACGCCGGTATCCTCGACTTCGATGATCAGGGCAACGCGTCCATGCGCGTTCTGAGCTTCCGAACGGATGCGCGTCTCGATGCCGCCGTGATCGGTGAACTTGATGGCATTGCCCACGAGGTTAACCAGAATCTGACGCAGACGAATGCGGTCCAGCAAGAGCGCGTGCGGGACGTCCTCGGCCACCTTAAATGACATCCATAGACCCTTCCTGGCAGCCGACTCAGAAAAGACACTCCGAACGAAATTGCAGACCTCGCGAGGATCGATTGGCTCGGGGCGCAATTCCAACATGCCGGCCTCGATTTTGGACATGTCCAGCATGTCATTGATCAATTGAAGGAGGGAGGAGGCGCTGCGGCGGATGGATTGGAGATAGTCCAGATGCCGGAACTCGGGCAACTGCCCTTCCAATAATTCGCTGAATCCCAGAATGGCGTTCATCGGCGTGCGGATTTCGTGGCTCATGTTGGCCAGGAACGCGGTCTTTTCCTGGCTGCGGCGCTCGGCCTGGAGGCGGGCCTCGATGAGTTCGCGCTCGCGTTCCTGATGTTTGACAGTCAGCCGCGAAAGCGCGAACGCCAGGATTCCCGCGCCGATGCCCAGAATGCCCGCGGCCAGGCCCGTCAGGCTCGCCCGTTTGAGTTGAATGCGGGTGCTCCTGTCGTGATCGGAGACGAGATGGTCAGCTTGTTCACTGCTGATGGCGTCGGCATTCCTGCGAATGGCGTCCAACAGGGCCTGACCTTCGCCTCCGGCAACAATCGCGGCGGCGGCGGCCTTTCCCTGTGTCTGACAAACGTTGACGACGCGCCGCTGGTAATCGAGGCTCGCCTCCGCCTGTCCGCGCAAATCCATCACGCGCCTGAGCAACACGGGTTGGTTATGCGCAAGGGCGGCCAATTGTACGAATTGGGCCGGCAGACTCCTGGAGGTTGCTTGCAACGATTGCAGGAATTGCCGGCCACCTGTGATGACAAAGGCGCCCTGGCTGCTGTCGGCTTCCACCAGCAGGTTATAGATGGCTTCCAGCTTCATGCGGATGGCGACGGTTTGGCTGGCGGTGTTCAATTGATCGGAGAATTGGACCCATATCGTCGTCGCCAGCACCACGCTGGCAATCGAGAGCGTCAGCCAGACCGCAACCACGGTTTCAGCAAATTGCCCGTTGTGGTGGCCGACGGCGAATCTGCGCGCAGCGAGCCACACGCCCTTGAGCCAGGCCGCATGGGTTGTGATGGCCGGACCAGCGGCTTCTGGATGAGAGTTTTTCAAATCCCACGGCATTACTGCCGTCAAAATAAAGCACGAGACCCTTGCATTGTATTGGGTGAATACCTAATACGGTGGTCATGTTAACACCCCATTGTCCGACCCTTTGGAAGATTCAACAATGGTGCGATGGACAGAGACCCGATGGGGGCAGATTCACTGGTCGCCTGCGAGACGTGCGGCCTGGTGCAGGAGGTGGGGGAGGTGCCGAAAGGATCGGTCGCCTATTGCGCTCGTTGCGATTCCCACCTGATTCACCGTCGGCCCAATACCCGTCTGCGCACGTTCACGTTTTCGCTTGCGGCGCTGATTCTGTATTTTCCGTCCAACTTGTACCCGATTGTCACCGCGGAGTATCATGGCATCCACTCGCAAACGACGATCCTCCAGGGCATTAGGACGTTATTTCAAGACCGGCAATATTTTATCGCGTGCCTGGTTTTGTGCACCAGTATTTTGTCCCCCGCGTTTAAGATCGTCGGTCTTCTGTTTCTCTCTACGACAATTGAGTGGCCGCGGTGGAAAAAGGCGCGCACATGGATTTACCGGGTCATTCGCGTAATCGATCCCTGGAACATGCTGGAGGTTTTCCTGTTGGCCATTTGCGTTGCGATGATCGAGATGGGGCAAGTCGCGTCAGTGCATCCCGGCCGCGGCGTGTTCTCTTTTACGGCGGTGGTGGCGTTGACCTTGCTGGCCACGTTAAGTTTTGACTCCCGTGTCTTGTGGGATTCCCCGGAGGAGAAAAAACGGTATGAATAGACTGGTTGCGGAGAGATCGCCACCCAGGGCGGTCATTAAGAAAGGGCGCCCCGCATGGCTGCTCTGGCTGATTCCCGCTGGGGCGGCGGCGCTTTGCTTGTGGTTCCTTTACCGCGACTATATTGCCACCGGTCCGCTCATCACGATTTATTTTCAAAACGTCAACGGATTGCAGGAGGGGAACACGCAGGTCCAATTCCGCGGTTGCCAGATAGGCGAGGTCAAGACGTTGACCCTGGCTCCCGACCTGCGACAAGTCAAAGTCACCACGCGCCTGGCCGGTTTCGCCAAAAACCTGGCCCGTACCGGTTCGCTCTTTTGGATCGTGCGGCCGGAGCTCAAAGTGGGAACGATCAGCGGCTTGCAGACCATTGTATCGGGGGAATACATCAACGTGCAACCGGGCGATGGCCCGCCGACCAATGTCTTTACCGGCGTGGAACAGCAGCCTTTGGATAAGGAACCCGGCGCGCTTTCCATCATCGTGCGCGGCAACGCCCTCAATTCCGTGCAGGAAAAGTCGACGGTTTATTATCGCAGCCTGGCGGTCGGGGAGGTTACAGGCTACCAACTTGCTTCGGATGGTCGCGCGGTCCTGATTCGTGCGCGCGTGAGAAAGGAGTACGCGCCTTTGGTGCGGGAGAATTCAATATTTTGGAACGCGGGCGGGCTGGATCTTCACGTCGGCCTGTTCAAAGGCGCTGAAATCAGCGCCATCTCCGCGCAATCGCTGGTGAGTGGTGGAATTGAATTTGCGACGCCAACGGCTCCCGGCGCGGCGGCCACCAACGGCGCGGTGTTCGAGCTAAATGAAAAGGCGAAGGACGAGTGGAAAAACTGGGAGCCCTCCATTCCGCTGCATCTGGAGAAGCAAGCTCCTGCCACGGAAACGCTGCCCAATTCCGAACCGGAGCTAAAATGATTCTTACCGGCTGGAATAATCGCAAGAATCGGGGCGGAAACCCCATTTTTATCCAGCCCGAATTAGCTTATTTGGTAAGGCATGCAATACGGACCAAACACATTATTTTGCGATTCACGGAACCGAAACGACGATCTGGCCATGGGTGTTTTCATCGCCTATGAGGACGTTGCCGCTGGAAAGCGCGCCAAGGAGACCTGCGATGTTCTGGCTGAAGGGCTGGGGGGGGATTGGATCCTCGATACGCAGGTTGCCAGCTTCAAGGCTCTGCGCATCCCAAAGTTGCGCCACGTTGCCGCTGTGGAAGCGGCCAACTCAGACATCATCTTGATTTCCTGCCATGACAGAAAATTGCCCGCGGGGGTCAACCAATGGCTTCAATTGGGGCTGGCTCGGCGCGGCGGCCCAATGGCGCTGGTCGCCCTGTTCTCCTGCCCGCGCGCGGGAGCAAGCCATGCAATCACGGCAGAGACTTATTTGGCCGGAATGGCGACCCAGGGCCGGTTGCAGTTTTTCTCACGTTTCGATTCTGGGCCCGGGCAACGGCAATCGAATGGGCGATTCGCATCCCGTCTGGGTCCAATTCGCAAGAGGACTTTGCTATGAACCTGCTCAAACAATTGGAGCACCGGCAGTCCGGAGGCGTTTTGCCAGAAGCACGCGGCCGGATCATCTTCGTGGATTGGCGGTGCGATGACTTCATCCCGGAGTCGATTGAGATTAAGGACGCGCCGAAGAACCAAACCGCCAGGACGCGGCCTCGCCGGCCAAAGGGTCCCATGGAGAATCCGTAATGTGAAAGCCCTGCTGCCGCTCTTTGTGTTTATCGACGCCTGCGGATGGGAGATAATCAAAGGTGACCCATTCCTGGGCGAACGCGCCGCCAATCGGAAGCGGCTGACGTCAGTCTTTGGCTACAGTTCGGCCTGTGTGCCATCGATTCTCTCTGGACGCTGGCCGGCGGAACATCGCAATTGGAATTATTTCGTGTATGACCCCGATCACTCGCCGTTTAGTTCGCTTCGCCGGCTCTCATGGCTGCCGAAAGCAATCACGGAACGGCGGATATTTCGCCGGCTCCTTTCCCGGCTGATGAAAACACGCCTCAATTTTCGAGGTTATTTCGATCTGTACAATATTCCGTTCGAACACATCTCGCTGTTCACGTTCACAGAAAAAAAGAGCCCCTTAAGCCCCGGCGGCATGAACCGCGGCCCGAACATTTCTGATTTTCTCGAGGAGCGCCGCGTGCCGTACCACATCAGCGACCCGTCCCTCGGCGAATCGGCAAGCCTCGCCGCGCTGATCGCCGACGTGCGGGCCGAACGCATTGACTTCGCATTTCAATATTGGCCGGGCCTGGACGGTTTATTGCACGCCGTCGGCAACCAGTCGCCTGCCATACCGAGCAAATTGCGCCTGTACGAAAAGTGGATTGACGAACTTCTTGCGGCTGCCGGCGAACATTATGAGGAAGTTCGACTTTACGTGTTCAGCGATCATGGGATGGCCAACTGCGATGAACTGCTCGACCTGCGGGCAATCGTGGGGGCGCTGCCGCTGCGGTTCGGCACGGACTACGCCGTGGTGTTTGATTCGACGATGGCGCGCTTCTGGTTTTTCAACGACCGCGCGCGCCAATTGATTTCGCAATCCTTGTCCACCGTGACGGCGGGGCGCATCATCGACGACGCGGAGTTGGCTTCCCTGGGCGCGTTATTTCCGGACCGTTACTTTGGCGAATTGATTTTTCTTGTAAAGGAAGGGGTCCTCATTGTTCCGAGCGACATGGGAGCGCATCCGATTCGAGGCATGCACGGTTATCATCCTTTGGAAAAGAACAGTTACGCGGCGCTGTGCACCAACCAAAAGGACATTCCCAATGAAATCACCGCGATTCCCGACATGTTTCGGCTGATGACGCGCGACGCGGTGCTGGCCCACACGCGGAATGGAACCAGGCCGGAGGCCGTGGCGGCCTGATTGGGCCGGGGCCGGCAAGAGATTCGCCACTAGGCGCGACCAGAGGGGTGGGAAACGCCAACAAAATGGGGTGTTCAAGGGATTGTTGCTCCCGCCGATTATGCCAAAATTGCGAAGATGAACGATCCATTGGTAACGATCATTATCCGTTCGTTTAACGAGGCGTGGGCTTTGCGGGAAACGCTGCCGGCGCTGGCGGCGCAGGATTATGCGAATTGGGAGCTTATTGTTATTGACTCGGGTTCCACGGATGGGTCGGTGGAACTCATTCGCCAGGCTGGGCCGCGCCATTTTATCCAAATCCAGCCGCACGAGTACAATCCGAGCGCCGTGATGAACCAGGGAATGCGGCTGGCGCGCTCGGATATCGCGGTCTTTCTGAACGCCGACGCCACGCCGCAAGGCCGTAATTGGCTGCGCCCGATCGTTTCGCTCCTGAAGGATCCGGATACGGCGGCTGTTTTCGGCCGGCAGATTCCGCGTCCGAATTGCCAGGCGGTTTTTTGGCACGATTACGACCGTTGTTTCGGCCCGCGGCGGGAGTCCACCAAGTGGGAACATTTTTTCAGCATGGCCAGCAGCGGACTGCGCAAAGACATCTGGAGCCAGCGTGGTTTTCTCGAAGCAATGCAGTATTCCGAAGATGACGAATATACCCGGTGGTGCCGCGCTCAAGGCTACAGCGTTCTCTATTGCCCCGAGTCGGTGGTGATGCACTCGCACAACTACACGCCGGTCCAGGCCTACAAGCGTTCCTTCGGGGAAGCCCGGGCGCTGGCCGCCGTGTGGAATTCCTCTCCGGGAAAAATCAACTGGCCGCGAACCGTCCTGCTGGGATGGATCAATGACGTGCGGCGGGATTTTGGTTTTTGCGCGCGCCGCGGGCTGCTGGCCGAATGGAGGCACGCGACCCGGATCCGCTGGCAGCAGCGGCGCGCCAAACTGGACGGTTTCAGGGAGGGTTGGAGATTTTACCGAAATGGCACAGCGATTCACAATTGACGGCAGTTCCGAGTTGGAACGGCGCCTGCAACGCGGGTGTGACCGGGTGTGCGATGGAGTGCGCGCCGTTTTCCCGCGCCGCAGCCTCGCCGCCATTGTGCTGGGCGGCGGCTATGGCCGCGGCGAAGGGGGCGTCAGGACAACCGAATCGGGGGACCTGCCTTACAACGATCTGGAGTTTTACGTCTTCGTGCGGGGCAATCGCCACTGGCACGAATACCGACGCGGCCCGGCGTTGCGGGTTTTGGGGGAAAGGCTTTCCGCCGAAACCGGCGCCCATGTCGAATTCAAGATCGAATCCACCGCGCGGCTCAGACGGGCGCCTGTGACGATGTTCAGCTACGATTTGGCGGCGGGGCACCGGGTTGTCCTGGGGGACGATTCTGTTTTTCAAGATTGCGAGCATCATCTCGATGCCGCGGCGATACCGCCGGCAGAGGCGACGCGCTTGCTGTGGAATCGTTGCTCAGGGCTTCTACTGGCCGGAGAGATGCTCAACGAATTGACCGCCGAAAACGCTGATTTCGTAGCGCGCAATCTGGCCAAGGCGAGTCTGGCGCTCGGAGACGCGGTCCTTGCCGCATCGGGCCAATATCATTGGAGCGTTCAGGAACGCCATCGGCGCCTGGCCGCGCTGAACGCCCTCGAATCGGCGCCGTGGCTGCCGAAGGTTCAAGGGCACCACGCGGCCGGCATGGTGTTCAAGTTGCACCCCCGCCCGGTCCGGAAATCTTCGGATGAATTCGAGCGGGAACATCGCGAGGTATCCTCGCTGGCCCTGGAACTTTGGCTCTGGCTGGAAAGCCGCCGATTGAATCGTCGTTTTGAGACGGCCAGCGAGTACGCGATGAGCGGCGTCGAAAAATGCGCCTGCGGCCCGGCTTGGCGGAATTTCTTGCTGACCCTGAGGACCTTCGGTCCGAGGGGCGCGCTGACTTCGCTTGCGTGCCGTTACCCGCGCGAACGTCTGTTCAACGCCTTGCCGCTGCTCTTGTGGAACAGCGACAGTGCCCAGGAATCCAAAATCATCCGGCGCTTGCAACAAGACTTGCAGACGGAAGCATCGGACCGGACGGGCTTTGTCTCGGCCTATAAACAACTTTGGCCCACCTATGGATGACTCCAATCTGAACAGTTTGCCCGCCTCCCGCCCGCCCATTGCCATTCTCGGCGTGCCATTCGACAACGTCAATTGCGCGGAGGCGATCACCTTGATCGAAGGCATGATTGCGTCAAGACGTCCGCATTACTTGGTTACTGCGAACGTGGATTTCCTCGTGCAAGCCGGGAACGACGTGGAATTGCGGCGAATTCTCCTGGAGGCGCACATGGTGCTCTGCGATGGAACACCGCTGGTGTGGGCTTCGCGATTTCTGGGAAATCCACTGCCGGAACGCGTGGCGGGGGCGGATTTGGCTCCGAGGCTGATACGGCTGGCGGCGGAAAAGCAGTATCGGGTGTTCTTTCTGGGCGCGACGCCGGAATCCGCGGAGGAAGCGGCCCGCAAAATGCAATTGGAGCATCCCACGTTGGTGCTGGCGGGGCATTATTCGCCGCCTTTCGATGCGTTGCTCGGAATGGACCATGACGAGATCAAACGACGGGTCCGCCAGGCGCGACCCGACCTGCTTTTCGTGGCCTTTGGCTGTCCCAAAGCCGAAAAGTGGATCGCGATGCACTATCAGGATTTGGGTGTGCCGGTGGTGGCGGGCATCGGCGCGACAATCGATTTTCTGGCGGGGCGCGTCAAGAGAGCGCCGGATTGGATACAACGTGCCGGCGGAGAGTGGCTCTTTCGGCTGGCGCAGGAACCGCGCCGCCTGGCGCGCCGTTACGGCAAGGACCTCTGGGTATTTGGACGGCGAATCGTTTCGCAATGGTTGCGGCTCCGGGCTGGAGGGCGGACGGAACCCGGAAGCGCGGCCATTCAAATCGAAAGGCAGACCGGCGGCACGGACGCCGCGATCATTGCAAAATTGCAGGATCGCCTCGACGTCGGCGCGGCCCCGGATGGCCGGCGCTGGATGACTCCAATCCTTTCTCTGTGGCAGGATTGCCTGCTGGACCTCTCCGCCATCCGGTTTATTGACAGCACCGGCGTCGCTCTTCTTGTCGGCCTGCGAAAACGAATCCACTCCATGGAACGGCACCTGGTCCTGGTCGCGCCCAGCCGTTGCGTCCAGCGCGCCCTGGCACTCATGCAATTGGGAGATTACTTTGACACGGCGCCGGACGCGGCCGCGGGGCAGGAGATCATTGACACGCGAAAGCGCGAAGAAGCGGCGCACGTTTCGCGCGGGTCGTTGGACGCCGTTCCCGGCGTGGCCTGGCGGGGAGAAATCACGGCGGCAAGCGCCGGGGAAGTGTGGGACCGGACGTGCAACTTGTTGCGGGCGCCTAAGCGGGGGGCGCCCGTGGTGATCGACCTTTCGGACGCCCGGTTCATCGACAGCGCGGGATTGCGGATCATGGTGCAAACGCAGCAATTGGCGTGGCAGCGGGGAACGACACTGATCTTTGCAGGGGCGCAGCCCGCTGTGCGGAACGTTCTCCGCAACGCCGGCTTGGAACTGCTCCTGCTGGAAAGACCTGAGTTGCTGAGCCTGCTCGGCACGCCGGTCCCGGGCCATTGAACATTTCACCGAGGTCCTTGCGCTTTGCACATCGGCATTTCCACATTGATGATTCAACGCGGACAGACGGGCGTGGCGCAATATGTCTTTGGCCTGGTTCGCGCGATGCTGCCTCGTTGCGAGGAAGATAGGCACAAGCTGACCCTTCTTGTCCTGGAGGATGACTTGCCGCTTTTCGACTTCGCTTCGGATGTCGCGCGGCTGACGCTCGTTCCGGAGCAATTCCGGCCCCCGATAAACAACCTGTTCTGGCATCAAACCATCCTTCCACGGATGGCGCGAAGGGACCATTTTGATGTTTTGCACGTGCCAAGCTACCGGCGATTACTCTGGCCCCGGCCCTGTCCGATGGTCGCAACCATCCACGACCTCGCGCCATTTCATGTCAAGAATAAGTACAACTGGCCGCGCATGTTTTACGGGCGCGTGGTTGTGCCGTACCTGGCGCGGCGCCAGGACGAAGTGGTGGCCGTCAGCGAATTTACCGCCGGTGACATTGCGCGCTTTTTCAAACTGCCGCGCCAGCGTCTGACGGTCATTTACAACGGGGTCCAGCACGAGCGTTTCTTTCCGGGGGACCCGGCGCGGGCAAGAGATTGGGCGGGGCGGCGTCACGCACTGGACCGCCCCTTTTTCCTCTACGTCGCGCGTCTGGAGCATCCGGGGAAGAACCACGTCCGCCTCATCGCGGCGTTCGACCGTTTCAAATCGGCCACGGGGTCGGATTGGCAACTGGCCTTTGCCGGCAGCGACTGGCATGGCGCCCGCGAAATCCATTCGGCGATCCAACAGTCGTCTTTCTCGGCGGACATTCGCAGCCTGGGATTTGTGCCGGACACGGATTTGCCCGATCTTTATCGCGCCGCGGGAGCGTTTGTTTATCCGTCCTTGTTCGAGGGTTTCGGAATGCCGCCGATAGAGGCGATGGCGTGCGGATGTCCGGTGATTTCCTCGGCGCGAGGCGCCCTGGGCGAAGTCATTGGGAGCGCCGCCGCCGTCGTGGACCCCGAGAACACGGCTTTCTTGATGGCGCAACTCTGCATCGTGGCGACGAGTGAAGAGGCAAGAAATCGATTGAAGACGGCCGGCCTGGCGCAGGCGCGCAAGTTCGACTGGACCAAAACGGCGGCGGCCACCTTGCGAATATACGAGCGCGCGGCCAGTTCGCCACATTGCCGGAATTCGCCGGATGTTTCGTCTTTCATATCAACCGCGGCCGCGCGGCCGGACAGTGCTTGAAGATCAAGATTACGATTGGGATTGGGAGAAGCCGCCCACATACGTGAAATTCGCCCTGAAGCGATCAGAGAACGGCTTGGCTACCGTCGGTTTTCGTTTATGTTGCTTCTGTGACTTCGATCGCCGAACAATTGGAAAATCCCTCCCTTCTCCATCGGGTCACCATTCCCGATTTATGGCAGCAAGAGGCTGTCTCCGCGTTGCGCCAGGGCCACGATGTCGTGGTCCAGGCGCCGACCGGCGCGGGCAAGACGCTAATATTCGAGTTGTGGTCCAACCAGGGTCGGAATCGCGGCCAGGCCATTTATACCGTGCCGACTCGCGCGCTGGCCAATGACAAATTGGCCGAATGGCGGGCGCGAGGATGGAACGTCGGCATAGCCACGGGCGATTTATCCGAGAATTTATCCGCACCAGTGCTTGTGGCGACGTTGGAAACCCAAAAGGGCCGCCTGATCAAGGGCGAGGGACCGGCTTTGTTGGTGGTGGACGAATATCAAATGATCGGCGACGCCGAGCGCGGCCTCAATTACGAACTGGCGCTGGCGCTGGCGCCGCCGCAGACACAATTGCTTCTTCTCAGCGGCAGCGTGGCCAATCCACAAAGTGTGGTGCAGTGGTTGCAGCGCTTGGGAAGAAAGGCCGTCCTGGTTCGCCACGAATTACGCCCGGTCCCGCTGGAGGAGGTTAACGCCAACAACCTCAACTTTTATGTGCCGCCTGAGATTCGGGGTTATTGGCCGCGCCTCGTCGCCAAGGCCTTGGCGGAGGATTTGGGGCCGATCCTCATTTTTGCGCCGAGACGCCAGTCCGCCGAATCGATGGGCGCCGAATTGGCGCGAATGTTGCCCACGCCGCAACCTCTGAGCCTGAGCGCGGAGCAAAAATCCCTTGTGGGTGGTGAGCTGGCGAAAATGCTCAAATGCCGCGTGGCCTATCATCATAGCGGGCTGAGCTACGCGGCGCGGGCGGGCGTCGTCGAACCGCTGGCCAAAGCGGGCCAGTTGCGCGTCGTGGTCGCCACGATGGGGCTGGCCGCGGGCATCAATTTTTCACTGCGGAGCGCAGCCCTCGCCGGCCAATCCTATTGGCGCGACAACCAGGAACAATTGCTGCGCTCGGACGAAATTCTGCAAATGTTCGGCCGGGCCGGACGCCGCGGGCTGGACGAAACCGGATTCATTCTCATCACGGCCAATCAACTTCGTTTGCTTGACGCGCGTCCGGGTCATTTGTGCCGGGGCGGATTAGTCGATTGGAACGCGCTCCTGGCAGTGATGGACGCCGCGGCGGAGCAGGGCCGCGATCCCTTCGGCCAGGCCGTGCGGATCCAGGAACGGCTTTTTACGACCAAGCCGATCGCGCTGGGCGTTGAAGAATCGCTCCAGCATCCCGACGCTCCGTGCGGATTGAAGACCGATGCGGAACGGGCGCGCCACGTCCGGCATCGCGTGCGCGAAATGCTTGACAGCAAAGGCGGGTGGGCAAATTATCCGGCCCCGAGCGACCGTCCTGCCAGGGAGGTCCACGTCATGGAAAGCGCCGTGACTTTGAAGACGCATTCGGCGCTGGCCGACCCGGTCGCGATGAAAAAACTCAGCGGCGGACCGATTTGTTTGTTGCAAGAGGACCAGGGGGGAAAGATTTACGGGCGGGCGGTGACCGTCGCGGACTTCTTGAATGACGACCGCGTTCTCCTGGCCAAATGGGTGCGCCGCCTAATCAACTGGAATGGACGCCAGACGCCGTCGGCGGTATGGGAACAAAAAGTAGTTCCGCTGCTGGAAAAGAAATTGGCCGCCCAAAAGACGCCGCTGGTGCGGCTGGTGCGGGAAGAACGGCGCATCGTCGCCCATCTGAGCCTTGCGGAAGCGATTCTGCGAGTGCCCGTGGATTCGCACGGGATCGCGATTTGGAGGCCGATAGAAAGGGAAGTGATGGCGCCGGATTGCGCGACTTGCGCGCTGGTCCCGGTTTGCGAGAAGCTGCCCACGAGCGCGGGCGTGGCTCTGTTGTGGCGGCGTTTGGGGTTGATCGACGCGGCCGGCGTGCCGACTCGGCGCGGCAAGATCGCCAGTTTTTTCTCCCAGGGCGACGGCCTGGCGGTGGCGGCAGCGTTGGAGGAGGAGGCTTATCCCGTGGAGGAATTGATTTACGATCTGGCCGACCTGGACGGCGGCTATCGCTTTTGCGGCCAGGACAATCAGTGGGCAGGACGGCTGGCAATGGTGTGTCGGGAGACTTACGGCATGCAGTCCATTCCGGGTTACCTGGAGAGCGGTGTCCCGCCCAAGTATGGCGCCGGGGCCGAGCAGGTCGTCGCCTCTGTTCATAAGGACCCTTTGAGCAAAGACAGGTGGATCACCGAATTGCTTGGGACCGGAGACATCGACCGTGTGATCATCGAATGGCGCAGCACGCTCCGTCAAATTTCGCACGCCCCCGATCTGGATTGGGGGCGGTGGCGGGAGTTGCAGCGGCGGGCCAGGGAAATTCTCAACGAAACGGAATCACCGACCATCACGGAACTGCCCCCATTGGAATATCATCAAACCAGGAGGATTGACCATTGCCTGGTTTTGCGCCGGCACTGAATTGCCCGCCGGGCCGGCCCGCGAAACATTTCCGGGGTCCGGGACTTTGTCGCCGTTACTTTGCTCCTTGGTCAATCCAGGCCCGGATGAGCCCGATTTGTTCCTTTGTCAGCGGTTGAATATGGTCTCTGTTTTTTGGGGGCGGCATGTAATCATCCGGATCCCCGGCGTGCGAGACCATCCCCACCATCGCACTCTTGGCGCTGTCGCCAGGGACCAAAGCGGGGCCGTCCTCGCCGCCTTTTAACACTGCATCCAGGCTGTCCAGGCGCAGTTTGCCTTTTGGCTTGGGATTTTTGACACTGTGGCAGGGATAACAGGATTTTTCGAAAATCGGCTGGATGTCCGTGGCGTACGTCACGCCTTGTTTTGTTGAGGCGGGCGGGAGCAATTTGGGGTCGATCTCAACCTTGTCCTTGTCTTGCCCGAACGCGCAAGCCGCAGCCAGGACACAACTTGAAACGAAAATGCGGATAAATGATTTCGTCAACATGCGGTATTTATTCAAAAACATCATCCCGGGTCAAAACCTATTTTGAAGTCCTTAAGACATGAGTCCGCGCGGCAGGAATATTCGCGTGACATTCGGGTTTCACGGTTTATATTTCGCGGTTCATTGACGACCCTATCGTCTAGCGGTTAGGACACTGCCCTTTCACGGCAGTAGCAGGGGTTCGATTCCCCTTAGGGTCGCCACTCCCCATAAAACACACACAGAATCAACAGATTATGCAAGTTTACCATTCTGCCAATCGGGTTGTAACTGTCTGTAAAATATATGCAATTTGCTCGGAAATGCATCGTCGATCATACGCCGTCACTGTTGCTCAATCTGCAATCGTCAGGGCAGTCCGACCGTGACCAGGTTCGGAATCATGACCGGCCATGAATACTGATCGCGATCGGCGATGCTTTGGAGAGAGCGCTTCGCTATACAGATCCCATCCCTACGCTCCCCCGTAATGGCCCCTCCCCTTGTGTTATGTATTATCGCACCGGCGATCATTCAAACGGGATGCTGGTGAGACTGCTTGGCGTGTTTCCCCCAGCGCCTCGCAGGTCAGATGACGAATGGGTTTCATTCCTGCGAAATTCTGGCGAATCGCCCCAAAAAAGCGGATTTGTCATTGCTTCTGAATCCCGTGGAAGTTACTGGTCGAGGCGACAATGAAGAAGAGAGCGTTTCTTTCACTGGGGGCCGCGGCGGCGGCGATTTCACTGGGGGCCGCGCAGGATTCAGTGGACGATTTTTCCACCCATGACCCGGCGGCTCGCGCGGAGGGCGACCGGATCGTGACTCCAGTCAATCAGATTGTTGAGCCGGCGGGCCGGCAGGTTTATCTGCCGAAGCTCCGTCCGCAGGCACTCGCCCTGAGCCCCGATGGGAGGATTCTGGTTACATCGGGCAAGACACATGATTTGATAGTCATCGATCCGGTCAGCGCCCAGGTGTTGCAGCAGGTCCGGCTTCCCTCCGAAGACGCGAGTGTCACCAACACGGCTCCGGCTTCCGCGCACATGTTATTCAAGGAAGATGAAGGACAACTCAGTTTCACGGGATTGATCTTTTCGCCTGACGGATCGCGGATATTCCTTTCCAATGTCAGCGGCAGCATGAAGGTGTTCGGCGTGGATGCTCTCCATCATGTTCACGCATTGTATTCGATCCCGCTGCCGCCGGCCAACGCACCGCGGCGAAAAGAGGAAATCCCCACCGGCCTGGCCTTTTCCCGGGATGGCAGGCGGTTGTATGTGGCGTTGAATCTTTCCAATCGCGTGGCGGAACTCGATGCGGCCACTGGCGCGGTTCTTCGCATCTGGGATGTCGGAGTCGCCCCTTATGATGTGGTGGTGGCCGGAGACAGGATTTACGTCAGCAACTGGGGCGGGCGCAGGCCGGACGCGGACAGCGTTACAGGTCCGGCCGGGAGGGGGACTGTCGTGAGAGTCGATGCGCATGGGGTGGCCAGCGAAGGCTCGGTCACGGTGATCGATGCAAGGGCGGACAAGGTTCTGCGAGAAATCCTCACAGGCAAGCACACTTGCGCCCTGGCCCTCTCGCCCAAGGGGCGATACTTGGTCGCGGCCAACGCGGACAGTGACACCCTTAGCGTCATCGACACGCGTTCCAACGTAGTGGTGGAGACGATTTGCGCGCGGCAGGACCCGGGGGACTTGTTCGGCGCCAGCCCGAATGCGCTCGCATTTGACAAGAATGGCAAACGCCTTTTCGTCTGCAACGGAACCCAAAACGCGGTGGCGGTCATTGATTTCAAACCGGGCGATTCCAAGTTGCGGGGATTGATTCCCGGCGGATGGTTTCCGGGAGCCATCACGTGCGACCCGGCCCGGCACACACTCTGCGTGGCGAACATCAAAGGGATGGGCAACGGTCGCGCGCGGCAGTCCAATGGCAGCACGGAATTCAATTCTCATCAATATTACGGCGGGATTAGTTTGGTAACTGAGCCGGACAAGAAGGAATTGCAAGACTATACCCGGCGCGCATTGGCCGGAATGCGATATCCCTTGCTCAAGCTGGCGGCGCTGCCTGCGCGCCCGGGCCAACCGGCTCGCCCCGTGCCGGAACGAGTGGGCGAACCGAGCGTCTTCAAACACGTCGTTTATCTGATCAAGGAGAACCGCACCTACGATCAGGTCCTGGGCGACGTTCAGGCCGGAAACGGCGACCCCGAATTGTGCGTTTTCGGCCAACAGATCACACCCAATCAGCACAAGTTCACGCGCGATTTTGTGCTTCTGGACAACACCTATTGCTCAGGAATTCTCAGCGCCGACGGGCATGAATGGGCCACGACCGCGTTCGCGACCGATTACATGGAAAAGCTCTTCGCCGGCTTTCCGCGCAGCTATCCGGACGGTTGCGAGGACGATGAAGTGGATGCGCTGGCCTACTCGCCGCAAGGTTTTATTTGGGACGATTGCCTGGCGCACGGCAAGACTGTGCGGGATTATGGGGAGTTCACCATCACACGCAAGAAGTGGCGGGACAAGGCGCGCGCCGGCAAACCAAAATTCCTCGATGCCTACAACCAATTCATCAATGGCACCGCCGCCATTGAAATGCACAGCGATCCGGGTGTGGAGACGTTGCGGCCCTATTTTGTCACCAATTATATCGGGTGGGATATGGACGTCCCCGATGTTCAGCGCGCCGCGACATTCATCGCGGAGTTGAAGGCGTTCGAAACGAACGGGGATTTTCCAAATCTCGTTATCATCGGGCTGCCCAACGATCATACCAGCGGCACCGACCCCGGTTCCCCTACCCCGGCCGCTCAGGTGGCGGACAACGACCTGGCCTTTGGGCAGATTGTCGATGCGCTCAGTCACAGCCGGTTCTGGCCCCAAACCTGCATCGTTGGCATCGAAGACGACCCGCAATCCGGGTGGGACCATGTCAGCGGCTACAGGACCACGGCGTACGTCATCAGTCCCTACACCAAACGCGGGACTGTGGTCGGCACACAGTACAACCAAACGAGCCTGTTGCGCACAATGGAATTGATTCTCGGCCTGCCGCCGATGAACCAAATGGACGCCACCGCAACATCGATGTCCGATTGCTTCACGAACCAACCGGATTTGACACCCTACGTGGCTCTGACCAACAATGTGGCGCTGGACAAGATGAACCCGGAGCCAAAGAAAATCTCGGACGCGGTCCTGCGCAAGGACGCCTACGCATCGGCCCGCCTGCCGCTGGAAAAGGCCGACCAATGTCCGGAGGATTTGTTGAACCGGATTATCTGGCATGCCACCAAGGGGCCACAAGTGCCGTATCCGGCGTGGGCCACTCCGGGGCGCGACGACGATTAGCGCGACGCCGCAATGAAAAGGATTCTCCTCATCGTGGGCGTCACTGCGGGTTGTGTGCTGATCGCCGCCGGTTTTGTGTTCTTTTGGTCCCCTGGTCAAAGTCCGGTAGCTTCCGCGCCGCCCCCACCGGCCATCGACGTCGCCGCGTTGAAGGCCAAGGCTGCCGGAGGCGACGTGGCGGCGCAGACGCGGCTGGCCAAGGCATTTGCGGAAGGCGACGGCGTTCCGCGCGATTATAAGCAGGCGGCTCGGTGGTACGGGCAGGCCGCTACCAACGGTAACGTCGAGGCCGAAGCGATGCTGGGTGAACTTTACCAGGCTGGGCGCGGGGTTCACCACGACCTCACGAACGCCGTACGCTGGTTTACCAAGGCAGCGCAACACGGCGGCATCGCGGCACAATACGATCTGGCCTACGTGTACGAACGAGGCCAGGGAGTGCCCCACGACGAAAAACTAGCCGCCCACTGGTATCAACTCGCCGCGGAAGGCGGCGACGCGCTGGCCCAATACGATTACGGCCAGCGATGCTTGATAGGACTGGGTGTCACGAAGGATCCGACCGAGGGACTCAAGTGGCTGCTGGTCGCCGGACAACAAGGCCAAGCCGACGCTCGCGCCAAGGCGAAATCCGTCCGGAGTGAGCTGACCGAAGAGCAAATCGCCGAAGCCGAGAAACAAGCGGCGGCATTCATCCCGCGGGCTTCAGGGCAATAGAATACGCCCCAACATTGCGTAAATTAAATCCTGCGGCGCGGTCTCCAACGCAGAAAATGTCGAACTCAGCACTTTGAGAATTGACAAAAGTTTTCCGTTTCGTCACAATTCGGCGGCTCGATTTAACATTGTCTGGCTTGAACGCTGGCCAGGGATGGCCTTAAAGTGGCCCTGCATTTAATGCCGCGTTCTCGGCCGAGATTTAAGACAACAGTTCGTCGTCAGCCACGCGTTTAGATCCAAATAGTCCGAGTTATGAGACAATCATGGCTATCAATGGGACGGACAAGACCAAGCGGGAGTGTGGCAGCAGCCACAGGGAAGGCTTTCACCCTGATCGAACTGTTGGTGGTCATCGCGGTAATCGCCATTCTGGCCGCGCTACTGCTGCCAGCCTTAGGCAATGCAAAGGAACAGTCAAAATTGACCAAATGCATAAGCAACCAGAGGCAAATTGGGATTGCGACAACTCTTTACGCCGACGATAATAACGATACCTACTTCGTCAATCCCCCAACTCCGGGTGAGGATAAACCGATGGTCTGGCTTCCCAACGGCGGTTCCTGGACGATCAATCCGCGGTCGGAGTTAATCCCTGATCCCACCGATCCCAGCGAGGAGGACGTCGCCTATTGGGCGCTGGGTTATTACTCGTATTTCGAGAAAAGCAAGAATCTCTTTCTCGACTCGGCTTCCATCTATATCGTTGATAATTGGTGCGACACCCCAAGCGAGCAGTACCCGGAGGAGTTCTATGAGTATTCCGGTTATGGAATGTGCGACTATCTTGTCGTGCCCTATAACGGAGAGGGTTCGACCTATGGCCCGATGGATTCAGCCCAACCCAGGCCGCTCAAGCGCACCAGTTACGCCAGCCCGCAAACGACCATTGTCATCCAGGATTCCACGGAGCAGAAGCTGGAAGGAGGACCCGACACGTTGGGATTATTTCCCGGCTTCGACCAGATACTCACCCAATGGACACAGCCAAGCTATACCCTTGAGTATGGAATGGGCGATCTGACCCGGGGATGGTTTCGCCATCTGGACCAGTGCGTCACACTTTGGGTTCCGGGCAACGTCAGCCGGATCAAGCGGATGCCCCTGACCGTGGGCATCGATTATCGCTGTTACACCGGAGAAATGCCGCAGCGGATGCCGCCCCAATAATGCCGACGACGCTACACCCCGTGAGCCGCCTAGCTGTCAAATATACAATAGTTGCCGCTCCCCTCCTTCTCCTCCTCTCTTGCGGCCGCCACCTTGCCAGCGTCAATGACCCCCTCCCAGCCGACCAAGTGGCCTCCGTCCTCCACCAGACCTTTGAATCAGCCGACCCGTCCACGCGCGATGCCGTGGGCAAGATCGTCGGGGAGATGCAGCAGAACCAAGTCGCCGCCGCTTTCACGGACATCAAGAAACTGGTTTCCCAGGAGAACCTCACGCTGGAGCAACGAATCACTGGAATTCGGGCCGCCAACACCATCGGCCAGCAACTCAAGGACGCCGCTCAGAGCGGGGACGAGCAAGCCGCCGAGACGTTGCACACTTACAACGCCACCCACTAAACCAACTTATGAAGAAGGCGAGTGCTTGCGCGACAATCTGCGGGTGCCTTCTTGCGACCCTTTGCCGCGGCGCCGGCCCGCTGGACAATTGGACACCTCGTGATTCGGGCGTCAGCGTCACTTTCGGTGCCATTACGCACGCCACCGGGGTGTTCATTGCCGTGGGAGCACAAGGCACAGTGCTGGAGTCGACCGACGGAGTCAATTGGGTGCGACCCAATGGGTACGGCACGGGCGACTTTCTCTATGGCATTGCCTACGGCAATGGGCTTTTTGTCGCTGCGGGGGACAGTGGTTGCATTCAAACTTCGGAGGCCGGCACAAACTGGATCATTCGCTCATCGCAGACGCAGAATTATCTCGCATGGGACTGCTTCGGTGATGGAATGTTCGTGGCAGTTGGCGAATTGGGCACGATTATCATGTCCACCAACGGAACCAGTTGGAGCGTTGCGCCCCTCGATTCGTCAGTCAACCTCTGGAGCGTCGGTTTTGGAAACGGCCTCTTTGTCGCCGTCGGTGACAACGGCACCATTCTTACTGCGGACGATGAGGGCGAATGGACCGCTTCAGACTCGGGAACCACGAACACGCTGGAGGGCGTGGCTTACGGAAATGGAGTTTACGTGGTGACGGGAATAAACGGGGCCATCCTCAACTCGCCGGATGCGGACACGTGGTCTGTCGCCAACTCACACGTAAACGACGATCTCTGCGGCGCAACCTTTGCAAACGGCGTCTTCGTGGTGGTGGGCGCAAACGGCACGATCCTCACATCCACCGACGGGACCAATTGGACGTCACGCGGTTCCGGCACAATCCACGAACTGCTCGCGGTGGCCTATGGCAACGGGCGGTTTGTCGCGATCGGAACCAGTGGCGTGATCGTGCAAAGCGATCCTGTCATCGGGCCTCAACTGGCAATTTCTGTCACGCCTTCGGGAGGCGCGCAAGTATCGGTCAATGGTTGGGCCGGCCTGACCTATCGCGTGGACGCTTCAACAAACTGCCGGGACTGGGTAGCGTTGACCAATCTATCACTGACGACTGCGACCGGCCAGTATATTGACTCGTCGGCCCCAAACTTCAACCAGCGCTTCTATCGGGCAGTACAGTAAGCGCGCCACATATCTTAAACTCGCCTATCCATTCAACAATCAAACACAAGAAACTAGAACAACTCACATGAACACAAGAAAATACATCCTCGCGATGCTCGCCTTGCCCGGGCTTCTGTGCGTGGCAAAGGTCAGCGGACAAACCAATATCGGTCAATGGGATTTCAAGAACACTAACTTGTCACAAACCATCGGGGCGAACCTGGGCCCCTTGGCCTACGCTGATGGCCCAAATGGAAACACCTCCAATCTAACGATTTTCGCCACCACCACCAATCTCGACGTTTCCAGCGTTGCGGGCGTGGTGACAAATATCATGCGGTTCCCGGGCGAGACGACGCTCAACGGGGGGACCGGTTATATCATGCCCATCCCGCCGGCCAACGGCGGCGGCACTCTCGTCAACGAATATACGCTCATCGTTGATGTCCTCTATACCAATACCGGCACCTTTCGTCCCATCCTCCAAATGGATAATGGTGAGCTGGACGACATCCTGGCCTTTTTTGATATCAACCAATTCGATCAGGTCGAAGTGACCAACACTCTGGGCACCGCATTGCCTACTGCGGCCACTGGACACATTGACGCCAACACTTGGTATCGTATCGGCTTTGTCCTGGATGCCGACGGGGGCCAATTCGATGTCTATACCAACGGTCAGGAGGCAGCCTCGGTGTACCTCCCAACAGGCCAGGCGAGCCTTGACGGACCTTACGCGCTCTACCCGGGTCTCCCGTTGTTTAGCAGCACGATTACCAATGTGCAGGGATTCGTCAATAGCGTGCAACTCCGCGACACCAACCTCGATGCGGGCCAAATGGCCGCCCTGGGCGGTCCTTCGCCCGGCGGCATCCCGATTACGATTCCCCCCGTGAAAACATTTGTGCAACAAAGGTTTCCGAACTTCGGTGACCACAACGTGTTGCCGGTGCCCAATTTCGACATCCTGCTCAACCAAGGCGATACCGTCGTCGATACCAACTCCATTCAGGTTTTTCTTGACGGCGCACTGATTCCGTCTTCCGAAGTGCCGACTCCCCCCACGTTCTCCATCACCGCGGGGGAGACCAATTTGATGGCCCCCGGTTCATTGCATACTTTGACGGTCGCTTGGATCGACAGTGTCGCCGGCGCCAGCAGCAATTCCTGGAATTTTACGGTGCTGGACTACCAGGTTATCAACCTTCCCACGCCGTTTTACTACGAGACGTTCGATGAAGTCAACGTAACCTCGAATGGATCCCTTCCTACCGGTTGGTACGCCACCAATGAAACCACCGTGCAGGACGTCACGAATGACTTGTGCGATGTTGATTCCATTCCGTACGAAAACTGGCTGGTCGACACCACAAATATTATCTGCGGCGGCGGCACCAGCCCTTGCGGCGGCGGTCTCGAGGCCGACATGACCAATGAGCCGCCGATCGAGCTCAACGGCTCCTTGATCCATAGTCTCGCCTCCACCAACGTCATGTGGTTCGAATCGGACAATCGTTGCAGCGGCGGTTGCTTCGGCCAGGCGGGATTCGTGTTTACTCCGGATATTAGCTGCTCCGGGCAATCCAACGTCTATGTTTGCTTCAATAGTATGTGGATGCAAAATCGAAATAGTTTTGGCTTGCTCGAGTACTCAATTGACCAGGGCACCAACTGGTTGCCGGCGCTATACCTCATCGCCAGCAGCGACGGCGACAATTATAGCACGGTGGCGGGGGCCGGGGGCAGCCGCGTCATCTACACCAACGGCGTCATTGATGTCACCGCGACCTTTGAAACCCCGTACGAGGACCAGGCCGGATATCCCACCGCCACCGACGAAGAAGACGCCCACTGGATGGCCGCGCCCGTAAGCACGGCGGACATTCCGTTTATTCAGGGCTTTCCAGACGACGGAGTCAACAATACCACCACCGGCGGCGGGGTGGTCCACTCGCAATGGATGGGTAAGGAAATCGAGGAAATACGCCTGGTATCAGCCGATTTCCAGCCTCACGTCCGCTTCCGTTTTGGATATACGGGCCGCTGTAGTTGGTATTGGGGGATCGATAATTTCGGCCTCTACAGCATCAACACGCCTGCCATCGCAACGCAACCCCTATCGCAATCGGTGGATGCCAATGCCCCCGTGACCCTCACGATCGAAGCGACCGGGGCTGCCCCCCTAACCTATCAGTGGCAGTTTGACGGCAAAAACATTGCCGGGGCCACCAACTCGTCTTACACCATTGCCAGTGCGTCTCCGACCAACGCAGGCACCTATACGGTAACCGTCGTCAACCCATTTGGCCCGATTACCAGCGACCCCACAATCTTGACTGTGTATACCACTCCACATATCACTGCCGGTCCAGTGGGTGAAATTGCGGACCCGGGCGCGTCCGTAACCTTTACCGCCGCCGCCACCGGTGCGCTGCCGCTGACCTACATCTGGCTCTTTGATGACGCCCAGGTTCAAAGTTCCACTGATACTCCTTATACGGTTAACAATATCCAGACCGGCAACGCGGGAAGCTTTAACGTTGTCGTCTCAAACACCTATGGCGCGATCACCAGCAGCGTCGCCCTCTTGAAAGTTTTTTCAGGGCCCATTACCAACGGACTGGTGGTCCATCTGCCCTTTGATGGCAACTTCAATGACACGTCCGGCCAGGATAACAACGCGGCCTACGCCACCAATGGGCCGGATGCTGACCCCAATCCGACCTTCGTCCCAGGCAAGATCGGAGAGGCCTTTGAATATACCACGACGACCAACGCCTCCATTCAGGAGTATGCCACGCTTGGTTACCCTACTGATTTGCAACTTGACTCAACGAACGACTTTTCCGTGTCCATGTGGGTCAACTATACCAACCAGCAGGATGATTTGCCGTTCATTTGCAACAAAGACTGGAACAGCAGCAGCGATGTGGGTTGGGGCGTTTTTTCTCAATCGGGCGGCAATTATCGCATCAATGTCACCGGTCCGAACGGAGGTGAGGACAAGTATAGCGAGACGGACACCCCCAGTACCCTCAAAGACGGAAATTGGCACAATGTTTTGGTCAGTTTCCAACGCGCCCCCTACGGTTCGTCGGCCTTTGTTTACGGGTATCTTGACGGAGTCCTGGTCTCCAAACATCCGATGGGCACCGTCGGGGACATTGATACCCTCGACTTGGATTTCACTAACGAGCAGGCCGCCAACAGCTACGAAGTAGGGGTGGAAACGGGTCCGTTACCCGACAATCAGACCAGTTTTGCGGTCAATATCGGCCAGGATGGTACCGGTGTTTATCATGACCAGGGCAGCGCTCACGATATTGATGCCAAGATCGACGATGTCGGAATATGGCTTCGGGCCCTGACCGCCAACGAAGCCGCAGGCATCTACCAGGCGGGGATGGCGGGCGAAGACCTCACGACGGCCGTCAGCGCCGCGCTCACCGCCACTATTTCCGGCTCAGGCTCAGGCGCAAACCTGGTGCTCAACTGGACGGGCGGCCCCACCGTCGAAGTGGAAACGACCCCGTCGCTCTCTCCTGCGAATTGGACGCCCGTGGCCGGCACCCTTGGCGCCAGTACCGTTTCGCTCCCGTTCCAATCCGCCGTTACCGCGTTCTTCCGGCTGGTCACGGTTCAATGACAGGGCCGTCCAGTCAGGCGCCTGTCCGGAGTGCGACCGGACAGGCGCCGTCCGCGGATGAATGGCCCCTTCCGCCTCGGCGCTCGTGCCTTCTTCTCGGGTGCGTTGTCCTGGGCTACATGGGTATCTATCTCTGCCGCAAGAATCTGTCGGTGGCGGTTCCCATGATCCAAAAGTCCTTTGGTGTCAACAAAGCCCAAACCGGGGACATCATCAGCTACAGCGCCGCGGCATACGCCGTGGGCAAGTTCGTTTTCGGTCCTGTCATAGACAAATTTGGAGGCCGAATCTGCCTGTTGCTCGCGATGGCTGGGGTTGCCGTGTTTGGCGGGCTGGGGGCGTTCGCAGGATCCATTCCGATGCTGGCGCTTTGTTACAGCGCCAATCGCTTCTGCGGATCGGCGGGCTGGGGCGCAATTGTCAAACAAACTCCACGCTGGTTTCCGCAACGGCACTGGGCCTTGGCCATGGCCTTTCTTTCGTTGAGCTTTGTTTTTGGCGGTGTCGTCGCACTCGTCCTCGCAGGAAAGATCGCCGCGTGGAGCCACGACAATTGGCGCATGGTGATGGGATTGCCGTCCCTGGTTTTGCTCGCCCTCCTAATAATCATGTGGTGGATCCTTCCCGGTGACCGCCCGGCGGCTCAAACCAGTTCCGACAACAATGGTTTCAATTTCTCATACCTGAAGCGTCTGATCAAACTCCCCCAATTGTGGGTCCTTTGCGCAATGGCTTTCGCGCTTTACATCATGCGCGAGACGTTTAATGACTGGACGGTGGACTTTTTCAAAACAGAAGGCGGCGCGTCCATGAGCAACCAGGTCGCGGCTCTTCTTTCGACGCCCTTTGACGCGGCCGGGGCCATTGGCATCGTTCTGCTCGGCTGGATGTTTGACAGAGTGACGGGACGCCGCCGCACGATCATCCTCTTCGGGACTCTGGGCCTGCTGGCCGTTTTGATCTATGGCCTGCCGTCCTTCTACCGGCTCGGTCTGTGGCCTGTGGAGACCGCTATTGGCCTGATCGGTTTTTTGTCTTATGGGCCTTATAGCCTGCTGGCGGGTGTTCTGGCCGTCGAAATCGGCGGCCGCAGGGGCGTTGCAACCGTGGCCGGATTGGTGGACTCGGCCGGTTATGTGGCTACGATTTTCGCCGGACACTGTTTTGGCAGACTCTTGGATTACGGCGGCTACAAACTGGGATTCCACGTCTTGGCATTCGTGACCCTGACGGCGGCCTTCCTCTGCCTCGGTTTGAAATCCGGCCAAACAACCCTTGAACCATCCGATGCGCCTCACACCTGAAATCCCCCCCGCCCGGGACAAGTTGCTCTTCACTCCGGGACCGTTGACAACGAGCCAAACCGTAAAGCAGGCAATGCTGCGGGACGCGGGTTCGTGGCATTCGGATTTTAACGCGCTGGTAGCCGAGGTGCGGTCGCGTCTGCTGACCCTTGCCGGAGTGACGCGCGCGGACGGCTGGGAAGCCATCCTCATGCAGGGCTCCGGCACCTTCGGAGTCGAATCCGTTTTCCAAAGTTGCGTGCCGCCGCATGGCCGCGTGGTGGTGCTCGCAAACGGCGCTTATGGCGAGCGGATCGTCCAAATGTTGAAACACGCCAGAATCGATCACCATGTCCTGCGCACGGCGGAAGACCTTCCTTTCGACGCCGCTGAATTGGACAGCTATCTGGCTGCAGATAACGCCGTGACGCACGTTGCGGTCGTCCATTGCGAAACGACGACGGGCCTGCTCAACCCGATCGACTCCATCGGTCGCGTGGCCAGACGTTACGACAAAACATTTGTCGTGGACGCAATGAGCAGTTTTTGCGGAATCCCGATTAGTATTGCTGAGTGCGAAATTGATTTCCTCATCTCGTCTTCGAGCAAGTGCATCGAAGGAGTGCCGGGCCTTGCATTCGTTATTTGCCGCCGGTCAGCATTGCTGGCCAGCGAGGGTTGGGCGCGGAGTCTGAGTCTTGATCTGCTGGGCCAACTCAAAGGATTCGAAAAGGACGGCAAGTTTCGCTACACCCCGCCAACGCATGTCATTCTTGCGTTCGACCAGGCAATACGGGAATTGGAACTGGAAGGCGGAGTGCCCGCCCGCCATCAGCGTTACCGCCGCAATCACGAAACCCTCCTGGCCGGAATGGCCCGCCTCGGTTTTCGTCTCTATCTCAATCCCGTCCTGCAAAGCCCGATTATCACCGCTTTTCACTACCCGGCAAACGGATGGTTCAACTTCGACCGGTTTTACGAGGATTTAAGCAACCGCGGCTTCATCATCTATCCGGGAAAACTGACAAAGGTGGACACGTTCCGAATCGCCAACGTCGGACGTCTGTTTCCGGCCGATATCGAGCAACTCCTCGACGCCATTGCCTCGGTCGTCAAACAAATGTCACATGACTGAGTTTTCTGCCAATGGCCGCGCTTATCGCCTCTCACCAGTGCCCATTGTCGTCATCTGCCTGGACGGATCGGCGGACGAATACCTGGACGCGGCGATGGCGCGCGGCCGGATGCCCAACCTCCAGCGTCTCAGCGTCCAGGGGTATCGCGGCCTGGCGCGGGGAGCGATGCCGAGCCTGACAAATGTCAATAATACTTCCATTGTCACCGGCGCCCCGCCGCGCATTCACGGAATCGGCGGCAACTATTTCTTCGACACCACCTGCGCCCAGGAAGTCATGATGAATTCGGCGGCGTTTCTCCGGGTCGAAACCATTTTCCCCGCTGCGCAGCGGGCGGGACGACGGGTCGCGGTCGTGACCGCCAAGGAAAAGCTGCGAGACATCTTTGCCTCCGGCTTGATCGATTTGGGCGGGATCGCCCTCTCCTCCGAGAAGGCCCGCGAGGCCGCGCGCGCCACCCACGGCATCGACGCGGTGGAGTCGCTTGTGGGGCCGACGCCCCCCATTTACAGCGGAGAAGCGTCGCTCTACGTTTTGAAAACGGGCGTGAAACTGATCGAACACGAAATGGCGGATTTCCTGTACTTGAGCACGACCGATTTCATACAGCATAAGTTTGGCCCGGATTCGCCGGAGGCGGTCGAGTTCTACGCGGGCATCGACGAGGAACTCGGGCAGCTCCTCGCGCTCGGGGCGCTGGTGGGCCTCACCGCTGATCACGGCATGAACGCCAAGCAGAAGGCCGACGGCTCGCCCAACGTCATTTACCTTGAATCTCACCTGGCGCAGCAGTTTGGTCCCGGATTTCGCGTCATTCTGCCCATCACCGATCCATACGTCGCGCATCACGGGGCGTTGGGATCGTTTGCGCAAATACATCTCCCGCCGGCAAACGGGCTTGCCATCGGGGCCGTGATCGCGTTTCTTGAGCAATTGCCAGGCGTGGCTGAAGTCCTGGAGCGGGCTTCTGCGGCGCGGCGGATGGAGCTTCCGGAGGACCGCATGGGCGATCTTGTCGTCTGTTCTACCCGCGACGTTGTGTTGGGACGCACTCCGCAATGGCACGATCTGACCGCCTTGAAAAACGGCCTCCGGTCTCACGGCGGGCGATACGAAGAGATGGTGCCCTTCGTTCTCAGCGCGCCACTGAATGCGGAGTACGCCGCGCGGGCGCGCGGCGATGTTCGGAACTTCGATATTTTCGATTTTACATGCAACGGAACACTGCCATGAATGTTTTCAGCCTGGTTGCGGGAAAACCTGTCGGCAACGGCGCCATCCTCGTTCGAGGCCCCCACAACGGCGCCGAAGCCGGTCGCGTCACGACGGCGTCGCGCCATGACGTGGATGCGGCGGTGGCCGCGGCACATGGGTTCCGTGAGACTCCGAGCCGCTACGAACGGGCCAAAATTCTCGACTTGACCCGTGCCGCGCTGGAAGCCCGGAGCGAAGACTTCGCCCGCCTTATCACCAGCGAAAGCGGGCTGGCTCTGCGCGAAACCCGTTACGAAGTCGGAAGAACTCTGGAAGTGCTGCGCTGCGCGGCAATGGAAGCGCTTCGTGACGACGGCCAGATTTTTTCCACGGACGTCTCTCCCCAGGGCAAAGCGCGAAAGATTTTTACCACCCGCGAGCCATTGCGATGCGTCGCCGCGATCACCCCCTTCAACCATCCGCTAAACCAGGTGGCCCACAAAGTCGCGCCAGCGATCGCAGCCGGCACCCCGCTGGTCTTGAAACCATCGGAAAAAACGCCGCTTACGGCTTTCAAGTTTGCCGAACTCCTCTATGCCGCCGGCTTGCCCGGTCCAATGCTCAGCGTTCTGGTAGGACCGACGAGCGAAGTGGCCGAACCTCTTGTCGGCCATCCAGCCGTGGAGTTGGTCGCGTTCACAGGCAGCGTGGCGGTCGGCAAGAAAATCGCATCTTCCGCCGGGTACAAGAAGCTGGTGCTTGAGCTGGGGGGAAACGACCCTCTGATCGTCCTGAATGACGCCGATTTGGATTTGGCGGTCACACTCGCGGCCCAAGGCAGTTACCGCAACTCCGGCCAGCGTTGCACGGCGGTCAAGCGCATCCTGGTCGAAAACGGCATTTTGGCCGATTTTACGCGGCGCCTCGTCGAAAAAACGAAGGAATACCTCTGCGGCGATCCGACTGACGAGAAAACCCTGGTGGGCACGGTGATCGACGAAGCATCCGCCGAGCACCTGGAAACCGTGCTTCGCGAAGCGGTCGCTTGCGGAGCAAAGGTGCTAATCGGCGGCGCTCGGCGCGGCGCGTTTCTGGAACCGACGGTCATCGCCGATGTTCCGCGCGATTGCAGGATGGTTGTCTCCGAAAGCTTCGGACCGCTGGCGCCGATTCTCAGTGTGCGCGACCTCGACGATGCGCTGGAAGTTGCCAATTCGACGGCCTACGGCCTTAGCTCGGGGGTGGTCACCTCGAATTTGCGAAGTGCGATCAAGGCGATCAAGACGCTGCGGTGCGGGTCGGTCAATGTGAACGAAGTCCCGGGTTTTCGCATCGAGAGCAGCCCCTTTGGCGGCGTCAAGGACAGCGGTCTGGGGATTAAGGAGGGCGTGATTGAGGCCATCAAATCGTTCAGTTACGTCAAGACTTTCAGTCTGCCGTGGTAAGGGCAATATGTCAAATATAAATACACCCTCCGATGGCATGAACACCGAAGGGGACCTTAATCTTTCAACCCATCGGCGCCTCTGGACGGACGACAACATTGACGCCGTTACACGCGGATACCTCGACCGCGACGCGCGATCCTTTCTGCATCAATCCCTTTCCTCTCCGTGCTTGAATGTCATCAAATCCGCCTCCGGCTCAGGATTCGTGGACACCGCCGGCCGCACTTACCTCGACTTTCACGGCAATAACGTTCACACGGTTGGGTTCGGCCATCCCCGCGTGGTCGCCGCGATCATCGAGCAGTTGGGCCAACTGAGCTTTTGCACGCGCCGTTACACTTGCGAACCGGCGATTCGCTTCGCCGAAAAACTTATCCAAATCGCCCCTCCCGGCCTCGACCGCGTCTTGCTGGCGCCCGGCGGAACGACCGCCATCGGCACAGCCCTCAAGCTGGCGCGTGTGGCCACGGGCCGGTTCAAATTCGTTTCGATGTGGGATTCATTTCATGGCGCGTCGCTGGATGCCATTTCGGTTGGCGGCGAAGCGGTCTTTCGACGTGGCATCGGTCCACTGCTGCCGGGGTGCGAACATGTTCCACCACCCGACAACCGCCATTGCCCCTTCAAATGCGGCGCGTCGTGTTCGCTTGCCTGCGCCGATTACGTCGATTACGTTTTGGAAAAGGAGGGCGACGTCGCCGCGGTCATCGGCGAAACCATTCGTTCCATTCCTTTTATTCCTCCGCCGGATTATTGGAAACGGATTCGCGCCAGTTGCGACAAACACGGCGCGCTTCTTATTCTGGACGAAATTCCCATGGGCCTTGGCCGCACGGGACGAATGTTCGCCTGCCAGCACTATGCGGTGACACCTGATATTCTGGTGCTCGGCAAAGGTTTGGGCGGCGGCATTTTCCCTCTGGCCGCCGTGCTCTGTCGCGGCGCGCTGAACGTCGCGCAACACACTGCTTTGGGGCATTACACGCACGAGAAGAATCCAGTGGCTTGCGCCGCCGGTCTGGCCACGCTCCAAGTGATCGAAGAGGAAGGCTTGATTGACAGCGCGCGCTCGCTCGGCCATTACGCGATGGATCGTCTTCGCGATATGGCCCAGCGTCACCCTTTGATTGGCGACATCCGCGGCCTCGGCCTTATTCTGGGCGTCGAATTGCTGAAAGATCGGTCCACTCTTGAGCCGGCAACCGATGAAGCCGAACGCGTCATGTACGCGGCTCTGCGGGGCGGTCTGAATTTCAAGGTCACGATGGGAAATATCCTCACGTTAACGCCGCCATTGACACTGACTCAGGCCGAAATGGATCAAGCGCTCGCGATCCTCGAACGCGCCATTGAAGAGGTTGAAACCCGTTCGTGAAAGCCAATGTCCTATCGCTGGCGATGGCGGGTGCTTTATTGTGGGAGGCGGCCGATTGTCATGCGGCCTTGTCCATGACGAACTTCTTCAATTTTGAAAATAACCCCGTCCATCCCGTTGCCCTAAGCCCTGATGCGACGCGACTCGCGGTTTGTAACTTGCCGGACGATCGATTGGAAATCTTCGACGTCACTTCCGGCTCGCCTGTTTCTCTGGGCAGTATCACGGTGGGTCTCGAGCCAGTGACGGTCCGCTTTCGCACCGCGACGGAAATGTGGGTGGCCAACCACGTCTCCGGTTCCGTCAGCGTTGTTGATTTGCCGTCGATGCGGGTCACGGCGACTCTAAGCGTGTCCAACGAACCATCGGACATAGTCTTCGCTGGCTCGCCGGCGCTGGCCTTCATCTCCTGCGAACGCTTCGGCTTGGTGCAGGTTGTGAATCCCGCCAATTTGCTGACGGTGACCAATATCGCCATCGCCGGCAAACGTCCCAGGGCGATGGCGGTCAGCCCGGACGGTTCCACCGTCTATGCGGCCATCTTCCAGTCCGGGAACGCTTCAACGATCATCAGTGCGGGCATCGGACCGCTGCTATCGCTTCCACCAGCCAACCCCGTCACATTACCGGACACCCCCTACGACGGCGTCGACCCGCCGCCGAATAATGGAATCAATTTTGTCCCTGCGCTCAACCCCGCATTGTCCAATACCGCCCCCCTCGTCACCGGATTGATAGTCAAGAAGAACACGGCAGGCCGTTGGATGGATGATAACCAGGGCGATTGGACCGACTTCATCAGCGGCGACAACGCTGCCTCGACTGGCCGCCCGCAGGGCTGGGACATGCCCGATCACGACCTCGCGGTCATCAATGCAGCCACATTCTCGGTCACACACGCCACAGGCCTGATGAATCTTTGCATGGCGCTGGATATCAACCCCGCCACAGGCCAAATCGCCATCGTCGGCACCGATGCCATCAACCAAATCCGATTTCAACCGGTGCTCAACGGGATTTTTGTGCGAGTGGAGATGGCCCTGGTCGATCCGGTGGCATTGACCAACCAGGTCCTGGATTTGAATCCTCATTTGAATTACCAAACCCCGGTCGTATCGGAGTCACTGCGCGAACTTTCCCTCGGCGACCCGCGCGCAATGGTATGGAGTTCCGACGGCACGCGCGGATACATCACCGGCATGGGCTCGGGCAACCTGATTATCGTCGATGCCCAAGGCAATCGCGTCGGGACCAATCCGCCAATCGACTTGGGCGAAGGTCCCACTGGAATCGCATTGGACGAAGGACGCGGACGCCTCTATGTTTACAATCGTTTCGATGGCAGCATCTCGACAGTGGACATCACGAACCAAGTCGTTACCGCAACGCTGCCGATATTTGATCCGACACCGGCGGTCATCAAGACGGGCCGGCCCTTCCTGTATGACACCCATTTGACTTCCGGCCTGGGGCAAGCCGCGTGCGCTTCCTGTCATGTGGATGGCAGGTCAGACGGTCTGGCGTGGGACCTTGGTGACCCTACCGCGACCGTTCAGGCCATTGATTCCAGCTACAACTTTGCCAACCCGCTCCCAGCCGTGACCAATAACTACCATCCGATGAAGGGTCCAATGACGACGGTCACGTTGCAGGACATCATCGGCCACGAACCATTCCACTGGCGCGGTGACCGCCAGGGCATCGAGCAATTCAACATCGGTTTCACCAACTTGCTGGCCATGCCCGAGGGATTGGACACAAATGAAATGCAGGAATTGAAGAGCTTCCTCGGCACGATTGGCTTTGGCCCCAATCCGTTTCGGCCACCCGATAATTCCCTGCCGACAAATCTCGCCCTGCCAGGGCAATTTGCTCTGGGCAACGGCGTCCTTCCCGCCGGCGCGCCTCTGCCCAATGGCAACGCGAGCAACGGGTTGGCGTTCTTCGCCAATGAGCAAAGTTCCACCGGCTGCGTTCTCTGCCACACTCTGCCTACCGGCCTGGGAACGGACATGCACTTTAGCGGCAATCACTGGGAGGAGATTCCTCCGGGGACCAATTCCGATCATCATCTGGCGCTGGTGGCGATCCCGAGCTCAGACAATTTGCCCTTCAAAATTCCACAACTCCGAAACCTGTTTGACAAGACCGGCATGGACCTGGCTCACACCAACAGCGGGTCGGGCTTTGGGTTCTCCCACGATGGCAGTGTCGATTCGCTGGTTCGCTTGGTGCAGTACTCATTCCAATTGTCAAACGATCAGCAAACTGCGGACTTGGTGGCCTTCCTGTTTTCTTTGACCGGCTCCGACCTCCCAGGCGGTTCGTTGACGGACCCGGACAACGCGCCCGGTGTGGCGAGCCAGGACACTCCGGCCGCCACGGGGATTCAAATCACTCTGAGCAACTCCGCGCCCGCAGCCTTGCTCAATACGATGCTGGGCTTGGCCGCCGACCCTTTCAGCAGGCTGGATCTTGTGGTCAAAGGCCGGGAAAACGGCTTGCCGCGCGGCTGGTTCTTCGAGTGGACGAGCGGATTTTTCCAGTCTGACCGCGGCGCGGAAACAGAAACGCCCGCTCAATTGCTCGCGCTGGCGGCGCCCGGCAGCGAGCAAACCTACATGCTTGTGCCGGCGGGATCCGGCGAACGCATCGGCATCGACCGCGACGCCGATGGTTATTTTGACCAGGACGAATTGGACGCCGGCTCCAACCCCGCAGATCCGCTCTCCACTCCAGCCGGGCCGCCCCCGCAAATCGGTGCCTTCGCCCTGGCCGTCACCAACGGCGTTGCGTTCACTTGGTATGCCGTGCCCGGGCTGACTTGCCAGCTACAATTTAAGAACAGTCTCGGGGACCCCGTCTGGACCACCCTCTCGATCCAGTCCGCCAACCCCGGCTTGCTTTCCGCAACCGATCCCACGCACCCCACCAACTCTGCCAGATTCTATCGCATAGTCGCCACGCCGTGAAACTTCGCTTCCCAACCCTTGAAGGCTGGTATGTCCTGAGGGCATGGTCAGTCTTGCTGGCCCTGTTCTTCTGCGCCAGCGCTTCATCGCAACGGCTGTCCGCCGCCGCTGGCGGCCCATCGGCTCCCCAGCCTCTACCCCCGGCAGCCAAACCCGTTCCGGCCGAGCCGCTCTATCATGAGTCGCTCAGGCCGCAGTTTCATTTCACGGCCCGGTATTGGGACGGCTACAACATCGAGCCAGGGCCCGATGCCGCCATACCCGGTCTCGGCGGCCAGGAAGGCTGGATCAACGATGTGAACGGCCCGATCTACTTCGACGGGGAGTATCACCTGTTTGCCCAGCGGTGGTGGCACTGCTGGCTGCACGCCGTGAGCAAGGACCTCGTCCATTGGGAAGAGCTTAAGCCGGCTTTCGGCCAGGACGAGAAGTTCGGCGGCACACAGTCCGGAACCTGCGTGATCGACTACCGGAACGTTTCCGGGCTGGCGACCGGCAGCACGCCGGTGATGATCGCCTTCTGGTCGGCTGTGGACAACAAGCGCCAGTGCATTTCCTACAGCAACGACCATGGCCGGACCTGGACCAAATATGGCAAGAACCCGATCCTGGAGCATCCGTACCGCGACCCCAAAGTCTTTTGGCACGAGCCGAGTCAGAAGTGGATCATGGTTCTGTGCGGACCTCCCGACTTTAGCTACTGCGTCCTTACCTCGTCGAATCTGCTCCGGTGGGAAGAGCAAAGCAAGATCCCGGACATGTACGAGTGTCCCGATATGTTCCCGCTCCCGGTTGACGATGATGCCGCGAAGACCAAATGGGTAATTGTAAACGGCGACGGCAAGTATTTGGTGGGCGACTTCGACGGCCGGGAATTCAAGCCGTTGACTGGCAAGAAGCGCTGTGAGTGGGGCGAGAATTTCTACGCCGCGCAGAGCTGGAACAACATGTCCAGGAGCGACCCCCGGCGGATTCAGATCGCGTGGATGCGCGGTGGCAAGTATCCCAAAATGCCGTTCAATCAGCAACTGAGTTTCCCCTGCGAATTGACGCTCCACACCCAGGCCAGTGGCCTGACGCTGCATCGGTACCCGATTCGTGAGATCGAAAAATTGGGGGACGAGAAAATCGAACTGGGACCCATCTCGCTACAGCCGGGCGACGATCCACTCGCCGGCCTGACCGGCAAGTATTATGACATCGATTTGGAGATCGACCTGGCCGCCTCGAGTGCGAGTGAAATCTTTCTTGAACTGGCCGGCAGCAGCAGGGTCCGGTATCTGGTGAAGGAAAAGATTTTGGAGAGCTGTGGGACGCGTGTTGAACTCGCGCCGGAGGCGAATCGGGTCAAGCTGCGGATCCTGCTTGACCGCACCTCAATTGAGGTGTTTGGAAACCTCGGCACAGTGTCGTTGACCAACTGCATACTCCCCAACGACGGTAAGCCGCCGTTATCGATTAGTGCTGTGGGGGGCAAAGCGGAGATCACCCGACTCACGCTTCACAAGTTGAAGTCGATGTGGCGCGAGGCCAAGCCTTTGGTAGAGGACAAATGAGGATTTTTCTGCGGTTTGGACCGATGGTTTGACGGGCTGGGCCAGTGCCGGGCGGTTGCGTGACGCTGACATCGTCCAAACCAAAATAATTTTGCTGATTTTCCACCTCGAATTGAAGAACGGTGACTGTGCGATGATGGCGCTCGAACCATCGAGGTAATGGGACTCGGTTGATGGGGAGTAATCCCCAATCCGCGTCAATCCCCCGGGGAGGTTTGGGTTAAGCGCCCCAACCTAGTTACGCACGGACGACGACTCATTGCCACTCAATTCGCGAATCCACCTGTGAGCCAGCCCGATACGTCAAGCGCCGAGTGGGTGGCACAAGCGTTGCTATTCACATGTCGCGGTTGAGTTACCGTAAATTGGAATTAGTCTGGCAAAAAACGCCAAGGAGAAGCCCGGCGGCCGATTCCAACTTAAGAAATGTCCTGCCGGGCGAAATTATAAATTAGAAAACATGAACACTAAAAAACGCATAATCCTCGGGGTGGCCACCCTGGCCCTTGCTGTCGCCGCCTACGCTTCGGGCGCCGCCACCGTAACCATCCGCACGCTGGGTTACTTTATCGGTTTAACACAAGGCTCCGATCCGGTGACCGGTCATCCGCGATATGAGAACGCGGATTTCGCTGGGCACAATCTGGTTAACCTCGCCATGGGCCGCGAGGCCACGGATACCAACGTGCCTAACCAGGTCATGGCCCTGACGTTTGCTTGCGACCTGAGTTCGGTCAATTTAGTCGTCTATGACACGCTCGCGTCCAACATCGTCGGCACCATCGCCACAAGCACTACTGTTAGTTCGGTCGTGCAACAGGACGACAAGGAGCCGGGCCCGAACCGCGCTCATTTTATTGCCGTGATGGAGCTTGGCGCAAACGGCAACCCTACCAATGGTGTCGTTGACGGATATTTCACCCTTGCTGGACGGGTGAATCTCGATCCCACGAATGGTTGCCCGCGTCCCGTGGAGGTTTTGCTCGACCGCGATCCGCTGGACCGGGTCGACGGTGACGTTGAACTCTCCGCGAACGAAGACCGGGATTCAGAGCCGCTCAAGCTTCGCACGGGGTTGGGCCATTTGATTGGCGTCGTGGACCTTGTCACTGATGGCAGCACCAACACAATCCTGATCGCTCACGGCGCTGTTAGCATTCGCCGCGAATTGCCGGTGATCCCGCCGTCGAGCGAATAAAGATGGCGGCGCTGGCCGCTTTGCGGGAAGGTGGCCGCAGCCTCCCGTTCTTGGCCCCATGAAAGCAACTGAGGGTGCTGCCAATTGAGTGTTGGACGAAATCCTCGCTCGATTGGCAGCGCGGCTTTCGTTGAAGGAGCGGAAAAGGAGCAGGCCGCCTGGCGGGTCCAAATGGCGCTCCATGCAAAGAGAATGAGGATCCCATGAAACTAAAGCACTTCGCGCTTGGAATTTTGCCCGCCGTCTTGTCGGTTGTTGCGTGCGGCTCTACGTTCGCCCAAGGCTGGTCTCTGACTGATGCCTCGACGAATTCTGAATGGCAATCGGTCGCTTGTTCGGACGACGGAAGCAAATTGACGGCCGCGGCGTACGATGACGGTTATGGGGACGGCGGCGCGATTTACGCGTCGACGAACTTTGGAGAATCCTGGACGCAAACCAGCGCGCCTACGAATTACTGCTGGCAATCGCTGGCCTCCTCGACGGATGGCAGCCGGTTGGTGGCTGTTGTTAACCAGGATGAAAACGGTAATCCGGGAGCCATTTACGCCTCGACCAACTCGGGCTCGACGTGGAAGGCGCCCGCCGCACCGACTGATTTTTGGATAGGCGTGGCCGCATCCGCGGACGGCGCGACCTTGGTGGCGGCAGATTCCGGGTCGGGCGATGGTTTGATCTACATCTCAACGAACCTCGGAAAAAGCTGGCATTCGACCAGTGCCCCGAATGATTTTTGGGCGGCAGTCAGTATGTCCGCAGATGGAACCACACTTGTGGCGGCAGACTCCGGCTACGGCGATGGCTTGATTTACCGTTCGACCAATTCTGGAGGTGCCTGGACGGCGACCACGGCGCCGGTCAACGAGTGGTCTTCCATTGCCTTGTCGGCCGATGGAACCAGAGTCGTGGCAGCCAACGCCGGCTCTGGCGACGATTTGATTTACACCTCGACCGATTCGGGAGGCACGTGGTCGTCGACGACTGCGCCCACCAACCAATGGTCTTGGGTCACATCATCCGCGGATGGAATGCAACTGGTGGCCGCGGACTCCGGCTACGGCGATGGCCTGATTTACGTCTCGACCAATTATGGCGGTTCCTGGGCGCCGAGCACCGCGCCCGTTAATTATTGGACCTCCGTCGCGTGCTCTTCGGACGGCAGCAGATTGGCGGCCATGGCTTATCCCGGCGGGGTCTGCACTTGGGAATCAATTCCCGCATTGAACGTGCGGCAATCGGGGGGGAATCTTTTCATATCGTGGCAGGCTACGGCATCGGCCACGGGTTTTATCCTGCAAGAAGATGCCGATCTGGCGACGAACGATTGGGTTACGGTGGCCACCGTGCCTGTGTTGACAAACGGGATCAATCAGGTCGTCATCCCATTGCCTCAAAGCGGCAACCAATTTTACCGGCTCCAAGGCCCATGATGCACATGGAAAACGATTGCCCGGGAAGCGCGCTCTGAGGACATTTCAGACTTCACAACTTGACGGTTGCACTCCAACATACCAGGTGGTGCTGGAAGCTTCATTGGCATGAGCCCAACCGTACTTAAGGCAGTAAGCATTTTGGTTGTTGAAGACGATTCGATGTTGCGCCGTCAACTGACCGCAAATCTGGAACGCTTCGGCGCCGATGTCGCCGCGGCCGATTCCGTTGCCGCCACCCGGGAGCACCTCCGCTCCGGCCAATTCGATTTCGTCCTGCTCGATGTGAATCTACCCGACGGATTAGGTACGGATTTGCTGCGCGAAAAGGCTTTTCCCCCCGCCACCGCGATCATCGTCATGACCGCGAATGGCGGCGTGGCCAATGCAGTCGAAGCAATGCATCTGGGCGCCACCGATTATCTGGTCAAGCCGTTCGATGCGGGCGAATTGCCGCTTGTGATCGCCCGGGCGCAGCGGGCGCGCAAGAGCGCAAGATTGGACGAGCAACAGCGCGACGACACGTCCAAGGCGGCGGCGATGTTCTTTTTCGGGCGCGCGCTGGCGACGGTGGAGACGCAATTGAAGAAAATCATCGACGCCGACGCCCGCATGCTAAAGCAATTGCCGCCGGTGCTCATTCAAGGCGAAACGGGCACCGGCAAGACGACCATTGCCCGGTGGCTGCATCAACGCGGCCCGCGGGCGGCGCAGCCGTTTGTCGAAGTGAACTGTTCGGCAGTGGCCGAATCGCTTGCGGAATCGGAATTGTTCGGTCACGAACGCGGCGCGTTTACGGACGCGCGGGCGGCGCGCATCGGTCTGTTTGAGGCTGCAAGCGGGGGCACCCTCTTCCTGGATGAATTGCCGAGTCTTTCGCCGGCGCTCCAGGGCAAAGTGCTTAAGGTGATTGAAGATAATCGCCTCCGGCGACTGGGAGGAACGCGCGAGCTTCTCATAGACACGCGGGTGATCGCGGCCACCAACCAGGATATCAAGGAATTGGTCGCCGCCGGACAATTTCGCGAGGATTTATTTCACCGGCTCGATCTCTATCGCATCAGGATTCCGGCGCTGCGCGAACGTGGCGACGATGTTTTGAGGCTGGCGGAGCTGCTTCTGGAAAGCTTGAGCCGCCGGCATCTCGTGCCGGTCAAGCGCCTGACTTCGGCCGGCCGGCAGCGACTCCTGGCTTACACCTGGCCTGGCAACGTGCGCGAACTGGCGCACGAGTTGGAACGAGCAATTGTGTTCGAGGGTGGCGCGGAGTTGAATCTGGAGCAGTTGCAGACGCCTATTGACCCAAACAAACCGATTGCCCATACGGAATGGTTGAATCCGAATTTTCGATACCCGCCCGAGGGCTTTGCGCTGGATGATGCTGTGGCGGCTCTCATCGGACTGGCGTTGAAGCAAACGAGCGACAATGTTTCGGCAGCGGCGCGATTGTTGGGCGTGTCGCGAGACTTTTTGCGTTATCGGATCGGCGGAGGTAAGAATAAACCGGACGCAAATAGTGGGGAATAGCCCGCAATTTACGCCGGGGAATGCTCTGGCAATGGGTGAATTCACCCATCGGAAGAAAGGGAGAATGGACAATATGCTTCGGCCGGAGGAACTTAAATAATGTGCCCTATGACGTTTTGAATCTAATAAGCCATGGCCCGATTTCTGCTATAAATACGAAACGGGATCCAGCCGGAATTGGCTGGCTCCAATAAACGAAGGTTACGCAATAATGAAAGCAGTTCGTTACTTGATTTTGACGTGGGCAGTCATTGCCAGTCTCTGTGGATCGCGCACCGCTTGGGCACAAGCAACGGCGACACCCCCGAACTCGACGCCTCCTGTCATCGTGGCAGGGAGCGCCGACCCGAGTCTTTCCACTGTGCCGCCAGAAATCAAGACCCTGGTCAAGACCTTCGACCAAACACGTGACAAATACCTCGCGACGCAGGATTTGTTGCTTTTCGAACTCAAGCATACCACTACCGCGGTGCAGCGGGAACAAATTCGCGTCCAGTTGCAGGAAAACCGCCAGGCATTTCTGGCGTCCCTCAGGGGGTTCCGCCAGCAACTGAAGGACGAGTTGACGGCCCTGAAGGGAAAGATCAGTCACGAGGAGTTTTTGCGTATCATTGATGCGGCGCACAATGCGGCCGCGGAGGGCGGCATTGGCCATCACAAGGGTCATTGAACAGGCAACACTAGTTCTGAACAGGCTAATCTCTAAGAATTCAAGTCGGTTGGCCTTACCCGGTCGCCAGACTCTTTTTGCATGCGCAAGACGAGGCTTACGGCGATGCCTCGTCGTGCTCTCCTATTTTTCCGTGTTCGCATTTCGCAGCCGCGCGGTTGCGGCCCCGCTATCTGCGACCAACCTCATTTCCGAAGACGTGCCGCTCTGGACGGAATCCATGCTCTGGGACAAGCAGGCTATTGTGTCATCCGGCTTTGGTTACAATGACAACGTTTTCTTGAGCGCCTTCAATCCGCGCGAAAGCGCGTTCATCATCAACGGATTGGATTTGACCGTTCTGCGGATGCCCCTGGACGGCTGGCAGGTCGACGGCTTGATTGACGGGGATGACATAAGGTTTTTGCGCAATATCGGGACCAACTCGGAGGACTCAATCATTTCAAGCCTTCGCATCCAGCGGGATTTGCCGGAGGGTTGGCGGGCCGGGTTGGAATTCCGCGGCCTCTATGAAAAGCAGGTGCTGGACATCTCCACGCGCGAGGCCGCCCCGGCCACTGCGCTGGTGGAAGGGTACGGGGTGACAGTCGAGCCTTCGGTGCGCAAAGATTTCAAGACCGGTTTGTGGTTGCAAGTGGAAATGCCGATCACGCGGTGGAATCTCCAAGCGCCGCTGGATGATTATTGGGACTTCGGACCGGTCGTGACTTTGGGCTGCAATTTCGGCAACCATTCCGATGTCACCGTGAGTTACGCGGCTTCGTATCAGCCCCACTCCGAATGGGTCGCGTTGGACTCGTACGGCCGCCCGCTTCCCCAACTTCTGGAAATTTTCGAGGATCGGACGGAACTCGCCTGGCATCAATATTGGGATTCGCGTCGTTATTTAAGGTCGGCCACGCGCCTGATTTTTGCCTGCGACGAAGACAACGGCGGCGGTTATTTCAATTACTACCAATACCAAGTCGTCGAGGATCTCCTCTGGCAAAGTCCAAACTGGCTGATTAAAGGCAGCGCGCAACAGGTGTACGAACTCTATCCGGTTCAGGGGGTTAACGTCTTGAACGGCCAACTTCTTGCCCGGAATCTACTGGATCTATCCCTCGAGGTCGAACGCCGCATTTTCAAACAATTGAAGGGCTTTGGCAAAGTGGAATATCAAAGAGGGCATTCCAACTACGCCGGCGATGCCGGCGACTACTTTGCAAGGACGTTCTCGTTCGGCTTGCGATTTGAATTTTGAAGCAATGAAACAAACGACAGCGAACATTTCGGAACTTCGATGCGATTCACTTAAATTGATTTCGACATGAGAATCGCGGCTCAAATCGATCGGCCGGTCCAACGGGCGCGTTGGGTGCCCTTCCTCGTCATTGGGTTGGCCCTCGGCGTCCTTGGCGGCACTCTGTTGTGGTCCGCCTTTGATCTGCGCGCGCGCATTCGCTCCCAAATCGTTCAGCGGGACGGAGAGATTCTCGATGCGGTTGCGGCCATGCAACATCTGAACGACCAGGCAAGCGGCGAGACAATCGCCTCCCTGGCCGATCCCGGGGAGCAATTTCAACTTGCTCTCAAAGTCTCCCGTTTGCGCAACGTGCTGGGCGTCCGGTTGTACTCCGCCGACGGAAAATCCGTGAACGCATTTCCAGCGTACATCACCGAGACCCCGCTGCCGGATTCTGATTTGGCGCAACTGCGAAACCTTCAGGCGGTCAGCTACTTTTCCGCCAATGCGCCGATCCAGGAGCAAGACCTGCTGGCCGAGACGAACGACGCCACTGCCCCGCTCTTATTCGTGGAAGTGCCGTTGCGGACGGACGACCAGAAGCATCTGGCCGGCGTGATACAATTTCTTATGGACGGCAGCAGCACCGCGCGTCAGTACGCCAATCTGGACCGAAACCTGGCGGTGAAGTTTTCCGCGGCGTTCGTCGTTGCCGCCGGCATCTTGATGGCCGGACTTGGGCTGGCTTTGCGCCGCGTGCAGCGCGCGAATCAGCAGTTGGCCGAACGTACCAATAACCTGTTGCAAGCAAACCGCGAACTCGCGCTTGCGGCCCGCACTTCGGCGGTGGGCGCAGTCGCGTCTCATTTGATTCATGGCCTGAGAAACCCATTGAGCGGACTGCGCAATTTCGTCCACGCCCGCAACGCTCAAGACGGCAACGGATCAGATACCGAATGGCAAACCGCCGTAAGCACGACCCAACGCATGGAAGAATTGATCAACCGGGTCGTGCGCGTCTTGCAGGAACAACAAATCGGCGCGGAATATGAAATCTCGATCGCCGAGCTGGTGGAGATGCTCGGTCGAAAGGCATGCGCGCTGGCAGACGCGACGGGCGTTCGCTTTGGATCCCGTGTTCTGATCGACAGGTCCGTTTCAAATCGCGAAGGCGATTTGATTTTGTTGATTCTCGAAAACCTGGTGCAAAACGCGATCGAAGCGACTCCGCCGGGCAAGAGCGTCGAACTCTGCGTGATGGGCGACGCCGGAGTCATCAAATTTGAGGTCCGCGATCAAGGGGCCGGCCTGTCGCCAGGTGTCGAATCGCGGCTCTTCATGCCTTGCACGTCGACAAAGGAAGGCGGCGGCGGAATCGGCCTGGCTATCAGCAAACAGCTCGCGCAATCTCTCGGCGCGAGGTTGGAACTGACGGACAACACTCCTTCCGGCTGCACTTTCGGCCTCAGTGTGCCCCCAACAACCTCCGGGGCCAATCCAGCGCAAAGACGACCCACAGATTTTGGCGACTGATCAACCCTGTTAAGCATCCCTGTTTTCTATGCGTCTTGTGCGATTAGTCTGCCTGGTAATGTTCTCCACGGCCGCGCCGATTTTTTCTTGCTCAGGACAAAAGCTGACGTGGAACTGGTCCAACCCGCAGCCGCACGGCAACGACATTGTGGATATGGCTTGGAACGGAACATTGGGCGTGCAAGTCTGTGAACTGGGACGTGTTTACACCAGCCCGGATCTGGTTGACTGGTTTCCGCAAAACAGCAACCTGACAAACGACCTCGAGGCGGTCACGTTCTTCGGCTCGCGCATCATCATCGCCGGAGCCAGCGGCGCAGTGGCTTATTCGGATGACGGCGTCAATTTCACAGCCGGTTCGCTCCACACGACCAACTGGATCGTTTCTTTGGCTGCCTCGTCGAATCTCGTGGTGGCCGTCGGCGACAACGGCGCCCTTTACACCAGCACCGACGGCGCTACCTGGAATCTCCAGGCTCCTCCACCGTATTTGTTTCCATACTGGCTTCTCAGCGTCGCGTACGGCAACGGCTTGTTCGTGACTACAGGTGAACAGGGTTACATCGCCACCAGCAAGAATGGCACTAACTGGACGGCCTGTTCCATCGAGGAGTCCTACGGCGAGTTGGAGGACGTGGCTTGGGTTGATACGTCCGGCTCCCACACGAATTTCCCCTACAAAGGTTTTTGGACCGTCAGCGATGCCGGCGACGCGTTCTACAGCACGACCTCCGGTGCGAGCTGGACTCAATTCAGCTTTGGTTCTAAAGACCCTTCGACCAACGTGCTTTATACCATCGCGGCTGACGATGTCACGGGCCTGTTGGCCGGAAATTCGGAGGCGCGATTGGGTTCCATGGTCTCCAACCAACTTGTCTGGCCCGTCCAGATCGGTCCCGCTCTTACCAACGTGCCGTCATGGACCTATTATGCCTCGGTCCTGCAATCCGACGGCAACTATGAACTGGCCGGATCCGACGGCATGTTGGTGCAAAGTTATCTTACCAACGGAAATTACTGCTGGAACACGCCCTATTATTCTCCGCGCGATTGGCTGTTTCAGGTGACACAGGCCAACGGCCTCTACGTTGCCGTGGGGGACAATGTGCGCATCATGACGAGTAGCGATGGCGCGGACTGGACAGTCGAAGAAGTTCCGCTGACTAATTCCGTCTCCCTCGCCGAGACGGTATTCAATTGTGTTGGCGGCACGACCAATTTCCTGGTGGCCGCCGGCACCAGAGGCAGTCTGGCCGTCAGCCCGAATATCCCTGTTCAGGTCGTGGAAACCAACGAGAACGGCAGTTTGTTCACCAACACCGCCAGTTCACTGGGTGTCATTTGGTATTCCCTGCCCGCGCCGGCGGGAACGACGAATGATCTGGCCGGCATCTGCGTTTTCACCAACAACTTCTTCCTGGTTGGCGGCAATGGAGCGCTTCTCAGCAGTCCCGATGGCACAAACTGGAGCAATATCAGGTCTGGAACGTCGAACTACCTGTCCGGCATCGCTGCCTTTACCAATGGCCTCCTCGTGCTCACGGGCGATGAGGGCACGATTCTTACCAGCCCGGACGGCACGAATTGGACCAGTCACGATTCGGGCACGAAGAACTGGCTCTACCGCCTGCGTTGCGTCGATGGCCATCTGTTGGCGGTCGGCGAGCATGGCACGATGCTGACCAGCACCGACGGCACGAATTGGACCTCGACTCACAGCGGCGTGACCGACTGGCTCAATGACGCGATCATGATTAGCAACACCTGTTATGTTGTGGGAGATCAAGGCGTCGTATTGGCCAGCACAAATTTTGTAAACTGGACCAATATCGGCACCATCACGACCAAGTCACTCGAAGGCGCCGCCACGCAAAATGGCCAATTGGTGGTGGTCGGCATTGAAGGCAGTATTCTGCGAAGCCAGGTTTTGCCCGTGCTGACTCCAGTGAACTTTATCAGCTTCGGACAATCGGGAGGTTACAATGTCTTTTCAGTGGCAGGCGTCGTGGACCAGCAATTCACTCTGGATTCGAGCACTAATCTTGTGGACTGGGTGACCGGCCCTTTGCAGGACTTGATCTATGGCGACGGGACGTTGATCTTTTATGAAAGCCTGCCCGCCCCGCCCCCGCCTGGCCAGACCTATCGTTGCACCTTGGTGCCTTGACTGATTCCCATCGTTTCTTCGGTGAACACCCTATAGCGTCGGATCGCATTTACGGTGTAGATTCCATCACTATGTTAGGAACTGTTTTAATTATACTGCTCATTCTGATGTTGCTCGGCGCACTACCAACTTGGCCGCACAGCCGGAGTTGGGGCTATTATCCGAGCGGCGGATTGGGGTTGGTTTTGATTATTTTGGTTATCCTGATTGTCCTGGGCAGACTCTGAACAGGCTGGTGAGGATACGCGAGTTCGAGCGCCCAGTGGGTAATTGGCGGTCCACGTCGGGAGTGCGCGTTCGTGAACGCGCCTCTTTTCCTTCGGCGTAGTTCAGTTCTCGTCGTCAGGCGTCATTCGCGCAAACGACACGAATGTATGGCGCGAGCAGTGAAATGACACACCTTGCTTCCGATCCCCCGCTCCCCAGCCTTTTTTTGGATTCGTGCCTTAAATCTATCCAGCAAACTTCACAGTGAAAAGGCGATGGGAATTTGCATCGTGGGGCCGGTTTCTCGGATGTCTGCACGTTAATGAAGTTCATCAGGATGGTGCGCGCTGCAGGGTTTGAACCTGCGACCCCTACCGTGTGAAGGTAATGCTCTACCACTGAGCTAAGCGCGCAAAACACCAATGTTTACAAGGCTAAAATCAACTCCTGCAAAACTTAAAAATCCGACTTGTAACCCGCACTTGTAACCCGACGGATTTGTGGTATATTTTCCACATGAAAACGGTGCTGGAAAACGAACCCAAACCGGCTGTGCAGCAGCCGGTCTTTCACAAAGTCGCAGAGAACTTGTATCGCCTCGAATCATCTGGCGGATATTATGCTTTGATTAAAAAAGGCGGCAAGCAATTTCGTCGCTCACTTAAGACCAAAGATCGAAAACTAGCAGACCGTCGGTTAAAGGAGACCAAGGAACAGATCGGCTGTTTATCGCTGACCGATGATGCCAAACTCGGCTTTGAGGCAGTTGCGAACCGTTGGCTGGAAAGCATCAAACACACCCTGGCCGATGGCACCATCCAACAACGAGAAATCCGGATCAAGAACCTCGCCCCGTTTTTCAAAGGCACGTCACTGCGGAGCGTTCCTGAAAGGCCACCGCCAGGTTTCGCAGATTCCGCCCCATAATCCGCACCTTATGATTGACGAATGAAAGCGCAATTGTGTCGTTATCGTGGGTGGACACGAACTCGGCGAGTTCCAAATGGTGATAGGGGAGCAGATAAAAACGGGTGGGAGTCAGTTCCAGCCGTATATTGTCCAACGGAACATGGCTGCCCATCACTTCGCGGCTCAGGTGATAACACTCCGGGCGTTCCTTGAATTCTCTCATTCTTAAATCGCTCATACTCCGATGCCTCCTCCATATCTATGTTTGTATTTTTGACTTTGAGTGATTCTACGCGCTGGCCGAATCGCTGGCGATTGCCGCACCGGCTCCGATTGTTTCGGCGTTTCGGTTTGCTGCGCCGCCTCGGGCACCTTCGCGGCTTCTGCCTGCCCAAACAATTCAGCCCGGCGCTGCGCGGTTTGACGTTGCGAGTGCTGGACGCTGAGGACGTATCCAATGTCGCGGCCCCAAGCTTTTGCCAGCGCATGGACCACGGATTCTTTGGCGATGTCCAAGGCCAGTTCACGGCTCCCGGAACGGATGACATTTTGGCGAAGCTGGATTTTGTCGGCAGTGAAAATCTGGATTCCTTTCCGGCCCCGTGAAATCGTCACATACCATTGCTGATCGTTGGTTGCGGCCTGCACGGAGGAATCAGAGAACAGAACGTAATCCACCGTCTTGCCTTGGGCGGCGTAGGAAGTGACCGCATAGCCGCGCACGAACTGGCGGTAGGACTTGTCTAGGGTCCGACCGTCCACTAGGGCGATGCGTCCATCCGGGTGAACCTGTTTGACCGTGACCAGTTCACCATTGACCACCTTGCTCCCGTCTGTGGTGTTCCCATTGGATTTCAATTGCAGCCGGTCGCCGCTGGCCAAGAGCAATTCCTTGGGCTGGCAAACCATGAGCCGGTCGAGGTCTTTGAAGGGAACCGGGCGAATGCGCTGGTTGGCCTCAATCAATAGATGTTTGTTAGTGATGGCGAGCAAGCGGCCGCTATCGCCGGGCTTGTAGCCGCTGACGGGCCGGTTGAACACCAGAACGGAATCAGGAGCGTAAGATCGCGCATCCCGTTTTTGGGCATCCGTCAAATCCAGCCGTTCCAGCGCGGTCACGGTGATTTCCTCCTGACCGACCAGTCCTTGAGCTTTCAATCCATCCCGCACCCGCTCATTGACCTTGTGAATCTCCAACCAGCTTTGCGAGACGACCACGGTGGAATGATTCGCCTTCACCAGTTCCAGAAAACGCTCTGTGAGCTTTTGCTGTTGGTTAGCAAGGGTGCAGGCGACAATGGCGTCCTGCTTGTCCAGCCGGTCAAAGGATTGAGCCAGCTTCCCGGCCTGCGCTTCACCGACCGCCAGCCGGTATTGCTCCAGCCACTTCCGTTCCGCCTGAGTTTTCGCTTCGTTGGGATTCTGGCGGCGAATGCTGGTCAATTCGGCATATTCCAACCCGGAGTATTTTTCGATGGCTCGGAGTGCGTCGGTGGCTTCCACGGCCCCATGCTGGTGAGTGTCGCCGGAGAGAATCACCCGGCCCTCGTTTTCTTTGACCAGCCGGAGCAGTTCCAGCATTTGCCTGCCGCCGATCTGTCCGGCCTCGTCCACCAGAACGACCGCGCCGCGAAGCAGTGAACCGCGAGCCAGAAATGCGCTGAGTGTCTGTGCGCCATCGAACCCGTCCCGCTCCAAATCCATCACTTGCAGGCGTTGTGGAGCGAGGACTTGCACCGCGCAGCCGCTTCGTCTGAGCGCCAAATCAACCTGCCGGAGCGTGTAGCTTTTGCCCGTGCCAGCCCCGCCGCGAAACAGGGTGACAAAATCCCGCGAGGTCAGGATATGATTGACGGCTTGACGCTGTTCCTTGTCCAGGGCGGGATTGACCACGGGCGGACGAGCGCAAAGCGGCCTGTAACTGCGGATGCCCTCTCGCGCCAAACAGACAATTTCCCATTCCCGGCCCAAGACCTCCCGCGTTGTCACTCTGCCAGGGGAAGCCTCGTCCCGCACGTAGCCACGATCTTTTGTGACGGCCTGAATGTCAGCCAATGACACTTCCCGCCCGCGAGCATGTTCGAGCGCATGACGCCAAAGTTCCTGTTCCCGGACAACCGAGCGGCGGTCAAACAAATGATCTTCCGCCCAAGTCACGGCTTCAGCGGCGGTCATTTTCGGGACGTCAGGTTGCAACGGCGCGTTTCGATCAAGCCGGGTCAACTGAATGCGTTCGTCGGATGAAAGCTGTCCATTCCACAACGATTGCAGCCGGGCAATTCCCACATCCTTGATTTTTCGCGCCCGTTCCTTGTGGGCGATATGGTCCCGAATGGCGTTGATGTTCCGACCGGCCTTCTCCGGTTCTTTGGCCAGCAACTCCCGCGTTTTCCGGTCAATCTCCTGATGCCGCTTGGAAAATCGCCCAATCAATTCCTGAGAGACGCCCCGAATCTCAAAATCCCCTCGCGGATTATTCTCAATGCCGTAACCAAAACGAACCAGCGCCTTGGTCAGTTCATGGTAATAGACCTGAACCGCGAATTTTTTGGCCATCAGCATTTCGCACGTTTCCAACGCCTTCCAACGGTTCTCGACTGAATCCCTCGTGGCATTGAACAGGATGCAATGGGTGTGCAAATGCGGGTCTAACGCTCTGGACGTATCATGCCGGAAAACTGCTCCCACCAGGTTGCCGGACAAACGATATGACGATTCTCCCTGTTTCCGAACCCGTGTGGCCGCGTGCATTTCCAGTTGCCGCAATGCCACTTGCACGGCCTCATCATGCGCTTCCAAAATCCGCCGGTCATCTCCCACCAACGCCGCAATGGACACTGATTTGGGCGGCGAAAATGTGAAATCGAAGAACACCCGGCGATTGGCAACCTCATGAAGATTGCCGTCCTTCCCCGCTTCCATCCGTGTTCCATTATGCCGCTGGGTCAATCGTTCGCCTGTGGTTGGATGAAGGTTCCGGCACAGTTTCAGGAACTCATCCGTATGCGTCACTCCTGAAAGCCCCAATGATTCCGCGCCCTGTCCAATCCATTGCCCCATTACCCGACGACCTTCCATGTAATAGTCGCCAACCTGCAAATGCTCCTTAAAGTATTCCTCCGCATTCGACAAACTGTATTGGGCCTTCGTAGCCAGCATGTCTCAAAACTATCATCGAGCGGGCAAGATTTTGCTCCCAGGTGTGCGCAAAAAATCTGGTTGGCAATGCTACCTATAATGTGAATTGGTTATGGGACGCTTGTCTCCTTGCTGGAGCAAGGGGGCGGATGGAAACCGTTTTCCGAAGCGATTTTCCAAATCAGTTCGAAAACAAGTTCCGAATGAACATTCCAAACGAGTCAGCGGCGGAATTGATCGCGCGTTTCAGCCCGAAGCGGCCCAAGCCCCACGCCGGACTTCATCCGCACGCTGAGTTCATTCGCGAACTCCGGCGCAACCGCGCCTCGTACGACACCATCGTCGCCATTTTGCGGGAGCGGCACAGCCTTCAAGTCACCGACACCACCGTCCGCCATTTCTGCCGTGACATCTTGCAGGAGCGACCAGCCAGACGGCGGGCCAAGGCGGCGCAGACGCAGGCCATGCCTAGCCGTCAACCGGCTCAAACCCTTTCGCCTCGACCCGCCCGGAACCCAAGTGTGGACGGGCCGCAAATCGCCGAGGTGGAATTCACCGACGAATAAACATTATGAAAAAACGATTGATTCTAATTCTCAATGGCAAAGGCGGCGTGGGCAAAAGCTTTTTCGCCGTCCATTTCATCCAGTACCTCAAAGACAACGAAATTGCCCACGCGGCGTTCGACAGCGATGACGAAAACTCCACCCTGAAACGCTTCCACCCGGAAGCGGGCTTTATCAATCCCAACAGTCTGGTGGAGATTGACCGAATGGTCGAGGCCCTCAAGGATACCGATGTTGTCGTGGTGGATTGCCGGGCGGCGTCCACCCGCATTTTCCTCAAGTATTTTGAGGACACCGATCTGGCCGCCGTGCTCGAATCTATGGGCGCGAGGCTGACCATCGCCTGCCCGGTTAATCACGAACTCGACAGCATTCACCAAATCCAGCGCCTGGCGAGCGGCGTGGCGGACAAAGCGAGCTTCCTGGTCGTCCGCAATGAAGCTCATGGCGAAGGCTTTGACCTGTTCGACAAATCCAAAGTTCGTCAGAAACTGTTGAACGAACTTGGCGCGAAGGAAATCCTCGTCTCGCAAATGTACAAATGGCTCGTGGAGGACTTGCAGCGGTTCAAGGTCACTCCCACCGTTGCGGTGAAAGGCTCGGACTTCACCATCATGGACCGGCAACGCCTTCTCAATTGGCAGCGCCTCTTTTACGAGCAGCTTGATTCGGTCAAGGAAATGCTCCTGCCCGGAGTCGCTGAGAAAGGAAAATCCGCCCATGCGACCGCGTGATTACGAGGACGGCAAACGCCGCCTCAATTTTCCCTGCCGCGACCAACGCGCATTTTGGCTCCTGTGCGACGTGAAAGTCGGTCAAGTAATCGTTCGATATGGATAATAACATAAGCCGAACCTGCGGTTCCGTTCGCAGGAGCCTAACGGCACCGGCGCAACTGGTAACGGTTGTGTCGGAAGCTGCCGTGACAACACTTCTCCGCCCGAAAGGGCGAGGAGACAGCCGTAAGGAAGTCTCCATGACTGCCAGCGTTAAGGCCGGTCAGAGGGTTAGGCAGGAGGATAGGTCCAACACAAGTGAACTGTCGTAAACACCGTGAAACGCATCAAGCCAAAGACGCTGACAGGCTTGCGCCAAAAGGCAAAGCAGTCG